>JAUNJY010000060.1 GCA_030535455.1 bacterium
ATTTTTGGGTAAAAATTAAAAAGTAATGTGTCCACTACATGGGGTCCATTATAAAACGTTTTTTGTGTCCTTTTTTACCAGGCACAGTATTCCTGTATTTGAATGTCCACGGCTCTTGTCGTTTCCCGGGCATTTCAATGATTTTGTTCTCATATTTGCCCAAACACTCTATTCTTTTCTTTACTTCAGGTCATACTTTGGAGCATTCCGGGAGTATTTGTTTTCCTATGCCCAATCGGTCACAATTTTCGCCTTACCATTTTTACCCGCGCCGAATCTGGTCACGCAAGCGACATACTTCTTTCCGGTGAATGTACAACGTGCACTCGTTTTTCAGAGTGATTTTTTCATAAATAGAATACTGCGCAAAAAGAAGTTTCCTCGATAACCAGAAGAAACACGCTTTGCGAGTTTCTCTGGTTATCGCGACAGTCGCGTAAATTAAAAAAGGGCCTCGTAATGAGGCCCTTTCAGACTGTAGACAAATGAAATTATGCATTCACTCCAACGCACTGCTTAGAGGAAAGTTTGAAAACCTGGGTTTTCATTGAAATCGCTATCCGGAAACCACGCTTTTCGGATAGCGGATTAGTGCGAATAGGTCCTGTTTTATAAGGACTTACACGAATGAGCACTAATCATTTCCCTTGGCACTGGATGAAAGCCTGATTTCATCCAAAGCTTGTCGACTTTGGCGACAAGCTAAAAGGGCCTCGTAATGAGACCCTTTCATTTAACTATAAGTATGGCATTGCAATGGTTGCTAATCCTAAGAAGAAGAAAAATCCTAATACATCGGTAAATGTGGTAACGAACACGCCACTTGCTAACGCCGGATCTATATTGAATTTCTCTAATAAAATAGGTACTGCATACCCTGCCAATGCTGCACAAAGCATATTTAATAACATTGCAACTGCGGCTACCAATCCAAAGATTGGGTTGAATTCATAGTACATTGCAATTCCAGCTACAAATACTCCGATTACAGCACCTGTTACCAGCCCAACGACTACTTCTTTTATGAGGATACGGCTTGCATTTTCTTTGTCGATTTCTCCAAGGGACAAGCCGCGAATGATAATGGTAAGCGTCTGTGTTCCTGCATTTCCACCCATTCCAGAAATAATGGTCATTACGGCACTTAATGCAACAATTTTAGAAATCGTATCTGAGAACAAATCGATTACTGTACTTGCAAGAAGGGCTGTAACCAAATTCACAACTAACCAAGGAAGTCTTGATTTAATAGAGTCAGAAATGGAGCCATCTACCTTTTCCTCTTTGTTGATACCAGCCATACGGTGGATATCTTCTGTTGTTTCCTCTACCATGATTTCCAAGATGTCATCGACTGTGATTACACCAATCATGTGGCTATCATCATCGACTACCGGCATCAGCATAAATCCATATTTCTCAAACATATGGGCTACTGCTTCCTGGTCATCGTTATAATGCACGCTAATTACATTTGGATTCATAATCTCTTTAATCTTAGTGCTCATCTGGTTACTAACGATATCTCGTAACGTTACAACCCCTTTTAGATGGTATTCCCTATCAATTACATATAAGTAATACGTTGTCTCTGCATCTGTTTCCGTGCGAATATATTTAAGCACGCTTTCAATGGACTTGTCATCGTAAATCGCAAGGAACTCGGTAGTCATAATACCACCGGCAGTATCACTGTCATACTCTAACAGCTTTTCAACATCCTCACGAGTCTCTTTATCTAATAAACCAATTAAATGGCTTTTTTTATCTTCATCCAGTTCATCAATTAAGTCGGTAACATCATCGCTGGACATGGAATTTAAGATTTCACCTTTTTCGGCATTGGTAAACTGTTGTAATAGTTTAATCTGATCTTCTTCATCTGCTTCTTCGATAATTTCCGCAATCAATTCTTTTGGCAGCTGTTTTAATAACTCATGAATATCATCACGGTCAATAATTGCCTCCAAGATATCGGCTGGATGAACATAATTATTTAAATCATATATATCTTCTTTATTTGGATTTTTTATTAAATCTATAATTTCTTCAATTCCGATTTCTCTCATGTGTTCCTCCATCTATGTCCCAAACGAAATCATTTTATTTCATAATCGTTTTAATTGCAACACTTATCCTTAGTCTTTTCGAAAGAAAATATTTAATTCCTATCTTTTTTCACTTCTTTCATGCTGCCATTCCTTACGTGTAATGGCATAGACCTTGGTCTTACTATTTACAGGATCTTCATACTCTTCTACAAACCTCATTCCATTCTTTATGGCAACTGTATAGGAACTAATATTGCTATACTTCATATAAGTATAAACCATATTAAAAGGGGTATTTTCAAAAATAAAATCTCTGCATCTTCGTGCGGCTTCGGTGGCATAGCCTTTCTTTTGATAGTTTTTATTAATATGATATCCAATTTCCGGCCGAACCCTTCCATTAATCGCCTGCATTGTAATGCCGCAGTCGCCAATCATATGTCCATTCTCCTTTAAGACCACTGCAAACAGTCCAAAACCAAATGTCTTATAATTTTCCTTATTCCACGTAATCCAGTCTTTCACTTTTTCTTCGGTAAATGGCTTTGGATAATGTTCCATGGTCTCTTTATCAGATAGGATTTCATATAACTTGGTAAAATCCTCATCCGTAAGTTCTCTAAGAAGCAGCCGTTCGGTTTCTAATTGCATATCATTTCTCCCTTCTATCAATGTCCTCTTATATCAATATAGGAAAATGGTTCTATTCCTTCTCCCCATAAGTATATGAAGTAATACCCTGTACCACTAAGTTCTGTTTCAAATGCAAGTTCTGTATGTTCTACAAATCCTATTTTCTGTGCAAACTGTTTTTCCACCACATACTCCTTGTTATACTTTGAATAATATGTATCTAGTTCCTCAAGTGATAACTCACTCTTGATCAAGATACCTCCTAAATACTGCATTCCATTGCCATTTCCACATAGCTTTCCAGCTTTTGATATGTGTTCTATATAAGTTGTATTTTCCGGTAATGGAAGCTCTTTTAATTCGGTGGCAACTTTTCTGGCAGAGTAATTGTTAACTAGCGGTACCGATACCATAAATAATAGTAATGCCGCGAATATCATAATCCATATTTTTTTCATTCTGTTCCTCATTTCAAAACTCATTAGGTTCTCATTATATAATATTTTTTCTGTTCTGTATGCATAAAATACCTTCTAAACTCATTTGCTGACTTCAGAAGGCATTCTTATGATTTCATATTATATTAATGTGTCTAGAACATTCCCGGCAGCCAATTGGCAAGTAAACTTCCTGCCCCAAAAGAAACCACGTTGGCAATTAAGGCATAGGCTACACATTTAGAACATGCAACTGGTTCTTTCTCAATTCTATTAAATACTTTATTGTAAAAGAAGGCTTCTATCACAATTACCATAACTTCCAAAAGTAGATAGATTATGATATATATTGGCTTTTTCTGATTATAATTTACCAGATTAAGCATCACATTGAGGAGTATCTGCGTCACCACATTAATTCCCGCAACATAAACAAGCTCTTTGGTCCAGACAAATCCAAATAAAAAGGCAATAATCACTTCCAGAAGAATTGTTGCAATAATACGTAAAATAAGAACTATTGCTTCCCCCTTATAATCATAACTTCGCTCTGCTACAAGAACAGGAGTCTGTGCCTCTACCGATCCAATGTCTATTCCCTCCATATTTACCTTAAAAAGACTATCAAATGCATATCTCTCATATATGTCGCTTACAACGAAAGTATTGGTTTTGGGGTAGTATAGCAAGATCTTAAATGGCGTAGGTGGATAATACGTCCAGTCAAGTTTCTTCTCCTCACTACAAAGCCAAGCATTCTGTAGAAAATAAAATCCATCCGTATCCTTATAGTCTACAAATGCCTTCCAAATATCATAGTCTAAATCATATCTGCGAATCGTTTCCTCGGTGCCATCCCAGACCATTGCAGGACCTGTCGACTCCTCTTTTGAGAGCAATGTCCCATAACACGTCTCATCTCCCATATTTTCAAAGGTAATCTGGACGGAAGGCTTAGGCCCCATATCTGCATTAGCCGTACATGGAGCAAATAGGGTTATGGTGATAAAACAAAGTAAAACAATTGCTAACTTCTTTCTCATTATGTACCTTTCCTTTCTCTGTGTCTGCTATCCTTGCTCACCTACTACCCCTTTCTTATTTAATGTTTCATGCATAAAGACCATCAACCCGATCAGGATTAAAAGGTATAGCGGGAATAACGCCACCGTAATATGATTGGCAATCAAACCGAAAATTGGCGGCATAATACAGCTTCCCACATATGCACTTGCCATTTGCACTCCGATAATTGCCTGCGATTTGTCAGCACCAAAATGAGCCGGTGTGGAGTGAATAATACAAGGATATACCGGTGCACAGCCTAAACCAATCAGGATTAATCCGGCCAACGAGATATACTCTCCCAATGGCAATAGCAGAATAAAAATTCCGGCTAAAATGATTGCCTGTCCCAATCGAATCATCTGCGTATCATTTAATTTCATTGTAATAAATCCACTAATTGCCCTTCCAATGGTGATACCGATGAAAAACATGCTGGCAAAATTCGCTGCCATCTCTGTTGATACTCCTTTATGTAATACAAGATAACTACTTGCCCATAGGCCGCTTGTAGATTCTATTGCACAGTAGCAAAAGAACATAAGCATAACCTCTTTTGCTCCCGGAATTAAAAAAATTTCCTTTATAGAAAGCGCTTTTTCTGTTCCTTTTCCTTGCTCTGGATCCTTTCTTCCCTTCCATAATGGCAGGCTGATTACTATAATAAACGTAAGTACCGCCTGCATTATGCCGATATACTGGTATCCTGTATTCCAATCACGCCCAGCATTTAAGGCATATCCCATAATATAAGGTCCTACGGATGCCCCGACTCCCCACATACAATGAAGCCAGCTCATATGTCTGCTTTTATAATGGAGGGCTACATAATTATTAAGTGCAGCATCAACGCTTCCTGCACCTAACCCATAAGGGATTGCCCATAAAATAAGCATCCAGAACGAATGGCTTACTGAGAAGCCAAATAATGCTGCTGCTGTCATTGCCACACTGATTGCGGTTACCTTTCCTGCCCCAAGCAATTTGGTAAGCCGGTCGCTTTGCAAACTGGAAACAATGGTTCCTAATCCTATTGTCATGGAAATTATACCGGCGTAGGAAACAGGCACATCAAATTCACCATACATGGTTGGCCATGCTGCGCCTAATAACGAATCCGGCAGCCCAAGGCTGATAAATGACAGATAAATGACTACTAACAATAATTGAAACATCTTTCTCTTACTCCTTCACCTCTTATTTTTCTTTTTTGTACCCTAGCTTCTAATTATTTTGTGATTTTACTGGCATCTTCCAGATAGAATTCAATATATCCACACTCTGGACAAACCGCGCAATGGACTTTCCCAAGGCTTTCTTTAAAAATTCCCGGCTTGGTAATCTTTAACCCATAGGCTGCGCCTTCCACCTTAACATCGTAGTTTTCAATCATTTCTTTTGTGCAACGAATACACTCTCTCATACACTACCTCCATCCTCTAGACTTGGTTAATTCCTATATTATTAAATGTATCTCTTTTCATTTCCAATATCAACCATAATCCTAGTGTATGAGCTAATAATACTACTTTGCCCGCGCCGAGCTCGGTCGCGCTAGCGACATCTTCCTCTCCAGTGAGTGCGCATCTTGCACCCGCTTTTCAGGGGGCATTTTAATTTATAGGAGCCTATATGGCTCCTATTCTTAATCAAAGTGTGTGTTCCACACACACTTTGCACGCGCCGAGCTCAGTCGCGCTAGCGACATCTTCCTCTCGAGTGAGTGCGCATCTTGCACCCGCTTTTCAGGGGGCATTTTAATTTATAGGAGCCTATATGGCTCCTATTCTTAATCAAAGTGTGTGTTCCACACACACTTTGCACGCGCCGAGCTCGGTCGCGCTAGCGACATCTTCCTCTCGAGTGAGTGCGCATCTTGCACCCGCTTTTTTCAGGGGGCATTTTAATATATAGGAGCCTATATGGCTCCTATATATTAAAACAAACTCTCAGCAGACAGGGTGTTTCCCGTATCTTCTGAGAGTTTCTCTTTCACTAATCTATTTTAGAAAATTCATATCCATGCTTTTTATTGTAATATACCATTAGATAGTACAGTGGTATACCTGCTACCATTACGCATAAACCAATTACTAATTTCATTCTATCTGCATTATATAACAGCCATAAACTTACGATGGTTGCCAAAACTGGAATTACAGGACCAAATGGTACTTTGAATGCGCTTTCCATGCCTCGTTTTCTAAATACAAGAATGGACAGGCAAGTTGGAATATACTGCGTAAATCTTGTAATTACACTGATTGCTGCAAGTGTTGTAAAACTTCCGGAAAGTGCGACTGGAAGAGCAATTGCAACTGAAATTATAATTGCAATTCCAGGAGTTCCTCGCTTACTAGTCTTACAAACGATATTAGGAAGCATATGAGTTTCCCCTAATGCAGATAGTCCTCGTGGTGCATAGAAGGACTGTGCAATATTAATCCCACCGATGGAAATCAATGTACCCGCTGTTACGATAGCGCTGCCTGCCGAACCTAATATAGTATGTGACATAGCTTCTACTACTGGTGTACTAGTTGCACCCAATGTACTGCCTAAAATACCGATACTAACAAATTGGATCATAAAATATACAATGGATACAGTACAAAAGGCAATTAATATGGCAAGTGGAATATTCTTCTTTGGATTTTCCATATCTTCCGATGCCGTTGCAATTGCTTCAAATCCGGTAAATGCATAAAATACCAAGATTGCTGTCTCAGAGAATTTACCAACCGTAATTCCTGCTACCGAACCGGAAGAATAATTTCCACCTTTTATAAAGAAAATACCAACGGCAATAAATAATACCAATGGAATCATCTTTCCTACGGTTGCAATATTATTAATATGTTTTGTCAGATCGACACCTATGTAATTTACAATTCCTAGACCAATTAACAATACACAGATAATAATATTTTTGGTCATGCCAGTTCCGGCCGCCGGCCAAATAGCAGATAATGCAGTTACAAATCCTACTGCCATGGTTGCCCAAGCTACAATCTGCACTAAGTATTTCATAACTCCGACTTCAAAGCCAGGTAAATTACCAAATGCCTCTTTTACATACACATAAGCTGCACCATTGGACTTAAAATATCCTGCTGCTTCTGCAAAACAAAGTGCCATAGAACCTGCCAACAAGGTAATAAATAAATACACCCATAAACTTTGAGTACCCATTAGCACGTACGCTTTTCCTGGCATTAAGAAGATACCAGATCCAATAATTGAATTAATTCCCAGCAATACGATACTAAACAGGCCGAATTTCTTTTTCTTTTCCATCTTTAGTCCTCCTGTTCCACTTTCTCTACAAAGTGTTTAAATAATTGAATCATTTCTGTATTTCCATGGGATGCCATCATTTCCGGATGCCACTGAACCGCTGTCACAAAGCTTCCCGCAGTGCTTTCAATGCCTTCAATGATGCCATCGGTAGCAATTGCAGTCACACGAAATCCTGCTGCCAGATCTTTTATTGCCTGATGGTGAAAACTATTAATCTTGGTCTCTTCCGGCAGACATTCCCCTAAGAAACTGTCTTTGTCTATTTTCACTGCATGACTTCCATATTGTCTTGGTGATGACTGACTGTGTTTCATGCTTTCCGGCACTTGTTTCTTAAGATCCTGATACAGAGTACCTCCAAATGCAACATTGATTGCTTGAATTCCTTTACAAATTCCTAGTACCGGCTTATTTAACTCTCTTGCAATTTTAATTGCTTTTAAGTAAAACTGGTCTACTTGTGGGTGTATAAATCCTTGTTCCCACATTGGCTCTTCCCCATATAATTGTGGATCCATATCATAACCACCAGAGAATACCAATGCATCTACTCGTTCAATCTGACTTCTGATTGCCTCTTCGTCATCCTGAACAGTAAGAATTAATGGCACTGCTCCTGCCAATGTGACACTCACACTATAATCCCGATTTACATAATCTCGTTCTAATCCTGGAAACATCCCGCCATCCATGATTAAGAGATTTCCTACGATTCCGATTACTGGCTTACTCATCTCTTTTGTATTCCTTTCTTATGTATCTGCTACTTGAATTTTATATTACGTATTGACAAGTATTATTCCTACTTATCCACTAAGTTTAATATGCTATAATTATAATAAAAGAATTTGTGGATGTCAACCATAACTTACCATTATTTTACCCTTCTCACTTTTTCAATTTCAATATGAGATAAGTATTGTCTTCTATAATGCCTGTTGAACACATTTTTTCAAAATCAGTAATTGCAATCTTACGGTTATAATACTGTGCCTCGGCATTTTTCATATTGCTTAACAATTCTGTCGCATAAAAGTTTTCCTCATCATAGCCTACGATTGGCAGATAGTCACAGTGATCCCGGCACGGTTCCATCTGCGTTCCCCCCAAGGCTTCGTAACACATAGGCAGAAGCATATCCGGAACATTCATAGTGCGCTGGTATGTCATCCACTGTCTTTCCTTACTATTAAATGTATCCTATCGCCTTAACAATAGCACCCATTTTATGGTGCTGTTGCTTGGCGTAATCTTGGTTTTGGCATATAGAAATTTTACTGCTGTAATTTGCCCGCGCCGAACCTAGTTGCGTAAGCGCCATCTTCCTTTTGGTGCGTAGAGTAGCTTCCTATAAATAAAAAAAGTCCTAAAACTTGTTTTACCAAGCCTTAAGACTTTTATTATTAGTTATGATTACAGAGCATTATATGCCTCATCCTCGACTTTTTCTAACCATTCATTGGATGTTTCCTCTCCTGGACACTCTACCGCAAGATGGCTGAACCAGCTGTCTTTTTTTGCTCCATGCCAATGCTTTACACCTGCAGGAATGGTAATCACATCCCCTGGCTGTAAACTCTGAGCTGGTTTTCCTTCTTCCTGATACCATCCTTCTCCATCTACACAGACGAGTAACTGGCCTCCACCGCTTTTAGCGTGGTGAATATGCCAATTATTACGGCATCCCGGCTCAAAGGTTACATTTGCAATAAATACAGTTTCCTTTGGATTTGTTAATGGTTTTAGATAGGAGTTCCCTACAAAATACTGTGCATAGGCTGTATTAGGCTCACCCAATCCAAAAAATCCGCCGTGTTCTGTGGTAGCTTCTGCATCTTCATCTGCATACACGTCTTTTGCCATACCAAATGCTGCCCATGCATTTGGCCATCCTGCATAGAAGGCAAGGTGAGTTAAGATCTCAGCCATTTCTTCCTTAGTCACTCCATTTTTCTTTGCGGTCATTAAATGATACTGAAGGGATGAGTCCACAATTCCTTTACTAATTAATGCAGTTATTGTAACAATCGATCTAGTCTTTAGAGAAAGTTTGTCTTCTCTTGACCATACCTGACCAAATAATACATCATCATTTAATTCTGCAAACTTAGGTGCAAATTCACCTAAGCTATCACGTCCTGCTGTTTGTTTTACCATGTTTAAATCCTCCCTGTTATTCATTTAGATTTTTAAATAACCATTCAATTCTTACTCACCATTGGCATTTCCCAAGCACCTCTTGTATCAACGCCTGAAGCCTTTGCTAATGTTTCAAGTCGTGTTACTTCTTCCCCAGTTAACACGACATTTGTAGCCTTCACTGCATCGTCAACTTGCTCTGGCTTTGTTACACCGATAATTGGTGTTGTTCCCTTTGCAATGGCCCATGCAACTGCAATCTGTGCAGGTGCTACGTTATGGCTATCTGCCATTTCTCTAAGCGCTCCGATTAGCCCGCTGATTTTAGGAAGAATTGGATTATAGGTCTGACCTCTCTGACTTTCCACCGGCATTAAATGATCCTCGTCATATTTGCCACCAAGTGCACCTTGCTCCAATACCATATAGGCAAAGAACGTAATATTATTTTCCTTACAGTAATCAAGGATTCCTGCCTCTTCTGAGGAACGGTATAGTAAGCTGTAATGATTTTGAACTGCTGAAATATGCACTCCTTCTTGGGAAAGGATTTCTTCTGCTCTCTTAATCTGAGCTAAATTATGATTTGAAACGCCTACACTTTTAATTTTACCACTTTTTACTAGTAGTGCAAGATATGGTGTCCATCGTTCTACATCGGATGGATTATGGATCCAGTAAATATCAATAACGTCCACTCCTAGTCTTTCTAGGCTTCCTTCACACATAGAAACAACTGGATCTGCCTCATTTCCTGCAATTTGAGGAGTGAACTTGGTTGAAAGAATGACAGGATTCTTTGTTGCTTTTACAAAGCTTCCTAATACTCTTTCACTAGAACCCATTCCATAGACTGCTGCTGTATCCCAAAGATTTAGGCCATTTTCCATTGCTCTGTCAAATACAGACTGTAATTCCTTTTCTCCAAGATTATTTCCAAATACCTGGTCTCCGCCAGCCATTCCAGTACCCCAAGACCATGTTCCTAATGCAATTTTTGGTAAATTCATTTTTCTACTCCTTCTATCTTTACTATTTTTCAACTTTTTTCTTTACCGTGCATGGATTACCACATGCCATGCTATATTCTGGTATATCTTCTGTCACAATGCTTCCTGCTCCTATGATGGAATGACTTCCTATGGTCACCCCGGGTAAGAGTATTGCTCCACCGCCAATCCACACATCATCTCCGATTGTAACAGGTGCTGCAAGGGTTACCACAAACGTATTGCCTGCTTCGTCCTTGGCAAACCTGCTGTCTGCTTCTTTTGGATGCATGGCGGTATAGATCTTAACATCTGGCCCAATCAGTACCTTGCTTCCAATGGTTATTTTGCCTGTATCCAGAAAAGTGCAGTTCATATTGACCACAACATCATTTCCAATGGTTATATTTTTTCCGTAATCTACTAGAAATGGCTGGTTTACGCGAACATTGTCTCCACAGCTTCCTACCATTTCACGTATTATCTGCTCCCTTTTTATACAATCTGCGGCTTCACATTGATTAAACTCCTTCATTCATAACTTTGCTTCATTGCTGATTGCTCGAAGCTCTTTATCGGATGGATTATAGGGAAGGCCCTGTAATTGTTTTTCCCGTTCTGTCATATATATCACTTCTTTCCAATTTTCGCACAGTTACCAATTACATCACCGGTTCTTAGATATTCATAGGTTGGAAATTGGAATAAGACTGGTTTAAATATTCTATAGTCAATCTTTCCTGCGTTATTAAGAATGCTTTCCTCTGCATAAGTACATGCAATGGTGCAAATAAAGTTATCAAATCCTGTAGTCTCATAGTTAGCTTCTACTTGGCATTCAATGGTAAGAAGAGCCTCATCAATCATCGGTGTGTTCTTCTCGCCCATAGTGTATGTAAACACCTCTGACTTATCCACCTTATTTCCACTGATACAACCCATCTGATCTGCTTTTGCAAGCCAGTCCTCTGTAACAACATTAATTGACAAGGTATTGCTTTCTAAAATGCCTTGGTTAATGTAATGTGCCTTAGCAAGGCTGACAGTTACATGGTCATGTCCCATAATTCCAACGTGGGCAACCAAGGTCCAAGTAGGCTTTCCGTCAACCATTGCTCCGATTACTACCGTTGGTGTTGGGTATAAAGATAATGCAGTTCCAATATTTTTTTTCAAATTATCTATCCTCCAAATAATACGTTCTTGATTCCCTGCTCAACTCCATTTACAATAGTGATTTTTGCTATTTGAGTAAGAAAAAAGGTGCCTCAAGAACTTTCTTGGTACACCTTAATCTTAAATCCATTGTTCAGTTATGTCTAATGCTTAAGTTTCATATCTAGTTATTCATATTCTGCATTTCTTTTACAAATTGTATAAATGCTGCGGTTGTCTTGGAAAATTCCTGATGCTCTTTCCATGCCAGTACCGAAGAAAGGGTGAGCCTTGGAAATAATGGTACAAACTTTAATCCCTTATAACTGGAATTTAGCTTTATACAAAGTAATGCACCCGATTTCTTCTGTGCGAAGATTGCACTGTTATAAATCAGATTATAGGTCGAAGCCACTTTTATGTCATCGGCATAGTCTCCAAACCAGCTGGCAAGCTCATTCTGGATTGGGTTGCTTGAAGCAATCATAATTGGTATTCCTACCAGATCCTCCGGACGAATATGGGGCTTATCTGCAATTGGCAAGTTTTCATTTACTAGGACTCCCCATTCTTCCTTGGTCTTCATACGAACAAACTCGTATTTTTCCACCTCTACCGGCTCGATCAGAAGACCTAGGTCAAGCGCACCATTTTCCATTCTTTCCTTAATCCCGACAGTGTTTCCACTATATATGTCATACGTTACCAATGGATACTTTCCCTGAAATGCCGTCATGATCTCTGCAAGTTCCGATACGCTTAGCAGCTCTCCGCAACCAATTGCAATCTTACCTGAAATAGCCTCTCCATTACCTGATAACTCTTCTTTTGTCTTATCAGCCAAAACAAGCATCTCCTTGGCACGACGTTTTAACATCAGACCTTCTTGTGTGAGAATGATGTTATGGTTGCTTCGTTTAAAAAGTTGGACACCCAGTTCCTCTTCTAACTGCATTAACTGCCTGGATAAGGTTGGCTGGCTGACATGTAACAATTTGGCTGCCTTTGTTATATTCTCTTCCTCTGCCACAGTCAGAAAATAATTAAGTATTCTAAGTTCCATACTTTCTCCTCTGCATTCTAAAAGGTAAGACGCATCTCATGCCAGCTGACGCCCCCGTGTTCTGAGCCTGAGCGCCCTTCGTCTACAAATCCAAACTTCGCGTAATACGATACCAGCCTGTCTTTGCAAGTTAGTACAAGACCACTTCTTTGCTGGGCTCTTGCATCTGAAATCACCTGGTTGAGGATCTCTGCAGCATATCCTTTCTGACGGTACTCTGGAGCTGTATTTACACCAAAGATCATCTGCCATTTTCCATCTTCCTTATGCATGCTTGCATCTTCATACATTTTATCCGTTAAATGTTCTTCTTCGGTTACCATGCCATTAACAAAACTAATTAATGTCTCTTTGTCTTCTAACAGCCAAAAATGATCCGGATAGTATGTGAGGCGCTGTTCAAATGCTTCTCTTGTTGCTGCCTCCGCTTCCGGAAAACAAATTGCCTCTAACTGTGTAATTCTGTCTAAATCATTTATCGTTGCTGTTCTTATCTTCATTTCTGTTATTCCTTTTCGCACTCTGTTTTTACTACTTTAACTACCTCTATGTTATACTTTTTGACAAAATAGTTCAAGAAGGTTGTCCCCTACTTTGGCTCTTATTCCTCAAACCAACTTCGTTTTGGTTTCACATCCATACTTGTTGTAAACGGATCATAGCCTCCGCTTCCATACCATTCCTCGCCTAACTTCTTTTCACCACGAAATAGTTTTCCTTTATACTCATAGTAATACACATTTACATCTGTAAAACTGACTACGCATGCAACAAACTTCTGATTATTTCTTACCACCACATGCTCCGGCTCAAAGGTAAATGCATAAATAAAAAAGCAGAGTGCTAAAAATAAAAGGCTGCTTATAACGGCTCCTACATCAAGGCAGCCAACAATTACTCGATAGCGTAACTTCTCCTTTTTTATGCTCCATTTATACAAGGTAATGGCTAAGCCTGCCACAAATACTAAGATAGAACAGACTAACAGCCAATACAGCACTGTCCATGGCGTGGCTCTTAACACAAGTCCATGTCTTGCTAAAACCGTGCTGCAGCCATTTAATAGAAGCATGATCAGCATTGGTGCAATCCAAGACAGCCTTTTTATGATTTTCACTTTTTGCTATTCACTTCCTTTTCGTTGGTCACTATGGCTGCAATAGATACAAAATATGTCTATCTCATTTGCCTTCTCCTCTTTAAATGCCATGCTTTGGTTTGGAGGACACCGATGGATGTAAAATTAAAATCTGACAGGGATATCCAAACTCCTCAGTCTGGTCACCTTCCACAAACCCCAGTTTCTTATATAATGCCCTTGGCGCCACTCCATTCTCATCCTCTTCGCAATATGTGGTAACTGTAATCTCCTTTGTCTGGTCCATGGTAACCATTGCTTCTAGTACTAACGATCTTGCAATGCCATTTCGGCGATATTCTTTATCCACGCCAAGGAAACAGATTGTGTTATATGTTCTTGAAAATAATATTTCTCCAACTATCTTATCTTTACTCTTCACACAAAAGGCTTCATGTCGCTGCATAAAGGTTAAAACTGTCTTCTTATGTTCCTCGATCTCCTCTTCTGATTTTAACCCTGGAAACTGAGCATTGATTTTTCTGACTAGCTCCATCCACTGTTCAATCTCCTCTTCCTTGCCTAATACCACATCTATTCGTTCAATCATTTGCTCCCCCACCAGTCAGGCAATAGTTCACCAAGTGTTATTGTCTTCTTCGTATCATAGTCCACCAGAATTTCTATGTCCTTGCTGTCTTTGTGTAACTGCATCATAAATTCCCGACAGACACCACATGGAGAACCAACACTTCCGTCCTCCATAACTGCAACCAATTTACTGATCTTGCTTTCTCCATTGGTAATCATATTGGCCATGGCATTCCGCTCTGCGCACATCCCCATGGAACTTGCAGTGTCAATACAGACTCCTGTATAAATATTGCCTTTGTCTGTAATCAGTGCCGCTGCAACTCCTCCCGCTTCCATTAATGACGATAGCTTTCTAGGATTTAGTAATGCCTTTGCCCGGGTATATAATTCTTCCCAGACCGTATCCTCTGATTCCTTCCAGTTCTTCATTCCAAATATAAGATGCCTTCCATCATTGTCAGCAATGATAAACTCGAGGTTGTGGTAATCGGTCATATGCAGCCTCTCTACAATTTCAACTCCATTTGCCTCAAACTCCTGTTCCAATTCTTGCTGGGTATCGCTGATAAAGTAGGCATCCTCACCATATCCATATAAGACTCGGTTTGGAATTACGGCTTGTCCATTTTTCGACTGTGTCAGGATGACTTCTATTGCATCCCGGTATAGGCAGATATGTGGTTCATTTGCACTTAGATAATCCACTCTTCGAAATCCCAGCTTTTCATTATAAAACCTGGCAGTTTTCTCTATGTCAGGCACTGGAAATACACAATGTGATGAATATAAGTTCATTTTTATTCTCCCTTAATTTCGTTCCGTTAGTCCTCATATAAGTCTCCGCTGTTTTCCTTATTTAACGTTCCATCCAGTTCCATCATCATAAACTTGGTCAGTTCTTTTACTACCGGCCTATGCCTTATTCCTTTTGGCACGATGACAAATTCGCCCTGATTTACCCTAGTCAGCCCTTCCTCGGTCTCTAGCTCAAAGCTTCCCTCAATGACAAAGAACATTTCGTCCGAATGCTCATGAACATGGAAATCAAGCGTACGGTTTTCCACATTTACAACACTGATCACATTCCCATTGATCCTTGCAATCTTTTGATAGACATACAGCTGATCAACGGCATTTACCTGATCTAAAAGATTGATTTTCTTCATGACGCTCCCCCCCTATTTATTTCCAAACATCTTATGAAAGATAATAATTAATTCCTGCTTTTCTTGCCTGACTGCAAAGGTCCCTGACAGCTAATTTATATTGCTTTCCGTCTTTTATAAAGTACGTGCCACACTGCCTGAATTCAAATCCGGTATTGGTTGCAATGCACTGCTTTCTCAGGGATAGTGCCCAGTCATAGTAAAAAGGCCTTGCCCTGTAATCTGATTCTCCTCCCACTACCACGAACTCTACATCCTGTAAATATTTTTTTATATCTATCCCCTCAATAAGTGGCTGACAGATTACATTTTTATGAACTATGGGAAGATTTTGAAAGATGGATAGCCTCTCATCAGCCCTTGCTTGATTTTCTATGGTACATCCTACAGTCACATTTGGATATCCATCTCCCCAGTCACTTGGAATACAGTCCAAAAATCGCTCAATCCGCTTTGTCAGGAACATAAAATGCAAGTCACTTCGCTCTTTGATCATCTCCCAGCATTCCTTACGCCATGGATCTGCATCTTCTAATAAGAAATCAGAAGAGAAACATAAGTATACCAGCTGCCCTGCTTTCATCTTATATTCCCCTTTTTTATTCTTTTCGATTGGGGCGGTAAACCTATCGGTCTTTACCACGTTGTCTGTATCAATGCCCCGTCTACTGTCTCCTTTATGTATATAACAGTACTTACAGCCTTCACTATGTTTGTGGCAGCCATGCCACGGATCCCATCTTGCCATAAATACCTCCTCAATTTTCATAATTATAGACAAACCTTATGACATAAAATCCAGCTGCCGTCTTACGACCTTTTTAGAAACTGCATGTTCATAATAACTGCTGCATAGCTGCATATGATCATTTACAGTCAGCACGCCAATGGTCTGTATTGTGGCCGGAGATGCCGGTGGTATAAAGGTTGCTTCGATTATATGTGGATTTTGAATATGTCCTAAGTTCGTGATGCTTATTCCATCTCGTTTTAGATAGCCAAACATGCTTGCTCCCACAAACCGTGCTGCCTTACTTTCAAACTCACCTAATGTTGCAATAGCCGCTGCATCAATCAGCCCTGCATCCATGTTTAAATAGCATGCTAGTATTAGCATCAGCTTTCGATTACTCTCCATATGGTTTTTCACCTGATTATGTACTTCTTTTGCTGTCTTAATGACATCCTTCTGTTTCCCTTTTAACACAATGCCCATGGCAGTAGCATAATTTCCACAGGCGCCCTTGTTATAACAGGAAATCTTATCTCGGACATCTGCTGCAATAATTATCTTTTTGGTCGATAATCCAATGTATGCCTTTGCCATCAGCAAATCATTTAGCGTAATCTGATTTTTCTTACACTCTGTCTTCATCCGTCTTAATTTCTGTGGCTCTACTGACTTGATTATATGGTCTACAGGATTATTCTTTACAAACTGGTTTGAAAATTCTGTATACTCTTTATAGGTGACGGCTGTCTTCTCTTTTCTCCACTTCTTATTCATACTTCTTACTAGGTATCTGCTAATTCCGGTCAGATTACTATTCTCCGGAAGCTCCTCTATGCTGGTAATAAGACGTTCTTCTACAAAATCCGGCTCCACATTCTGTACATATAGTTTTGTGAACTCATCAACAAGTTCTAGCAGACATCTGCCATCTCCCAGTAAATGATGGGAAACAAAAAGCAGGCTCATTTCTTGGCCAATTGGATATACGATTACTTTCAACAGTCCATGTGCAAATACGTCCCACTCTGTCTCGCTGATTTTTCTATAATCCTCCCAGATTGAGGAACAGTCCGTTTTCTCAAACAGCTCGATGGTAGAATCGTCTTGGATTTCATAGTATAGATTTTTATGGTCGCTTTCATACTTGATTCGGCTTCTTAAAAATGGATGTGCTTTGGCCATACGGTCCAGGCTGTCCTTTATCTTTTGCATGTCTGTCTTTGCTCTTATCTTGGCTAAGATGCCAAAGTGCATGTTCGGACACATAAAATGGGCCCGTTCTGAACGAATGAATTGTTTTTCCGTTGACATAGTCTTCTCTCCCTTATCATTACCTCTTCTCTGAATGAATTACCATCATTTGTTCTTTATAACCTCCATCTCAAGACATTTCCATTTCTCACCCAATACATGATAGTATTCTGGCTTATCTAAGAGAATTTCATGAAATCCTGCTGACTTGTAACAATAATAGGCAGGCTTATTATTTTCAAACACTCCCAATGTAACTTTTTTAACTTTTAAAATATCAAATGCATATTGTAAGGATAACGTAAGCATCTCTTTTCCATACCCCATGCCGCGTTTATCATCATTGATGATCACATAGCCAAATCGTAAGACTGTTTTCTCAGGATCCGTAAACCTCATAATTAAATGTCCTACTGTGTTAGTTTCATCAAACGCTGTCATCTCATAAAAATCATCCAGATTTGCACAGGTTTCATAATGGTTATTGATGTCATCTGCCGTGATTGGATAATTCGCATAACGGTCGGCACACCATTTGCGAAATGTTTCTTCGTCCTTGATCCAGCTTACGATGTGCTTTGCATCGCATTTTTTGTATGGACGTAGTCTTAACATAATCCTACAGCTCCTCTCATTTTCCACTTGGTTTCTTCTGCTTCCCTTTTTTCTGATTTATTAGTGTAAATGGAATCGTCTTTTTTTGTACACGCATCTGATCAAATACTACATGTTCTCTTTTCTTTTTCCCCATACTAATCCTCCAAGAATAAAGTGGCTTCGACACTCTCAACTCTCCTGCCCCTCAATCCCTCGGGAGAAGACACTTTGTCCGCGCCGAACTCGGTCGCGACAGCGACATTCTCCTTTCGAGTGAGTGTGCATCTTGGCTTTCTGTTTTTTAGAAAGCCTTTTTTAGTACATAGGAGACTTCTCCAAGAGACGTTTCCTATGTACTAAAAAACAGCTTCCCTATTTCTTTCCTACTTCTTTTCGATAATCGGTACATATAGATTTTCAATAGAGATACCTTTATGAAACAGTCTGCCCGGCGATACAATATGAAACATCGGGTATCGTTCTTCTTTTCCCTCATCATTTACATACAGGTCAAACAGCTCGCTTTCCTTCACCCAATTCATCACTTCTTCTCTGGTGCCCATCCAATCTTTTGCTTCATCCAGGTCTGCATCCAGACAGGACGCAACTGCATATAATCCCGATGGCAAGTCTACGATCTCATAGTCTTTGATTTGTGATATATCTGCATGCTCTGGCAAGGCATAAAACCATTCCTGCGCGCCAATTCGCTCGTTATACCACATAAAATCTCTTGGAAACAGCTCACACTTCAAAGATGCATGATAATCACTAAACCATTTGTTAAATCCCATAAATGCTTCGTCAGTAGAAAGTGGACCGGAGTACACCGCCTTCATCTTCGGTATTTCCATTACCCGAATTGTCTGCATATGCCAAAGACCTCCTCATATATAAACTGTTAAACATGCTTCTATTCACATTATATTTCTTTTTCCATATACTTACAATTTGCTTTTTATCCAATCATTGGCTCTATATAGTCTTTAATCAGAACCATCCTATCCTGCGCGTTCTCTTTATAGAGGGAGGTAATGGCGACGACCAGCTGCTTCTTTTGATTTACATAAATTACATTACCGCCTTGGCCTAATGCTGCATAACTGTGTTCCTTTTCATCGATCACCCACCACAGATATCCATACAAAAGCTTGCCCCATTTACTCTGTACTGTAGTACTTTTACTAATCCAATCTTTTGACAGAAGGGTTCTGCCGTTTACTATGCCTTCATTTAAATACAGCTCACCGATCTTTGCCATATCCGTTGGTGACAATGTAAGGCCCCAGCCTGCGGTATGGATCCCTTCTGGATCTGCCACCCAGCCATTTTTGTCTGTTGCCTTTAGAAATTCCATGTTGGCTTCCTCACTGCATAAGCAAATAGTCTCCTTGATCTCAATTCCCAATGGCTGAAATAAATTATGCCTAGCAAACTCCAGTACCGGCTTTCCGGTTGCTTTTACAAGGATGCCAGATAGAATATGCACTCCAATCATGGCAGAATACGTAAACTCCCCGATTTTCCCCTTGCCGCCCAATAGATTTAATGCTTCCTGAATCCAGTGGTCGCCTGACAGAACCTTGGCATATGGTTCTGTCTTATATTTGTATGGGGCCGTCATAGTTAACATATCCCTGATGGTAATCTTCTGTATGGTATACTCTCCATTTAAAACTGTATAGTCTGGAAAAAACTCCAATACCTTCTGATCCACACTTTTTATATATCCCTGGTCCATGGCAATTCCAAACAAGGCTGAAATAATGCTTTTCGTTACCGATGCCACATGAATTTTATTTATCGCCAAGCAGCCATTATAATAGTTTTCGTATACGGTCTTACCATTCTTTCGTACAAGTAAGCCCGTCATATTCTTATAACTTCCATGGATTACTCGTTCCATCCTGCTTTCTAAATTCATAGCAGATACCTCCCTGTCTTAGATTTTTGATTGTCTTTCAGACGGTCGGGCGTTCCTTTTGCAATGATTTCTCCACCTTTGTCCCCGCCTTCCGGGCCTAGTTCAATGATATAATCGCAGCTCTTTAGCACTTCCACATTATGTTCAATGACGATTACGGAGTTTCCACTTCTCACAAGTCCATCCAATAACTTTAATAATAGTGCCGTATCATACAGACTTAATCCATTGGTAGGCTCATCTAATACATATAGGAAATTGCTCTTATTCTGCCTTCCTAAGGCTTTGGCAAGTTTCACCCGCTGCGCCTCGCCACCGCTTAAGGAAGAGGATGGCTGGCCAAGCCTTAGATATCCCATGCCCATCTTCTCTAAGAAGCTAAGTGGTTTTACAATATCCTTATGCCCTTCAAAAAAACAAATGGCTTCCTCTATGCTTAAATCCAGTACATCTGCAATTGTCTTTCCTTTATATGTGACCAAAAGGGTTTCCTGACAAAACCGTTTTCCATGGCAGGTCGGACAGCGCTTGTTAACGGAAAAATCCGAGGTCAGAAAAATCCTCTCATAGCCACTGCCCTTGCACTCTGGGCATGCACCTTTGGAATGAAAGGAAAAATTGCCTGCGCTCATAATTCGCTCTTTCGCTTTCGGCTGCTCTGCAAACAGCTCTCGTACTTTTTCCCAGATACCGATATAAGAGGCCGGTGTGGAACTAGCACTCCTTCCAATAGGCTCTTGTGAAATCTTTGTAAATCCGCTGACCTTTTCTGCTCCCAGTATTCCTGTTGCAGTGCCATATTTTTTTACACTGGCAAGCCTCGTTAAAAGGGTTTCCATGATCAGCGAGCTCTTTCCACTTCCCGATACTCCTGCAATCCCCACCATGCAATAAAGAGGAATAGATACCGTGATATCCTTTAGATAGTGAGTCGTTGCATGTTCTAATGTGAGACAGTCTTGTTGTTCAATTAAAGTCTTTTTCAAGGTTCGTTTTGGCATGAGTACACGGCTCGAAAGATAGTCACTGATCAAGGTATGTTGATTTATATAGTCCTTATAAGTCCCTTTATAAACCACCATTCCTCCTTCTTTTCCAGCCTTTGGGCCAATCTCAATGATATGGTCTGCATTTCTTATCATGTCTTTGTCATGCTCTACCACGATTACGGTATTTCCAAGATCCCTTAATTCTTTTACTGCGCCTATCATGCCTTCCTTCTCTGATGGATGCAGTCCTGACATGGGCTCATCAAAAATATAGATTAGAGAATCTAGCCGGGCTTCTAGATGAAGATGTAGAAAGATACGCTGAATTTCACCACCACTTAGGGAAGACATTTCACGGTACAACGACAGATGCCCTAGACGAAACTGAATCAGATGCTGTAACTTGCCAATCATATTTTTCACGATATTCTTTCCAAACTGGGACAACTCTGTTTCCGGTATCTCTGTTAAAAATGTAAGCAGTGCTGTAAGCGTCATATTTCCCAACTCGCCAATCTGTTTTCCATAAAGCAATACCTTCCTTGCCTCTTTACCAATCCGATCACCATGACACACTTCGCAAGTCTTCTTAGCATAGAATGCTTCCACATCCTCTCCCTTTTCTTTGGCACTCTTTAAGATCCGCTCGATGCAATAACTCTGCTTTCCATTGGTATAGGTACCATAAACCACCTGGTTATGAATATCATCTGGCAAAGACCAAAATGGAGTCTGAAAATACTCTCCAAATCTATTTTGCAGGATTTTTAAGAAGCCCTTCGTCACCTTAAGCCTCTTGTAGATCTGAGAAAGCGTTGTTGTCTTATCTGGAATCAGACGTTCTAAATTCACATCATCGTACGCCCCCCGTCCCTGACATTCAATGCACATTCCATCTACCGTAGTATACAGAAAATAACCTGGTTTTAAATGTTCTTCTTTGTCCTCCCCATTTTTACCATCGCTGGCATATAAAAGGGCCAGCTGATTTAAAAGTTCCGTCTTGGTTCCAACGGTAGAACGGGGATTACTCTGACGGATTGTATTCTGCCGGACTGATATGGCCGGACCAATTCCCTCCATCGTATCAAAACGGTCCTCATTATCCAGCCCTGAAAGAATTCCTATAGAACTTAAATATCTGTTCTTTCCTTCTTCAAATAAAATGTCAAATGCAAGGCTGGATTTTCCGGAACCGCTAATTCCGGTTATCACGATTAACTTCCGCTTTGAAATGGACAGCGTTATATTTTTAAGGTTGTGAATACGTGCTCCCTGTATTTTAATTTCTTCCATCTGCTTACCTGCGCCTTTCTACTATTTTTAGCAGCAAAAATTAGATTGGCTCAATGGGAACGTAGATTTCCACTTCCTGAATTTCTCCATATGGATTAAGATAGCATTCAAATGGAGCACAGTTTCTTGGCATATAGTCACTGCATGTAAGCCATTCCTGATACATATAGTTCCAAGCATCCTTGTACTCCTCTTGTCGAATATGAAAATGTCCTACCGCATACAGTCCGCCTTCCAGCCTCATCTTTCCTAGGACTCCATCTTCTTTCAATGGCATTCCCTCCGGCACAGTGATACATAGGCTGGTGCGAAACTGTGTCTCCTCTCCAAACTCAGGATTATCATGATACATGGCTAATACATCATTTTCTCCCTCCTGAAGAAGATGCTGCTTCTCGGCATAAGAAAATAATGTCTCAATCAGGCTCGGATATTCTTTTGCCAAACATTCGTAAGTTCCTGTATGCCTGACATAAGCAAGGATTTTCTCCTCCATCCTCTTTATGGTAATCTCGCCAGTTACCGGAAATCCACTTCCTATGGTTTTCTTTTTTGCTGCATCCTTATTGTACTCAGACAATAAAAATGGTTCTTTGCAATTCGTGCGATATTCACTCCGGTATTCTTTTGGACTGACCCCATAAAAGTTTTTAAATGCCCTGGAAAATACGGCAGAGTCGGAAAATCCCAGCTCATAAGCAATCTCAGTCATATTTTTATCTTGTCTGTGTGCCAGGAAAAAGACAGCCCGCTCCATACGGATGCGAGTGACATAATGGGCAAGAGGCTCATGAAGGATGGCTCCAAAAATACGGCTAAAATGATATTTTGAAAATCCAGCTGCATCTGCCAGTTCTTCTGTGGACATGGCCTGTCCAATATGCTCCTCGATATAATCCTGTACTTTATGAATTCTTGCTATGTACTGCTGGTTATGCTTTTGATCCCGCGCAGTAATCTCAATATGGTTGCCCTCACTGTCGACAAACTCGGCTACCCAGTTAGGACCAATCTTTGTAATGGGAAAACACACTTTTAGCCTGCTTATTTTTTCTTTTAATATGTGCAATGACTCTACCTGGATGCTTGGAAGACGGTTGCTTCCAAAGGTATGCACTTCCTTCTTTCTCTGATACGCAAAAAGCCCCAGACGAAATCCACCAATTTCAAAAATGCTGTAGACATCATCTCTTACAAGGGGCTCACGTTCTAAAAAATCAGAATAAAATGCAATTGCGCGGTCCATATCATTTACACAAAGATAGAGGGAATTCAGACTGCATTTCATACCATACTCCACCACTAAAATGTCATCTCCAATCCAACATGAAATTGTTTCACCGAAGATCCTAATACTTCTTTTAATACACCAAATGACTTGTCTCCCGTGCAATGTCCCGTATAAACCGTTTCAATTCCAGTATCCTTAATCTGCTGTGCCAGTTCTCTTACCTCTGCTTTAGACTTATTATAGATATGAAATCCCCCAACATAAGCCTTGATCTTCTTCCCCTTAAATGTCTCTTGCACTTCTTTGATAATCTGTATAACTCCGCCATGAGAGCAGCTATTGAAGATGACAAGACCTTCCGATGTATCAAACACAAGGCTTTGCTCATGAGTGAAGCCATCTGGTCTAAACTTCCTGCCTTCCCGTACATACATATGATTCGCCTTTCCGATTGCCTTCAGTTCCTTTCCCTTGTGTGGAATTAGTGTTACTCCCGGCATAAGCGCATAATCATGTGCTGCAAATATAATTCTTTCTCTTTGCTCAGATAAGATGCCTTTTGGAATTCCGATATATTTTCGAAAGATGCCATATTTGCAATAACAGTTTTCCTCACAGCCTTCCCTTACATAAAACTTAGCATTAGTATTCTGCTTGAAGAACTCCCTCATTCCCCTGGAGTGGTCATAATGGGCATGGGACAAAACTGCATAGTCCACTGTCTTAATATCTACATCCAATCTCTCTCCATTTTGATAAAACAGGTCAGATGACCCTACGTCTAATAAAATATTCTTGTTGTTATATGTAATCAGAATGCTTAATCCCCATTCTCCCTTTAGTCCATTGTTACTGATATTATCCGATAATATAATTGCCTTCATTCTTTTATTTCCTCCTATTTTGTTATGACATGTCTTCGACATGCTTTGCTTCCCTGCCCTCAATCTTGTGGGCGATGACTCTTTGCCAGAGATGGGGCGAGGTGAGGCGGGGCGGTGGGGGCTATTCTGGCCGGTGAGGTGAGGTGGGCCGGTGGGGCTGTTCTGGCCGGGGCAGGTAGATCGGGTCGGAGTGCATTAGCGACATTCTACTGTGCTGCTGCTTGTAGCCGTCCTCGTTTTGGCATATAGAACTTTTCTACTGTATTTTTGCCCAGTTTCCTAATATCTTTAAAGATTTTTGTGTCCCTTTTGGCATATGTAGTATTCTTGTACGTGAATGTCCACGGTTCTTGTCGCTTCTCGGGTATATCGATACTTTTTCTTCATATCTGCCCAAACACGACATTTTTTCTTTATATAATGGACCCCATGTAGTGGACACGTTACTTTTTACTTTTTACCCAAAAATAA
>JAUNJY010000110.1 GCA_030535455.1 bacterium
AAAAGGTGGTGCCACACTAACGATTAAAAATCGTTAATGCGACACCTCCTTTTTTTGATTAAATTACTTCCAATACTTGACAATTAAAGAGAGTAAATGTATGCTTAAATAAAGATTAAATTAAGTTACATAAAAGCGAAAATTAAGTTAAACAAAATTGAATGGGAGGATACAGCAATATGAGTGAAGTAAAAATAATAGGTCCAGAAGTACCTAATATGCCATGGCAGGAAAGAGACAGTGAGGATCAATGCAGCTTACCTGTATACCGTTATAAGGAAAATCCGATTATCGGCAGAAATCCAATTGATGGAGTAGCAAGAATTTTTAATAGTGCAGTGATGCCTTATGAAGATGGATTTATTGGTGTTTTTCGGGGTGAGCAGACGAATGGAATACCATATATCTATTTAGGTCGAAGCAAAGATGCGATTCATTGGGAGTTTGAACAGCAGAAAATTCCGTTTATTGATGAGGATGGGAACTCATTTATGCCACGCTACGCATATGACCCAAGATTAGTCAAAGTTGAAGATACATATTATATTATTTGGTGCCAAGATTTCTATGGAGCAGCAATTGGCATGGCAAAGACAAAAGACTTTAAGACATTTGTCAGATTAGAAAATCCATTTATTCCATTTAACCGTAACGCAGTATTATTTCCTCGTAAGATAAATGGAAATTTTCTATTATTATCAAGACCTAGTGATAGTGGCCATACCCCATTTGGGGACATATTCTTATCAGAAAGTCCAGATCTTACCTATTGGGGAAAACATAGACATGTAATGGGAAGGTCAGAAGAATGGTGGGAGTCAGTTAAGATTGGCGGGGGGGCTGCTCCAATTGAGACAAGTGAAGGATGGCTTTTGTTCTATCATGGAGTGTCCAGTACATGCAATGGATTTGTATATAGTATAGGAGGCGCTATTTTAGATATAGACAATCCTTCCATTGTAAAATATCGTTGCTCTACATTTTTATTAACTCCAGAAGAATGGTATGAAGAAAGAGGGTTTGTTCCAAATGTGACGTTTCCATGTGCAACGATCCATGATGCAAAGACTGGCAGAATTGCAATCTATTATGGTGCAGCTGATACTTACGTAGGTCTTGCATTTACAGAAGTTGATAAAGTCGTTTCCTATATTAAACAACATAGCAGGATTACAGAGTCTGATGCAGAACTAGGACGCAGATAGGGCCAAGGAGGGAGTAAATATGCTATATCAGGAAGTAAAGGAACATTTAGTAGACCATATTATTCCTTTCTGGAAAGCGCTAAGAGATGATGAGTATGGTGGTTATTATGGATATTATGATTTTGAGTTACAGTTACATAAACATGCAACAAAGGGATGTATTTTAAATAGCAGAATTCTCTGGTTCTTTTCCAATGCATTTATGACATTAAAGGATGAAACTTTATTAAATGAGGCAGACCATGCATATGAGTTCTTGATAAACCACTGTTATGATAAAGAAAATGGAGGTGTATTCTGGTCTGTAACCTATGATGGAAAGCCCGGCGAAACATTAAAACATACATACAACCAGGCATTTGCAATCTACGCATTATCAGCATATTATCAGGCAACTGGAAAAATAGAGGCATTGAAGTTTGCTTGGAAGTTATATCATTTGATTGAAACAAAGTGCAAGGATGCGAAAGGGTATTTAGAAGCATTCGATAAAGCATTTGAGCCGGTGAGTAATGAGAAACTTTCTGAAAATGGAGTTATGGCAGAAAAGACAATGAATACATTACTTCATGTATTTGAGGGATACACAAGGCTATATGAGGCAACAAGATCTGAGGAAGTAAAGGATAGTCTAAAATGGATCTTAGGTATTTTTGAAACAAAGGTATATAATCCAAAGTTAAAACGACAAGAAGTATTTTTCAATTGTGACTGGAAGAGTCTGATTGACCTACATTCTTATGGACATGATATTGAGACGTCCTGGCTTATAGACTATGGATGTAATTTACTGGGAGATAAGGAGCTTACCGAGAGAATGTCTGTCATTACAAGAGAATTAAGAAAACATATTTACCAACGTGCTTATGTAGACCATTCTATTTTAAATGAATGTGAGAATGGACTAGATAATACAATGCGTATTTGGTGGGTACAGGCAGAAGGTGTTGTTGGATTCCTAAATGGATATGAAAAAGAGAAGAAGCAGGACTATTTAGACGCAGCAACAGATATATGGAATTATATTAAGACGTATATGGTAGATCAACGGAAGAATTCAGAATGGTTCTGGCAGTTAAATGCAGATCGTACACCAGATAGGGAGAAGCCAATTGTGGAACCTTGGAAATGCCCTTATCATAATGGTCGTATGTGTATGGAAGTAATAAGACGTCTTCAGGATAAGGAGGAAGGTTTATGTCAGTCCACAAACAGTACTATAAAGAACTAGAGAAACAAGAAGCATTGTTTTCAAGAAAGAATAAGAAGGCTGATAGCTATAATGGTATATTTAATCGTTATATTGATCCCGTACTGACGAGAGACCATATTCCATTAACTTGGAAGTACGATTTGGATGATACTACAAATCCAAACTTTATGGAGAGATTAGGGGTAAATGCAGTATTAAACTCAGGAGCTATTGAATTAAATGGAAAGTTCTATTTAGTGGCAAGGGTAGAAGGAAATGATCGTAAGTCCTTTTTTGCAGTAGCAGAAAGTGAAACCGGCATTGATGGATTTCGTTTTTGGGATTATCCAATCTTATTACCAGACACATGTAAGGAAGAAACTAATGTATATGATATGCGTTTGACTAAGCATGAGGATGGATATATTTATGGGGTATTTTGTTCAGAGAGTAAGGATATGTCTTCAAATGATCTTTCTGCCGCAGTTGCAGCTGCTGGGATTGTAAGAACAAAGGACTTAAAAAAATGGGAGCGTCTTGATAACCTTGTTACATTACATTCTCCACAGCAGAGGAATGTAGTGCTTCATCCAGAGTTTGTGAATGGCAAGTATGCATTCTATACAAGACCGATGGATGACTTTATTGAAACTGGAAGTGGTGGGGGAATTGGATTTGGATTGTGCGATGATATCTGTCATGCAGTAGTGGATGAAGAGAAAATTATTAGTAAGCGAATTTATCATACAATAACTGAGTCAAAGAATGGTGCTGGTGCAGTCCCTATTAAAACGAAAAGAGGATTTATACATATTGCTCATGGAGTGAGAAATACGGCAGCCGGATTGCGTTATGTACTATATTGTTTTGCGACAGATTTAAATGACCCTTTTAGGGTGATAGCAGAACCTTCTGGTTTGTTTTTAGCACCATTAGGATCAGAGCGAATTGGCGATGTATCCAATGTAGTATTTACAAATGGCGCAATTGCTAGAGACAATGGAGATGTGTATATTTATTATGCTTCATCGGATACTAGAATGCATGTAGCAACTACGACGATTGATAGACTAATTGACTATGTATTTAATACGCCGTCAGATCCACATCGTTCGGTTAAGTGTGTTGAACAACGTTGTGAGTTAATAAAGAAGAACCTAACACTGTTGAAGGCAGGTGTTCTAAGCGGAGAGACAGTATAGAAAGATATTAATAGTAGAAAGAAATCAGAGGGTAAGTAAATTGTATGGACAATTTTCTTACCCAAATTTTTTCAATACTTGCATTAAAAAAATATTGAATTTATAAGAAAAATAAATTGTATTATATAGAAAGTTTTGGTTGACTTATATACTATAAAGTGGTAAACTAAATAAGTCGGCAATGAATTGTGTCAAAACAAGAAACAATTCGTTAAAAAGTTTGAAAAATACTTAAAAAACTTGTTGACAGACGTCGAAAGACATGATAAACTAAACAAGTCGCTTCGGTAAGAACGACAAACACAGAACATTGATAACTGA
>JAUNJY010000008.1 GCA_030535455.1 bacterium
CCTAATGCAAGGACACTCAAAAATAAGGCAATACATCCTAACTTTCTTTTCATTGTAAGAGCCCTCCTTTGAATCAACAAACTCCTAAATTAATTGTCCCATGATAAATACATCCTTAAGTGCCCTGTGCGCCTCTATTTCACCTGGATTTATCGCGCCTCCTGCAAATACTGTTCCCTTTAAACTTGCTCTTTTAAAGCAGTCGATCCATCCCTGTAATCCATTTTCTGCCCTTTCTGGAACATGCTCTTCATCTTCGGCAGCACAGGTCAGAAAATAGATATCTGTGAATTTGTAGTCACTACCATACAGTGGATTCATGCGGTCTAATAATGTCTTCATCTGTCCAGACATTTCATAATAATAAATAGGTGAAGCAAATACTATAATTTCTGATTCCTTCATCTTATCTGCTATTTTAACTGCATCATCTTTTATGACACATTTTTGTGTTGTCTGACACACCAGACATCCAGTGCAAAATCCAATTTGATAATCTGCAAGGGAAATCATTTCCACCTGATGACCAGCTTTCTCTGCTCCTTTCGCAAATTCTTCTGCCATTCTTCTTGAATTGCTTTTTCCTCTTAAACTAGTTGAAATGATCAATACTTTCTTTGCCATATTATTCTCCTTTTCCCACCAATTCTGGTATGCCAGATACCAATCATCTATGACTGCTTATTTGCAGTTACATTTTTCTAACTGATAAACCATATAATCCAGTAAATCTATATTTTTTTGATTTTGATGGAGGTCAACCAATAATTTTTCCCGATATCTATCCAAAATCTTTTTTTGTCCATCTCTATCGCACTGTTCAAAGCACTTTATGAATGCATTAATTGTCAGATCGTCACAACCAAAATCTTTCATATTTGTAATGATTGTTTCTTTGCATTTATAATCCATTTTTATACCTCATTTATTTCGTAACTTATTTCAATTATTTTATTTTCACTAAGTTTATCATCGTCTCTCTTTAATAGCCAATACTTATATCAAATATGCTTCAATGCTTTACAGGCATAGCAAACCGAAATATAATCATTCATAGTAGGTATACTATGAATGATTTAGCTTGTCGACAAAGTCAACAAGCTTTGGACGAAATCAGGATTTCATCCAGTGCCGAGGGAAATGATTAGTGCTCACTCGTGCAAGTCCTTCTAAAACAGGACCTATTCGCACTAATCCGATATCCGAAAAGCGCGGTTTCCGGATATCGTTTCCAATGGAAACCTATGGTTTTCAAACTTTCCTCTAAGCAGTGCGCTGGGGTGAATGCAAGATTTTATTTGTCTGATCAAAATACTTATTTACGAATGGAGGTATACATGGAATTACGAGTTTTAGAGTACTTTCTTGCTGTTGCAAGAGAACAAAATATAACCGCTGCGGCTGAATCACTTCATCTTTCACAACCAACTTTGTCAAGACAAATCAAAGACATGGAGGATGAGTTGGGAAAACAATTGTTTATTCGTGGGAATAGAAAAATTTCCTTAACTGAAGAGGGTATGGTTTTAAGAAAACGTGCAGAAGAAATTTTAGATCTGGTACAAAAAACCGAAAAAGAAATCACTCAAAATTCTGAAATAATAGCTGGTGATATTTACATTGGAACTGGAGAATCAGAAGGTGTTCGTCTCTTAATTCGTGCAGGAAAACAACTACAAAAAAAATTTCCAAATATCCATATACACACCATCAGCGGCGATGCATTAGATCTAATGGAACATTTAGATAAAGGACTATTTGATTTTGCAGTTTTATGGGATCCTGCAAACCTCTTGAAATACGAATCTATGAAACTCCCTTACAAAGACCAGATTTGTCTTCTTATGCCTGCTGATTGTGAGCTTGCTCAAAAAGACAAAATCTATTTAACTGATTTGAATGGACTTCCAATTATCACGTCTAGACAACAGGCAGATAATAATACAATTACCAGTTTTTTAAAACAACAAGGTCAAAAACTTAATGTTGTAGCATCCTATAATCTTATTTTTAATGCATCATTAATGGTAGAAGAAGGAATGGGATATGCTATTGGATTCGACAATATAATAGATACATCTGGAAATCGAAACCTCGTTTGTAAACCACTCTATCCACCTACCGAATTATCTATGAATCTTGTATGGAAGAAATATCAAGTTTTTAACAAAGCATCTCAGCTTTTTCTCCAAGAAGTAACCTCTTTAATTCAAAAAAATTCTTAACTTTACAGTTACATTAAACAAGCTCAAATCTTTCAATGCTGAATGATTTGAGCCTTTTATTATTTTGTTATATTAAATGCAGATTTAAAGAAACTCTCCAATTTAGAGTGTGTGAATAAAAGTCTGTAAATACAGTTCTTCTATGATAATAATTGAGCGGAGAAGGAGAAAATAGCTTCTCTGCTCTTGTTTTATACATACTTCACATATGATTACATGTCAAGAGCAGGCGAGGGTTCCCGCCTGTCTTGAAAAGTACATATTCGATTTATTCCGGTAATCGACCATCATACATAATGCTCAATTCACCGTAGACTTGGCCCCAGTTTCTCAGGGTCATTCTCCATTTCTTTGTTGCCTCAAAAGTGGATAAATACAAGGCTTTTAAAAGAGCGGTATCGCTTGGGAATACGCTTCTTTGACGATTAAGTTTTCGATATGTAGCATTTAAGCTTTCAATTGCATTGGTGGTGTATATGACCTTTCTCACGGCAGTGGAAAACTTAAAAATTGGTGAAATTGCATCCCAGTTTTGCTTCCAACTTCTCATGGCATTAGGGTATTTCTCACCCCATTTTTCAGTTACTTTTTCAAGGGCATCAAGTGCCTTTTCTTCATCTGGGGCTTGATATATCGTCTTAAGATCCGTTGCAAAAGGTTTACGATCTTTGTCAGGTACATATTTCAGGGTATTACGTACTTGGTGTACGGTACAGCGCTGATATTCAGTCTTTGGAAAGGCTGCGGAAATAGCTTCTTTGATTCCTGTAAGACCATCTGCACAGATGATTAAAATATCTTTTACACCTCTATTTTTTAGCCCATTGAGTACAGAAAGCCAGTATTTTGAGCTTTCATTTTCGCCAACCTGAATGGTAAGGACTTTTTTCTTTCCCTCACAGTTAATGCCCAGAATAACGTATGCAGCAAGCTTACGAATAACTCCGTTATCACGTACAGAATAATGAATGGCATCTATGAACAGTACCGGATAGATCTCATCCAGCGGACGTTTCTGCCAGTCTTCACTCTGGGGCATAATCTTATCTGTCACATCCGAAATAAAGCCTTCTGAGGCTTCAAATCCATAGATATCCTCTAACGTTTCTGAAATTTGTCTTGTTGTCATTCCCTTTGCATACATTGATATGATTTTTTGATCGATCTCCGAGATATCCTTTTGATGCTTTTTAACAACCTGAGATTCAAAAGTAGATTTACGATCTTGAGGAACCTGAATATCCATACTTCCATAGCTGCTATTAATGCGTTTTGATTTGTACCCATTCCTGTAATCATCAGTATCTGAACGCTCTGATTTTGAGTAACCAAGGTGGTCTTCCATTTCAGCTTCCATCATTTCTTTGATAGTTCCACCAAGTAGATCTTTCAGTGCATCCTGGATATCCTCTGCCGTCTGGATATCATACTCCTGAAGGAGTTGTTGAATAATATTTCACTTTCCGTCAGTCATTTCGACTTTATGTACTGGTTTTCTTTCTCTTCTTCCCATAATAATAGGCCTCCTAATGATTTTATTTTATCATAGAAGACCTACTTTGACATTTTATTTACAGAAAAACCTTCACAGACTCCAAAAAAGCTTGACCATTACATGTCTTTGACAAACTGATTTTTTGATATCTCAGAGAATCAGTATAATTAGTAATTTGTTCTAGACATAGGAAATAAATTCTTAAATTTCTCAGCCATTTGCTCGTCCTTCGATACAATAAAAACAGAACTTGAATCTTCAGCCACAATCTCAATATCAGCTAACGGGTGTTGAATGATTGCAACATCATCTTTATATATCTCTTCATTTTCTGCTGCATAAGGTAATGAATATTTTAGGATTTCTTCATTACTAATTTTCTCTGGAATAGCAGAAAAGACTGCCCAAATCCATTGAAAATTGCATTCAGATAGCATATTCAGAAACTCAGCATTTGATAAAATTATATAACTATTATTTTCAATAAGTTCATCATATTTTCCACCATCTTGAGGGTAAGCTTCAACATCTGTAATCAACCATTTATATCCTAATCTACTTCCACCAAGTGCTGAAACAATTTCTAGCATTTGTGTATAGCCTTCCCTGTCCTGAGTAGAAATATATCTCTTCAAATCCATTACCTCCACATTTTCAAACTTGTCTTCCTTGTTGTATATAAATAATATTTGCTATATTCTCAATTAGATATCCTTATTATACCAATCTCTATTCATACCTACAATAAAACTCAATTTTTATCTTCAAAAAACATTGCATATCTTTCTTGTACTGCTCGTTTTACTTTTTATTTGTTCACGTATAAATGTAACAGTGCTCTTCAAATGTATATAGAAATTCAGGATACATGCTATTCAAATAAGTCCTAAAGTCCCAATATGATGTTTTTAAACCATGACTTTATCAAAACCATTTTCGATAATAAATTATTTCACTATGTTCCTCCAATCTAGATGCAGCATTAACTGTCCTTTAAAATTCTATTTACTGTACTTCTACTAAGTCCCATCTGCCAAATAATATCCACAGTTCACCTCCCGTTATCGGCTAACGCAATAACCATCCCCCTTTTCATTCTGCTTACTAGGCCTTCCTCCAGCTCATCAATCATCTGATTAAACACTTTCCTACCTAATCTGTTTTCAGTTATCTTCTCTTTATAAATATTACGCTTAGTAACTCCTGCTGCTAATAACGCCTCTATCTGACGATCAAGATTCTTTGTTTCTGTACTTACTCCCGCATATTCTATTAATGTCATACTATGTACCTCTCCTAATATAGGATAACTTAAATGTACCACTAAACGCTTCATAACTTAATTAGAATTAGATACGTTTTATGGTACATTTTTAGCATCAGAAACTGCATTGCTCCTATTCACTATATATGTGCGTCAATAACAGTCGTTTTTGATACATAACTCATCTAAGAAAATCGTATTACATATCCTTTATACATCCCACTCTTTCCATTACATGCCCTAGATATTCCAGAGCGATATAGTTTTACACCGAATATATCTAATGACGCTTCTTCTAACTTCGCTCCACTATCGAATTCTCCTACCAATACTTTATCCTTATAAATAGAAACCTTTTTCGAATCATTAGCAATACTACGCTGTTTTAGTTTTTCTACCCTCCTTTTCGTCTCATCGTTGGGATTATAATTACATATTCCATTTTTTGTTCCTTTTATTAAATATTCAATTACTGTTGTTCTATTCTTCCCAAACACTTTGGCAATCTCAGTAGTTGTCGATTCCGGGTTCTTATTTTTATAATCACATATATCATATCCTGCTTTTGGAAGTGTAATTACGTTGTTTGAATCACTAATAAATTCAAAAGAATAACCTTTACATTGCTTCTTTAATCCATTACACACTTTACTTATCACTGATCTTGGAAAATACTTTCCGTACTCACTACGTGATTTTAAAGATAGTTCTGCCATACTTGGAAACTCTCCCACGCATTCTCCATCTAAAATTACTCGAATAGGCTTTGAGTCTCTCTCTCGCGATATCTCGGCTACTTTTTTCATAGCTCTTTTTCGTTCAATAACTGGATCATACTCACACCAACCTGCCGCCGCCCCCTTCTTTAAATATCTGGCAATCGTCCCTGCCTTCATATCCATCATGTTTGCAATTTCCGTTGTCGTCAACAATGGATTATTCTTTTTTATTTTACATGCTTCTATTACCAAGCTATTCTGTGACATATTATCAAGTTCTTCCCAATTTAAAAGTGAAAGATCAAATATCTTTCTCAAATCTGATTTTAATATATTATTTTTAATACTTTCTAATCTCCTACCCGTTGGATAATCACAGCCAATCCTAATTGGCTGCACTCCAAGATTATCAATAGCAACACTATCTTTAAACTCATCAATCAAGATTGATTGCTCAACATTTTTTTTTGCTTTTGGCATCACTCTCTTTCCGTGACCTAATCCTCCATCCATTTCTATAAGATAGTCTTTTCCGTTAACGTAAATGTAACAATCATATATTTTTCCTTCTGCCCATTCTGGGTCAAGCTCAAACTCATACTCATCAACAGCTCCTCTATTATCATAAAATTTCACTATATTATGCAATAATTTATTTGGATATGATATTCCATCACTACAAAAAGGGCAACCTATTGACTGATTATAATGTATCGTTGATATCTTCATTGGTTTTTCCTTCTGTCTACCACACACCGGACACACAGGATATACAATATCTTTTTCACTAGAACAAGTTCTTTTTCTAGCGAGCTCGTAACCTATTGCCTTGGTTGTATATGGATCTAAATCCCAAACAGTATTATAACCTAATAACGGTTTTGGACTTGTACTATTACATACAGAACACCCTCCCCCTTTAAGTAATGAACTTTCTAAAATCCAATCGGTAGTGGAACATTTATTACATATATATTCATACCATTTTCCTCTTGTATTCCAGCCCCTATCCTTATTCTCCTTATTATTCATTTTCCTATACTCCCTATCCATAATAATAATATCCCTATCTTTATCATGAAACTCTGCACCAATCTCAACCTTAAATTCTGAAGTGAATTTTCCTAAAAAACGTCCTAAGCTACAGTGTAACATTTCATGTGTGGATATAATAAAAGGTCCCCTTTTCTGGCTTTCAATTAGCAATTTAGACTGCCCTTCAAAATAACGTACTATTTTCACTTCATAAGTCTCATTATCATAGACACAAGTTACAACTCTTCCTACTGAATTAATCCAGTCAACTTTGCTTCCTTTATGAAGTAACGTATCTTTTTCAATATAATTGTACATACTACTTTTGCTCCTTTTTCATACCTTTTATCTAGAATTCCATAATAGGATTTTTTCACTGCAAAATTAGTGTGATCAAGGAGTTACTATTTATACATCTAATGTAACCATTCTATTTTATAAGTATTGTATATTGGAGCTGAGTATCTTGAACATTACTCCCAAACTAGTTACCAAATTTTCAAATCTATCTGAAGAACAGCACAATGAAGTTGTCCGTCTAATAGAACATCTTTATTCTGAACATAAACAAGACATTATAGCTTTAGGCGAGAAAATACTTAAAGAAAATCTTGAGATATTTAGGAAACTATCTGATTCCTAAATACTATATACGAATTTAAGCAAATACCAAACTAATAACTTTCTCCTCTTACGGTAAGCATATTAGCGAGTACTTTTCTAAAGTCACTCGCTCTTTTATATCATTATGTGCGATTTCACACTTATGGTTCACCTGTTCCACCATATCTTAATCTCCTATCCTATTTCATAACACTCAACAAACTTAATACAATCTAGTGCCTTTATAGTATGAAAACTTATTTGCTGAACCGGATATTTTTCTTTCATATCCTGAAAGAATCTTTCCTTATTCATTTCTCCATCTGCATATGCATCCATATATTCATATATAGTTTCGTCTGCCATAGGACCTATTACTACATCGTAATTATGTGTACTCCCATTCCGACAATTCATTACAAACTCAAGCCATTCTTCCGTATAGTTGTCAAATTTCTTAATATATAATGATTTTATATTTCTTACTTGATATACATTTACAACCGATGTTTTAAAGACTGCTATCTTTTCTGCATATTGCTTCGTTTCTATACAATAGAAGCCCCATGAGAAATCCTTAGTCATCCTATCTTTTCGTATTACAGGATATTCAACTTTTTTATAGTTAAAATGGTATACTAAATCTGTATTCATTCTTGTACATACTCCTTTCAAACTCTCACTTAAATTATACATAATTTAGGGCAATATTATATGGTATAATTACAATCTATTATAACCATCCTATTCTATAAACATAATATATCGGAGGTGAGTATATTGAACATGACTCCTGAACTAATCACAAAATTTTCAAGACTATCTGAAGAACAGCAGAATGAAGTTGTCCGTCTAATAGAACATTTTTATTTAAAACGGAAACAAAACATTATAGCTTTAGGGGAGAAAATACTTGAAGAAAATGCAGAAGTATTTAGGGAACTGGCTGATGCATAGCTAATATGTACTAACACAATAGTAATACAAAAATGTAAATTCAATTAATTCTGAAATGAGCACAGAAGTACAATTACGAGATTTTCCAATCAAGTTCATATCTACGGAAATCTTCTATGACATCCGGTCTACTTTATATTCAAAATACGCCATATAAGAACACTATAATCAAGCATTTAAACAATATCATCTAGATGCTTGGTTATAGTTTTTCTCAATATAAAATGTTTTCATCTCATTATCCGCGTATAAATTACTGATACTGCTATTTTATGCACTAATTTTAAATAGCTATACTGATCCTATCTCCTTCCATTTCGGCAACCAATTTAAAGTAACTTTAAACGCATCTATAGCTGGAAACAGAATTCTTAATAATTTTCTGGCAGCACTAGATATATATAAGACATTAGACTGAACAAAAAAAGTAGTCTTGGGTACTTTGATTCCGTACCCAAGACTACTTCTTCCTACATCATTGTATCAACGTAATATTCGTACCCCTTCGGGGGCGCATTAGCTCCTACAACATTCTACGCAATCGTAGTTTCACTATTCATTTTAATTTCTCCAAGAACACCCATAATACCTTGTGCTGCTGCCATGTTATCCTTGAAGATACTTGTAATACTTCCTAATGTTCTAAATGGTTCTTCCATTAGAACACGATTGTCATCGACCATACCGTTTGTAACAACATAATCGATAATCAGCTTTACAAATCGAATCTGATTTACATTCATTCTTTCTTCGCTTAAGAACTCACTAAACGCTTCATTTGCTGCCTGTCGATCTAAGCCAACAATCTTACGCACTAGTTTGCTTACAGGAGTATCGCCATATTCCTTCTCGTAATCGGATTTACTGCCTAGTTCCTCCCATAGTACGTGTTCTAACTGCTGCAACTCGTTCTTATTAAGTTTCTTGTTATTACGAAGCTTGTACACCGCCAACATATCCTTGTGGTATCGTAAATAAAACTCTACCTTCTTTTTATATGCCTTTAGATCATTAGAATTATACATCGCTTCATTTTCATGTAACTCAAGAATCTCATCTTTAAAATCTGTATAGTAAATCTTCTGCTGCTTCTTCTCGATGAATTTCAGCAAATCTCTCAAAGCAATTCTAACTGTTTCCATCTCGAATACATCTGCATTATCCCAGAACTCAGATGTCAGTACACGTTCAATAACTGCCTTCTGTTCCAACACTTGAGGTACTGTTCCAAGCTTTGATAATTGCTCTGCTGTCTGCACAATACTCATAATAGGCTTGCTTGCATTCTTATTCTGAAGGTAAGCAAGATCAACCGTATACACTAGATAATCAAATCTCTTTGCTAACTCATCATCTTCGATTGGATTAATGATTGGCGAAATATGATCTTTAATCTCTGTTACACTATTAGAATTTAACTGTTGCCATGCTGCTTCTTCTTTATACATCTCGACCTGTCTTTGATGCATCTTCACTCGGAAGTTATTCATATTTAGTTCTTGCACTGCTGTTAATAAATCGTTTTTGAGCTTGTTTCTATATGCAATATACTCTTCTGTCTGATATTTGATATCTTGAAGCTCTCTTACAATCTCTAACTTCGTATTAAAGATCTTTTCTGTAAGACTTGCACCTATTGCGGAATCCATACCCTTCGGATTCATTCTGAAGAAATCAAAGTTACTACAGTAATCAAAGATTAAGAATCCTTTCTTATCTTCTCCTATTCCATAGAGATTTTTGCACAATCTAGTACCACGTCCAATCATTTGCCAGAACTTAGATTTAGAACGTATCTTCTTAAAGAATACAAGATTTAAAATCTCTGGGATATCAATACCTGTATCTAACATATCTACGGATACAGCAATCTGTGGCAGCTTGTCCTTTGTACTGAAATCATCAATTAGCGTGTCTACGTAATTAATGCTGTAATCCATCTGCTTAATATAGGAATCACCTAAATTCGGATACAACACATTAAATCGTTCTACAATTGCTTTTGCATGTTTACTGTTCTTTGCAAAGATAACTGTTTTACCTATCTTATCTCCACCTTCTACTTTAAGTCCTGATTCCATCAGCTTATTTATAACCATGTCAATGGTATTCGCATTAAATAGCCATTCGTTGACAGCGTTACTATCAATGTCTGTGTCAACTGTCTCATCATTATCGAACTTTTCTTCAAACTGTTCCTTCTCTTCTTCTGATAAGTCAGAATAGTGAATCCCATTTTCCATAATTTTAGATTTTACTTCAATGGTCTTATAATCAACTAGATATTCATCCTCAACCGCTTGCTCTAACTCATATGCATAGGTTGGAACGCCACTCTCCATATTAAATACTGTATACGTATTCTTATCAATTTCGTCCTTAGGAGTTGCCGTAAGACCTAGTAGCATAGCATCAAAATAATTGAAAATATCTTGATATTTCTTATAAATACTTCTATGGCTTTCATCCACAATAATCAAGTCAAAATGCGCTGGTGTAAATAACTTACTTCCGTCTTTTGTCTTGGTTTCGTCAATTGCATTAAGCATAGTAGGATATGTAGAAAATATCATACGTGCTTGTTCTGGACTATCTTTAGAATCTAATAGATTACATAAAGATAAGTTCGGTAACAGGTTATTAAAGTTCTTCTTCGCCTGCTTCACTAACGCTTTACGATCTGCCAAGAAAAGAATGTTCTTCACATAGTTATGTCGCATCAGTACATCTACAATAGAAATGGCTGTACGTGTCTTTCCGCTGCCTGTTGCCATAACAAGAAGCATCTTCCTCTGCTTCTGATCAACTGCATTACATACTGCCATAATCGCTTCCTTTTGATAGTAACGATTTGAGATATTATCATTGATTGCTACATTATCTAACGACTTTCTACTTGTACGACGATCCATAATTAGCTGTAACTCTTCTTTAGTAAAAATACCGGATACTTTTCTCTTCGGAAATCCATCGTAGTCATTACAATAATCGAATTCAAATCCATTGGTTGTAAAGATTAATGGACGCTGCCCATATTGATTCTGTAAGCAGTCTGCATACAGCTTTGCCTGTTGTGATCCTACAATTGTATCCTTGCTTGTTTTCTTCGCTTCAATTACCGCTAATGGTTTTCCGTTTGTTCCGTATAGAACGTAATCAACATAGCCAAGTCCTGTATTGTTTGGCATGCCTTCTACTTCTACTTCAGTGATGCAGTCAACATCCATTTTCCATCCAGCTAATGCTATTTCTACATCAATAAATTTTTCACGTGTCAATGCTTCACTGATTGCATCCACCTTAAATACGTTGTTATGAATATGTTGCTGTCTTTGTTTTGTCAATTCATTACGTAATGCTTCATTCTCTTTACGTACTTCCTCGATTGTCTTATCTTTCTGACTTAGCTTTTCATAGTATTCCTTATTTTCTTCCGGTCGTTTTTTCTGCGATGTGCTTGTCTCTAAAATAGTTTCATCAAAGTCCGCACAAGTATACTCATCGGAATAGCAATAATCGATCCAACGAATAAACTCATGCAAGTTGCGCAAGGAAAGAATTGCTTCATCACGTTTAATTGTCTCATTCGTATGCACAGCCTTATTTCCTAAACGAATTACATATTTAATCATAGGAAATAGATTTGGTTCAATAATATCAAGAAATGACTGCTCATGAATCAAACTCGATACATTGTTCTGGTATGGAATTCTTAAATCATTATCATATCCATATACCCACTTTACGCTTAACTCCATCGCTCTTCTTGCTAAAATCGCGGATGTGGCTGGTGAAATCAAAAGAGATTTCTCTGCTTCAATGGCTTGGTCTGCGAATGAAGAATATATTTCTTTAGTTTTTAAAAAATCAAAATTAGTGCACATATAGGCCCCCCTTTATCCGTATAATGACTATCCAATATACTTTTTGTGTGACAGTTTCACATTACTCTGTTTTACCAATGCATACTGTAATGTAGTGTCTATCGTTTCGTGTCCCAATAGCTTTTGTACTTGTTCTATTGGCATACCTTTATCAATTGCATTTGTTGCAAGTGTTCTTCTAAATTTATGTGGATGAACTTTTGGGATATTCAACTGCTTACCTAGTCGACGTAATCTTATCTCAATACCGGAAATCTGCAAACGATTATATGGTTTTAATAAAGTTACAAATAATGCCTCATTCGTATCTGTTCTTTTCTCTAGATACTCTTGTAAATGCAATTTGGTTCTTGCATCAAAGTAAACTCTTCTCTGCTTCGATCCTTTTCCAGAAACAACACATTCTCTCTCGGTGAATTTGATATCGCTACGATTTAATTTGACTAGTTCGCCTACTCTCATTCCAGTAGATGATAATATATCTATAATTGCTAAATCTCTTATATTCTTGCAATGATCTCTCATTGATTCTATCATTTCATCTGTATAGACTTCTCTCACTAACTTTTCTGTCTTAACTCTATGAATTCTACGAACCGGATTCTTTACTATATAGTTTTCGTCTTCTAGCCACGAAAAGAAACTAGATAAATTCCGTCTTACATTATCTAATGTTATTCTGCTACACGTACTGCTGTTTTGAAACTCTATAAGATAACTTCTTAATACTTCTGTTGTTATTTCCCTATAGTCGCAGTGAATAGTGTTTAACATCCTATTTATCGTTGAACCATAGTAAGAAAGTGTGCTTTCCGAACATCCTTCTAACCGCTTTGACTTTAGAAACTGCTCTAAAATCTGCTGATTTACATTCAATGTACTTGGGAACAACTCTCGCTCCTCATCATCTCTATATTGAGTTAGTACCTGATGAAGATATTCCATTTGAGACTCATTTAAAACTTCCCATAATTTCATTTCGATTTCTTTCATTGTCGTTTCATTCAAGGTTATAGCCTCCTACTTATATTGTTTGCTATAACCTTTCCATGAATAATGATTCTATACTACTCGAAACAAACTTAACTGTTAAATGCTTCGTGCATTAACGCCTGAAACTGTGTTTCGAGTTCTGTTAAGCTTTGCTGTAAGATAACTTTCTGTTTATCGATCTGCTCAACAAAAGAAATATACTTATTCTGCATTTCAATAGGTGGACAAATAATTGGGAATTCCTCAATATGATTTTTGTTTAACTGTCGCTTATCTATTCCACCTACACATACGCTTCTTATATAACCTCTATATTCATCCGAAACTAAAATTCTTAAAATAAATCGGTTATTTACACCAGGTTTTAGTCTTATAAAATACACATGACCATTTACATTTGCCGCATCATCTTCACCTAAATACATAGCAGCTCTTCCTAAAGAACTATTTTCTGTATTTATCCTTCCTGTTTTCGTCATTAAGATATCACCATGTTTTAAACTACTTCTACTCATACTTGCATGAGTAGAAGCGTCAATATATGCAACATCATCTAACTCCAATCGATCTTTCCAGACATTCTGACTTCTAAAGAACATAATACCCTCATCAACATATACCTGCTCGCCACCTTTAGGTGTATTTCCACTATTAATATGAGTGGATAATTCACCTAATTCTTTAACTTCCCAATTCATAGGATTTGTTACCGCATTACCAAACATCTCGATAAATCGGGATTTAATTAACTCATTCAATAATACCAACTGTTTTTGTCGTTGAGAAATTATGTCTTCAATTAGACCTAACCTATGAATTACTTCTTTTTGTTCATCTATGGATATTAATTCAAATGAAACATTCTTTAAATACCCTCCTGAAATATTGGGTTGTGCTCCTCCTACTCCATCCTTAACAAACTTATCTTTTTGACTTCTAAAGAAATAGTACAAATATTCTGGAATTACATCTTCACTCTTTGGAAAAGCAGCACACGCCTGATTAGTACAAGCATCGGTCTTTAGAATTGAAGTTGCACCAATCGTTGCACCATACATAGCTATAAGGACAGTATCTGGTGCATACATTTTTGCGGAAGAGTTATTTAGCCCTTCTTCCGTAATATAATCTTCTGTTTCATAAAGATATCTTACTTTGAGATCACCTGTTTTCACCCATTTTATATCACCATCAGCATAATACTCCTGATGAGATTTTGATGGTGTTCCACCTGATGAAACTTTGTAAATATCACCTAACTTTACTTTCATCTATCATTCCTACAAATCTGAATTTGTCTTTCTAACAAATACTGATTTCCTTTCTCTTTCCATTCATCTTCTACTTTTCTAACATGTTAGCAAGCTCAGCTAATCCTTGTTGAATTTCAATCTCAAGCTTATTAATTCTTTCGAGAATTACAGTAGGAGCATCATAATGAACTTCTTCATATTCAATCTCTTTATACTTGTTGATAGATAAGTCATATCCATTGTTAATAATCTCATCCACCGGTACAAAGAAACTCTGTTCCGTACGTTTTCGTTCATCTTCCTCTTCTAAATTACTAAATCTCTCAACAATATCCGGAATATTATTTTCTTCAATTTGCTGTCTCTTATCATCTAAGCTGTATCCATCTGCTTTCATGTCATAGAACCAAACCTTATCTGTTCCGCCAGCATTTGTCTTTGTAAAGATAAGTACCGCGGTAGAAACTCCGGCATATGGTTTAAACACACCACTTGGCATTGAGATTACTGCTTCTAATTTTTGATTTTCTACAATCTCTTTACGGATCTCTTTATGTGCCTTACTGCTGCCGAATAAAACGCCATCTGGAATGATTGTTGCACTTCTTCCTCCAACTTTTAAAGAACGAATGATTTCAGCTAAGAATAGTAACTCTGTCTTCTTTGTCTTCGTTACTTTCAGTAAATCCGCACTTACGGCTTCGTAATCAAGGGAACCTTTAAATGGTGGATTTGCTAATACCAATGTATATTTTTCAGAATCAGTATTTTGTTCCGATAAGCTATCTTTATATTCAATATTTGGATTGTCTACACCATGGAGCATCATATTCATTGCACCGATACGGAGCATTGTTCTATCCATATCAAATCCGTAAAACATATCATTGTTAAAATGTTCTTTTAACCCAGCATTTAAGAATAGATCTGCATGATGTTCTCTTAAATATTCCTGCGCTGCAACTAAGAAACCAGCACTACCCATTGCTGGATCTACAATTATATCAGATGGTGTTGGTTTCATTAGATCAACCATCATCTTAATAATATGTCTTGGCGTTCTAAACTGTCCATTTGTTCCAGCTGTTGCTACTTTCGATAATAAATATTCGTATAAATCACCTTTTGCATCATGACCAGACATATCTAACTGATCAATTCCATCTACAATTTTAGATAGCATCTGTGGTGTCGGAATTTTAAAGATTGCATCACCCATGTATTTTGAATATGCTGATTCTCCATCTTGATGTAAGTTCTTAATAAATGGGAATGCTTCATTCATAACAATCTGATACATATTAGAAGCTTCTTCATTCTTGAATTTACTCCATCTTAAGTACTGCTTATCACCTGGAAATACTCCTTCAAATGGTAAGCCTAATAATACAGCATCGCTTTCTTGTGCTGCTTCTACTTCGTCTAATTGTTTCATGAATAGTAAATATGTGAACTGCTCTATCACTTCTAATGGATTGGTAATTCCGCCAGTCCAGAATGTTTCCCATATACGATCAACTTTACTTCTTAATTCTCCAGTAATCATTTCTATCTCCTTTTGTCTATCGTTTTATATAGTACTATTTTACCATAAAATTGATTATTGAACCATCCTTATTGCTAAGTTTCGACATGTGTTTTGCAAGTATTTTACCATAGCTCTTTTTGTCTTATACACATAGTCTCTTATATATAAATGATTACTACACCATAAACCGCGTAAAATCAAGCTTTTCGCTTTCAGCTTTATGTATTTTTAATAGTTTCACTCGTTTTGTCGTTTCCGATTTTCATAGTTCTTTTTTATCTTTCTTCGCTGCTCCACCTTATGTATTCAAACTTTTCTTTCACATAAAAAAGACAGGAACTTTCATTCCTGCCTTCTCTCGACTTCATGACCTGCTATTTTCTAATTACGCCAAATGCCGTTTTCCATTACGCCATTTCTACGCCAATTTGATAATAATTTATAATATTTTATAACAAGTTATAACATTTTCACTTTTTCAATAACTTCTCTGTTTCCTTTATTATAAGGGTTTCCGTAGATACACCTTACCACTCATAAGGCGTATTCTGGTAAACATAATAATTAATCCAGTTGCAATAAAGCGCATTCGAAGCGCTTCTCCAAGACAATTTTGGAGTCTTCTCCGGATCATCTCCTGGATAATAATTCACCGGCTTCTTAATCTCCAGTCCTTTGGCAACATCCCTCTTATATTCTTTATCAAGTGTAACTCGATCATACTCCAGATGTCCAGTTACAAAGATCTGTCTGCCATCCTCGCTCATCACCAAGAACACTCCAGCTTCCTCAGACTCAGCCAATATGGTTAGGCCCTGACATGCTGCAATATCCTCTTTTTTATTATATGTATATCTGGATTGAGGCGCAAAGAAATAGTCATCAAAGCCTCTTACCAAAGGCTCTTTATGGTGCAGCAGCTTATGCTCGTACACACCAAATAATTTTTCTTTTAAATCATATTTCTTAATTCCAAAGTGATGGTACATTCCTGCCTGGGCACCCCAGCATAGATGAAGCGTACTTGTCACATGAGTCTTGCTCCAGTCCATGATCTTTTCAAGTTCATCCCAATACGCTACTTCCTCAAATGCCATTTGCTCTACCGGCGCACCTGTGATGATCAAACCATCAAACTTTTGGTTACACACATCTTCATAAGTCATATAGAAATTTTCCAAATGACTAAGGGCTGTGTTTTTTCCTGTGTAGCTGGCTGTCGTTAAGAAGGTTAAGTCCAGCTGCAGCGGAGTGTTTGATAACTGGCGAAGGATCTGGACTTCCGTATCCTCTTTTAATGGCATCAGATTTAGAATTGCAATCTTTAATGGACGGATATCCTGCGACATGGCACGATTTTCATCCATAATAAATATATTTTCATTTTCAAGAACTAGTTTAGCGGGTAAATTATTTTGAACCTTAATAGGCATACTAACGCCCTCCCATCTTTCGTTTCGATTCATGATTTTGGTCTATTATACTATATATTGGCAGTGCAGTTCAACAATGCATAAAAAAATCCTGCTCTCGGCAAATCAGAATTGATATTATAAATCAACATTAATTTTATATTCATCATCAATCAGAATATAGTTTGCCTTATATTTTTGACATAGTCTTAAAACACGAGCATTATCCTCTAAAACGCTTTCCAAAATACAGTACTCATCATCTAAGCGTTTTTCAATAACATTTGCATATTGCTTTATATCATTAAAATGATTTTTTATATAGTTCTCGCTCATTACCAAACAATAATACCTGATGCCATTACTATATTCATCTTCAAAATCACTTTTCCAATCAAAGGGAATATAACAACCCTCAATGATAAGATTTTGATTGTTCTCTATCGCTGTTTTTATTATCTCACAAACAATCGGCCACAAATATTTTGTCAAGTCATCATCATCGCTCAAAGGAGTAAGATTGGTATTACCACTACGAATTAACCCCATTTTCAAATGATCTATTGATAAATATGGGTATTTATATTTTTCAAGCAACTTTTGAGCAAGGGCAGTCTTGCCTGTGTGCGAGGCACCTGTTATCAAAATGATCATCTTTTATCCTCCATTATCTCGGCTAATTCAAATTTGTCTAAAAGCCATTTCCTCTTTTATAATAACTATTTTCAACTGTTTCAACAATCAGATGACAGCATCTTCCTTTCCGGTAAATCAAAAAATGCCTCCAAGCGAAAAGACTACATAAGTCACACCTGGAGGCTCTATTTTTTTAATTACTCTATTGGTTTAACATTTCCACAAACTCAGCTTCTGTGATAATTGGAATTTCAAGCTCTTTTGCTTTCTTATTCTTGGAAGAGTTGGACATGTTATCGTTGTTAATCAGATAATTTGTCTTGCTTGTAACGGAACCAGTTACTTTTCCGCCACGCTCTTCGATGACTGCCTGTACTTCCTTACGGTTGGCAAAATGCTCTACGGAACCGGTGATAACGAAGTTCATTCCTTCGAAGATTTGAGCAGATGTTGCTGCCTGTTCTTTTTCAAATGTGATTTCTTTTAGTAAGTCGTCTACGATCACTACGTTTTCTGGCTTCTTAAAGTATTTTACAAAGGTATCTGCAATGACGTCGCCGATGCCGTCGATAGCTACCAGACCTTCAAAGTCAGCGTTACGAATCAGGTCGATATCATTTCCGTAGCGTTTGCAGATTAGTTTGGCATTGGATAATCCCACGTTTGGAATACCAAGGCTATAGATGAATTTGGCAATGGATACTTCTCTTGCCTTGTTGATGGAGGCAATCAAGTTGTTAAAGGACTTCTCGCCGAAGCCTTCCATTGTAGTAATCTCTTCTTTATATTGTTCCAAATGGAATAGGTCTGCTAATTCTTTTACAAATCCTTTGGCGATTAATTTTTCAATCGTTGCTTCGCTGAGGCCATCGATATTCATGGCGTCACGACTTACAAATAGGGTAAAGGATTTGATTTTCTTTGCAAGACAGTCTGGGTTGATGCAGTATAAGGACTTGATGCCATTGTCATTTTTAATGGATGTCTCGCCACCGCATACTGGACAGGTTTCCGGAATTGGAAGTCTACCGCTTCTTGTCTTATTTTCAGCAATTTGTGGAATGATCATGTTAGCTTTGTATACTTCAATCGTATCGCCAATGCCTAGTTCTAGACCCTCCATAATGCTGATATTATGAACGCTGGCACGAGCTACTGTGGTTCCTTCTAGCTCTACAGGTTCGAAGATTGCTACCGGATTAATAAGGCCGGTTCTTGACGCACTCCATTCGATTTCCTTTAAGGTTGTCTCTTTGATTTCATCACGCCATTTAAATGCAATGGAGTGACGTGGGAACTTGGCAGTTCTACCAAGGGATTCGCTGTAGGCAATGTCGTCGTAGCTTAATACTAAGCCATCGCTTGGGAAATCGTTGGTTTCAATCTGAGAAGCAAACCAGGCAACCACTTCGTCCATGGTGTCTCTTGTTACGGTTTTACGTTCCACTACTTCAAAGCCCATGTTCTCTAACCATTCAAACTGCTTGTTACGAGAGTTTTCAAAGTCTACGCCTTCGGCACTTACCAGGTTAAATGCAATAAAGTGGACGCTGCGTTTTGCTGTAATTTCGTTGTTTAGCTGGCGAACAGAACCACTGCATAGGTTACGCGGATTTTTATATTTTGCATCTACGTCTTCAATTTCTGCATTGATTTTTTCGAAATCGGAGTATTTGATGACTGCTTCTCCCCGGACAACCAGACTTCCTTTGTGAGCAATGGATACCGGGATATTTTTAAATACTTTGGCGTTGTTGGTAATAACCTCGCCGATTTCCCCATTTCCTCTTGTTACAGCTTTTACAAGCTTGCCATTTTCATAAGTCAGTACGATTGTTAATCCGTCTAATTTCCAGGAGAGCACGCCTTCTTGTGTTCCTAACCAGTCTTTTAATGTCTCAACTTCTTTTGTCTTATCAAGAGAAAGCATTGGAGACGCATGACGTTCTTTGGGAAGTTCACTTAAGACTTCATAACCAACGCGAACCGTTGGGCTGTCGGATAATGTAATTCCTGTTTCTTCTTCTAATTTTACAAGTTCATCGTAAAGCTTGTCATACTCAAAGTTTGACATGATTTCATTTGCTTCTTGATAATACACCTTGCTTGCTTCGTTCAGGAGTTTTACCTTTTCCTTCATTACTTCTAGCACATCTTGCATAGGATACCTCCATTGTTCTAAATTGTTCTCTATTTTATCTCTATAATAAACTCTTTAATTCTTCTAATTCTTGTGGCGTTACGTTACGGTACGTTCCTGTCTTTAGGCGGCCTAATTTGATATTCATGACACGGACACGTTTCAGGCTTACTACATGGTAGCCAAAGTATTCGCACATACGACGGATCTGACGATTTAGTCCTTGCGTAAGGATGATGTTAAATGTAGTGTCATCCACAGGAGTGATCTCACATGGCCTTGTTACCGTATCTAGGATTGGTACGCCTTCCTGCATGCCATCGATAAATTTCTGAGTCATTTTCTTATTTACTTTGACAACATATTCTTTTTCATGCATGTTGCTTCCGCGTAAGATCTTGTCCACGATTTCCCCTTGGTTAGTAAGTAGAATCAATCCTTCCGAGTCCTTATCAAGTCTTCCGATTGGGTAAATTCTTTTGTCGAATTTTAAGAAGTCCACGATGTTGTCAGGATCCCCTTTAAATGTGGTACAAACAACGCCTCTTGGCTTGTTAAATGCGATTAATGTAAATTTTTTGTCTTTCTTGATTGGCTTGCCATTTACACAAATATCGCTGTATTCATTTACTTTCATACCCATATCTGCAACGATGCCATCTACGGTAATCTTACCGGCATCGATTAAGCGGTCAGCCTCACGTCTGGAACAAACGCCCACGTTGCTTAAATATTTATTTATACGAATTCCATCGCTTGGATTGGAACCTTGATTCATAGTTATGTCCTCATTTCATGTATTCTTGCTGTATCTTACTCATTGTATTTTATTTGAAGGGAAAATTCAAGGGGCAAGGATGTTCTTACTTATTAAAATATAATCAAGAATACAAGAACAAAGTGTGTGTTCCACACACTCTCTCGCTCAAACTTTCTGCAAGGAACACACACTTTGCCTGCGCCGAACTCGGTCGCGTAAGCGACATCTCCCTCTCGAGCGAGTGCGCATCTTGCCCCCGCTTTTTAGGGGGCTTTGTTCAAGAATAGGAAGCTGCTCGAAGAGAAGTTTCTATCAATTAAAAAAAGCCTTAGCTGACAAGTTCTTTTGCCCGGCTAAGACTTTTCTCTGTTACACTTTTAATGCAATTCTATGCCCTGATCTTCTCTGCCATTTCTAGCAATACGGTAAGCTCTTGGGCGATCTGTTCTGATGTATGGCTGTTGTTCTGCTGAATTTCTACTGTTTTGTCGGATTGTGCTGCAACTTCCTCACTCATTGCTGAAAGATTTAGAATATGATCCTTAATTCCATTATTGGAAGTTGAAAGTTCTTCGCATTTCACAGTAAAGTCTTGAGAGGTAAGTGCTGCTTTCTCCAAGCTCTTTGCTATTTCTTCAAAATTCTGTTCCGCTTCAACTACTAGTTTCGCTTCTTCATCCATTTTTTCAGCATTATTATTGACAATTTCTGATATTCCTCCAATTTCATCTAGGAATTTATTTAACATCTCATCGATTTTTACGGTGGATTGTCTTGTTTCCTCCGCAAGTTTTCCAATTTCATCGGCAACTACTGCAAAACCTGCTCCAGCTTCTCCTGCTCTGGCCGCCTCGATTGCTGCATTCAATGCTAGAAGATTGGTACTGGATGCAACATGCTGGATGGTTTCCGTAATTCCTTTGATATCTTCCACATTTCCTTCGAACTGCTTCATTCTCTCTGTGATATTTTTACTATGTACCACGACTACATCTGTCATTTTCGACAAGGTATCCATTTTATTCTTACCTGTCACTGAAGATTGTACCGATTGATTGATTTGTTCTGTAAATACTTGTGCTATTTGCAGGATATCTTTTGTTACTACATTTATCGACTCTGTCAACAAGGACTGCTGCTGAATGCTTTCTGCCGTATCGTTGGTGCTGTCGGAAATATTCTGAACGGCATAAGTGGAGTCTGCCATGGCCTGCTTCAAATCATTTGCAAGACCTTCTACATTCTTGATTGCCTGTTCCATTCTAGCAGATGCCTCACTTAAAAATGCAATCTTTTCGATTTGTTCTTTTTCCTGCTGCTGAATTTGCTCCTGGTCAAGTAACGCATACTTGGTCTGTTTCTTATTTACAAAATCCCAAATAAATGAATAGCATGCCAAGATCATAATGATTAATACCATTTCAAATACTTCTGTACGTTCAAGCAACACTCTGCTAACGGTCACAGCTACTGTACCAAATGATAGGGCTCCAATAGTGGTCCTTGTGAGCTTAATATCATGGTAAATGATTACCGTACTGCTGGCTATAAATACATTTGCCATTATGATTAAATTGTCGGTAAGAAACAGCCATGCCAAATAGGTAAAGCCGTAATATACCCCTATTATGTATCGAATGCACACACTCTCTGGCTTCCAATGATAGAACATTAAAAATATTGGAATACCAACAACGGCACAAGCAAGCATTATATAAAATGTCGCCGCTTCTCCTCCTGCTTTCCATTCGACAAAACACATGACTGGTATTGACGCCAGCAGAATGCCAACCACATATACCATAATGTGATTAATCTCTCTTATTCTTGAATTCATTTGTTTCCTCCTTAGTATTCGGTTTTACTCTCCTATATTATACCATTATTGTCAATATTTCTATCTTTTCCGAGTTTTATTTTAGATTATAAAGTTTATTCTACAAATTCTCATGTTTAATTTTGCTAAGGTACTTTAGCCGCCTATAAATTAAAACAAGGCCTGTGCCTCCCGTCTCTCTCTTTGGGAAGGCACAAGCCTTGTTATTCTATCTTTGTTTTCTGTTTATTTAATCTTAGTTTCCTGCAGGAGTCGCTGCCTGTGCTGGCGTAGCTGTTGCCTGTGGAGCTGGAGTCGCTGCTGTTGCAGGTGCAGTCGCTGCCTGTGGAGCTGGAGTCGCTGCTGATTCTTGAGAATTAAATTTGGTGATTAACTCTTTTAATTTTGCATCTTTATTTGCAGCTTCTGTTAAATTTGAATTTGCTGTTGCAATCAATTGTTTTACATCATCTCTTTGAAGTGCTTCTTCTCTGGCAGCCTCTACTGCCTGATCTAAATCACTTAATAAGATTACCAAGCTATCATCACTTGTAGTGGATACATATAGCTGCATTAATCCTGGAGCTACCGTATCAATATTTACAAACTTAAGTTCATAATATACATAAACGATGTATCCGCCTTGCTCTGGTACACTGATTGTATAGCAATCTACATTCTGGATCTTCTCAACATATTCATATGGTTTTTGAACCAACTCTTTTGTAAGGTCTTCACCATTACTAACAGTCTTTGCAATCACTTCCATATTGCCATCTTTGCTTGCTGTTAAATATTCATTTACTAGCGTATTAATGTTTTCATAAGCATTTTTCTTAAGTGAAGTATCATTTGGGTCGTCTGTACCCTGTGCACCTGTTTGTTCTGTCTGTGCCAAACTTTGATCCGTATTGTTTCCTGTTTTCTCATCAGAAGACTGATTATTAATAGCTGCCACTACAGCCATTATAATTACAAGTACTGCTGCGAAAAGTCCGACTGCCATCTTCTTATATTGGGAATTCTGCATAATTTCTTTAATAAACTTCATCTTCTTTGTAATCTCCTAACCATTTTATTTACAAACTACTTCTTGGTTATGTATTTACTCACAATTGGAGCAAACATTTTATCTTCCGCTTCTGTTCTATTATGAGCTCTATACTAACAAATTCAGTCAAAAAAAGCAATAATATCATCCATTTTTATCTGTTTTTCTAAAATTGTACTTATTTTGACATATTTGAAATCGCCGTTTATAATTCTTACTTTACTTTTTATGTACTTTCCCATATAATACATATAGATAAGCATCTATAGCTCAGTGGATAGAGCGGTGGCCTCCGGAGCCGCGTCTTGCATGGGTTCGACTCCCATTAGATGCGTTTTTTTTATGCCCAATTTTATAGTTTCTATTAATTTCAGAGTCCTTTTCTTCACTTTTTCAGTATGTATCTTATATTTTTCTCTTATCGTGTAGTTATTCTATGTAAATAGCAACCTCACTCGTTATTTTCCATTTTAACCCATTTTCTCTTCACTTTTATAATAGCGCTTGCTATAATAAAGACAGTTAATAAAGCTTCTTAAAAAACATTTCTTCTCAATCCTTGTACCGTTCTCGTACAAGAAACGGCTGCCACATAGCAAGCCATCTAGTATCTATTCTTATACACTTTGTCCGATCAGATTTAGTCGAGTGAGTGCACCTCTTAGCTTTCTTTCAGGAAGCAATTTCACCTCCTAGGCGAGGGATCGAATAAAACTTTCCTAGGAACGACCAAAAAAATCCCTAGAACGGCTTCCCTCCGTCTAGGGATTTTTCTCTATCTATCGTTTTGTTCCAATAAAAAATAAAGCAACCGTTCCTGGACCGGAATGAGCACCAATGACAGGATCTAAGATATGGATGAGCACATCTTTTACATGAAGCTTCTCTTTTACTTGGTTTGCCACATATTCCGCATCCTTTTGGCAGTCACCATGCGAGATAAATACTACCTGCTCTTCAGGATTGGTTGCTGTCTCCTGCATGTGCTTTACCAAGCCATCCAAGGATTTTCTTCGTCCTCTGACTTTCTCCATGACGATCAGCTTTCCTTCTTCATCCACATGCATGACCGGTTTAATACTTAACATACTTCCAACAATTGCACTTGCTGCCGATACTCTTCCTCCACGCAGTAAGAAAAACAAATCATCCACGGTAAACCAGTGGCACAAATGCAGTCGATTATCTAGCAGCCACTGATATACTTCTTCCAGTGACTTGCCTGCTTTTTTCATGCTGCAGGCATAATATACAAGGAGTCCTTCTCCAAGGGCTGCCGCCAATGTATCTACAGTAAGGATCTTTCGCTGTGGGTATTCTTCCCTTAACTGGTCCGCTACCATGGCTACCGCCTGATAAGTCCCGCTTAATCCTGATGAAAATCCTATATATAAAACATCTTCTCCTGCATCTAACAGCTTTCTCATATAAGACTCACAAAATTCCACATTAATTAAGGACGTTGTAATATTCTCTTTTTCACGCATTCTTGTGTAAAACTGAGCTAAGTCTGTTGTCTCACCTTTTACGTAACCATAGTATTCTTTGTCTTTTATACGGAATACCAAGGACAATATATGTAAATCAAATTCATCAATCATAGCCTCTGGTAAGTTTGCGGATGAATCAGTAATAATTGCATATGACATGTTATCTCCTCCTTCTTATCATTACCATAGTTGCTTGCTATCAATTCTATTTTAAAATACTTTGTTTCGCGGTGCAACTTAAATTCTAAAGCAGCACCGCTATCTTTTTCTTTCGTTATACTCCCCAGTCCTTCTTGATCTCATTCAATAATTGCATTTCCTTTGACGTATCAATTCCAGGATTGGCATCTGGATGAAACTTCTTTGCAAGCACCTTGTAAAACTTTGATAACATATCCTTGTCTTCTTCAGAATAATTTCCCTTGCTTCCAAAGAAATCCGAAGAGCCCGAGAAATTTCTCCACGCTTCCTTATGCTTCCTTCTGCTATTCTCACTAAACTTTTCTCTCTCCTTGATCTGCTCATGGACCTTATTTAGATAATCTGCATCCTTCAGTTCCCCAAACACATTATAGATATGATCATATTTTGTCTGATCAACACCCAGTTCCATGGAAAACTTCTTCTTTGCTTTTTGGTAAGCTTCTAAAATCTGCTGATTTTTCTTATTTTCTAGGTATTCCTCAGTCTGCCCAAACTCAAAACGTATCTTATCCCTTAGATTTTCTAGCTTTTCTTTGATTACATCCCAGACAGCCTCTGCAGTTGTGTTCATCTCTTTGGCAATCTGTTCAATCAGACGGTCTCCAATGCAATCCTCAATATTAAAATCTACAAAATCATAATAAGTCAATGTTGCAACCGGACACTCTTTTCCATTGTCTTCTACTACGATAATCCGATAGGCCTGCTTATTGGTACGTTCAAAACGTTCAGCGCTCATTCGGTGTGTATATGTCTTTCCGTGTTCTCCGCCGCTTACCCATTCGAATTCGTCCACGATTATCTTTTTAGGCGCACCTTTACTCCTTACCTGATCCAATTCAAACTCTTCAATCTTACACTGCATTGCCGCACTTCCTTTCCTCTGCTGCTCACTACTATACTCCCCCAATTCAATAATTTCATTCGAAGAGACTAGGTTACAGAGACGAAAAATCGTATCTTTTTCAAAGACAATGCAATAAAAATCTTATTTTTCACTTGTATCATTGCAAATAATGCTTTATCATTATGTAAAAGTACTGACGAAAGGACGTGAACCCATCTATGGAAACCAATCTAGAAGGTGTAAAATCAGGCTATCTATATCAGGATTATCGTGTATTTCATATTAAAGAGAAGTCAAACAAGCTCTACGAATACCATTACCATGAATTTAATAAGATCATTATTTTCCTGTCAGGAGATGTTACCTACCATATTGAAGGAAAATCCTATCGCTTAAAGCCATGGGACGTATTGCTTGTTAATAACCACGATGTTCATAAGCCTGTCATTGATTCCAATACCTTATATGACCGTATCGTTATTTGGGTAGACGATGAATTTTTAAAAAAATATAGCGAAAAAGACTGTGATCTGACTACCTGCTTTAAATTAGCAGATAAAAAAAGCTTTAACTTAATAAGACTCGACTCTGATTTAAAGGAGACCTTGCAGCATATCATCAACACGCTGGATGCTTCCTTTCATTCTGATGAATATGGCAGCCGTTTGCTGTCACAGTCCTTATTTTTCGAATTACTTATATATCTTAATCGTATCCATATCAATAACAGCTATATTTATGATCAAAGTTCCTTAGAATATGATACGCAGATTATCGAAATTACTAAATACATTAAAAATAATCTTGGAAATGATCTTTCTGTAGATACCATTGCCAAAGAATTTTATTTAAGCAAGCATTATCTGATGCATAAGTTCAAATCTAAGACTGGATATACGTTGCATAGTTATATTCAAAATAAACGTCTCTTTAAAAGCATCGATTTAATTAAGGAAGGCATGCCCATTACAAGCGCCGCATCCCTTTGTGGTTTTCAGGATTACTCCACTTTCCTTCGCGTGTTTAAAAAGACCTATCACTGCTCTCCAAGAGAATTCTTTAAATCCCAAGAGGGACTTTAACCTAGAGGCTGCTTACCAGCACCCATGTATGGGAATCAATCTGGTAACGCAGCTTTATCATCTGCTTACAATTATCATTTCTAATATTGCAGCAAAACAACATTGCAGCAATTCCTGCATACTTTTCCTCTTTTGTATATAAAATATCCTCAATCTTGTGCGTATGAAGCATATGGTCTCCATCCTCCAAGCGAATATAAGTTGGCTTAATCCCGCCAATCGTATTAAATGTGGCTAATACATCTACTGGAACATTCATTAAAACTTCACATCCTTATAATTAACTTTCCTCTTTTCTGGAGGGATGCCTCCACTCATATGATAAATCTTACTTCCCACAAAACTGGCCCTCATGACCGAATCTGCTCCATAGCGATCCCTGATGGAATCAATGGCCTTGTCTAAAGCGGCAAGCTTTTCATTTTTCTCCATGTCAAACAGGTTCAGCTGACGCATACCGCTATCCTCTTCTACTTTGCTTGTATGCACTCCCAAGTGTCTGATCGGAGCCTGGTTCCATAAGTTATCAAATAGTTTGCAAGCTGCCTGATAGATTTCACTAGTGCCATTGGTAGGCTCATACAATGTCATCTGATGGGAAGAACGGTTAAACTCACTATCAACAATGTCCACCGCAATTACCCTTGCTAACATGTTATCTTCTCGAAGCCTTGTTGCTACGGTCTCGCTTAAGCCTAATAAGACTAGCTTTGCGGTAACCGCATCTTCCACATCAAAGGCAATGGTAGTAGAGTTTCCATATCCTTTATTGGCTACTGTCTGGCTGGATACCAATGAAACATCGGTACCATTTGCAAAGTCGTGGATCAGTTCCCCATGCTTTTTCAAATGGGCTTTTAGAATTGATACGTCTGTCTTTGCAAGGTCACCAATGGTGTTAATCCCAAGATTCTTAAGCTTCTTCTTGGTTGCCCTTCCTACAAAGAATAAATCCCCTACGGGAAGCGGCCACATCTTGGTAGGCACCTCATCCGGAAATAACGTATGCACTCGGTCCGGCTTTGTAAAATCAGACGCCATCTTTGCCAGCAGCTTGTTGCATGATACACCGATATTCACGGTAAATCCCAGCTCATCTTTAATTCGCTGCCTAATCAGGTTTGCAGCTACAACAGGAGTTCCGTATAATGCAATGGTCTCTGACATATCGCAAAATGCCTCATCAATACTGTACTGTTCCACGCATGGTGAAAAGTCCCTTAGGATCTTCATAAATGCCTTAGAACTAGCGGCATATAAATCATAATGAGGTGGAACCAGCTTTAGGTTTGGACATAGCTTGGTGGCATCACTTATCATGTCACCGGTCCGTACGCCAAAACGCTTTGCCGGAATGGAACGTGCAAGTATGATGCCATGACGTTTCTTGACATCTCCTGCCACAGCAGATGGAATTTCTCTAAGGTCGTGAGTATCCCCTAGTACATGCAGGCGATATACTGCTTCCCAGCTTAAAAAGGCAGAATTCACATCTATATGAAAAATCACACGTTCCAACGTTCTCACCTCAGTTTCTGTTTGTTCTTGTTCCGTGCCAAGTCCGTTCCACCTGGCGATACCATTGTTACCGATTTCCAAACTCTCCCTACTTTTCTAATATGTTCTGATTATAACAGAACATATGTTCGATGTCAAGACTCCTCATCCGACTCTTAATCTTTTTAATGCTTCGGGTACTTTGGATAATATGCTGTTGGTCTTTTCACGCTCCTTTAGCCAGGATTCACGGTCTCTTTCTGCTATGATCAAAGGCATACGGTTGTGCACTTCCCTCATGGAGTCGTTGGCTGCCGTTGTCAAAATCACAAAATGGTTCTGTCCCTTATACTCATTATAAATGCCACCTACATACATGACATCAGCCCCATCCTTGAACAAATATTTATTTTTCTGCTCGTCCCATTCATAAAATCCAGTCATAGGAATCAGGCATCTCCTTGTCACCATGCTGTCCTTAAACATCCTCTTTTCAAATACCGTTTCCGAGCGGGCATTGATGATGACTCCTTTTCCCTGGAATCCTGGAAATCCCCATACGGAAAGCTCTGGTACGATCTTTGCTTCATCCGCCCGTAAGATTGCTGCAGTGTCCGTAGGATACACATCTCCATGCTTAATTCGGTTCCCTGGATGCTTCTGATTTAACTCCTTTAAAATCTCTTTTAATTCTTTTTGTTCTTCAAAATCCACATTAAATCTTCCACACATAACAAATACCTCCATAAAACACTATTTTACTTTGTACAAACAACGAGAGAAACTCGTAAAACACCTTTCTTCTCGTTATTATAGACAAAGTAAAAGCGGATATTCGAAAATCCGCTTTTACAATAACTCCCTATAATTTTGTCAACTGCTTCTCTGACAGCTTCATCTGCCTCTCTGCCTCTCTGGCAAGCAAGATGATCTCCTCATCAAATCCATAATGTCTGACCTCTTGCAAGGTCCGCTTTAATGCTAAGTAACAATGCTCCTCCAGGCCATCCACTGATCCAATCGCTGCAAGCCCCTTAATAATGGTCTTTAGCATGGTCAGATCATTGGAGGTAATACAGCTCTGAATCGAGTCCACTGTATAATTTATAACGTTCTCATTCACCAATTCCTTATTTTCCGCAAGACGAAAATACACGGCTTCAAATACCTGGGTGCTGACGGTGGAACATTTCATACTCAAGAATAGATTCAAAGTCACCTTGCTAAATGGTGCCAGCTCAAAGATTGCCATGTAGATGCTCTTTTCATAATAGGAAAAGTACCCGGTCTGAAGAATGTTAAGTAAATACGTGCTTCCCTCCTGGTCCCATTTTGCAATATAACGGATGGCTTCCTTTAAGACGCTTGCCTCATTTCGAAATCCATAATACATCTGGCTGAAATGCTTCTTGCACTCATAAAGCAGCGCCACTCTCTCTTCCTTTAAAAATCCATCCGATAACTCAAATGCCACTGCGTACAAATACCCACGATATGGATCATTTAATCCAAGATAGGACAATTCATTCATGATTGGCCAATAAAAATCCCGCTTGTTTTCAGCACGACGAATGGTCTCAAAGCTCTGTTTCACTTTCATCTTAAATTCATATTTTTCTTTTTTATTTGACATATGTACTAACATCTTTAGATTATTCAGCTCACTCTTTGCATTTAACACCTGGTTCTCTACCGTGATAATCTTGGATGCCTTAGTCTTAATTTTGTCCGCATTCTTCTTATTTGTATCAATGCTCATAAGGGTGCGGGTCTCAATATGGCCGCTGACAAATGCCTCTAGCTTCATCATTCGAAGGTTATCAATGGAGACAATAAACGAGATTTCCGTTCCCGCAGGGTAGACACGGTCAAACGTTACAATTCGATCCGCAATCCTTCGATTCGGCATGTTTTTGGTATTGCCCCTTCCAAGGAAAATCTCAACGATCATGGAGTCACTGGTCTTGGCAAGATAGTATTTTTCTGCAATCACTTCAGAACAGTAGGGCAACTTGGTTCCTGCTTCAATCAGCTTAGAGACATACTCTCCACTGACCCCCAGATTTACCGTATCATTTAAGATGGTCCCCGTCATAAATACAGGCTTGCTTGGCTTTTCTTCCTCACTTGACTTTGTCACATTGTATTTATGCAGGCAATAATGATAGTACACTGCCCCTCTTGCAACAGACAAATCCGGATCTGCCGTCACCAACGACTCTAGTCCAAAGAACTTGTCAATTCTCTTCTTAATTGGGAAAAACCTGGTCATTCCGCCATTTAAGATGACTGCGTCAATCTTAACGTCACTTCCTGCTTTGGCTAACACATCTAAAATCGGATAAATAATGTTGTTCATTTCCGACTCTTTCATGGAGTCAATCCGCTTAACATCTCCAAGGGATAACGAGCCCCCCATAAGCGGTTCGATAATTTCTTCTAACTCCTGTATGGTAAGCTCGTCAGAGTAACTATAGCTGTCATATAGATTGATCTCACTGATGTCATAATAATACTCATTGTCTAACTTCTTTCCCATCTCTTCTGCATGCCTATAATCATCAGTCATCTCGATCTTGACACGCTCTGCCCTGGTACGAAGCTTGCTCATGACTTCTTCCTTCCTCCTGTCATGGATGGAAAGCTTATACATATTCACAAAACGCTTATACATGGCTTTGGCAATCAGTTCATCAAAATTATCGCCGCCAATCTGAGTGTATCTCGAAATAGCAAGGTCCTCAATATTCATCATGGTACCATTGATATAGCCCACCTTATGGATTGTTACATCTAAAGTGCCCCCTCCAAGGTCAAACACCAATACATTCTTTGGCGTAGAAAAATCAATAATATCAGAAGGAATTTCACCAAGTTCCTGCATATGCACCAGGTCATAGATTACGGCCTTTGGCTCATACAATAGGATTTCATGCTCATTATTTACATCGATGCCGGCTAACTTTGCAGCCTGCAGCGTTGCCTGGCACTGGTCCGAATCAAATGATGCCGGGATGGTGATGATTGCATCCGTAATTTCATCCAAAAATAATCTTGTCTTGGCACTGGTAAGCATGGTTCTTAAAATCTGCGCCGATACCTGACTCGGTGTCTTATCCTCAATCTCTTCTGCCAGCTTTAGCGGCTCATTCTTTCCCATCTGGGATTTGACTGACTTACATACATAACCATAACGGACGCCATAACGGCTCTTTGCATAATCACCTACCTCAGGAATAATTTCGTTTGTCCTTGGATCTTTATTATAAAATACTACACTAGGTAAGATTTTTCCTCTTGCTCTTCCTCCATTTTCAATTTTTCTATCCACTTCTACAATTAAGCATTTTACGGTTTCATTATTGGTAATATTGGCATACGAAATGACAGAATTCGTAGTCCCAAGGTCAATTCCAAAATAATAATTCTTCATGTTATTCCCTCCCTATACCTCTGTTACAGTTGGCAAGGAAATGACTACATCCTGGTATTTCCACCCAGGCTGTGTAACCTTAACTTCTTTAACATCATAATCATCAATAAACGGCTCCCCCTGATAGTTCATCAAAGCCACTTCTTCATAGGTTGCCCGAAATGTCCGATTTACTTTATCAATCGGCTCAATTCCATAGCTATTGATAAATCTGGTAAACTGCTTAAATATAATAGTAAGGGGAACTAGTTCTGACGGTATCTTCGACCGATTTTTCCTTAGGTTTGTAAGTACCTCCTCCACTACTAACATACTATCTAAGATGTTGCCAAACTCCTTGGAATTCAATGCACTAAAGAACTCACTGACCGCCATATTCTTTGCATCTATTGCACTTATTTCTACGCTTTCCTTTAATTCGTCAAATAATGACTGTACCATGTCCAAGGTATTCTTATAGTTTTCTAATTGGAATTTTAATGTCTCAATTTGCTTTACATGATCTTCAATCCCTTCCGTGTCCTCACTCTGACTGGTAAATTCCAATGCCTTTCTTGTCTTCTCAATTACCTCCTTGGTTGATTTTTTATACTGGAATCCCATGCTTTTACTTACATCCACAAAGATTGTAGAAAGCATCTTGCTGCAAAATCCCTCTAGAAAGTTTTCAAGGATTGCAAGCAAATGTTCACTTTTAAACTCCTTTTCAAATACATACAGATACACAAATAGGTATTTTGCCTTAAAATACATCCTCTTTTCTTCAATATCCCGCTCTACAAGGTTATCAATATAATGCTTCATATAAATGGTGGCCTGGTTCTCCCCATCTAAAAATCCCTTAAAATCCTTAGCCGCACGTTTTACATTGGCTGCTATGTATCTGCACTTTCCGGGAGTATTCAGATTGACTGCCCGAAGCAGGCTTTCAAACTTATCAAAGGAATAGCCTTTGTTGTATTCTTTAAATGCCTCAAACTGTTCTGACTTCGTTCCACTGGGAAACTCCATTGCAACCTTCATGGCATACCATTCGTTCTTTTTCTTTTCATCCAGGGTAAGATTTTTTTCCTTAATCTTAGCAAACTCTGTCTCGATTACCTTATTATATATATTAAAATATTTCATAGTACCCTCCTAAATCTATGCTAATCAAAAGAGTAAACTCTCTTGTCTCTACACTGAATACACTCACCAAAATATCTTCCCTGAATTTTCAGATCATCTATAAAGCATAACATGTCACTATGAGGTTCCGAGTGAACCACGAAAACTTTTTTCGGTCCAAATAAATATACTGTATTGATCAGTTCGGCAAAGGATGCGTGTAACGAATACTTATCTACATTGATACATTGATATCCCTCATGCTCCATCTGGCTGATTAAGATGTGCCTTCCCTTCGGCCGGTTGACATAGCCTGTAATCTTCTCACTATAGATGCAGTATCCCAGATTGGAAAATCCATCTGCAATCTGTTCGGAGTCTTTATCCAAATAAATCTTTGTATCTACTTTCATAATCTTTAGGGCATAGAATAAATCCAGATGCTTTGCTATGCTGGTAGACTTTAGCAGCACATTAGCACCATTTTTAAGTAACTTACGTATCTTTTTATCCAGTTCCTTATAGTTAAAATGATTTTGTACCTTATACCGGTATCCATTGGTTCCGTTTAAAATCAGGATATCTGGCCGCAGCCCATCAAACTGTGGCTTGTTCATTCCCAGGATGGTCTCAAAACTGAAATCACCGGTATATAGGATGGATTGCTCCTGTCCCTCTATGTATGTCATGGTTGCTCCTGCCATATGTCCGGCAGGATATAATGTAATTCGAACTCCTTTTCGCTCAATTGGCTTTCGTACGCTTACTTCTTCAATTCGCTCTAATATTTCTTCCATCTTTAGTAATTTTGCTCTTTTAATTTTTTCATCGTCATAATGGGTAATACATCGTCCAAAGTCTACAAGCTGCATGCGGATTAGGTCTTTTGTTGTCTTTGATGCAATGATTGTAGCATTTTTTGCTTGGCCGGCAATATAAAGAAGGGATCCGATATGGTCAAAATGCGCATGACTTAAGATGATCAGGTCAATCTCATCCAGGCTGTCTACATGGCCTTCATATACAATGGAGGAATAGTCTGGATAGACCTCGGAAATGCCCTTTTTCGCTCCTGCGTCTAAAATAATCTTAACTCCGGACAAATTAATAAAATAACTGGATACCCCGATATGATTTGCACCCGCAATTGGATAGAGATAGTTTTTCACTTTCGTACACCTCCCTTCAAATGCAACAATATTTTATCATACGAAAGTATGATATTTTGACGAAACTAAAAAAGATACGAAATAAATTAGAATCTATAATCCTCTAATTTACTCGTATCTTTTTCTAATTCGGTATGAATATGACAATACCTGCATAGTTATTTATCCAGCCCTATTTTAACATAAGAAAGAAACGCATACAAGCGATTGCCTATATATTTTCAATCTGCCAGTCAATTGGTTCTACTCCATGTTCCTGTAAGAACTCATTTGTCTTGCTAAATGGCTTGCTTCCGAAAAATCCTCGATAGGAAGACAATGGACTTGGATGTGGTGCTTCCAAAATCAAGTGCTTTGGATTGGTTAACATCTTCTTTTTCGACTGTGCCGGTTTTCCCCAAAGGATACAGACGATTGGACGGTCTTTGGCATTTACTGCATGGATGACCGCATCGGTAAACTGCTCCCAGCCGTGTCCTCGATGGGAATTGGCCTCATGGGCACGAACCGTTAATACGGTATTTAATAATAACACGCCCTGATCGGCCCACTTTTTCAAATAACCGTTGTTGGGTATATAGCACCCTAAATCATCATGTAATTCCTTATAAATATTCACCAAGGATGGTGGTAACTGTTGCTGTTCCGGAAGGACGGAAAAACTCAGTCCATGCGCCTGATGTGCATTATGGTATGGATCCTGCCCTAAGATCAATACTTTCACCTTGCTTAATGGCGTAAAATGAAAGGCATTGAAGATATCCTCTGCAGGCGGATAAATTACATGATTTTTATATTCTTCATTTACAAACTTGTATAGCTCTGCATAGTAAGGCTTATGAAACTCCTCTTCTATTGCATGTCTCCAGTCATTTTTAATAATTTCCATCTATCTTACCTCGATTATCGCTTTTTCTAAATTATAGTTCAACACGTATCAATTGCAAATACTTCTAGCAGGGGAAGGTCACGCCTCCCCCTTACTAACAGTATGATAGATTACTCTGATTTTATCCCATCATCCAACAACTCATGGAACTCTGCCTTTTCAAATGGCTGGATCGAAATATAGGATTTATTCGGATTTGCAAATACAAATGTCTTATCGACACTTTCCACATAGTTTTGCATCTTATCATTGGTTGCACTGATAATCGCCTGGAAGCCAAGCTTACGGATTAAGTCCACGCAGCTTGCCACCTTTTCTCCATCCATCTTTGAAAATGCTTCATCTAAGACTACCAGTCTAGGCGTCATACGTCTTCTTACATTTTTACGAAGGCTGATCTTATATACTTCGGCAAAACTTGCAAGCAAGGCAACATATAATGGATTTTGACCTTCCCCACCAGAGTTCTTGGTTAACATCTTGCTCAGTCTCATCGGAGCCATGCCTTCAATGATCTGTTCCATATCAAAGGATAGGTAGGTTCTATAATCGGCATATTTTTCGATATTTCTTCTTGCCTCTTCTAACTGCTCTTTATCACAATCTTCCGGCGGCATAAAGATATCGATCAACTCGTTAATCAAGTCATTGTACTTGTCTTCATGATTTGCAGAGAATAAATCGATCTGGTTGTCCATATGGTTAGAAAGACGCTTTGGATTGATTTCTAAGTTTTCATCCATAAACATAGTATAGAACTTGCCATCTTCCCCTTTGTTCTTCTCAATTACAAATCGATATTTTTCCTTACCAAAGTCTGTTTTCTTTAAAATCTGATTTAAATCTTCTTTTTGCTGTAATGCTTCTTTGATAGCATCTCGAATTTTGTAGACAAAGTCTGTCTTAAAGTGGTCAACCGCTTTTTTCGCCTGCTCTCCTGCCTTATTCATAAATTCAGACAGCTTTTCGCTGGATAACTTCACATAAAGATTTTCATATGCTGTATTATCTTTGGCAGTAATGGAGAACCCTCTAAATCCGTATTGGTTCAGGTATTGTTCTCTTTCCATGGTCAATGCAGTAAATGCCGTTTCATTGATATCGGCTTCTTTCTTAATCAGGCCTTCTAACATGCTTCTAACACGTTCTAAGGAATGAACTTCGTTCTTCTTCATAAATGCCTGATATTCTTTATTCTTTTCTGCATTATGCTCAAATGTCTTATTTGTCTCATTGAATTGTTCCATCAAAATGACAAATTGTGTCTTTAAGCTTTCTAGCTCACGTTCCTTCGTCTGCTTATCAGACATGGCAGAGGATAATTTCTTGGAATACGTATCCACTTCTTCTTGAAGGCGAACTTCTTCCTCTTTCCATAAGGACAAGTCTTTTGTCTTAAGCTCGTTGATCTTCGCATTGATTTCTGTAATCTTTGTCTCTAAGGTTGTAATCTTATGGATATCTTCTAAATATCCCATATAATATGCGTTGTCCTTATCTAAATATTCCAATGCCAGTACGGAGCTGATTTTCTCAATGCCTTCTTCCATTGGCGCAAGTCTTTCCTGCATTTTTTCATACTGCCCAGTCAGCATCTTGAGTCTTCTTTGGATAGAAGACTGGCCGATATAGGCAAACTTGTGATAATGCTTCGGATCAATATGCTTGATGCTGTAGTTATGGTAAAGCACGCACTCTTTTGTAATTCCGCTTCTCTGGTTACGGAGTTCTTCCATGGTTTCACATTTGATTACAGAACCCATTAAGAAGTCCACATATGCCTGCACATAAGGAAGTTCAGTTACAATCTCCTCACTAAGTGCATGTTTTTGAGGCTCTCTCTTATTATCCATTACTTTTTCGGTATCGATAATTACTATTTTATGATAACGTCGGGCATCCATAGTTTCATAAATGGCCATCGCCTGTTTTACAAAGGCAGGTTCCACGCATAAGGCAAGTTTGTTATTGCTCATAAAGCCTTCAACTGCATTTAGCCATGCTTCTTCCTTCACATCGATCAGATCGGCTAAGATATTTACTTCCACATCGCTTCCCGTCTGTTTCTTAAGTTCTGCTGCAATGAATTCCTTTGCTTCTACCAACTCTTTCTGATATGCCTTCTTACCACTTTGAAGGGTTGTCAGTTCTTTCTTTGTCTCTTTGCACTCTTCTTTTAGCTGGTTGTAAGCTGCTTTCTTCTCATCAATCAAGTTCAGCTGTTTCTTACGGATATCTGCAATTGCAGTACGGATCTTATCTAGCTCTTCTTCCGTTACTGTTCCAGCTTCCACTCGTTCAAATAGTGGAAGCAGATCAGATACATCAATTCCGTCTACAAACTTCCAGAACATAAGCCCTTGGGCAATGCGGTCATATTCTAACTTACTTTTATGATAGCGTGACACAAGTTCGCTTAAGGATTTTTCTTCAGCTGCCAAATGGTCAAATCCGCTGTTTTTGATGGCTGTCTTAACATTGACCTGTTCTTCCTGTAAGCTCTTTACCTTTTGTTCAAAGTCCACAACGTTGGTTCCAAGCTCTTTTAAATCCGTTTGATATGCTGCCTGTTTTGTCTGGTTTGTATTTAATGCATCATTGAGGATGTCTAATTTTACTTGCTGTAATGAATAGTTATACTGTGCTGCTGCACGGTTGGACTTGTCATACACGCTGTATTTCTCATTGATCTTCTCTAAATACTCGATTTCCTGTTTTGTATCTTCTAACTTACGTTTTAAACGAACATACTGGATTACGCTTTCCTGCATGTCTTCGATATGGATGTCTTTCTCCACGCAGATAAATTCCTTTACGAAATCTTCAAGCTTGGTATCCATACGGAAACTGATTGCCTTCTTAAATAGCATCGGGAACTTTCGTTCATCCAGTCCTCCAAGGTAAGTCTCGTATAAACGGGTTCTGAACTTATCGTTGGTTCTGCTGAACCACCAGTCTTCCTGTTCGTACTTTCTAGATAAATATTCTTTGACCTGGTTGCAAGTCATTGTCTTCTTTTCATAACGGTAGCCGTTCTTTAACAGGCCTCCTCTATGCCAGAAGAATAGGCGGTCTGTATTATTGGTTGACACTTCTACGTCAAAGCATACCCCAACTGTCTGATACTCGCCGGTAGACGTATTTAAAAACTCAATGGCAATGGTTGTGGAAAAGTTCTGATTTCTAAGGTAGGTTGCCTCACCGTTTTCCCCAACATTGTTCATACCGCGAAGGTATTCAATAAGCGTACGGTTGGAATCGTCCTTTGCCGCCTTATTAAAGAAGCTTCGTCCATCGGTATCTGCGTATAACAATAACTGCATGGCATCTAGCACAGTAGACTTACCGGAACCGGAATGTCCTGTGAAGAAGTTAATATCCTTATTAAATGATAAAATCTGCTCGTTGATATAATGCCAGTTATTTAATGCCATACGAGTCATCAATAATCGATTATTCATTTTCTTCCTCCTCTTCTGTTCCGTACTGTTCTAAGATTGCTGCCACATCTTCCGGATTTAACACCATATGGATGGTTGGATAAATGATTAACTTTGTCTCAGGTGTTACCTCAGCCATTGGATCTAATACTTCGATCACCTGGTAGCGCTTTAATACGGCTAATGTTCTCTTTAAATCGGTTGGGCTGATGGATTTATTCTCCCACACATGGAACAGCTGTATCTTTTCGTAAACTTCCTGTAATGTTACGTAAATATGGATGGAATTGGATGCTTCCCCCATCTTCTCATCAAATAATAATTTTAATAAGAGTACGAACACGCTTGTCAGCTTGCTAAATTTCTCTCCTTGCACGGTACTGGATTTTAATCCGATAATTCCGTATTGGGTATTTTCGATCACATCAATTCTTGCAATCTTAAAATAATCCTTGATAAAGTCAAGGTGCTTTTCACACACTCGGTATGCTTTATTTAAATGATAACGGGCATTTCGCTTATCATATTTCTTTTCTAATACATAGGTCTGACTCTGCAATAACTGTATTGCATCGCTTAGCTCTTCTTGCTCTTCTTGCATCAGCGTACTATAATATCCTGTCATCTGCTTCCTCCTTAGGTCTATTGTCACGTTTTCTAAATGTCATACGAGGATAGCTGTAACTTTCTGTCGTAATCAGTTCTCCTGTTGCCTCAACCGTATATGGGCTCTTCTTACGAAGAGAATGGTCATAGGCTAAGATTAAAAGTTCAAACTCCTCATCGCTTGTAATTGGTGTCTTTGCCGTATCAAACTGTCCCTCACTCATATTGTCTGCAACAAAGATTTCAATCTGTTCCTTACTAAAACGATGTTTCTTACGATTTGCTAGCAATATTTCTTCTTTCGTAAGCATTTTCGCTTCTTCTAAGACTTCTACCGTTTCCTCAAATGATTTTCGTCTTCCTCGTTTTGTATACATCAGGTCCTTGCCAAACATGGTATGGTCATGAATTTTGATTTTCTTTGCAATCTCGCCTAATAACTGCTCTTGATTTTGATTACTAAATAAGTTAAGTACATTGACCACGCGGCCTGTCATATTCTCGTCATTATTTAATAGATATTCTAATCTTCTTACCGTCGCACGGACATATTTTGTATGTTCAGAGTCAATATAGGCAATTCTTCGTTCCATATTTCCAATTCCACGTTCCACTGCATCGATCATCTCGCTGATCTGCTCTTCCACATCTCCCTCGTGGGTTCCTTCCAAAATCATTTTTCTCTTAAGAAGGTTCAGTCTCTCATCGTCCTCCTGAATGGCACGAAGCAATGTCTTAATATCATTTTTATAGATATAGAAGTTGTCACTTGTCTTAAGAAGGCTGTATTTACGATCTACAATGGACTCCACATAGCCATAAAGATGCTCTTCCAACAGATTTTCATACGAGTCTTTCTGTAACAGGGACTCAAAAAACTTATCCATGTTATGCAACATATCCTGAAGGGCACGGTTTAAGTTGCTTGTATTGACCATGGCTGTCTTTAATAACTCAATCCCCGCCTTCTTGTCATGATAGAAGGAATAAATATTGGTATAGACATTCTGGATGTAAATATCGGTTTCGTTCTGTCCAGGTTCCTTGATCTTGATCATCGCTTCAATAAAAATAGAGGCATAATCAGGAATGACAACATTTGTCTTAAACGTCTGATAATCCTCTACCTTGCGAAGCCATTTAAAATACAATAATTTTGCAAAAATCTGGGTCGCTACCGGTTCCGTCTTTTCCGCAACCATTTCTTCCTCTTCCGAAAGATCAAAGATACGGTTGTTAAAACGATCATGTAGCAGCTGGATGCATGTCTCTTTTGATAAGAAATAATCATTATAGAGATATTCCTCGTAAATCAACAATAATGCTTCCATGTATATATATCGATTTTTCGATTGAAATAAACCGAAAAACTGTTCTGGTATCTCTTTAAGTCGTTCCATACGTTCTCCTACTATAGTTTTATCTTGTATAATTATATCACATTTTGTAGAATACGCAAACTCCTGTTCGCCTGAAATTCCTGGTATGCCCCTTACCTCTCACCTATGGCCAAAACTAAAATAAAAAATGACACGTTCAAATGCCTTGTGATAAACTATATCTACGAAAAGGAGGACTTTAAATGAACAAATCTGATAAAATCATAGGTATTCTATTTTTACTCATTACAATAATGTTTGTGATCATCCGCTATCTGGAATACCAAAGTATTACAACCACTATCCCAACCGATTATGTAAAGGATTTCTTAATGCTTGCAACACTCCTTCTCACCGGAATTAATTATTACATACACAAAAATAATAAATAATCACTCGACATACTTCCCTAAGATAGCCAAGCGGTCTTTGGTTCTTGGGAAGCTCGTCTTTTAGGAAGGTATTGCCCTATAATACCTTCCCAAGCGGCTGGCGCATCACTATCTCCAGCTGGGGCCGGCATTAAAATCCTCACAACCTACAGTAAATAAATAAGAGTTTCTAACATTGCTAACTTGTCTTTTATCTGCCGTTACTGCTCTGGCTAAATATCCACTGAGGGCAGACACCGCAGGTGTATGACAGCAGCGAATATTTAGCCAGAACTGTAGAGGCGGCTAAAAGACAATAGCACTGTTATGAAACCTCTTATTTATTTTCGTAAAACTCCAAAGGGGATTTTAATGCCCCCCTCAAGACACTTTCCTGCGCCAGCCCGCCAAAAAGACGGATAACAAAGAGTCGCTAGCCTCGCATCTAGTTCCTTTTTGTTACCCGCCTTCTGGGGTGTAGATATATTAGAGAAAGTATATATCTATAATAAAATATATGTTGAAATTTTCGAAAACATTCTTAAATACGAAAACTTTTCCTAACTATTTTTTAGATACCTTAAACGTATCCTTTAAATTTCTACCCGATTGTTCTTTCTGCGATATGTATAGACCTTATCAGACAGAACTTCATCTACTGGAACCTGAGAACTGTTTACCTCACACACCATATTCCTTAGCTCCTCTTTACTTAAACTTTCGTCATAAGGAACTAAAATCACTTCATGAATACTGGATGGCAGGATGAATAAATCGCTCTCCAGCCGGTTGGCAAATTCCTTGATGCCATCCTGATAAAGCATTGCAGTTGCACCATTTATGCCAGTCTCATTGCTTAATATGTACATTTTAGGAGCAGACTCATCCGGAAGCATCTGGCTCATCATCTGACGAAATATTTCATCGCCTTCCCCATCCCCTACCGGGCATAACTCATAGAAGTCTCGTTTCATTAACTCATAAATCACATCTTCCATGGAAGAAATCTTGATTGGAAATAACCTGGTGGTATTGGCAATAGCAAGCTTCATCAGCTCTTTTACGGTAACATCAAAGCATTCTGCATGCTCATTGGTAATTCGGATGGTTCCAATCCCATCCTCATCCTGTTTTACAAGACAGTGGAATGTAATGGCCAGATCTAAAAATCTTACAAAGGGAACCTCTTCTAATAACTCTGCATTCTTATTATAATTTACCAGACGGTAGATGATCTTATCCTTGATCTGCTCAAAGGAAAACTCAAACTGCTCATACTCTGGAGCCTGGCTGCGCTTGCTTTCCTGATAGGTGCTGATTATGTCTTCTGCAATCGTATCCACGCTCTCACCTTCCATATATCTGCTGTAATAGGAATTCAGATAAATATTTGGTGAAATCGTATCTCCATCCTTAAACAACACAATCCCATCAAGAACAACGGAATTATTTTTCTTAATACGATTTACCTTTACCTCATACTCCTCGTCTACCTTCACTTTAATACATTCTCTTACGTTATCGACAAATTGATTATACTCCATTTAACCTCTCCTACTCTTATTAGATTACAGATTGGCATACGAAAGCCATGAACAAAGCATATAGACACACTTTGCTGCACACTCCGGGCGTTCTATAAATAAAAAATAATTCACTTCTCTAAAACATATCATTAAAGCAGTTTGGGAAATATCGTCCGAACGGACAAGAATACTAGAAGAACCATGCTTTGGTAAGCCATTTGTTATATTAAGTGTAGCAAGAAACAAGGCAAGATACAAATGGTATTCCTAACGAATTTACACGAAATAATAGCATACCATTACCCTTTACTGCTAAGAGAAAGGCATACCTGGCTTGGAAGATAAAACACCCAGATCAGCACACTGGAGCAGGAGTATAAAAACTGTCCCAGAGTTGCAGAAACTGACACATATTGTGTCAGATTGAACAGTCCTACATTTAAATCACAAAGCAAGAATAGTACAAGTCCAATGCGAAACAGCAGATTCCCACCATGGCTCAGGCTATACCATACATTTCGAAGCAGGCAGATAAAATAAAATGCGGTAATCAGTAAAAGAAAATCCAAAGGCAGTCTTGCAATGCTAATTCCAACCACGACACAAGTCCAAATCAAAAATGTAATCCCTAAGTCTGTCATTTTATACTTATGCAGACGGTACCAATAACATAGCTGGACTACGATAAAGGTGCTTACGCCCAATTCTTTGTAATCTGTTAATAACAGAAACGTATCGGAAACCAGCGTAAATCCAATTGCTGCCCGTAAGATCAAGACATCTTTTTCCCGTCCGTCCTTCTTCACAGCAAAAAGGACGAAAAAAAAGCATAGAAGGATACTGCTATACTTTAGATAAACAGAGTTCTGGCCAGAGCTTATGCTGAACAGATCTATTAAAATAAACACAGTATAGATAATTCCTTCTATGCCAATAAATATGGCCCTTTTCCAATTACTTTCCACGCTACACACCTCTGACTGTTTACATCATCCATGTCTCCAAGTAACCGATGACTTCCGCTTCTTTTAATGGGTTTCCAAACAAAAATCCTTGAGCCAATTTGGATTTGAAAGCCTCCACTGTCTCTAACTGTTCCGGTTCTTCAATTCCTTCATAAATTACTGAACAATCAAGATTTTCAAACAGCACTCCCAAATCTCTTATAAAGAGGGCCTTTTTCTCATCTTCTTCCAATGACTGAAGCAAGGAACGATCCACCTTGACAAAGTCAAATTCAGATTTTAATACGCAGCCCAGTGCGCCCTTTTTACTGCCAAAGTTATCAAAACAAACGCCAACGCCTAACCCCTTCAGCTCTTTTACCCTTTGAGATACCAACTGTTCATTGCTCTCAAAGGACTTTTCTGAAATATCAAATACAAGCCTGTCCGGAGCAACCTTGCTCTCCTTTAAAATCAAATCAATGTCGAATACCACGTCATAATCCAAAAGCTGTCGCTCAGAAAGGTTCACCATAAGCAATAGCTCGGGATATCCATTTTTGTGCCAGTAGCCTAAGGCCTTGCATGCCTTCTTTAAAAAGCTGATACCAAGCGGTACGATAATGCCTGATTCCACTGCTGCCTCAAGAAACTCATCGGGACAAAGGATCCCTTCTTCTCCATGATCCCAGCGAAGCAAGGATTCAAATCCAATTACCTTGTGTTCCTTCATATCTAAGATTGGCTGATATACCGAAAAGAATTCATTCTTTTCAAATGCAATACGAACATCTGCCTGCCTCTGGATCTGTTCCATCAGCTTGGTCTTAAGCTCTTCATTAAAGTAGTAGTATTGGCCCTTGCCAATCTCTCTTGCCTGATCCATGGCGGCATTGGCATATTTAATGGCCGTTGCGGCATTCTTAATCTCTTTCTCCAGATTACATATACCAATATTCATATTTACAAAGTAATCTTTTTCTGCCAAGGAAAATGGATAATTAAACACGGTCATGATCTTCTTGATCTTTTCTTCATATTCTGAATAATCCACGATATCCTGGGTGAGAATTACGAATTCATCCCCGCTTATCCTTGCCATTACATCTTCTTTGGTTAGTACTTGCTTAATTCGATACGTTATATCGATTAGAAGCTCATCTCCATACGTGTAACCTAAAGTATCATTTACCTTTTTCAAGTTATCCACATCCAGATACATCAGTGAGACCTGATCCTCGGTACGCATGGATTTTAACAAATCATTGATTTGATCCACAATAGCATCCCTGTTAGGCAGTTCTGTCAGTGTATCCACAAAGGCTAGCTTTCGAAGCCGCTCTTCATTTTGTCTTGATTTATCGTACAAATTAATAAGTTCTTTCTCTTGATTTGACAGTACTTCATAACTATCTTCCAGTTCTTCGTAGCTTTCTTCTAACTCTTTCTTCTCTGCATACATCTCATTTTTACTTCTCCATGTTGTAAAAAATAAAACAGCAAATACGATTACTCCAAGTGCCAAAACTAGCATTCCAACATCATACGCCATCTTGCCACCTCCTGTCAGCATGAACGCCATCTAATATTTTCTATTATACCACAATCTGATATAAATGTATAAAAAGCTAAAAAAAAGCTGAAGCCTAGGTTATTGCACCTAAGTTTCAGCTTTTGCATCTTATTATTCTTAGTTTTCTTTATTGCTTAAGAATTCATCAATTGCTTTTGCAGCATGTTTTCCTGCTCCCATGGCAAGGATTACGGTTGCTGCTCCAGTAACTGCATCTCCACCTGCATAAACAGCCTCTTTGGTTGTCTTGCCTGTCTCATCTTCTGCAATAATACATTTTCTCTTATTGATCTCAAGACCTTTTGTCGTAGAAGAAATCAGTGGATTTGGACTAGTACCAAGAGACATGATTACGGTATCCACATCCATTTCAAATTCAGAACCTTCGATTTCAACCGGACGTCTTCTTCCTGAAGCATCTGGCTCGCCAAGTTCCATGCGGATACATCTCATTCCTTTTACCCAGCCTTTTTCATCTACTAAGATTTCTGTTGGATTTGTAAGTAAGTCAAAGATGATTCCTTCTTGTTTTGCATGGTGAACTTCTTCCACACGGGCTGGAAGCTCTTCTTCACTTCTTCTATAAACAATATGTACTTCAGCGCCTAGACGAAGAGCTGTTCTTGCTGCATCCATTGCAACGTTACCACCACCAACGACTGCAACTTTCTTGCCTGCAACGATTGGGGTGTCATGGTCTTCTCTAAATGCCTTCATTAAATTACTTCTTGTTAAATATTCATTTGCCGAGAATACGCCGTTTGCGTTTTCCCCTTTGATGCCCATAAATCTTGGAAGTCCTGCACCAGAACCGATAAATACAGCTTCGAAGCCTTCTTCATTTAATAACTGGTCAATGGTAATGGAACGTCCAACGATTACGTTTGTCTCAATCTTAACGCCTAGAGCCTCCACATTGGCAACTTCTTTTGCAACGACTTTTTGTTTTGGTAATCTGAATTCTGGAATACCATATACTAAAACGCCGCCTGCTTCATGCAATGCTTCAAAGATCGTTACATCATAGCCAAGCTTTGCAAGATCTCCTGCACAAGTAAGACCGGATGGACCAGAACCAATTACGGCTACCTTCTTGCCATTTTTCACTTCTGCTGCCTTTGGCTTGATATCATGTTCTGCTGCCCAGTCTGCAACGAAACGCTCTAATTTACCGATGGATACAGGGTCACCTTTGATACCACGGATACATTTTGCTTCACATTGGGACTCTTGTGGACATACACGGCCACAAACAGCTGGAAGTGCAGAATACTGATTGATCACGTGATATGCGGCTTCAATATTTCCGTCTGCCACTTCTTTGATAAATGCTGGAATGTCGATGGATACAGGACATCCACTGCGACATTTTGGATTTTTACATTGAAGGCAGCGTTTTGCTTCTGCCATTGCCTCTTCTAAATTATAACCATAACAAACTTCTTCAAAATTAGTAGCACGAACCTTTGGATCTTGCTCGCGAACTGGAACTCGTGTTAGTACGTCATATGCTACCATTACTTGTCACCTCCGCAGCCACAACCACCATGATGATGAGTGGCACCTTCTTTTTCTCGAAGAATTGCTCTTCCTTCTTCTGACTTATACATTTGCTGGCGTTTCATAGACTCGTCAAAGTCTACAAGATGTCCATCGAACTCTGGTCCATCTACACATGCAAATTTAATTTCATCGCCTACTGTAAGACGACATGCACCGCACATTCCGGTACCATCAACCATGATTGGGTTCATGCTGACAATCGTCTTAATATTTAATTCTTTTGTTAGCAGACAGACAAATTTCATCATGATGACTGGTCCGATTGCTATTACAAGATCATATTTTTTATGTTCGTCGTTGACTAAATGTTTGATACAGTCATTTACATTACCTTTCATGCCGTATGAACCATCATCTGTCGTTATGTACACGTTTCCTGCAACTTCTCTCATTGCATCTTCTAAGATAATAAGGTCTTTATTTCTTGCACCAATGATGCAGTCTGCCTTGATTCCTTTTTCACTTAAATATTTTACCTGAGGATATACAGGAGCAGTTCCTACACCGCCTGCTACGAATAAAATATTCATGCTCTTTAATTCTTCTTCCGTCTTCTCTACAAGCTCAGACTCTCTGCCAAGTGGTCCTACAAAGTCTCTGAAACTGTCTCCGACTTCGAACTCAGCCATTTTTTGTGTTGATGCTCCTACTGCCTGGAATACGATCGTTACTGTCTGTGCAACTCTGTCATAGTCACAGATAGTAAGAGGAATTCTCTCTCCGTTTTCATCCATCTTTACAATAATGAATTGTCCTGGATAACAGGATTTTGCGACTCTAGGAGCAACAACGTCCATTAAATAAATGGAATTTGATAATTGCTGTTTTTTTACTATTTTAAACATAATGCCCTCCATATACAGTGATTTAGTAAATGAAATTCTTATATCTAGCACCTTCATTATAGTTTAAAATTGTACAAAAATCCATACACTTTTTAACAAAATATCCATTTTTATCTATTTTTTCTTGTTTACTCTACCCAATTGTCTATTCCTGATAAATAATTGTTAGAAAATCTCTTATCTTGGCTTACTTCCTCACCAAACCATTCCGGTGCAACAAATGCATGAATGGCTTCTTCATCTGGAAATTCCACCTCAACGATTGTCAGACCTTCTAAATGATCCTTAAAGATATCTAGCTCTGCCTTTAATCCATTTTCAAGAGGAATGATGTAACGAGTCTTTCTTACTAGCTTATTGTCTACCTTTTGTTTTAGATGTTCATATCCTGTGTCAGTCAGTGGCACTTCTACTTCATTGCACACTCTCGCAAGCTTGCTTAGGTTCTTATCGATTCCCATTTTGGATTTATACGTTAAGATATAGTCCTCATTGCTTTTTCTTATACGAACGATTGGGTTGCTGCATAAATACCCTTGCTCGATTTCCTTTTTATCATACGTTTCTAATGCTTCCGGTAAATGTTTTACACGAAATTTCTTTTCGATTTCCATACAGTTCTCCTTGATTGCTTTTTTCTTTTCGTATCATTTAGTCTATGCCAGAGCTTAAGTTTTATTCTTTTCTTCTAATCCAGACTAAAATCATTTCGTCGTCGGAGTTCACATTTTGCCATTCCAACGCCTGTATCATTTTCTACTATAACATAAATCCATAGATTTGATGAAGTATTAATACTATTTTTGTCGACGACCATACCATATTGTTGCTCTGATGTAAGCTTTTCGCTGTTTAAATTAATCGGAACATCAGAACCCTTTGCATAGGCTTTCGTGATTTTCTCCAGTGTATCACCATTTTTTATGTAGATCGTAGTCCGCAATCCTGTCTTTGTTGTATTTGGGTCCTTTGCAACAAAGGAAACCCTTTTATCCCTTCCTACCTTGCTGCTAAACACATCTGCGTCTACAAATGCTATGCTGTCACCAGAACTTGTAGTGGTAACGTCCACAAATTCTACAGTTGGGGATTTTGCAGCTGTTGTATAGGCTGCAATTAAAGTGTTCGCAAAAAGCTTGGCCTCTTCCTCATTGCTAGCCGTTAGTTTCTTTGCCCCTATTCCGGAATACCATACCGTACCACAATGATACAGATAATAATTGTTTTGTATGTCATTTGGTGAAGTACTGTATAGAAGGCGGCCTTTTTCATCTTGGTTTGCCAGTGCATAATATCCGACAGCCTTGGTCATGTCTAACTGCCATTCGCCAGCTGTTGCTTTTGCGGCCGACAAAACAGAAAGTGTCTTTCCTGGTGTTTTATCCGTTGTCTTTTGTGTGATCTCTTGTTTAGCAATTGTATATGGATATGTGGTGACCATTCCCCTATTAACTTCACTTATGGTATCTGTTGCAAATGCCGTCTTATTTTCCCATTCCAGCTTGCTTACTCCGCTGACGTTAAACATGGAGTATTTCATATCCTTGGTATTTTTATTTAACGTTGCATACGTGGAGCCTGTAGCTGACACGGTATGCTCCTTGTTATTTAGCGCATAGGACGTATCTGAGCCGGCTGCATATCGTTTCATTCCCGAAAGCTCTCTAAGCTTCTCATACGCCTGTTTTGTCTTATCATTGTAGTAGCTTTCCCAATTTTGTAATACACTGTTGGTAATGACCACGCTTTTCTTTTTCTCGATAAAGGCAATCAGGTTATCTAGTGCCCCATGCTGATTATTGATTTGTGGATAATCTACAGAAAACCCTAGTACTACCACATCATAATTAATCAGTTGATCTGTCAGAATCTTATCCGGATCATACGCCTCCCCGCCATTTGAAGAGTCATACAGGGCAACATATTCCTTTACTCCTAATGTGGTGACTTCAATTTGATACTCTGTCACCTCACTTACCTTTTTGCCTACCACGCCGGTCTCCTTAGCTAATTCTATGGTGGAATTGTCTGGCATAAGCTGGAGTACGCGGACCTTTTCCTTATTGGTGTTACTTCTTGTCACGGTTCCTTCTACGGATGTATAATGGTGCGTCTCATCATCAAAGGTTACAACCAGATGGTATATGACTGCATTTGCTGCCTGCTGTATTCCATTATATCGAAGGGTCTCTGTCCCATTTTCTGCAATCTCTTTGGAAGCAAGTATCTTTTCTTCCACAATGCCATCACCATCTAAATCTGCATATAGTTTTGCGGTCTGGGTCTTTGTAGCTAAATTGTCTAGCCCTTTTATCTGGAACTGAATAGAAAGGGAGGAGCTGTCATACTCTGCACGTATCATTTTAATCTCAGGACGTGGCTGGTTGGTATAAGATACGATTGTGGTTAGCTGCTGCTTGGATGTAACAAGGGAAGCCTTCATTACATTCTTTTCCCCTAGTATGCTCTGAAGCAAAGAATATAGATTTGATGCCGTATCTACCGTCTTTTTCTCATAAATATCATCTGCTATCACAATTGGAAGCTTGCTTTGTACGTACTTTTCCAGTTCTTCCTTCTTCTCTTTGGTAAGATCATTTCCCGAATAATGGTCTTCCTTGCCGCTTGTTAGCTTGGCAAGGTCACCGGTGTGCATATACGCTATGGTGCCATATGCTTCCTCGTTAGTCTTTTCAGAAAGTCCGCCTCTGTTTCCGCCTAGATAGATCAGGTCATAGGTTCCTGCCAGATCTGTCCTTGTTCCATTGAATTCCTGGGATGTCATGGTATCTATGGTGATGTCTCCAGTATAGGAATTCAAGTCAGATGCAACCTGCTCCTTAGAAATGGTAAATTCATTGGATGGTTCAATCTCAAGTACCCGAAGGGATGACTTGGTTACTGTATTATTGGAACTCTCAGATGCCGCACGTTTTGCCAATAGGAAGTTGATTGCCTGGGCACAGGAAATCTTAGTTTTATCCTCTCCAAAATACTCCACAACATCTTTGCTGAATTTTTCACTGGAATTATAGTAAATGCCGGTCTCACTGTCAAAATATCCATTGGTCGAAATATTGAGATTTTCATTTATGGCGCAATCGGCTCTTTGGAATTCTTTGTTGTTGTTATAGACAAATCCATTATTCACTAATCCCATGGAATAACATTGCAGATTATTTCCGATCTCTACTTCTTTATAATTGACCTTTCCATTATTGTAATCTACGGTTTCGTAGTCGTAAAAGGTCTGCTGGCTCCAATAGGTCTTTGCATCTCCATTTTGAAGTTCATATTCCCCAGTACTCTTTGTCACATAACGGTAATAATCATTTTTAAATGTGATTGCATCTTTTCGAAATAACATAAGGAACAGCTTTAGCATGTTATTGCTGCTGCTTAGAATTTTAGACTGATTTACATATTCATCTAACTGTTTTCTAACTCCGCTGTCATTTACATAGGTCTTAGAAATCAATACCTCTTTTGTATCCTGTTGAATTGTATTTACCGCAAAGTAAGGCATAATCACTGGCACGCCGCCTTCTACTGCAGAAAGGTCAAAGATATACTTTGCCGCCTCCCAGGTCAGCCGTTCCTCTGGATCATAAGAAAATGAGGTGTTTACAATATCTGTCGGCCACTTCTTATACTTTGCTGCATATTTTTCTTTTAGGTAAGGATAGGTGCTATAAAACTCGGAGGAGGTTGTACCGCCTGATATTACGATTAAATCAGCCTCTTTTAGATATTTTTCTAAATTCTTGGTCGTCTTTAGTTCCGAAATTAATACCGCCTCATATTTGACATTAATGCTATTGAATTTGTCTAGCTTTTTCTGATCGGCCTGTTCAATCTTATACTTTGCACTATTTTTCAATTTGTTACAGGCATTGATATAGGTGCTGTCCTTAGAAGATGCAATCTCTTCGTCTAGACGTTGCTGTACTGCCTGCTTTTTTAATAATTCACTATCCACATACTCCATTCCAAGAGAATAGCGTTTAAAATATTCCAGACTATAGATTACTGTGAACCATTTATCCAATACATTAAGGTCTTCATAGGTTGCCATTCCCGATGCAATTGCATATTTCGCATTACTGGCCTTTTCCATTGCACTATAGTCAAGGATTTCTCCTCCCTTGATCTGAAATCCCATCTCTGCCATCATAATGTTTGGCACGATTTCAACTACATTTAAGGAGTTGTCTCCCGTATACTGAGAGAAGTCCGAGGTATCCGCCGTACTTGCCGCTTCTGTCTGTGACCCCTTGTCCTCAAGAAAGACAAGTTTATAAGTCCACATGCTGCCAAGCGTTATGATGACCGCAAGCATGACAAACAGGCTTGTATACCCCTTCCTTTCAGAACTCTTTTTCTTTTTGTGCATCATACTCCCTCCCTATCTGCTGTAATTTGTCGGATGCTCTTCAACTTCATTTCTTAGCTTGACCGTGTTGCTGACATGATAAGACTTGCCCTTCACCTCATAATCGATGGTAAAGGTAACGACCTGGTCTTTGATCTTGGCAGTGTCCAGGCTAAGGTTACTTACAAAACTGCTTAACAAATACGAATCCCAGTCTCCTGCTGACTCTATTGCATTGGAGTCATTAATCAGGTCTTCCACCGTGCCATTCACTTGTCCTTCTGCCATAAGCTTGTGATAAAACAGCTTTTTTTCTTCTTTTCGATAATATACTACCTGGATATATCGTTCACTGGCACTTATGCCATCATGATAAATTGCAATGGCATAATCGAAATTTGCCTGCCCCTCATAGCAGACGATTCCCTTGTTGGCTTCCATAATCCAAGACTGTACCTGATTTTGTACGGTCTGTGCCTCTTTCTGCACACTGGCTATGCTTGTTGAGGCTGTAGAGGTGTTCATTCCGATATTCATAAATGTACACACGCTGGCAACGACGATACCCAAGATTGCCAAGGAAACCACGATTTCCACCAATGACATGCCTTTGTTATTGTTCATCTTCTCTCCCCTTACTCGACAAAATGTTTTCCTGTCTCTGCAACAATATGTATGCTGCTCTCTCTTCCTCCCCCTGTAATTCTAATCAGCTCTGGAGGCTTTCTTCGTTCAGGGACATTGCCTTTCGTTGCCACATAGCATTCTTTTACACTTCCTGCTGCGCGGTCAAATGTGATCAGTACATCATTTTTTGCAATGTCAATTACGGTTTTATCCGTAAGTGTCACTTCGATCATCACATCTTTGTCAGAAACCTTGGTGTCATACTCCGGCTGCTTTGTATAGGTTTCAAGGGATGTAGTCCTTGCTGCATAATATCCAGGATGTTCTGAGTCCTCGGATTGATATAGCACCAAATAGGGAGGTGTTCCCTTGCTCATGGCTTCGCTTTTTACTTCTTCTAAGCAGGAGTCAATACTCTTTGCACAGCTGCTTGGTTTTATGGTATGGACCATGTGAAACGTCATAACGACTCCGCCTGACATCACTCCGATAATTGCGATAACGACCAAAACTTCTAACAAGGATATTCCTTTATTATTTCTAATGTGGTTCATGGGCTGACTCCTCTCCTATATACTTTCTACTCTTTTCTCCAATTTTCTGTTGTAATCAACTCCCCTATTCTAATTTCTTCATGGTTCGTTGTGGTCAGATAATTGGCAAAGCTGTTATAGTCGCGAAATACAGTCTTTGCCTGGGTGTTTCCTACTAATTGGAATACGGTCTGCGGACTTGAAGTCACGGTAACACCATCTTTTATACGGATCATTCCCTTGCAAATGATCAGGCCGGTAAAGTCACGTTCCACATATACATCGCCGGTTGCTACAATTAACTGCACGGCATCGGAAATGGATCCATCCACTTTCAATGCATTCTCTTCGTCAAAGACCGTATCATTTAATTTTTCAATCTCGTTGTCTGCAAGAAGGAAGGAACCATAGGCTGCGTTGGTAAACTCTTTCACTCTGCTTCCTTCTAACAGCTCTTTCAGCCCTGGACGGCTTGCATCTAAAGACTCACAGACAACTAACTGGTCAAACAGGTTATCATATTTTTGCAGCTCGCTTTCCAAATATCCGCTAAGGGAAGGCAATAACTTGGTGCAGTATGCCTGATACATATTGGCTAAATCCTTGGACTCGGTTACAAACTGCTGTGGTAACTTGGCATCTACCGAATTACGGTACAGCTCAAACTTTTCACTTCCGGCATTGTAAAACAAAGCGTTTCCAGCATAAGTCTTACGTCCTGTACTTCCATCAAAGTTAGATGGTGCAAGCACGGTTGTCCCATACTCCTTCATTCGTTCAAGAAGGGTCTGCATATACGTTGTATCACTGCTGTTATAGTAATCTTGGAAATACTGGTTAGCAGCATAATCGTCTTTAAAATTAGGATAAAAATACACATAGGTTGACTCATTTACCTGATCAAAGATCATACGGTAAGGCTGATTTTCATTTACGTACTCCCTTAATTTCTTATTGCTAAACGGCAGCACATATTCTACATCCACCATAGCCGTATTTCCTGCATCAAGCAGCTTCTGATACTCTTCTACCGGCACTGGATTACAGCCTGCTTGAATACATTCATCGGGTAAACGATAGATTGCTTGGTTTCCTTTTGTAGAAATAGCCTCTCCAGTCTTTACATAAGTACTTGCATACTCTGCATTGTTGGAAAAGATGCCATCCGCTGCTGCCGCCGGCTCAACATAAGCATGTCCTGCGATAAATAGATTTACGATTTTAGTAAGGTCAAGGGTACAATTGTTGTAATTTAAGATCATGGCAGAACTTTTGTCTGCACTGTCCCCATAACCATAGCCGTAATAGCTTCCACTAAAGTTTACTTTGCTGTTTGGCGCATTTAGCGTGGTATCATCGGCAATATAGAAATTCCCGTTCAAGTCCATGGATGGCTCAAATCCTTCGGAAACGCTTGTGGTTTCTGTCTCAATGTTATTTGCCCACACATCAAGAGAATATTTTTCATCATTTCCATCCTGGTCCTGCATATATAAGGCTGCTCCATTAGTTACCCGGATGCTTTCCCTTGAAATTACTTGGTCTGCCAGAATGCTAAGCTTTGCTGCTGATCCTTCTACTAAAATCCCATGTGCTCCGGCATAAAGGTTGCCTACGATGCCTGCACTTGCATGATTTACAAGTAGCCTTGTATTGGCAATCAGACTATATTCCGTAAATGGCGGCATATTGCTGATAGACTCCAAATTCACATCGGGAATGGTAATCTTAATATCGGTAACGATACGACTGACATAATTATTTTCTCCCGTATAGTGTAACGTCACATTGCGAAAATACACATATTGCTGCTCTTTATCTTTGGAGTCAAACTTCCACTCCAGCACATTTTCACCGATATTGTCCATATCTGTATAGTCTTTTGTCTTTACTAACAGTTCCTTAAGAATGTTGAAATTATAAGAACTGCTTCCTTCCTTCAGGTTGATGCTCTCTTCTAAGGCCCCATTGGATGCATATTTTTTCAGATAGGCCGTTAGAAATTCTGTCTTAAACTTATAATTTCGTTCTCCTAACGGGATCTCAGAATAGGTAATCATGGTGTCAGTATAGACCGTTTTTACAAGCTCACCAAGCTCGCTTTCCAGATTTGCCTTTAATTCATCCAATGCCATCTCTGCACTATAAAAATTCTCCTTGGATTTTCGTTCGATGCTTTTCATCTTCACATTCGCTGCCGACATGGTCAAAGCCAAGGTTGCCAAAATCGTGATAAATGAGACTGCAACGAGAACGATAATGATGGTCGAACCCTTATTATTAGAATACTTCTTTCCTTTGCCCATTTACTCTTCCCCCTTTGTAGATGATACCGCTGTCACTAAATTTTTCTCCTGAAATGGATGTTCTTTCTCTTGCTTGTAAAGTTCCACGGTTACTTCATACAGCCTTGTCTTATTTTCCTCATTGCCAACCAGTCCCCCTGTGCTTAATTCATCTTGTGGCTTAATATTACTCACAATCTTAGGCTTAATGGTCAGTTCAGAACCTAAGTAGTTGCAAAAGATAGTGTTGTACTGCTTACCACCATCCGCCTTTGTTTCACAATAAGCTTCTGTCAGGGAAAACTGCAATTGATATTCTGCCATCAACGCCTCATAATTGGCGATGGATTGTTTTTGTTCTACCAGATAAAACTTAATCTTTGCCTTATCCTTCGGAAGGTTATTTTCCATAGTAATCGTATCTGTCTTTTTCAATAGGTTTGGAGTATAGAACAAATACACATTCTCTAATTCTTCAAATTCTCCATTGAACAATACATTCTCATATGTGCGGTACTTATTGCAGTCCGCCTCACTTGCCCCGCCAACGGGATAAATCATGTCATTTCCCAACGTATAGGTTACTTTAGCCTCTACCTTATATTTTCCTGTCATAATGTCCTCTGATGCCGTAATCACAAAGGTACGGCTCATATTCTTGCCAATTTCCTCATTGGTAATGGTATTAGGGCCGGTTCGATATGTATTGAACCACTGGTTATAAGAGTGCTTAAGGGTACTCTCTGCCCATTTATCACTGTATCCGCAAGTAACGACTGCGTTATTTTCTGTAGAAACGGTTGGAAGTACGGGAATTTCTTGTTTATTAATCCCATCCACTTCTGTTCCATCCTGATTGGTGGTTGTCTCATAAGTCTTTCCATCATATCGTATTATGGCATCATAAGTCTGATTATTGTAGGTAAGGTTCTTTACTGCAAATTCATAAAGATTATCTGGACTTTCAGTAAATGTATAGGAACCATCCTCTTCCTTTTTAATACAAGGGTTGTCCACATTCACATATTCACCGTCTTTCTTTTCCACCTGAGACACGGTTGTCTTAGCCATATCCTCACCTGTAAATAAATCAAGATAAGAGGACGCATCTTCCCTTAGCAATTTTTCAGCCATGGAAGACAGATCCCCTTCTACTTTTACACTTTCCATTATATTGGAGGCAAGCACAGTTCCATCTGCTACTTGCCCTGATTTCATATTCATCCTTGTCGATGCAACGATATTATCTAAAATAGGAAGCATGATGATTGCCAAGATCACCACGCTGACCAGCAGTTCCACTAAAGAAAATCCTTTATTATTCTTTTTCATCCGCCTGCCTTCTTCCCTCTCTTACTTTATTTTTCTATTTGCTCTTTACCAGGTTGCCAAAGATATTGCTAACGCCAGCACCGCTTGCCCCTGCCGGAATGGTATCTGGTTCATACTTGCATCCTGCACCTTCTAAATAGTAGTCATTGTATGCCATGGAGCCGCTTAGCTTGCCTGTAGTACGGTCTACTGAGATATTGATGCTTTCAATTACGCGTCTGTACTTAGCACTCTGGATATACTGAATGGCCTTTTTTAAGGAAGTATAATCTGACTCAAATGAAATTGTAGAAACTGCCTTATATCCTTTAATTCCAGTCGTTACTCCTGCCTCATTGTCCACATAAAAGCTTTCCGGCTCTGTGTAAGTCATCTGGGTTACCACGGCTTTCGTATGCTCTTGCAGTAGCTTAGTAAAATAGATTTCATTTTCTACTGCTACGGTACTTGGATAGCTTCCTTTCAGCTCTTCGATCTTTTTCTCATTTTCTTCTGTTTCTTTTATGTACTTCTCACGATTTACATTCTTACTGTTTAAATCATCATATTTTTCTTGTAGTATTTTGATCTGTGCTTCTTCTGCTTCCCGCTTTTCTCCATAATGCTTATATCCAAAGAAATAGGAGCCAGCCAATACCAGAACACAGCCAAGGAATAGTAATAACTTGATGTCTCTTTTACTGATTTGCAGTGCTTTCATCTTTTGCTTCCTCCTGTCCCAATGTACATATTACGGTAAACGTGACTTTATCCGTATCTTTTGATCCTGAACTTCTTGTATATCCACTGCAGGTTACCGTCGTTGCACGGTCACATGTCTTTATGCTCTCAATATATTTTGCTGCCAACGTCTTATTTGATGCACTCACCTGCATGGAAATCTCATTGCCTGCCAACTGCAAGGACTCCACGGTACAGCCTTTCGGTGTTTTTCCCTCTAGTTCAGCTAGAAACTCTAACATATGTTCCGATTCATTTGCTGTTTTTCCATCAATCAGCTCTAGGTTGCTTAGTTCTGTCTTACTTTTCGTGTAATTATTGTATATTTCTTCAATATCCTTTATCTCAATAATCTTTTCATCCAATCTAGTATGTTCTGCCACTGACTGTCGATATAGTAAGAATGATGATAGGAAAATGGTAAATGCGCCGGCAATGCTGACACCAAGCATGACAAGCGGAAACATCATGCTCTTCTCATTGGTTTCCTTAAGCAGGAATTCCTTTGGTGCAAAATCAAGCGGATTTATTGCTGCTCCAATACAGGAGATATATTGATTTTGGTACACTCCAATTCGCTCTGCCTGCTTGATAAAGCTGATATTGCTAAATGTAGTCAGCTCACTGGTCTCAATGCCGATTTCATTTTGTATTAAAGAGACGATATTGTTAATCAGGGCGCCATCGCCTGTGATATCTACCTTGGCAATACGCTTTCCTGGATGCTTTGTTGTAAAGTAGTCTATTACCCGGTTTAAATTGGACGTCAAAAGCTTTAATGCAGATGTTACGTCCTCTTTGCCATTTTCCCACATCAGCTTGTTACTATATTCTTCCGAAGCTGCCGTAAATGTACTATAATTTTCTTCCGCAGTGGTAAACTGACTATTGATGATTTGCTCGCCTGCCAGAAGCTCCATTGCTTCGTTATAAGTCTCCACTCCAAAGACTTTGTTCTGCATGACAGCCTGAGCCACAGTATCGGTTCCGTATGGCAGGGTCCTCTGTAATAACAGGCAATTTTTTTCTAATAAATTAATAATCGTAATCTGGTCGTTCATCTGAATCATAAGATGGACATCTTCTGTCTGCAGCCCCTTTAACAGCTGAAAGGAACTGTTTCCCACATAATCAATGGCCATAATATTTAACTTGAGCATGTCCGCCAATTCATAATAAGTCTTGATCAGGCTGGATGGTGCCGCCAATACTAATAAACGGATTTTCTTTTCTTCCTCTGTATTGATCCGCTCCAGTTCCAAATATGTAATATTATATTCATTTACATCAATTGGGAAATAATCGTTGGCACTGGCCATGACCACTTCCTGAATTCGATTTTCTTTTACCAATGGAATTACCGCTTCACGATTGGCAATCTTTGTGGAAGATATGGTAAATACCACATTGGAATTTTTAATGTTTGCGCTGTCCAGGTTCTCCCTTAATGCTGCTGCAAATGCACGTTTATCCCGGATATATCCGTCCTCAATTACATCTGGCGGCGTAGTAAATGTGATATAGTTATACACCTTGGGATTTTTCTTTCGATAATCTACCTCACATATTCTTGTCCTGTCCTGCCCGATCTCTATACTAATAACCTTCTTCATCATTAATGACTCCTCCAACCTTTGTACCTTTAAATTCTGTTTTATCTTGCTAAAGCATTGTACGTATATATAATTCAATCAACTGCTCACCATATAACATGCTGACAAGGATGCCCATGGATAAATAAGGGCCAAATGCAAGTACATGGTCTGCCTTTGTTATTTTCATTCTCATAATATGAAGGATGGATCCAAATACACATCCTAAGAAAAATGCCAAAATTGCTAATTTCCATCCGAGTAATAAGCCGACTGCTGCCATAAGCTTTAAATCTCCTCCGCCCATGCCACGTCCTTTTGTTGCAAGTATAAGTATTCCAATAAATCCGCTGACGGATACTGCACCGATCAGATAGGTGGTGCTGTTTTGGTAATCCAGTGCCAGGTGCACAAGACCAAATAGTGCGATCAGGATATTAAACCCTACCGGTATTTCAAATGTTTGAAAATCTATTACGCTTAGTGTAATTAATACGGATGCTGTAAGTGCATACAGCACGCTTGTGGTACTAAGTCCATAACGAAGAAAAATGAGAACATAGATGAGGCCGTTCAGACATTCAATCATTGGATATTGTAAGGATAGCTTTGTATGGCAGTTACGACATTTTCCACCTAAGACTACATAGCTTGCCACTGGCACTAAGTCGTACCATTTCAGCTGGTAGCCACAAGACATGCAATGAGATCTTGTTGTTACAAAATCCTCATGCTTTGGAATGCGGTAAATCAATACATTTAAGAAGCTTCCAATTACAATTCCGTATATAAAAATGATCAAATATAAGATTAGGTCCATGATATGTTCTCACTTTCTCTTTTGGGGTGTTATGGGGTGGTGCTAATTATAATATATTATTCTGCTGGCTTGTCAACTAATGTTACCTCTACTTTAAACTCATGTGTATCTTTATCGACAGTCACCACTATTTTAAAGCATTTTCCATTTTGTTTAGCTTCAGGATAATCATCTGTAAATGATTCATCTAATCGTTCTTTAAAATTACCATCAATTGTATTTGAAGAATAAGAACCGTTAACATAAAGTTCTCCACCTGTAGTAGTTGTCAATGTAGGATCTGCCAAAACTGCAATTGCTGCTCTTCTGATTGTGTCACAATTTGATGCATCTGCACTGTCTTTAGATTTTTGTACATATCTTAAGAATGCTGGTGCAATAACACCAATTAATACTGCCATAATGGCAATTACTACGATTAGTTCTACTAAAGAGAACCCCTTGTTAGATTTTTTCAAACGTTTTTTCATTTTACTTTACTCCTTTGTTAATTTAATTATTTATCATAAACACCGTATTGCCTAGAAGCACGGTGATTACAAACTATCTAAATCGTTATACATCTGAAGCATTGGCGTCATAATCGATGCAATTAGAATGCATACAATGACTGCTAAAAATAGAATGATAAATGGCTCCAGTACTGCAGATAAGGACTGCGTCCCAATATCTACTTCTTCGTCATAATAGTCAGCCAGTCGTTCTAACATCGCTTCCATATTACCGGTCTCCTCACCAATCTTTGTCATATGACAGACCATGGCTGGAAAGATTCCGCTTGCCTTTAACGGAATGGATAATGGCACACCTCGCGCCACCTCTTCCTTTGCCTTTAACAGTACATTCTGAATAATCTTGTTATCCACTGTCTTTGCTGTAATCTCGATGGCTTCCATCAAAGGAATGCCTGCCGATAATAAGGTTGAAATATTTCTAGCATATCTAGAACAGTAGGACTTCATATTCAGCTTGCCAAACACAGGAATCGTAAGTGCCAATTTAGCAAACATTTCTTCTCCTGTAGGCGTCTTTTTATATGCCTTTATTCCTGCAATAATAGCCGCTATTAGTGCTGCCAATAACAATATATTGCTGGTAATAAACTGACTTGCATTTCTAACCATCCTTGTGATCCAAGGAAGCTCTGTCCCCATCTGGCCAAACAGACTTTCAAAGTTTGGCACAACGGCAACCATCATAACGATAATTACACCAATCGCCACAATTCCAACTACCGATGGATAAATCATGGCTTTCTTAATCATTGCCTTTAACTTAGCCTCTTTCTCAAAATGAGAGGCCATACGGTCAAAAGCAATTTCCAAACTTCCAGAAGCCTCTCCGGCCTCCACCATATTAATTAAAATTTGTGGAAATATGTCCTGCTGAGTCTGCATGGATGCTGCAAGGCCATCTCCCTTCTCAACGCCTGACTGGGTTGCCTTAATGGCCCTTTTTAAATATTTATTTTCTGTCTGTTCGCCTACAATCTCTAAAGCATCAATAATATTTACACCTGCTGCTATAATTCCAAGCGTCTGACGACAAAACAGACTGTAATCTCTAGGCTTTACCTTGGTTCCAAAACTAATGGACAAATCCTTTGTAAGAAATGTCTGGGCTGTCACAGTTAACGGAATTAATCCATCTGCTTTTAGCTGAGAAAGGGCATGATCTTGTGATGCCGCTTCAATGCTTCCCTTCTTTTCCTTACCATCTTTTGCAATTGCCACATATGAAAAGCTATCCATAGGCTCCCTCCCTCTTTAGAATACTTTACGGCTCATAGCGGAAGAATCTACTGCACAGTTGATTGCCTCCTCTGAGCTGATCTGCCCTTTTGCATATAGTTCAAAAATCGAATCATCCATAGTCTGCATGCCGATTTTTCGGTTCGTCTGAATAATAGACTGGATCTGATGGGTCTTTCCTTCACGAATTAAGTTTCGAATAGCGCCATTTACATGCATAATTTCAAATGCCGCCTTTCGTCCTCTTCCATCCTGTGTTGGAATTAACTGCTGTGAAATAATGCATTCCAGTACGCCTGCAAGCTGAATTCGTATCTGTTGCTGCTGATGTGGTGGAAATGCATCGATAATTCGGTCGATGGTACTTGCTGCACCGATCGTATGTAATGTAGAAAATACAAGATGTCCAGTTTCTGCAGCAGTTACTGCTATGGAAATCGTATCTAGGTCACGCATCTCTCCAACCAGGATGACATCTGGATCCTGTCTAAGTGCTGCTCGCAGTGCATTGCTAAATGACTTTGAATCTAAACCGATTTCTCTCTGATTGACGATTGCCTTATTATGTTTATGTAAATACTCAATTGGGTCTTCTAATGTAATTACGTGTACATTATCCTGCTGATTGATAATATTGATCAAAGAAGCAAGCGAAGTTGACTTACCACTTCCCGTTGGCCCTGTAACCAGCACAAGTCCACGTTTCTTATTGGTCAGTTCAATAATGCTTTTTGGAAGACCCAGCCCTTCTGGTGAAGGGATTTCCGTCCCCACAAGACGAATTGCCGCCGCATAGGAACCACGCTGTTTAAATGCATTGACACGATATCTTCCTACCTGCTGAATGGCATAAGAAAAATCCACTTCTCCATTTTTCTCTAATTGGGCAAGCTGCATTTCATTCATCAGACTTTTCACAAGACAATCGGTATCCTCTGGCATAAGAAGTGGCAGTCCCATATCCGTTAACTCACCATTTACACGACATTTTGGCGGTATTCCAACCGTGATATGTACATCGGATGCCTTCCTCTCCTTTGCCAAAAGCAAAAGTTCTGTTATTGTAATCATTTCTTATAATCTCCTCTTATCTCTAGCGAGAGAGTTTACTCATATGTAATTCGCTTTATTTCTTCCATTGATGTTATTCCATCCCGAACATAACGCACACCGCTGACACGCAAAGTACTCATTCCATGCTCCACAGCCATTTTGTGCAGTTCAGATGCCGTTGCATTCTTATTGATCAGCTCTTTTAGCTGTGGAGTAATAGTCATAATCTCATAGACACCAATTCTTCCGTAATAGCCCGTATTATTGCAGGAATTGCATCCTACACCATCGTAAACAGAAAACTCTTCTGCTTCCGGAACTTTAATCATTCTCTTTTCCTCAAGTGTGGCAAGACGTTTGCGTTTACAAGAGGGGCATAATTTACGGACAAGACGCTGTGCAATAATTCCAACAACTGCATCGGCTAGCAGATACCCTTCAATCCCCATATCTACCAGACGAGAAATAGTGCTGGCGGCACTGTTGGTATGCAGGGTACTTACCACAAGATGCCCTGTAATAGCGGCTTTTACAGCAATCTGTGCTGTTTCATTATCACGAATTTCCCCAATCATGATAATATCCGGATCCTGACGAAGGATGGAACGTAAGCCTGATGCAAACGTGACTCCCGCCTTATCATTGGTCTGTACCTGATTGATTCCATCAATATTGGCCTCCACAGGATCTTCTAAAGTCACAATATTAACATGTTCTGTATTCAGCTCACTAAGTGCTGTATAAAGGGTCGTAGACTTACCACTTCCGGTTGGCCCTGTAACTAAAAGCATTCCATAAGGATGCTTTAAAATCTGGTCAAACTCGTAAAGTTCTTTCTCCGACAGTCCCAACTCCTTTTTATCCTTATTTAACGCCTTCTTGGCCGTAATTCTTAGTACGATCTTTTCTCCAAATACGGTCGGCAGAATGGATACACGGATATCGTATTCTTTTCGATCTACTATGGATGTTATTCTGCCATCCTGTGGCTTTCTTTTTTCTGCAATGTCCATATTTCCTATAATCTTAATTCTTGCAATGATTGCCTGAAAAACATTAAGGTTATATTCCATTGCCTCTTTTAGCACGCCATCAATTCGGTAACGGACCCGCACCTTTTTCTCCAATGGCTCTATATGTATATCGCTGGCTCTTTGTCTTACCGCCTGCTCAATAATTGTATTTACAAGCACCACGATTGGCGCATTTAGGACATCATCTTTTTGAACCTTCTCTTCGTCCTTGTACTGGCTCTCTTTTTCCTTTGTATAACGTTCTGCTACTGCCATTGCTTCTGCATTCCCGTAATACTTATCTATGTTCTTCATGACTTCTGTAGTGGTTGTAACTACAGGTTCAATCTGCATATTTGTAATGATTGCAAGATCATCCATGGCTATGATATCAAGTGGATTGGACATTGCAACTCGAAGTACATTGGCATTATCCTTGCCAAAATCAAATGGCATTACTGCGTGTTTACGCAATACCTGTTCCCCTACAAGGTTTAATATGCTCTCTGGCACATCAAGATCAGATAACTTGACCATCTCATATCCAAGCTGTAAATGCAGTGCCTTGGCAATCTCATATTCATTTGTATAGCCCAGATCAATTAATGTCTCACCTAGCTTTGTTGACGTTGTCTTCTGCTTATCCAGCGCTTCCATCAATTGTTCCTGGCTAATGACTTCTGCATTGACTAGTAAATCGCCTAGCCTTTTCTTCTTTCGTCTATAACTTTCTACTGGCATCAGCATTTTCTCCTATATATTAGTGTATATTGTTTCCATTTTCTGTAATCTAGTACTATTTTACCATTTCTAATATGTCATTACAATCCATTTTTCCTAATATTTCACTATAATTATCCAAAAAGTGCATAATTAGTGTAATTTAGTTCCAAAACTTATGCAAGCACCGCTTCTGTTTTTCCTGCATACATTATTCTAGTAATCAACTTTAGGAGGTATTCTCTTTATGAATCATCTTAGCATTGGTATGACTGCTCCTGATTTTACTGCACTGACTACCTTTGGCATGTTACGAATGTCAGATTTCAAAGGAAAATGGGTGGTCTTCTTTTCTCATCCAGGCGATTTCACTCCTGTCTGCACCACTGAGTTCATTGCATTCACAAAAGAAAATGAGCGTTTTCGTGAACTAGGCGTACAGCTAATCGGCTTAAGCATTGACTCTAATCCATCCCATCTTGCCTGGGCAAACTCCATCCAGGAATTAACGGGACTCTGCCTGCCTTTCCCAATCGTGGCAGACCGAGTGGGCGATATAGCAAAACTATATGGCATGATTGCACCGGAAGTAACCACCACGGAAACCGTCCGCAACGTATTTATCATTGACCCTGAGCAGAAGATCCGCTGCATCTTGATCTATCCTCTCACGACTGGACGATACATTCCTGAAATCATTCGTATTATCGAAGCACTTCAGACCGCTGACTGTGAAAACGTGGTAACTCCAGCAAACTGGCAGCCAGGAGATCCTGTACTTGTCCCACCTCCTAAAAAAAGCAGCGAAGTACGAAAACGCCAGACCGATCCTGGTTCCTTAGGGCTTGACTGCTATGAATGGTATCTTTGCTTTAAGAAAGACAGCGGCGATCAATAAGGCTTTTTCGGTTAATCTATGATTTCATAAAAACAGCATCCGTACACATCCTCAAAGACCTAATGATGTGCTACGAATGCTGTTATATTATTTTTCTGTGCTGCTTGGAGCAGTCCTTGTTTGGGCATATCGATGATTTACCTTTCACGTCTGCCCAAATGCTCTGTCTTTCCGTGATTTCAAGTCATACTTTGGGGCGTTTGGTGAGTATTTATTTGTCTATGCCCAATCGGTCACAATTTGCCCCTTACCGTTTTTGATTGTATTATCTATTTAATATTTTTTCTGATAAATGTTTCTAAATAAGAAAAGCCATCGGAACAATAGATATCCGTATTCAATAGCTCAAGCCCTTTTCGCATCTCATCTGTACCTTGCAAATCAGACTTAATTGTTTCAAGAATGCCAAACGTCTTCCATAGTGTCTCTAAATCCACCCGTTCCACCTTATTTTCTATACCATCTGTCTTATACAAAATGTAGCTTGCATACAGTTCACACATTATGCCATCCAAATCCGAAATATCCTTGCTTTCCTTATATAAATTAGCACTCTCTAATGCGCGACTAATGGAATTCTTTATCTTAGTTTCACTATCTGTTATGATCTTATGTTTTTGATATTGTGTACCGATCACTATGCCGATTATTATCGCAAGTATAAGTAAACCGGTAACTACTATGTACGTCTTTTTTCCATTCATATATGCTCTCCCCTATCTCCTATAAATAAAAAGGCAGGATATTCAAGACTCTTACATCTAATATCCTGCCCTTTTCATATTTAAACTAGTTAAAGTAAACTAAGTCTTCTTCTGGTTTTTCAGCTCTTTCTACATTTGTTGCATATAGAACAGGGCCTTTGCCTTTATATTCTTTACGGTATTCAATGCGAACATCTGCTTCTACCGTAACCCATTCTTTGTTTTGAAGCTGTTCTGCTTGATCTGAATGGCATACGAAACCGATAAATGCAATATCATCTGCACAGCAAGTCATTGCAAATCTACCTGGTACAAATACGTCTTTTGGGAAGTTGCGGTTTTTGTAAACAGTCGCTAAGAACTTCACTTTTTTCTTTGCATATTTGTTTGGATGATCCATAGCATCCATGTACCAAGTACCGAAATCATAATCTTCTAATACGATTTCATCTGGACTGATGTCAAATGGTAAATCATCCTCTGTTTCAGGTAATGGTGAACCATCTTCTGCTTCAAAGTAAACAGTAGCTTTACGGTTGAATGCGCGGATACTTCGTTTTGCAGCACCTTTTTTCATATCTAACTTGCAACGGTTAAATACAACAAGGTCAGAGATTGCAACTTGGTCCATAAGAAGGGACTTCATATTGTTGTTGTACATTTCGTAAGTAGTTGCATCGATTGTCGTAATTACTTGAACTACTGGCCAATTCTTTGGAAGTACTTTCATTACTAACTCTTCAACTTTCCACATACCATTGTATTCAATTAATACACGTGCTGGCTTGTAGTGGCTTTCAAGGCTCTTAATAAATTCTGTAGTTAACTCTTCTTGTTCCTCTACAGTAACGATATCTACATTTGTCTTAGCAAGTGCAACTTCATCGTATTCTTCTACACCTTCTTCACAAAGGATGATTAATGTCTTTTCACCATCGATAAAATCTGGATCAGAAATGGTATCTCTGATGAAAGATGTCTTTCCACTTTCTAAAAATCCTGTAAATAGATAAACTGGTATTTCTTGCATACTATCTCCTATCACCAATCAAGGTTGTCTAAATATATTATGAATGAGAAGAAACACGTCAGACGCATTCCTCCTCACTAAATTGTAACATATAATTATCGTTATTCTTTATACTACGTGGAATAAAGTTCCTAAGGCTTCTTTGTCGATATTTGTTCCGATTACACATAAACGGCCAATTACTTCAGGAGTACCTGTTCTAAGTTCATATTCACCTGGAACTAAATCGTAGTAGATCCATTCTCCGTTTACATTTGGAACGATACCTTTCGCACGAAGGATTGTACCGTATTCTGTTGTATTTGCAAGCTTGTCTAAGATTTCTTTCATTTCTTCTGTTTCAAACTTATGAGGAGTTTCTACGCCCCAGCTTGTAAATACATCATCTGCATGATGATGATCGTGATCATGGTCATGTCCACATCCACAGCCTTCGCCATGTTCATGGTGATGATCGTGATCATGGTCATGTCCACATCCGCAGCCTTCTTCATGGTCGTGGTGATGTTCATGATCGTGATCATGTCCGCATCCACAGCTTTCGCCATGTTCATGGTGGTGGTCGTGACCGTGGTCATGTCCGCATCCGCAAACTTTTTCTTCGCCCATTAATTCATCTACTAAAGAACGTGTTTGTTCCATCGCTTCAAGAATTTGTTTTCCGCTGATTTGTTCCCAAGGAGTTGTAACAACAGTTGCATCTGCATTATGTTCCTTGATTAATTTAACTGTTTGAAGTAATTTTTCTTCTGACATGTTTTGAGAACGGCTAAGAACGATTGTCTTTGCTGCTTCTACTTGGTTGTTGAAGAACTCACCAAAGTTTTTCATGTACATTTTGCATTTTGTTGCATCTGCTACTGTTACTAAGCTGTTTAATTCTACGTCATCACGGTCAATTACATTTTGTACTGCCTTGATTACGTCTGATAACTTACCAACGCCTGATGGCTCGATGATAATTCTGTCTGGTGTAAATTTATCTAATACTTCTACTAAGGCTTTGTCAAAATCACCAACTAAAGAACAACAGATACAGCCTGAGTTCATTTCTGTAATTTCAACGCCTGCATCTTTTAAGAAGCCTCCGTCAATTCCGATTTCGCCAAACTCATTTTCGATTAAAACAAGTTTTTCGCCTTTAAAAGCTTCATCTAATAACTTCTTTATTAAAGTAGTCTTTCCTGCTCCAAGAAATCCTGAAAATATATCAATTTTTGTCATAGTTTTCTCCAGTAACCCAATATGTTACTGAATAAACCTCCCTTCTCGTAAAAAATAGTTACTAACTATTCTATTATAGCACTTTTTCAACATTTTCACATGAAAATTTTTATTATTTGATACAAGGGTCTAAAATGTTATGTTTCATGCTTGCATGAAAACAGAACATCTTAAGACCCGCTCCACATGAGAAAGTAGCCCGAATAGGGCGGATTTCTCATGGGGATAGGATTGTGAGAGCTCTACGAGCGGAACAATCCGTCCGTATCAATTGATACAAGGGTCTAAAATGTTATGTTTCATGCTTGCATGAAAACAGAACATCTTAAGACCCGCTCCACATGAGAAAGTAGCCCGAATAGGGCGGATTTCTCATGGGGATAGGATTGTGAGAGCTCTACGAGCGGAACAATCCGTCCGTATCAATTGATACAAGGGTCTAAAATGTTATGTTTCATGCTTGCATGAAAACAGAACATCTTAAGACCCGCTCCCCATGAGAAAGTAGCCCGAATAGGGCGGATTTTTCATGGGGGTAGGATTGTGGGAGCTCTTCGAGCGGAACAATCCGTGTCTATATTTCTCTTGTATACTCTTTTAGCCATACTGCTTCATCGATGCTCATATATGGCAACAATGTTTCATATACCTTTTTGTGATATGCATTCAATCTTGCTTTTTCCACGCTTGACATAAGAGTGATATCCAATGCATCTAAATCAATTGGTGCCATTGTGATATTTTCAAATTGCATAAATTGACCATACTCGTTCTTTGTTCCTTTTCGGCAAACCAACTCATTTTCAATACGGATGCCATGGCTTCCTTCCACATAAACACCAGGTTCATCTGTAGTCACCATGCCTTCTTCCAATACAGCACTCTCGCTTCGGTTTGCTGCTGCCTTCCAGCGGAAGCCATTTGGAGATTCATGTACATTAAGAAGGTAGCCAACACCATGTCCGGTACCACAACGGTAATCAAGATCCAGATTCCAGATAGGTCCTCTTGCAAGGATATCTAAGTTTAACCCTGTACAGCCATGAAGGAATTTAGCATTTGCTAGATTAAGCATAGAATTTACCACTGCCGTAAAATGATGTCTCTGTTCTTCACATACTGGTCCAAGTGCCAACGTTCTGGTGATATCTGTGGTTCCCTCATAATACTGTCCGCCGGAGTCGATTAAGAGAAGTCCTTCTTTCTTAAGTACAGCACAATCCTCTTCCTTGGCGCTATAGTGCATCATTGCTGCATTATCCTTATATGCACAGATTGTGTCAAAGCTAAGTTCAATAAATCCTTCCTGTGCCTTTCTGCACTCTTCTAGATAATCACTTGCTGTAACTTCTGTCATAGGAATCTTTCCGATGTTCTGCTTTACCCAGTACATAAACTTAGTAAATGCAACACCATCCTTGATATGGGCTTGGATCAAATTATCCACTTCGATATCATTTTTGATTGCTTTCATCAAAATAGATGGATTATCGGCATTTACAACTCGTACTCCTTTAGGAATGCTCTTTACAATGGTATAATTCATGCGATTGCCATCATATAAGACAGCCTGTTCTTTGCCAATCTGTGCTACATAGTTATAAATCTCATTATATCCATAGATTGTGACACCTAAACCGTCTAAATGCTCTTTTACTTCCTCTGTTAATTTCTTTTCATTTATAAATAAACATACTTCTTTTTCTGTAATGACTAAATATGACAATACTACCGGGTTATATTCCACATCGTCCCCGCGAATGTTTAAGATCCAGGCAATATCATCAAGACTTGTTATGATGTGCACATTTGTTTGCTTACAAGCCATCTGCTCACGAATGCGGGCAATCTTATCCCCAGCATCTTCACCTGCATACTTTAACTCTAATACAAAGGTACTCTTTTCAGAAAGTGCTGGTCTGTCTGTCCAGATGGCATCTGTCAAGTCTTCTTTATATTGAATAGTAATGGATTTCTTTGCAAGTACGGCTTCTAACTTCTTACCGAAGCTTGCTGCAATCACACGTCCATCAAAACCGACGCAACTATTTTCTTCAAGCTCATCTAACAGAAATTCTTCAATGGTTGCGACACCGCTTTCCTGACTCTTGAACAGTGCTATTTCGCTTCCCATCAATTCACGTTCTGCTTGAATATAATATCTTCCATCTGTCCATAAACCTGCTTTGTCCATGGTCACTACCAAGGTTCCTGCCGAACCTGTGAAGCCTGAAAAATATTTTCTTACTTGAAAATACTCTCCCACATATTCTGATTGATGAAAATCTGCAGTAGGAATAATATATGCATGTATATTATGTTGTCTCATTAAGTGTCTTAACTGATTGATACGTTCTACGATCATAAACATCCTCCTTTGTTCTTTTGGCTCTTCCTAGTTTTCATTATTCCCTAAAACAAGACTTAAAAAACGCCTTTATCCTACTATCTTAGCTTTTGTTACAATAAAAATCAAGTTTCTTACTTTTTCGCATTAAAAAATAAGCCCTGTAAATGTGACATAAAACTATGTTTCTCATCTACAAGGCCTATAATTATTTATTTTTCACGTACAAGTGTGCCGTTCTCTAATCGGTAAATGGTATCAACCAATTCTAATACTCGCTCGTCATGTGTAACCATGATTGCTGCCTTATTACGTTTTTTAGTTTCCTGACGTATTAGTTCAACTACCTGTCTTCCACGTTCTCCATCCAGACTTGCTGTTGGCTCATCTGCAAGAATCACCTGTGGGTCATTCATAAATGCCCTTGCTATGGCAACACGTTGTTTTTGTCCGCCAGACATCTTACTTGGGTATTTTTTCGACAAATCACCTAAACCTAAACTTTCAAGCATTTGCATTGGTGAAATCTTTTCTTTTGTTTTGCTCATATCCTGAACAAGCTTTAGCTGTTCTTCCACTGTTAGAAATGGAAGCAGCTGATGGTTTTGAAAGATAAATCCTATCTGCTCGCGACGAATATTAGTCCACTCTTTTTGCTTCTTCTCAGAAACAACAGTCTCTCCAATCTGTATACTTCCTTGATCTGGAGAAAGGAGCACTCCCATAATGGACAATAATGTACTCTTTCCTGAGCCTGATGGACCTACAATCGCCACAAATTCTCCTTGTTTGACATTTAGTGATACTTTATTTAATACGGTAAAATCTTGTTCTCCGTCTTTATAACATTTTACAACATCTTTAAGTTGTACTGCATACTCATTCATTATTCATTTCCCCCTATTGTGACAATTGGATCCACTTTGGCTACCTTTCTTGTCGAAACTAAACTACTTACAATCGCAATGACCATAAATGCTGCAGAAACCACTGCTGCGGATTTTCCTTCTAGATAAAATGGCATGCCGGATGGAAGTACTTTTGACATTCCCCATACCAATGCATTTGCAATTACCATACCAAAACAAGCAAGTAATGTAACTTGTCCAATAATCATAGTTGAGATTTCACTCATTTTCATACCAATTGCCTTTAACACGCCATATTGTTTTTGTTTCTGGATTGTTATGATATAGAAGAATACCCCAAGGATTGCTGCCGAGATTACAACCAATACCCAGACAATCATGTTAATCGTTGTTTGTTCTGCTGAATATCCAGGAATTTTATTAATAATAGCAGCCTTGTCTGAAATTGTCACTCCGTCTACCTTGATAGCAGAAACATCACCATCTTGAATTGCTGCTGCATGATAGCTAAGCTGATATGCTGGGTTGATTTCTTTTCTGATTGCTGTATATGTGTCCACAGACATAAATCCAATTGAGGAATGTCCATAATACTGATCATGAGTAAAACCTACAACTTTCATTGTAATGCCTGTCGATGCATCTGTAATTTCGTCGTTTAATGCAATTCCTTCGTCCTTGAAGCTGTCATCTAATACAATTGCATTCTCCACGTCTGCTTCTTCTAAGCTGATGCCTTCTGTAATGGCTGGTGCCAAAAAGCTTAAAGGATCAATTGCAAAATACGTAACATCAATTTTGTTGTCACTATCTTTTGTCTTCAAATTCATTCTCTGAATATCTAATGTTGCTACATTTCCTGTTGCCTGTGCTCTAAGTTCTTCCACTTGTGCTGGCTCTAAGGATGAGATGGTAATTACGTTTTCTGCATTTTCATTTACTGCAAAATACTTTGCATCGGCGTTTTCAATTCCTGCACTTACTGCTCGTCCAAGTCCATTTGCAAGTCCTGACAAGAACAGTACCATAAATACCATTAATACTAGGATTGCTTCTACCATGACATATCTTGCCTTGTCATGCTTTAGTTCTTTCCATGCTAATTTCATTTTCTATTTTCCCCTTTTGTTTCTCATTAATTTTGTTGTTATTGATACTATATCAGGCTAATATGACCTGAATATGACTATTCTTAATGAGAATTTTTCCCATTAACGAGAAATCACGAACAAAGTGTTTTGCTTGCAAAACACTCCGCGCCGAACGCGATCACGAAGTGATAAACTCCTTCCGCGTAAGTGCGCATCTTGGCTTTCTGGTTTTTAGAAAGCCTTTTTTAATACATAGGAGGCTTCTCGAAGAGAAGTTTCCTATGTATTAAAAAAGTGTCTTCGACACGCTCAACTCCCCTTCCCCTCAATCTTGAGGGAGAAAACACTTTGCCCGCGCCGAACCTGATCGCTCAAGCGACATCTTCCTTTCAGGTGAGTACGCATTCTGCACCCGTTTTTTTCAGGGTGCTTTTTACTTTATAGGGAAGGGCTCGAAGAGAACTTTCTATAAAGTAAAAAAAAGAGGTAAATGTCTATTGAGTAAAACTAATCAATAAACATTACCTCTTTTATATATTGTAATTATACTACCCTAATTGGTGAACACTTGTGTCCAATATAAGACTCCATTTTGTTCGTAACAGCCAATACCGACTTTTCCAAACTTAGAGCTTAATATGTTGGCACGATGTCCATCCGAGTTCATCCAAGCATCCATAACCGCCGATGCTGACTTTTGTCCATAGGCTATATTTTCTCCCCAGGCCATATAGCTTATGCCGTATTCTTTCAATACAGTGACACCGCTGGTACCATCTGGTCTTGTATGACTAAATGTCGAAACAATTTCTTTGGCACGTTTCGTTGCCGCATTATTTAAAGCAGTCGTTGTAGTTAACGCAGAAAGGCCTTGTTTTGCACGTTCCTCGTTTACGATGGCAAGCACCTGGCTCGCTTTGGAACTTATAGAAGAACCACTATCATTATCGGAGTCTGTACTTGGCTTTTTCGTTGCAACAGGTGTTTTTGTTGCAGACGGTGCAGAAGTAGCCACAGGCTTCTTCGTTGCCACAGGTCTCTTTGTCTCAACTGGTTTAACTGTCTCTACTGGTGCAGCTGTTACGACTGGATTTTTCGTCTGAGAAGGAGCAGATGTCTTTGAAGGTGTCGTCGTACAATTGGACGATCCCACAATAACTACTGAATTTCCATTAATCTGATATGAAACCTTGTCATTTTCTGCAGCCGTTGTAGGTTCCGTTGTAACCGTTACCGACTGACTGTCTTTTTGTTTCTCTTTTGTTGTTTCATTTTTGTTACTAGCTTTTCTGTTGTTAGTTACATTACTTGCAGCTTCTAAAGATGGCGTTACTGCCACTTCTTTTGATTCTGTTTCCTCTTCGTTGCCATTTGTTTCAGCTTCTAGATTTTGTGTCTCTGCTTCGTTATCTGTTTGTATTGGTGCTGTATTTTCAGGTTCTGCAGTCTCTTCCACTATGGAAGTTTCTGTGTTGATGTGCTTATAACTTTCAGTACTTTCTCCGCTGGCGCAAGATGTCATCCCCACTGCACCTAGAAGAAGGGTACCTAAGAGCAAGCCATGTTTCTTCATAATACATATCCTCTTTACTTTCCTGTCAAACTAGTAACAGAGTTAAGGATATCATAGGGGGTAGGCCTTATCAATAGTAAATAATTGGGGCAGGCCTGCTTTTTAACAGATTATGGTTATAATGGTAATGTACTTTCATCGCTATCATCCGACTGGCTATTATCATCAGAACAGCAATTTTGTTTATATGTAGTATAGGTTACAAGGCTATCTCCTAGTTGTGTAAACACAGCTCCAAGTACTTCAAGTTCTTCCTCACTTTCAACGCAGTTAACGATCGCACATGTAATCACACCGATCATATTCACCAGTTCACATGGAGAAATACACATACTGATTCACCTCTAAAAAAATCCTTAGAGTCAGTATATGCCGCCATACTTTGTCTCGAAACCTTCTTTTAATTTTTTTAATGCCTTTTTTTCAATCCGGCTTACATAGGATCTGGAGATATTCAGCCCTTTGGCAATTTCCCGCTGGGTTACTTCCTTGTTATTTGCCAGACCATAGCGTAAGATTATGATCTGCTTTTCCCGTTCTGTCAGTACTTGATTGACCAAACTATATAAGATCTTAATATTATTTTTCAGTTCTAAATCTTCAACTATATCAATATCAACACTTTCAATAATATCTAACAGATTGATTTCATTTCCTTCTTTGTCAGCCCCAATTGGCTCATATAGATAAACTTCCTTGGACTGCTTCTTCTCACCCCTTAGAAGCATTAATAACTCATTTTCAATGCATCTGCTGGCATACGTTGCTAACCGTATTCCTTTGGTCATATCAAAAGTATCAATTGCCTTGATTAACCCAATTGTACCAATACTGATTAAATCGTCTGTATCTTTATCATTAGCATTGTATTTTTTAACAATGTGAGCCACTAACCGTTGATTCCGTTCTATGAGTATGTCTCTTGCTTCCTTTACTCCTTGTTTGCAAAGCAAAAGATACATCTGCTCTTCTTTGGTGCTTAATGGTTTAGGAAATGACTTCACGCTAAGCACCCCATTATAGTTAGTTTATTACTATACTATGATGGGGTGACAATTTTGTGCTTATCCACTTTAAAATAGACCAAAAATTTTCTTTAGGACACGAACTACTGCCTTATTTGTATTCAAATAAGGTTACATGTCCGATTGGCTGTATTTGTCCGTCTTCAATCAACAATCCGCCTTCATTTCCCAATGCATAGATGTCCTTCTTCTCTTCCATAAGGGCTCTTCTGATTGCCATCTTCTTTGCATAAGAGCAGTCATAGTGAACTTCAATATCAAACTCATTAAAATATCCAATACCATCTCCATAGCAATACTCGCTATAGTCTTCATCCGGCGTTATATGATAATGATCAAGCTGGACCATTGCACCTGCACTACATCCAATCACTAAATTAGTATATGCACGAAGTTCTTCTTTGATTCCAAGTTTCTCAATTCTCTCTATCATTTTATCTGGCAGTCCGCCTGTAAAATAGATAATATCCGAATTCTTTATTTCCTTGGATAATTCCTCATAATTTGTAGAATAATAATTTACAATTGAGATATCTTCTTCCTTTATTCCAAATGTAAGTAAAGGATCTACAATTGCGTCATAATACTTGCCATGCTTTCCATAGTAGCGTTGTACATCACGTTCGGAGCGAACTTCTTCTTCATGAAAGGAAAAAGGTAATACCAGCACCTTACTGGCAGGCTTAATATGTCGTTTTAATATGTCGAAACACCAAGATGCATCTAGTGCGTAATTATTTAATAGTATATTGGTCATAATTATTCCTCCCATCCTAATCAGGCAAAATGCCTGTGTATACTTTATTATATGATATATTATACACAAAAGGGGCTATGAAAACAGTACATTATTTTACCATTTTCATAGCCCCATTGCTTCTGACTTTATTCTATTTTTTTAATGGGAAATTTTCTAAATCCAATGTTGCAAAGTAATCGTCTAATGTTTCTGCACGTCGGATTTGTTTTGTCGATCCATCTTCCTGTAAAAGGATTTCAGCGCTTCTAAGCTTGCCATTGTAGTTATATCCCATGGAGAAGCCATGTGCTCCTGTATCGTGGATTACAAGATAGTCACCAATCTCGATTTTTGGAAGCTTTCTATCGATTGCAAACTTATCATTATTTTCGCAAAGTCCGCCAGTCACGTCGTATACATGATCAAGTGGTGCATCTTCTTTGCCAAGCACTGTGACATGGTGGTAAGAACCGTACATTGCTGGACGCATAAGATTTGCTGCACAAGCATCTACACCGATATATTCTTTGTAAATGTGTTTTTCATGCAATACTTTTGTTACTAAGCATCCGTATGGAGCTAACATGAAACGACCTAGTTCTGTATAGATTGCTACGTCATCCATACCTTCTGGCAAGAATACTTCTTCATATGCCTTACGTACGCCTTCCCCAATTGCTAAGATATCATTTGGCTCTTCATCTGGTTTGTAAGGGACACCTACACCACCGGATAAGTTAACGAATGCAATATGAACATCACATTCATTTTTCAGTTCTACTGCAAGTTCAAATAGGATTTTTGCAAGCTTTGGATAATACTCTGTAGTCACTGTATTACTTGCTAAAAATGCATGGATACCAAAGTGTTTTACCCCTTTTGCTTTCATTTTGGTAAATGCTTCTTTCATTTGTTCCTTTGTCATACCGTATTTGGCATCTCTAGGCGTATCCATGATTTGGTTTGAGATTGAGAAATCTCCACCTGGGTTATATCGACAACACATTGTTTCTGGGAACTTTGCAATCTTGTCAAAGTAATCCACATGTGTTAGATCATCAAAGTTAATGATGGTGCCTAATTTGGCAGCCAATTCAAAGTCTTCTCTTGGTGTATCATTGGAGGAGAACATGATTTCATCTGTCTTTAATCCTACCTTATCTGCTAATACAAGTTCTGCATAGGAAGAACAGTCTGCTCCAATTCCCTCTTCTTTTAAAATTGTCATAAGGTAAGGATTAGGAGTAGCCTTGACTGCAAAGAATTCTTTAAATCCCTTATTCCAAGCAAATGCTTTCTTTAACTTTCTTGCGTTTTCACGAATTCCTTTTTCATCATATAAATGGAATGGAGTTGGATACTTCATTGCCATCTCCTGTACTTGCTCTAATGTTACAAACGGTCTTTTTTCCATTGTTCACTCTCTCCTTTACTCGTTAGTACATATTTAATATGCACACGTTATGTACATTCTATTTGACAAAATATATCATATTACACCACTCTTGTCAATGTGTAAATGAAACTGATTTTCAAATAGCCTTCTATTTTTTTACTATTCTGCAACAATGTGACACATCACTGTGCTAAATTATACGCTTATATGTATTATACAAAAAACAGGTACATTATGCACCTGTTTTTTTATGGATATTATTTTCTCTTTTTTACTCTTTATGTAGAAGAGCAGGCAAAAAATAATAATTATTTCTTGGACTGCTCTTTTTTCTTCTCTTTATAACATTTGTGGCACATGGCAATATATCTGTCATTTCCACCAATTTCAATCTGATTTCCTTCAGTAATTAGGTTTCCGTTTTCATCCACACGGGCATTAACGGCTGCCTTTTTTCCACAGGAGCAAATTGTCTTGATTTCCTGGATGGAATCTGCAATTTCAAATAATCGCTTGCTGCCTGGAAATAGCTTGGTTTGAAAATCTGATTTCAGTCCAAAACATAATACCGGAATATCATAATCTAACACAATGTCCTGTAACTGGTCAATTTGCTCTTCTGATAAGAATTGACACTCATCTACAATGATGACATTGGCATTGGACTGCTCATTTTCACAAAATTCCTTATAAATATCCTGTTCGAAATCAATCAGTTCAACTTCTGCTTCTAATCCTATTCTTGAACGACAAACATTACGACCTTCCCGTGTATCAATTGCCGGCTTTATTAGCCATACCTTTAATCCACGTTCCTCGTAATTAAACTTTGTAATAAGGGCCTGGGCAGACTTAGAGCTGCCCATTGCACCATATTTAAAATATAGCTTTGCCAAGACCTATCTAGCACCCTTATCGTAAGGAACGCCTGCAGCTCTTGGAGCTTGAGATTTCTTAGATGTAAACGCTAATACGATTAGTGTTACAATATAAGGAATCATCTTGTAAACATTTGCTGGGACATTCAAATCTAATAAGAAAGGAATGCCTGAATAGGATGCAGCAAGTGCTTTCATAAATCCGAAGAATAAAGAAGCATAAAGGATCTTGATTGGATTCCATTGACCGAAGATTAATACGGCTAATGCTAAGAAACCGTAACCTGCTACAGTAGCATTGAAGTTTGTAGACGTTGGAATAACGAATACTAAACCACCGATACCACCAAGTGCACCAGAAATTAATACACCTGCATAACGAACTTTAATAACATTGATACCAAGGGAATCTGCAGCTTGTGGATGTTCACCACATGCTCTAAGACGAAGACCAAACTTAGTCTTATATAAAACGATTGTTGAGATGATTAAGATTAAGAAACCGATATATGTTGTAATATAAGTATTCTTAAAGAACATATCACCAATCACTGGAATTTTACTTAATAAAGGTACTTCTGCAATACGGAATGTATTGTTGAAGTTGATTTGTTGTACACCTTGTAATGTACGTGCAACGAAGATTGCAAATGCAGGAGCAAACATGTTAAGTGCAGTACCACTGATTGTCTGATCTGCTTTCATGTTGATAGATGCAAATGCATGAAGTAAACTGAAAAGCATACCTGCAACAGCAGCTACAACTAATGCTAATAAAAGTAATGTCTGGCCACTCATAGAATCTTGGAAAATGTTAATAAACAAGATACTTGCAAATGCACCAATTGTCATAATACCTTCTAATGCGATATTTACAATACCACTTCGTTCCGAGAACATACCACCTAAAGCTACAACTAATAGAGGTATGATAAAGTACATTGTCTGTTGAATTAAGAAATAAAAAATATCCATTATACGTCATCCCCCTCTTCTTTGTTTTCAACTACTTCAAGTTCGTCGATTGGAACTTCGATTGTCTGTTCCGCCGGCTTACCTGGAATATTTGCCTGTGCTGCAGCTAATGCTTCTTCAGCACGTTTGTTTCTACGTTTTTTCATGTAGTTTGAGTACATAGCCTGTAAGATCAATGCAAACGCTGAGAAGTAGATAATTACTGCAATAATAATGTCGATGATTTCAGGTGCGAAATCGAATAATTGTAGGTAGAAACCACCTTGTGTAATATAAGCGATGAAGATTGCGGAGAATGCTACACCGATTGGATTACTTAAACCAAGTAAGGCAACAGAGATACCGTTGAAACCTTCTGGAGCTAATACATCTACAACTTCGATATATTTACCAGAACCACCAAGGTATAATAAACCGCCACCGATACCAGCTAATGCACCAGCGATTGCCATGGAAAGGATAATTCCGCGTTTTTCGTTGATACCAGCATATTTACTTGCTTCACGGTTGAAACCTACTGCTTTTAACTCATAACCAAATGTTGTCTTGTTTAATACAATGTACATAATGATTACGATGATAAGTGCGATAATGATACCGCCGCCAACTGCAGAGCCTTCAAAGATCTTATCTAAACCGAATTTAGGTATCGTTGCGCTTTCAGCAACTGGGTTGGATTCATTTTTAAGTGAGTTGAATAATGCTGCATTTCCTTTTAACAGATAGTTTACAAGGTACATACCAATGTAGTTCATCATGATTGCGGAAATAACTTCATTTACATTACAGAATGCTTTTAAGATACCAGGTACTAAAGCCCATACTGCACCAGCGATACAAGCTGCAAGTAATGCTACGATCCAATGGATTGCTCCTAGGGATGTGAATTTTACACCAACGTAAATACCTGCGTATGCACCAACAATAAATTGTCCTGGTGTACCGATATTGAATAAGCCAGTCTTAAATGCAAATGCAACACTAAGACCTGTAAGCATGATTGGAGTAGCATAGTAGAATACCTGTCCAATACCTTTCATGTCATTAGTTACAGCACCAGTAATAATTTGTAAGAAGCCATCAGTTGCCTGGCTTGGATTAGCTACTAATAATACGATGTAACCAAATAATAAACCTACAACGATTGCGATAATAGAGGAAAGATAGGCTCTATTTTTGCTTTCTTTATCTTTTATGATTTTCTTATTTTGCGCCATTTAAGTCATCTCCCCCTTCTGAACCTGCCATGTAAAGACCAAGTTCGTTTTGTGTAGTCTTCTTAGGATCTAATTCAGCAACAATTCTACCTTCAAACATAACAAGGATACGATCACTTAAGTTCATAACTTCATCTAATTCAAAGGAAACTAAAAGAACACCGCTACCAGCATCTCTTTGTTTTACTAATTGATTGTGTACGAATTCAATTGCACCAACGTCAAGACCACGAGTTGGCTGAACTGCGATTAATAAGTCAGGATTTCTGTCAATTTCTCTGGCAATGATAATCTTTTGTTGGTTACCACCTGACATACTTCTTGTAATTGTCTTTTCCCCTTGACCAGAACGAATATCAAATCTTTCGATTAACATTTTCGCTTGTTCTTTGATCTTACCGAAACGTAAGAAACCGAACTTTTGGAAACGAGGTTCAAAATATTCTTGTAATACTGCATTTTCAGCAACTGTATAATCAAGAACTAAACCAAAACGGTGACGATCTTCTGGGATATGGCCGATACCATGTGTATTTTTATAACGGATAGATTTGTGAGACACATCTTCTCCATTTAAGTACACATGTCCACCGTCTTGTTTCATTAATCCAGTGATTGCTTGAATTAATTCACTTTGACCATTTCCATCGATACCAGCGATACTTACAATTTCACCTTTTTTAACTTCGAAGTTAACATCATCAACAACGAAAGTCGTAGAACCTTCACGTTTAGATTTTACTTTTAAGTTTTCAAGTTTTAAAACTGTATCCGTTGTTTTTGCAGGAGCTTTCGCGATGTTTAAGTTAACTTTACGACCAACCATCATTTCTGACATTGCTTCTTTATCAGTTGTCTTAACATCTACAGTTCCAATATAACGACCTCTGCGAAGTACAGAACAGCGATCTGCAACTTCTTTGATTTCATTTAATTTGTGAGTGATGAAGATGATGGACTTACCTTCTTTAACAAGCTCTTTCATAATTGACATTAATTCGTCAATTTCTTGAGGTGTTAAAACTGCGGTAGGTTCATCCAGTATTAGGATTTCATTCTCACGATATAACATCTTAAGGATTTCAACACGTTGTTGCATACCTACTGAGATGTCTGAGATAACAGCATCCGGATCCACCATAAGGCGATATTTTTTACTTAAAGCGATAATTTTTTCTCTCGCTTCATCCATTTTTAAGAAACCACCTTGTACGGTTTCCATACCTAAAATAATATTTTGTAAAACGGTAAAATTATGAACTAATTTGAAGTGTTGGTGAACCATCCCAATTCCTAATGCATTTGCATCTAATGGTCCTGTAATTTTTACTTCTTTTCCTTTTACTTTAATACACCCTTTTTCAGGTTGATAAAGACCAAAAAGTACACTCATGAGCGTAGACTTTCCTGCACCGTTTTCACCGAGAAGTGCATGGATTTCGCCTTTTTTCACTTGCAACGTAATATTATCATTAGCGACAATCCCTGGAAACTCTTTTCTGATGCCAAGCATCTCTATAACATAGTCCACTTTTACTCCTCCTTTAAAATCTAGTATTTTAATCGCTGGATACGAATTATGACTTTTTTTTTACATAGTATTAGTGTATACCGATTTACGAATTAATATCTATAATTGTTCGTAAAAATAGCTGTAGTAATTTGTCTATATACTCTGCATTAAGAATATATTAGTCAAAAGACTACAGCTACACTCTAACAATTACAACATAATCTTATATATAGTACTAACCAATTAGATTTACTTTTACATTTTCAACGCCTAACTTATCAGCAGTTTCAGCGTCAGTGTTAACTTTTAAAGTAATTTTGCCAGCTTTTAAGTCAGCAAGTACTTTTGCATAGTCATCATTTGTAAATGTAGTAAACTTAGATGTTTCCATTGGTAAACCTACTGCATCTTCTTTAGCGCCAAGAACAAGTGCTTTGCCGCCTTCGAATGAATTATCGTAGATTGCTTTTAATTGAGCTTCTACTGCAGTTTGTAACTGTTTCATTGCAGATGTGATTACTGTATCAGATTCTACAGATTGATCAACGTCTACACCAATTACTTTTTTGTCAGCTTGACTTGCTGCAGCCATGATAGAGTTACCGATTGAACCGCCACAAGCGAAGATTGCTTCTGTTCCTGCATTGTACCAAGCGGAAGCTAATGTTTGAACTTCTGGGCTTGCATCAAATGTACCAGTGTAGTTGTATTTAACTTCTACGTCTTTTACACCTAATTCTTTTGCAGCTGCGTCAGCACCTTGAATGAAACCGTATCCGTAACGGATAACTGCAGGTAGTGCCATACCACCAAGGAAACCTAATTTTTTGTAACCATCTTTTACTGCTGCATAACCTGCAAGGTAACCTGCTTCTTGTTCTGCAAATGTAATAGATACAACGTTGCTACCGATTGTGTAATCTTTCTCGTCAGCATCGTGTGGTGTACCATCAATTAAGATAAAGTTTGTATCAGGGTATTTAGTTTGTAAATCATATACTGCTACTTCAAATAAGAAACCGGAACAAACGATTGTTTTTGCTCCACCTTTGATTGCTAATTCCATAGCTGTTTTGAATTCGTCTGTTGACTTACCTGTTGGTTTGTAATACTTGTAAGTCTTGTTGTTTTCTTTCGCGAAAGTTTCAACACCTGTCCAACATCCTTGGTTAAAGGATTTGTCATCTACAGACCCTGTATCAGTAACTAAAACTATTTCGTTTGTATTACTGTTACTTGAATTTTTTGAACCGCATGCTGTCAATGAAAATAAAGATAAGCATATACATAATGCTGATACCACTTTTTTCATGATCGTCCTCCTAATACTGTCATAATTATTTTTACAATTAGCATAATATCACAAATTCCGACCCTAGACAACCCTGTTTTTAGAAACTTTGCCATTTTAAATGTATTTTAAAGTGTGCAATTAGACAATTCTGACTATTTAGGATTATTTTACCTGTTTGTTCGAGTTTTTTTGTAAATATACCCAAATATCTTTATCATAGACTTTGTAAATGTAGCTATATGCCTATTCCTTCTTATATAATAGGTGCTTCTTAATAAGATTAGCATGCCTTATAGTGTGTTTTTAATTCAGATCAAAATGTCTTCTTCTTCAATCTCCCGGGAGAAGACACTTTGCCGGCGCCGAACTCGGTCGCGGAAGCGATATCTTCCCTTCGAATGAGTGCGCATCCTACACCCGCTTTTCAGGGTGATTTCTTCAAGAATAGGAGGCTGTTCGAAGAGAAGTTTCCTATTCTTGAAAAAAAGACCCGTGAAAGCAATTGCATTAATTGCTCTCTTGGGTCTTTACACTTAGTTATGATTATAACCGTTAAGTAATAATCTAAGATGTTCTGTTAAGATACTGATACCAGTCTTATTTTCTCCACCTCTAGGAATAATGATGTCTGCATATTTCTTAGATGGCTCCACAAATTGTTCATGCATTGGCTTAACAGTTTGTGTATATTGTGTAAGTACTGATTCAATACTTCTACCACGATCATGGATATCACGAGTAATTCTTCTCATTAAACGTTCATCTGCATCTGTATCCACAAATACTTTAATATCCATTAAATCTCTTAATTCAGCATCCTCTAAAATCAGGATACCTTCCACGATAATTACTTTCTTTGGCTCAACTAGTACTGTCTCTTTGGATCTAGTGTGCATAGTATAATCGTATTCTGGACGATAAATTGCTTTTCCTGCTTTTAACTCTTTTACATCCTCAATCATTTTCTTTGTATCGAAAGACGATGGATGATCATAGTTAAGTTTGCTTCTTTCCTCTAAAGGCATATCGTCATGCGCCCAATAATAATTGTCATGACTAATTAACTCTATGTCATTTTTGAAATATTCCTTTATCATATTTACAATGGTTGTCTTGCCCGATGCTGAACCGCCCGCAATACCAACAATACATACACTGTTCATAAAAATCCTCCGTAATCATTTATTATCTATGCTAATATTAATCATTAATTTAACCCATTATAACGTATATTAAAGAAATAATCATGTAGAAATTCTTACCACATTCTTTCCACATCAATGTGGCACATTTTCATTGCATTTAACGCGTTTAAATGGATTTCCTCTGTTACACCGGCAGTCAAATCTTCATAGACACAGATTTTCACCTCAGGCACTGTCGCCTTTAATAACAAAGCATTGCTAATCACACAAATATCCGTGCATACGCCAATCAAGTCAATCTGCTCAATCGGCTGCTCTTCATTCAGTGCTTTCACATATTCTTGAAGCTCAAGGGAACCAAACGTAGGCTTACAGAATTCTTTACAAGCTTTATGTTCTATTGCATTTTTTATTTCCGGAACCAGCTGCCAGCCTTCTGTTCCAGCAACACAATGGGTTACAGGCAGTTTTTTGCCCTCCATTGTATGTAAATAGTCGACTGTATGTGTATCTTTGGTATAAACGACCTGTCCGTCGTAAGAATTAATCATCTTTACAACTCCCGGCACAATACTCTCAGCTTCCTTAGTTCCTAATACACCAGTTACAAAATCATTTTGCATATCGATTACAGCTAATAACTTCATCACGCTACCTCCGCTTCATTATATGAAAAGAAACATGCTTTATGAGTTCCTCTCTTTATCACGACAATTACCAATGCAGCATACCTCTGACTTTGGCAAGTTGTTCGCGTAAATAGGGGGATACAGCGCTACTTATGCTATACCCCCTTATCTACTATTATGCTTCTTTTCTTCTTATGATATCAAATTCATTTAATTCCACACCAAAGTCAACAAAGATTTTTTGTTTTGGATGTGGACAGCTTTCCATATCAGCTCCGTCTTCATCAGTAATACGTTTCACTGTAGCCATAATATTTTCACCAGATGGCTTCATGATTTCAAGTTCTTCCCCAACGGAGAACTTATTACGTTGTTCTAATTCATACAGACCTTCCGCATTCTTGCCACTAATCTTACCTAAATAACTATATCCTTTGATATATGTGTTATTATCGTAGATTTGAGTTTCTTGATCCGGTTTATTATAGAAGAAACCTGTCGTATATTTTCTATACGTACATTTTGCAATTTCATCCCAGTAATGAGGAATGTTTTGTTCATATAACGCTGGATCTTTATAGTAATCATCAATTGCCTGACGATATGTTCTTGCAACCGATGCAACATATAATGCAGTCTTCATACGTCCTTCGATCTTTAAGGAATCAATTCCTGCATTGATGATGTCTGGAATATGATCGATCATACATAAATCTTTGGAATTGAAGATATATGTTCCATCTTCACTTTCTTCCATCTTTTCGTATTCGCCAGCTTCATTTTCTTCCACTACGTTATATTTCCAACGACAAGCATGAGTACAGCTTCCTTTATTCGCATCTCTTCCTGTCATATAGTTGCTTAATAAACAACGTCCAGAATAAGCCATACACATTGCACCATGGATGAATGTTTCAATTTCTAAATCATCCGGGATGTTCTTACGAATTTCACCGATTTCTTCAATGGATAATTCTCTCGCAGTAACGACACGTGTCGCTCCTAACTGATGCCAGAAATTAAATGTATTATAGTTTGTATTATTTGCCTGCGTACTAATATGACGTTCGATGTTTGGACAAGCTACTCCAGCAATTTCAAACATACCAGGGTCAGAAATAATAAGTGCATCTGGTCCGATTTCACCTAATTCTTCAAAATACTTTCTTGCACCACTTAAGTCACCATTGTGAGCAGTGATATTACAAGTTACATAAACTTTCTTGCCATATTTATGAGCGTATTTAATACCTTCAATCATATCTTCTTTTGAGAAGTTCTTTGCCTTCGCACGAAGACCATACATTTCCCCACCGATATAAATAGCATCAGCACCGTATTGAACCGCTACTTGTAATACTTCTAGATTACTAGCAGGAATTAATAATTCGGGTTTTTCTCTTTTAAACATTATTCTCTCAACTTTCTAATTCTCGTTCTTCACTTTATAACTCAATGTTACACCATCGCCAATAGGTAATACAACAGAATCAAAAGACTCGTGATGTGTAAGCGTATAAAGATATTCACGCATTCTGCTATGAATGGTTCTATTACGTCTAGTCACGCCGAATCTGGATTCCACCACATCGCCATCTTGTAACACATTATCGGATACTAACAAGCCGCCTTCTTCTAACAATGTAAATACATTCTCCAAGAAATTAATATATTGCCCTTTTGCGGCATCCATAAAAATAAAATCGAAGCGTTCGCCTTTTTCTACTAGTTCTGCAAGGATATCCGTTGCATCACCCTCAAGTAATGTAATTACATCCTCTTTTCCTGAACCATCGAAATTAGCCTTTGCACGTTCTATACGTCCTTCATTTCGTTCAATTGTAGTAATTGTACAACCTTCCGGCATATATTCTGACATAAGAAGGGATGAGAACCCTACTGCACATCCTACTTCTAAAATTCTCTTCGGTTTATTGTTATGCATAAGGAATCGAAGCAACGATTGCGTTGGTTTTTTAATAATTGGAACGTGAGTACGTAACGCCTCCTGTTCAATTGTCCATAAAAACTCTGGCAAATCTTGTTCTAATGAAAAAATATAACTTGCAATTCTTTCGTTACCAATCACTTTCGTTCTCCTATCTTTTCTATTCTCTATTTTCATAATGTGGCATATTACGCCACAATTCCTTATACTACTATATTTCAGTCATAAAATCAATAACTTACAATTATTTATAGTTTTTCCATTCTATTTAAGGCTATACACACCCTGTAGTAAGAGCCATAAAGGGTAGGTGCGATAATATCCTGATTTTCCTCTGACATAATAAAAGGACCATACGATTTTTGAGGGCAGACACCATTGGTATCTGACAACAAAAACATATGGCCCTATTGTTAAGAAGGAAAATCCCTCTCTATTTATTTCATATCCGACTGACTCATCGTGCTGCTCTTTGTAGCACTTGGCGTAGTAGTTGAACTGGATTTATTCGTTTCATCCGCTGCAGAATTAGTAATCACTTCAAGGACTCGATCATAGTTCATATCAGAGCTAATCACATAGGTTCCTGCTTTAATGTTTTCATTTGCTAACTTCGCACGAAGATAGAATGAATACTTATTCTCTACAAGCTTATACAATTGTAACTTGGATGCAACACTCATCGTAGACTCATGCTCATCAATTACGACCTGTCTTTCATATGCATGTTCAGTATCTGTAACAGTCACATTGCCAAATACTTCATAGGAAAACGTATATGCACTTGTACAAGCCTTATAAATAACGACTACTACAATAAAATAAAATACTATATTTAGTAGTAGATGCAGTATCTCATGCGTTACTCGAAGTGCTACCCTTGTCTTCGCTGAACGATTCTCCATCTTATCCCTCCATGCTACCTATTTATCATATCAGATAATTAGATTGCGCTTTATCTTATACTTCCATAATGATTGGAAGAATCATTGGATTTCTCTTTGTCTTCTTCCAGATAAAATCACTAAGTGAATCTTTCACTTCGTTCTTAATCTTGCCCCAATCATTAACTCCATGTTCTAAACAACGTTGAAGTGCATCATTTACACATTCTTTTGCTTCGTCCATTAAGTTTTCAGATTCTCTAACATATACAAATCCACGAGATACAATATCTGGACCTGATAATACTTGGTTAGAGTATTTCTCTAATGTCACAACGATAATTATTAAACCGTTTTCAGATAAATGCTGACGATCACGTAATACGATATTACCAACATCACCAACACCAAGACCATCAACAAGGATTGCACCACAAGGTACTTTTCCAGTTACTTCAGCCTTTTCTTCACTTAACTCTAATACATCACCAGAAGAGATTAAGAAGATATCATCTTTATCAATACCAAGAGACTCTGCTAACTCAGCATGACGTTTTAAATGACGGTATTCACCATGAACAGGAACTGCATATTTAGGTTTTACTAAGGAATAGATTAATTTAATTTCTTCCTGACAAGCATGTCCAGATACGTGAGTATCTTGGTAGATAACCTTAGCACCTTTCATAGATAATTCATTAATAATTCTTGAAACCGCTTTTTCATTACCAGGGATTGGAGTAGAACTTAAAATAATTGTATCGCCTGGTTTGATAGAAATCTTTTTATGAATGCTAGATGCCATACGGGATAATGCTGCCATTGCTTCCCCTTGAGATCCAGTTGTAATTAATACGATTTGATCATCTGTATAATTCTTCATTTGTTCGATATCGATTAACATATTTTCTGGCATATTGATATAACCAAGATCCATTGCTGTAGTTACGATATTAACCATACTACGGCCTTCGATTACAACTTTACGTCCGAATTTCTGTGCACTGTTAACAATCTGTTGTACACGGTCTACGTTGGAAGCAAATGTTGCAACGATAATACGACTCTTATTATTTTCTGCAAATATATTATCAAAGGTCTTACCAACTGTACTTTCTGACATTGTATAGCCTGGACGCTCTACGTTAGTACTGTCACAAAGTAATGCTAATACACCTTTCTTACCGATTTCACCAAAACGTTGTAAATCAATTGTTTCACCAAATACTGGTGTATAATCTACTTTAAAATCGCCTGTATGAACGATGATACCAGCTGGTGTATAGATTGCAAGAGCTGTTGCATCTGCAATACTATGGTTTGTACGGATAAATTCAATTCTGAAACATCCTAAATTGATAGATTGTCCGTATTTGATTACTTTACGTTTTGTAGATTTTAATAAGTTATGCTCTTTTAATTTATTCTCAATGATACCCATTGTTAATTTTGTTGCATAAATTGGAGCATTCACTTCTCTTAATACATAAGGAAGGCCACCGATATGATCTTCATGACCATGAGTGATTACAAACCCTTTCACCTTATGAATATTTTCTTTTAAATATGTTACATCTGGAATTACTAAATCGATTCCTAACATTTCATCATCTGGGAATGATAAACCACAGTCTACGATAATAATACTGTCTTCAAACTCAAATGCAGTAATGTTCATACCGATTTGTTCTAATCCTCCAAGAGGAATAATCTTTACTCCCTTGTCACTTACTACTTTTGCTTTCATAATTGCACCTCCATATTAGTATGTAAGGCAAAAATCAAGGCACAATCTTTGTAAGAGATAGACATTCTTCATTATTCATACTTCATTCATCTTAACAGAGATGTCTGCAAAAGCATTACTACTTTTGCTTTTTCTGACACTCTTCACAATACCCATAAAGTTTTACTTCATGGTCTACGATATTAAAACCCATCTCATCCTTAATTCTGTTTTCTAAGCTCTCTAGCATATCATCCTCAAAGGAAAATACTTTATTACACCCCAAACATATTAAGTGATGGTGATGATGAGATTTTCCAAAATCACCATTCATTTTTCCTATTTCGTATCGTACGAATCCATCATCAAGATTTAGCTTATCAATCAAATGTAAATCTGATAGTAATTGGATGGTACGATAAACAGTCGCTAAACCGATTTCAGGATATTGTTCCCTAACGTACTCGTATATTTCTTCCGCCGTAAGATGTGTATCAGGTCTACTTTGTAACACATCTAGAATAGCAATACGTTGCGTCGTAACTTTTAATCCGTTCTCTTTTAACAACGATTTAAACTTATCATGATTTGTACTCATTAAGACCTCATTTCCCGCACTCAAATGTGCCAACTATTTCTCGTATTGGTTTGTCTAACCTATAATTGATTGCGCAAATTAATGTTTCTTACATAGTCTTTTATATAATAAAAAGTCATAACACATGTTCTAACTTCTTTATTCAAATTTGCTAAATCTACGCTTTATTCATTTCAATGTCGATGTCATCCATCATTGTTTCAAACACTTTAGAAACTGCTTCTAATTCTTCATCATTTTCAACGACATCATAAATAATTTCTTTGTCTACTGTATCTTTTTCTTTTAAGATCAAAGCATTCGCTTCTTCATCATCATCTTCTGCAGAATCAGCGATTAATAAATAATTAATTCCATTAATCATTGTTTGTTCTAATACATAAAATTCAATTTCTTCATTATCTTCAGTTGTAAAGATGATTTTTTCATTATTACTTGGCATCTTATATCTCCTTATTGCTTTGGTGACTATTATACTTCATATCCAAATAGTTCTGTAAAATAAATACCGCAGCTACCTTGTCTACAATTTGGGCTCTATTCTCTCTTCTCATACCGCCATCAATCATGGCATTGTGTGCGGACACAGTACTAAGTCGTTCATCCCATAACACGACTTCCAGTCCGGTTCTCTTCTTAAGCATCTCAGCAAAAGCTTCTGATTTTTCAGCTCTTTCGCCGATCGTATTGTTCATATTCTTTGGATAACCCAGTACAATCAATTCTACCTTGTATTCCTCAATAATCTCTTCAATACGTGCAAGTGTCTGTCGTAACTTTGTCTCATGTTTACGACGAACCACTTCGATTCCTTGTGCAGTAAGGCCTAGCTCGTCACTTACAGCCACCCCTACTGTCACAGAACCATAATCTAATCCTAGTATTCTCATGTAGTTTCCTATTCTTATTTAAAATTCTTTAAAAATTTCTCTTGATATAATCTCCAAATAGTTCTTCCAGAATTTCATCACGTTCCACTTTCATAATCAGGCTTCTAGCGCCATTATGGCTCGTAATATAAGTTGGATCTCCACTCATAACGTATCCAACCATCTGATTGACAGGATTATATCCTTTTTCAACTAATGCTTCATAAACAGTCTTGATTACATCAGTCACTTTTACTTCAGGTTCCTTTTGTACTTTAAAATATTGCGTATTATTAATTTCTTGCATATTCTCACGTCCTTACAGTAATACTTCATCCCACAATTAATGTGTTATCAAAATATCGTTATTACTAATATATTAATACATATTAACAAAAATATCAATTAGATTATTTCACAAAGTAATAAGTCATCTGTTATATTATCTTTTACTGTAACTTTTACAATCTCATTTGTATAATCGTGATCACTGATAATTGCAAGCTTTAAATATCTTTCATTATGACCGATTTGGTATGTCACGCCATCGATTGTAACTTCTTCTTCAATTAGAACAAATTCTGTACGTCCCTTGAATTCTTGTTGATATTCTTTACGCATTCTTTGTTCAACTTCGATTAATGCAGTACTTCTTGCATGCTTTTCTTGCTCATCGACTTGATTTTCCATTACTTCTGCGCGAGTACCCTTGCGTTTGCTGTACTTGAATACATGCATCTGAGCAAAATGAACTTTTTCTACAAATGCCTTTGTCGTATTAAATTCTTCTATTGTCTCGCCTGGAAATCCTACAATTACGTCTGTTGTAATCGCTGGAAGGTCAAACCATTTATGGATCAGCTCACATTTTTCATAAAACTCTTCCGCAGTATATCTACGATTCATACGTTTTAATGTTTCATTACAACCACTTTGCATACTTAAATGGAAATGTGGACAGAATTTCTTATTCTTTGATAATACATCGACAAATTCTTCTGTAATAATTCTTGGCTCTAAAGAACCTAAACGAATACGTTCTAATCCTTCGACTTCAGTCACAGCCATAATTAATTTAAGAAGGTTTACATCTTCCTCTAATTCAATTCCGTAAGAGGATAAATGAATTCCTGTTAAGACAACTTCTTTATATCCGGATTTCACAAGATTTGTTACTTCCGTAACAACATCATTTAACGCACGGCTTCGTACACGGCCTCTTGTAAATGGAATAATACAATAAGAACAGAATTGGTTACATCCATCTTGCACTTTGATATATGCTCTTGTCTTTTCACCTGCATTTGCGATAGAAAGATCTTCATATTCTCTTGCCTGGCTTAAATCAATCCATGCTTCATTATTGTTATTATCTTTATAATATTCCTCAAGGATATCAATGATATTCTTCTTGTTATCATTTCCAATTACTAAATCAATCGCTTCATCAATTTCAAGTGCCTCTTTTGCTGCCTGAACATAACATCCAACCGCCACAACAACGCTGTCTGGATTGTTTTTCTTTGCTTTGTGGAGCATTTGTCTTGATTTACGATCCGCAATATTTGTAACTGTACATGTATTGATTACATATACATCTGCTTTATCTGAAAATTCCTTTTCAACGAAACCAGCTGCTAAAAATAATTCTTTCATAGCATCTGTCTCATACGTATTTACTTTACAACCTAATGTTAAAAATGCAACGGACATATTCGCCTTTTCCTGCATATTCATTTTACCCATAATTAGTCCTTTCCATACCAAATTAAACATTTGTTCTCGTGTATATTAACATAACAGCGTAAATTATTAGTAATAATATACCACTTCAATTTCTTTTTTTATTATAATTTTACCTATTATGTACGTTTTTAGACCCTATTTCTTGACACATTGCCACAGTCTTTTTTATCTATATTGTATATTGACTTTCTAATTTTATAACGGTAGTATATATCTATAAAATTAACAAGGAGGATTTCCTATGAAAACAGTTAAAATCTCTTTAAATTCCATCGATAAAGTAAAATCATTCGTTAATATCGTAACAAAATATGAAACTGACTTTGATTTAGTAAGCGGCAGATATGTAATTGATGCAAAATCCATTATGGGTATTTTCAGTTTAGATTTATCTAAACCAATCGATTTAAATATCCACAGCGAAGATCCAACAGAAATTCTTGAAACATTAAAACCATACATTGTAGAGTAAATCTCATATGTACCAAGGAGGATACAGAAAGTATCCTTCTTTTTTTGTACCCATTTTTAACTCATCAGATACAAATTACCTCAGTCTTATATCTTTTAGGAAACTAAGGAAGGGCTTGGGAAACGTAGTTTCCCATTGGATTCAGAAACACGAAACCACGCTTTTGCGTTTCTGAACTAGTGCTTCTAGGTCTGCGTGGCAGACTTGCACGAGGAAGCACTAGTTGGCACCTTCAGTTCTTTTAAAGTCTTTTAAACCAGATGAAATCCCATTTCATCTGACGGCGACGGCACTTGCGGTGCCCGCCGTCCGGCGTCCGCCGTCTATTCGCAGATTACAACTTCTCTTGTTTCAAGAGCAGTATTTACTAATTCTTGAATCTTTTCTTCAAGTTTGTATTCACTTCTTCTGATAGCATTTACATTTGGTTTTGTAACCGGATGTTTTGCAACAAAGATTGTACAACAGTCTTCGAAAGGTAAGATAGAAGTTTCATAAGTGTCGATCTTTTCAGAGATTGCAATGATGTCATTTTTATCAAATGCGATCAATGGACGGTAAACTGGCATAGTACATACTTCATTTGTCGCATTTAAGCTTTGCATTGTCTGACTTGCTACCTGACCAATGCTTTCGCCTGTTATTAAACCTAAGCATCCGCTTTCTTTTGCGATAGTTTCAGAAATCTTCATCATATAACGTCTCATAATGATTGTTAATTCATCGTGTGGACATTGTTCGTAGATATATAACTGAATATCAGTAAAGTTGATGATATTTAATTTGATAGGTCCTGTATATCTGGAAACGATCTTAGCTAAATCGATTACTTTTTGTTTTGCACGTTCACTAGTGTAAGGTGGTGCATGGAAGTAAGTTGCTTCAATTGTAACACCACGTTTTGCTACCATATAACCTGCAACTGGACTGTCGATACCACCGGAAAGTAATAACATTGCTTTACCGTTAGATCCTACTGGCATACCGCCTGGTCCTGGAATAATTGTAGAATAAATGTAAGCACGGCTTCTGACTTCGATATTGATATGAACATCAGGATTGTGAACATCTACTTTCATGTTATCGAAGTTATCTAAAAGGAATGCACCCATTTCTCTACAGATCTCTGGGGAGTTTAATGGATAGCTTTTATTTGCTCTCTTAGCTTCTACTTTGAATGTAAATTCTTCTGTTCCATGAACATTCTTTACATAGTCTGCAACTTCTTTTGTTAAGTTATCCCATTCTGAATTATCTACTAATCTTACTGGGCAGATTGCAGTAATACCGAATACACGGCTTAGTGCTTCGATTGTTTCTTCGTAATCGTAATCGCCTTCCACTTCAACGTAAATACGGCCTTGTTCTTTTGTTACTTCGAACTCACCATCCACGTCTTTTAATGCAAATCTGATTTGATCACATAATGCATTTTCAAAGATATATCTATTCTTTCCTTTGATACCAATTTCACCGTACTTAATTAAAAACGCTCTAAACATAACTTTCCTCCTATGATAAACTTGCTGTTTTGTCTACTTTCTTGTAAATCTTCTTAATTGAGGTAAGATGTCGTTTAATGCGCTAATCGCATATTCGATTTCTTCCATCGTTGTATTTACACTGAAACTAAAACGAAGTGTAGAATCTAATAATTCTTTTTTCACATGAATTGCTTTTAATGTTCCGCTGAGTGCAGGGTGGTTACTGGAACATGCTGAGCCGGAAGATACATAAATATTGTAATCTTCAAGTGCATGAAGCAGTACTTCACTTCGAACTCCGTCAAAACTTACGCTTACAACGTGAGGTGCGGTATTTTCCACGCCTAAATCAACGCCGTTTACTGTGACGCCTTCGATTTTCTTAACTCCATCAATCAAGGCATTTTTTAATGTATATAAATGTGCAACCTTTTCACTATGGTTTTTATAGATTTCTTCAGCCGCAACTCCTAATCCTGCAATGCCTGGTACATTTTCTGTTCCAGAACGCATTCCTTTTTGCTGGCCGCCACCATAAATGACTGGTTTTACTTTCACTTTGTCTTTCATATATAAGAAACCAATTCCTTTTGGTCCGTGGATCTTATGTCCGCTTACACTAAGTAAATCAATTCCCATACGTTTTGGATAGATTTGATACTTTCCATATGCTTGGATTGCATCTACATGAAATATAGTATCATTGTTTTTTTCTTTTATCAATTTGGATATTGTGGAAATATCCTGAACACTTCCCATTTCATTATTGACCATTATGATGGATACAAGGATTGTTTCCTTTGTAATTGCTTGTTTTAACTGTTCTAAATCAATAATGCCATTATGGTCAACTTCCAAAAATGTCACTTTATATCCTAATTCTTCTAAGAATAAAAGTGGGTTGTATACACTTGGATGCTCAATTCTTGTTGTAATGATATGGTTTCCTGCACGTTTATTAGCAAGTGCAGAACCAATAAGTGCAAAGTTGTTGGACTCCGTACCACCGGAAGTGAATACGATTTCCTTTGCATCTACTTTTAAAGTCTTCGCGATTTTCTCACGTGCTTCTCTAACGTACTTTTCAGCTTCTACGCCTTTCATATGCATACTGGATGGATTTCCATAATCGATATCCATCGTCTTCATCATAATCTCTTTTACACTGTCAAAAGGTCTCGTTGTTGCTGCATTATCTAAATATGCTCTCATTTAACTTCTCCTTAAATACTATCCAGTTCAAACATTAGGATTGAAAGAATTGTAAAACCTGCTGTTTCAGTTCTTAAAATACGTTTTCCTAATGTAATTACTTCCCCGCCGATTTCCTTAACTGCTTCAATCTCTGCATCATCAAATCCACCTTCTGGACCAATGAAGATACCGATTGATTTGGTGTCACTTGCATTTTTAACAAGTTCACGACTTTTATTCATTCCATCTGCATTTTCATATGGAAATAGCTTCAAATCGAAGTCTCTTGCATATGCCAATGCTTCTTTATAACTCATAACAGTGTGAACGGATGGTATAACACCGCGTTTTGACTGTTTTGCAGCACTTTCTGCAATTGCTTGCCAGCGCTCTAATTTTTTCTTTTCTTTTTTCTTATCTTCAATTTTTACGATGGAACGTTTCATAGCAACCGGAATTACTTCATACACCCCTAATTCTACGGCTTTCTGAATGATCAGCTCCATTTTATCGCTTTTCGGCAGCCCTTGAAACAGGTAAATCTTAGTCTTTAGTTCTGTCTCACAAGGTTTCTTTTCTATTATATCTAAAATGATTTCTTTCTCTTGAAACTCATTAATCTTGCAAAGGTAATTTGTGTCTTCGCAGTCACAAACCATAAGTTCTTCCTCATGTTTCATACGAAGTACATTTTTAATATGATTCACATCTGTTCCAATGATGGTAATGTGATTTTCCTCGATCTGAGATGCATTTACATAAAAAAGGTTCATGCAATTCCTCCATACACACATTTATATTTAATACAACGTGCCTTCGACACTTTGTAATTTTTTCTATTGTTCGCGTAACATAACAATAGAACGTACGCAAAGCATACGCTCTATTCTTTGGTTAAAGTCAATGTGTATATATTATCATCGAATATTTAAATTGTCAAACAAACTCGATATATAATATATTGGAACGATTGAAATATTACTGGTGAATTTGGCAAACAACATCAAAACTGTATTTTTACAGTTTTTAATGAAAAATTTTGCTCAAGCGTATGATCAATCTACTAGATAGCTTCGTCAGCCCCAACTCAAATCTACTCTCCGGTCCTCACTGGTGTTTCGTTTTTGTTAAGTCAATCTCCAGTCTCGTTTAAATCCAAGCTGGTTTTTCGCTTTTGTGAAGCTAGTCTTTTATAGAAGGTATCTCGATACCTTCTAATCTGGGTGTCGCACCGTAATTGTAAATTCAGGTTTACATTAAAATATTCAAAGTCTAAATGAAATAAATGGAGGTTTCTAGCAACACTAACTTGTTACGAAATCCCCCATTTATTTATCGTAATACTACAGATATTTTAATGTAAACCGCTTCACAACCTCCGCTGCGACAGCCTCACTACATAGGTTTACGAGCGATTAAGCAGTTCCAGTCTTTCATGCTGCGTTCTTCTACCATTTCGAAGCCATTTCTAATAAGTGCTTCTTTTACTTCTTCCTTCTTCATATCAATGATACCGGAAGTGATGAAGATACCGCCTGGGATTAAGTGTTTTCCTACTTCAGCAGAAAGAGGAATGATAACGTCTGCTAAGATATTTGCTACCACTACATCGTAACACTCAATTCCTACTTCTTGTTGGATTGCTTCATCTTCGATGATATTTCCTGCGATTACTTTGTACTTATTCATATCGATATTGTTGAAACCTGCATTTTCTAATGTTGCAGTTACTGCAGCTGGATCAATATCGATTGCAAATGCTTCTTTTGCTCCAAGTAATAAACCGATGATGGATAAGATACCACTACCACAACCAACATCAAGTAATCTTGTATTTTCATTTACATATTCTCTTACGGCACGAATACATAATTTTGTTGTTTCATGAGTTCCTGTACCAAATGCAATACCTGGATCGATTTCAACTACTAAATCATCTTCTTTTGCATCATTTAAAGTTTCCCATGTTGGTTTGATCATAATGTGATCATCTGCTCTAAATGGCTTCCAGAATTCTTTCCAGTTGTTGATCCAATCAATATCTTCTGTTTCGTCTTTTTCAATTGTCATAGCTTCGCCGATGTCTACGAATTGCTTTAATTCTTCTAAACCAGCTTTTACTTTTTCAATCAATTCTGTACCGTCTTCTTCTGGATCACGGTAGAAACGAACTGTTGCGATATGATCATCGAATTCAGGATCTGGTAAGATGTCAACAAACATCTGTGCCTTTTCTTCTGCTGTTAATGGTTGTTTATCTTCAATTTCGATACCTTCTACGCCAAGTTCATCTAACATATAACTGATTAAGTCAATTGCTTCTGTAGTCGTCTTAAGTGTGTATTTTGTCCACTTCATTGTTGTTCTCCTTTATAGTAAGACTTAAGTCTTATAACTATATTTATTGTATTTCTTCTCACCCATTATACCCTATTTTTATACATTTTCAATATTTTTCATATTGAAATGCGTTGCATTTGACACTTTATATGATGTTGTTAGTCGTATTTAGAAGGTTTTTGTATTAAGTAAGAGGGGGCACGGTACTGGAAAGCCCTTCTTATTGTGAAATATAATGAGCAATTGTGTCTTTTTAGGCAAATACGGAATTCACAGGTCCATTTGCCCAATCTACAATGTGGATAGTCCTTGGAAACCTGGTGTCAGATTTAAATCGTCTTTTAGGTATTTACTTCCCAAAAGACGAAAAAAAGGCTAGGCACACATACCACGAGCCTAGCCTTTTCGTTTTATTCAAAAGAAGCGTCCTCGCCTCCTATTTATTAAAGAAACCTTTTTTCTTTTTCTTATGCTCTTCTTCTGTTGAAGTTGCTGCAACTCCACCAGTCATAGCTTCATTGAATTGTTCAAGTAATTCTTTTTGTTCTGCAGTCAATCTAGTAGGTACACTAACCACTAATGTAACGATATGGTCACCACGAACATTTTTGTTACGTAATGTTGGTACACCTTTTCCTCTTAAACGAACCTTAGTATCCGTTTGAGTTCCTGGATTTACTGTATAGATTACTTCACCATCAATTGTCTTAACCTTAATATCACCACCAAGTGCTGCTGTAGCAAAGGAAATAGACTGTGTAGAGTAAATCGTAGTATCTTGACGTACAAAGTTTGGATGTCTGCTTACGATTACTTCTACTAATAAGTCACCTTGAGGGCCGCCATTTATACCTGGCTCGCCTTTTCCTTGAATACGGATGCTTTGGCCATCATCAATACCTGCTGGAATAGATACTGCAATTTTCTTTCTTCTTGTAACATAACCTGCACCATGACAATCTGTACATTTGTCTTTGATGATTTTACCTGTTCCATGACAGTCAGGACATGGCTGCACGCTTTGTGTCATACCGAAGAATGATTGTTGCGTATAAACTACTTGGCCTTTACCATTACATTTTGAACATGTTTGTGCAGAAGAACCAGGTTTTGCGCCTGTTCCATGACAAGTATCACAAGATTCTTTTAGATTTAAATCAAGTTCCTTGTCTACACCAAAACAAGCTTCTTCAAATGTAATACGAACGCTGGTACGAACGTTAGCGCCTTTCATTGGACCATTGTTTGCTCTACGGCTGCTTCTGCCGCCGCCAAATAGATCTCCAAAGATATCTCCCATATCCATGCCGTTAAAGTCAAAGCCGCCAGCTCCGCCAGCTCCACCGCCTTCAAATGCTGCGTGACCAAATTGATCATATTGTCTACGTTTATCTGCATCACTTAGTACTGCATAAGCTTCACTTGCTTCCTTAAACTTAGTTTCAGCTTCTTTATCGCCTGGATTGGCGTCTGGATGATATTTTTTGGCTAATACTCTATATGCCTTTTTGATTTCTGCGTCCGTAGCAGTTTTTGATATACCAAGGACTTCATAATAATCACGTTTTTCTGCCATATCCTTCACCTTTCATTACCTGTCTATATGCCTATTAAAAGATAGGCTATCTTTATCAGACAGCCTACCTTTTGTTATCTTGTTATTCACAAGCTTTATATTAACGAATGTTACATTATTCGTCAAGATTTTTCTTATACTTCTCTGTAATCTCCATCAACTACGTTGTCGTCTTGAGGACCAGCTTGAGCGCCTGCTCCATCAAATCCAGCTCCGCTCATATCTGGGCCAGCTTGACCTGCAGCACCTTGAGCTTGTTCATAAACTTTTTGGAATAATGCTTGAGCAGTGTTCATTAATTTTTCTTTTGCTGCTTTAAGATCTTCAACTTCGCCTTCAGACATAACTTCTGGATTAGCTTTTTCAACTAATTCTTTTACGTGAGCTAAATCTGCTTCTACAGCTGCTTTGTCTTCTGCACTTACTTTATCGCCAACTTCTTGTAATGCTTTTTCAGTTTGGAATACCATAGCGTCAGCATCGTTACGAGTATCAACTGCTTCTTTACGAGCTTTGTCTTGAGCTTCGAATTCAGCTGCTTCTTTTACTGCTTTTTCGATATCGTCATCAGACATGTTAGATCCAGCAGTGATTGTGATGTGTTGTTCTACACCAGTACCTAAATCTTTTGCAGATACATTTACGATACCATTTGCATCGATATCAAATGTAACTTCGATTTGAGGAACACCTCTTCTTGCTGGAGCAATACCATCAAGTCTGAATTGTCCAAGAGATTTGTTGTCACGAGCGAATTGTCTTTCACCTTGAACAACGTGGATATCTACTGCTGTTTGGTTATCAGCTGCTGTAGAGAATACTTGGCTCTTCTTAGTTGGGATTGTAGTGTTACGTTCGATTAACTTAGTAGCTACACCACCCATAGTTTCGATAGATAATGATAATGGAGTTACATCTAATAATAAGATATCACCAGCACCAGCATCACCTGCTAATTTACCACCTTGAATAGAAGCACCTAATGCTACACATTCATCTGGGTTTAAGGATTTAGATGGTTCTTTACCTGTTAATTGTTTTACTTTATCTTGAACAGCTGGAATTCTTGTAGAACCACCAACTA
>JAUNJY010000061.1 GCA_030535455.1 bacterium
TGGATGGATACCTTCTCTCATGTTTTCACCTCTTTACAAACGTAATCATATTAAAGTTGACTTAGTCAATCTTATTTATCTTATAAACAGCTTTTTCATTATAACATAGCTTTCTTTCGTTTGCAACCCTTTTAGACTAATTTTGTCTTTTTGATAATTTCTATAAACTCGTCATTTGATTTAGTTTTTATAAAGTTATCAATAATTCGTTCCAGGGCATCATCAGATTTCAAGCCGTTTAGCGCTCTTCTCATTAGATATGTTGCTTCGGTCTCTTGCTGATTTAATAATAGGTCATCTCTTCTAGTGCTTGATTTTGGTAAGTCGATTGCCGGGAAAATTCTCTTTTCTGATAAACTACGGTCTAATACAAGCTCCATGTTACCGGTTCCTTTAAATTCCTCAAATACTACATCGTCCATACGGCTTCCTGTATCTACAAGGGCTGTTGCAAGGATGGTAAGGCTTCCGCCTTCACGCATGTTTCTTGCGGCACCAAAGAATTTCTTTGGCATATGGAGCGCTGCTGGATCTAAACCTCCGGAAAGAGTTCTTCCACTTGCTTGTACCGTTAAATTATATGCTCGGGCAAGTCTTGTGATACTGTCTAGTAAGATAATGACGTCTTTCTTATGCTCTACCAAACGTTTTGCACGTTCGATTACCATTTCAGAAACTCGCTTATGATTTTCTGGAAGTTCATCAAAAGTAGAGTAAATAACTTCTACATGATCGCCTTCGATAGATTCCTTAATATCGGTAACTTCTTCTGGACGCTCATCAATTAATAAAATGATCATATTCATTTCAGGATGATTCTTAGTAACTGCCTTTGCTACTTGTTTTAAAAGTGTTGTTTTACCTGTCTTTGGCTGGGAGACGATCATACCACGTTGACCCTTCCCAATTGGACTGATTAAGTCCATCATACGCATGGCAACTGGACCACCTGGTGTCTCTAGACGAATACGTTCATTTGGAAAAATAGGTGTTAAGTCTTCAAACTTTTTACGTCTGGCCGCTTCGACTGGTGGAAATCCATTAACAGATTTCACATATAATAATGCTCCGAATTTCTCATTTTGACTCTTGATACGAATATTCCCTTCAACGATATCGCCTGTCTTTAAATTGAAACGTCGGATTTGTGCAGGAGACACATACACATCATTCTCTCCTGGAAGGTAATTATCGCAACGAATAAATCCATAACCGTCAGGAAGCACTTCTAAAATTCCCTGTTTGATCACACCGCTGTCTAATTGTTCAAGATCACGGTTCATATTTTCATTTTTCGTACTGGTTTCTTTATTCTGCACATTTTTCCCTTCGTAGTGTGCATTATTACTATAATTAGTATTGTGCATTGGACGTTCTTTATGCATTGGACGTTGCACTTGTTCCCTTTGTGATACGTTTTCCCTTTTTACCGTATCCTTGTTATACTCGTCTTTTTTATGTTCTTCTTTTACTGGTTCAGCTTTTGGCTGTTCTATCGTATTCTCTCGGTCAAAACTGACTAATTTATCAATTAACTCTTGCTTTCTTAATGCAGAAACATTTTTTAACCCTTTTTCTTTTGCAATTTCTTTCAGACTCGCAAGAGACATTGTTTCATATTGCTTACTCATACATTACTCCTTTTCGGCATTAACCATTTATACACTATTTTATAAAAGTTTCCATAAATGCTTTTTTATTTATTTTTAATTTGAACTGTTTGGATTCTTATAAAGATATTAGACTAAATTGTGACAGAACATCTAAGACTACAGTATATTATTGTGGGGATTTCTCACACTAAGATATACATATGTATCCCTAAGAATATAACTACTTGTAATATTATGAACTACTTTATTTATTACCTTACTGAGACTATATTATACACCTTAGGAATAAGGTTGAAAAGTATTTTTCCAAACTATTTGAACCTTGATTTCAAATGTTGCAAATGATATGATTACTATATTAGACTCTGACTTTTCGTCAGCATATAATAATAAGAAGTAATACGTAATGAGCAAGTCAGAACGCTTTACTTTACCTGTTGCTTGCTCGCAAAAAAAACTAAGGATTAGGTGATTAATATGACAACAAATGAAAAAGCTTTAGCACTTCACAAAGAATGGCAAGGCAAGATAAACACTACTCCAAAATGCGAAGTAAAAAGTCGTGAAGATTTGGCAATTGCATATACTCCTGGAGTTGCAGAACCATGTAAAGTAATCGCAAAAGACAAAGAAGCTGCTTATACGTATACAATTAAGAGCAACACTGTAGCAGTCGTTTCAGACGGCAGTGCTGTGCTTGGTCTGGGAAATATCGGACCATATGCTGCTATGCCTGTTATGGAAGGGAAAGCAGTCTTATTTAAAGAATTCGGTAATGTGAATGCATTTCCAATCTGTCTTGATACCCAAGATACTGAAGAAATCATTCAGACTATTGTAAATATCGCTCCTGCATTCGGAGGCATCAACTTAGAAGACATCAGTGCTCCTCGTTGTTTTGAAATCGAGTCCAGATTAAAGGAACTTCTTGACATCCCTGTGTTCCATGACGATCAACATGGTACAGCAATCGTTGTTCTTGCCGGTATCATTAATTCTTTAAAAATCGTACAAAAGAAAAAAGAAGATTGTAAAGTGGTAATCAACGGTGCCGGTTCTGCTGGTATCGCTATCTGTAAGCTTCTCTTAAACTACGGATTTAAAAATATCGTTATGTGTGATAAATCAGGTGTCCTGCAAGCAGGAAATGAAGGTCTTACTTGGGCACATGAAGAAATCATGAAAGTTACAAACCCTAATAATGAAACAGGTAAATTAGCAGATGCAATCAAAGGCGCAGATATCTTTGTCGGCGTAAGTGCTCCTAATATTGTAACGAAAGAAATGGTTGCTTCCATGAATAAGGATTCCATTCTATTTGCAATGGCAAACCCTGTTCCTGAAATCATGCCGGATGTGGCAAAAGAAGCTGGTGCTCGTATTGTTGGTACAGGACGTTCTGACTTCCCTAACCAAGTAAATAACGTAGTTGCTTTCCCTGGCATCTTTAAAGGTGCTCTAGAAGGACGTGCTACACAAATTACAGAAGAGATGAAATTAGCTGCTGCAAACGCAATCGCTAATTTAGTTGATGAAAAAGATTTAAACGAAGATAATATTATGCCAGAGGCATTCGATCCACGTGTAGCAACGGTAGTAAGCGAAGCCGTTAAATCACATATCACACGATAAAGTTATCAATTTGCTTTAAAATAATAGAACATAGAAACGAGGTTCTTCTTGAATTCAATGAAATTATGGGGAGACAAGCCCTACCAGTCTTTAAATTATTACTTAAAAGAACAGTATCATGAAAAGATATACAAACTGTCCTTAAATGGCGGTATGACCTGTCCAAATCGTGACGGCAAAATCAGTTATGGCGGATGTATCTTTTGCAGTGAAGGTGGCTCAGGGGACTTTGCCGAAGACCATCTTTTATCCATCACAGCACAAATTGAAGCAGCCAAGGATAAAATGCATGGAAGCACAGTGACTAAGACAGTTGGCCACAAGTACATTGCATATTTCCAAGCGTATACCAATACCTACGCCCCAGTCTCGGTCTTAAGAAAACTTTTTTATGAAGCAATCAATCATCCAGATATCGTAATCTTATCCATCGCGACAAGACCCGATTGTCTAGATGAAGAAATTCTTGATTTATTAGCAGAGTTAAATGAAATCAAGCCCGTTTGGGTTGAGCTTGGCTTACAGACCATGCATGAAGAAACTGCTGTGTTGATTAATCGTGGATATCCACTATCCTGTTTTGAGACTGCTGTCAAAGCACTTTCAAAGCGAAATATCAATACCATTGTTCATGTAATCCTTGGTCTTCCAGGTGAAACCAATGAACATATTCTTGAAACGGTTACGTACTTAAATACGCTTCCAATCCAAGGAATTAAATTTCAGCTGCTGCATGTATTGAAAAATACCAAGCTTGCTGATTATATGGACCAAATCCATTTATACTCGCTGGAAGAATATATTGCATTATTAATGGATTGTATTGCTCATACAAGACCAGATATCATAATTCATCGAATTACAGGAGATGGTCCAAAAAAACTACTGCTTGCACCACTTTGGAGCAGTAACAAAAAACTAGTGTTAAATTCTATCCATAAAGCCATGAAAGAAACAAATACATGGCAAGGTAAGTACTATAAGGAGGTGTAAAGATAGATGCAACCAGATACATTAACCTTATACAAATTGATCATCTTATTTATCTTAGATAAAGTAGATTTTCCTCTGACTAACGCTCAGGTTTCTGATTTTATATTAGAAAAAGAATATACAAATTACTTCAATATACAGCAAGCGATTTCAGAGCTTACATCCCAAGAATTAATTACTGTGTCCTCCATTCGTCATAGTTCCTACTATCGAATTACCGATGCAGGAAAAGAGACACTAGAATTCTTTAGCAATAAGATTTCAGATGCAATCAAAGAAGACGTCTTAGAATATCTAAGAACAAATAAATATTCCCTTCGTGAAGAAGTCTCCAATATCGCAGACTATTACGAAGAAAAGAAAAACGAATTTATTGTGCGATGCCAGGTAAAAGAGCAGGCAAGCTCTATTATTGATCTTAGCCTAACTGTCCCAACAGAAGAAGCTGCCATTGCAATCTGCAACAACTGGAAGAAAAATAGCCAGGAAGTATACAGTTATCTAATGAAAACTTTATTAGAAGATTAAAAAAATGAGTATCACGGATGTGATACTCATTTTTTTGTCCCAAACTATAGGCTGTGTTCTTAGTTCCATTCTAAGTGCTTCGCCTTTTGCAACTTAGAATATATCACTTCATTCTGTGACATTCAAACTCTTTATTATCTAGATTGTAAATATAGTACGGTTTGTTGTTATATTTAAACTCAACAGCCTTTGTAACATACCCATCTCCATAACACACGTGATAGTTAATGCCATTCAAGTCATAACAAATTTCCGGCTCTCCATCAGCTTCCATGCAAAATAGAATATTGCTACCCTCAGGGAGCAACATTAACAATTCTTTTTGTTCTTTAGGTATTACATGTACCCCCGCTATATCTGAATCCGGATCATCTTGACCGTACTTCTTAAACAAATCAAGCAATTCATCTTTTTGTTTCATTTCTTTTTCAGTAATTGTAAGTAGCATAGGTGTTGAGCTAACATATTTAAGTATCATTTCTTTTGAATTTTCTCTCCACTTCTGTATTCCAACACCTACTAATATACCAATTAGAAACAATAGTATTGCTGTTGAAGCTGCAAAAGTAACAAGCGTTTTTTTACTTCTTTTAATGTTAATAACATTCTCCCCTTTTTGTACTTTCATTTATGTAGTAATTTCTTTCTGCTTTAGTATCCCAATGAGTATTGGCTTAGTACATTCTTCATACTTATTTTTTACCATATCCTTTATAGCTTATCAATAAAAACCATACTATCTATTGAAGCGTCATTATTCGTTTGATTATATAGTATCATTTATTACTTTTTATGCGACTTCACGTATTTTAAAAATAGATGAGCAATCATATATGAGGTAGAAGTTCTATTATATTTAGTTTGGAAACAAAGATTTCTCCTCATTAGGTTGCTAGGTAAGTACAGTAGGACTAATAAAGTGAAAGAGGCTTTTTTATTGCCTCACAGCTATGGAAGCTCCTTTTACGTGTCTTTCAAAAATTATCAATGAACTTTTCCCTTTAGATATCCCATAATATCAAACCCACTATACAACAAGGAGTATTTTGCTTGAAGCTAAAGCTGTCTGGGACACACCGGTATAGCAGGTGCTTTATTATTTCTAGGGATACAAGTAAAAGAGGAGTATCACGGATGTGATACTCCTCTTTTTTTCACGATTTCTGAAACTTCTTTGGTGATTGCCGAGCCACCTTTTTCATTCCACTCTTTTACGAATTCATCAAAATACTCAATCGGCTTAACTCCTGTTACAATTTCCAGATACGCCTTCTTCTCCATTTTCTCCAACTGCCACCACTCACTCTGCATTGTGTCAGTCGTTCCAAAGAATAATGAATCCACTTTTTTTGTCTTTGCCTCTTTTATTAGAGAACAGGCACTAATTCTTGACATATAGGCTGCCCAGTCTTCCGCAGTAACCTTCTCCTTTTTCTTAGTCGCTGCTAAATACGACTGACAGGATTGGTAATAGGAATACTCTAATAACTCCAGCTCACTAGAAGGCTTATCACCATTTAGCGTGTCCATAATATTCTCATAGCATCTAGAAAGTGCGTCACTATAATCTATATTGATTGCAATCGGCCTTGCACTTGGATCTACATTTTGCTGATAATAGGTAACAAGCTCACTTGCATCCTTATCATCATATCGAACATAATCAAATAATGTACTGATGATCTTAGCTGCAATCTCAGGATGTTCATATCCTTTTCTTACGACCACATACTTGTAACTTGGATTTTGAGAATGGTAGCTTAATGTTCCCGTACCATCCGTGGAAATTACATATGGCTGCCAATCTGCTTCCGGATCGTTTTGGACTGCCTGCATCAAAGGATTGTTTGGTGTCCACCAAGGGCCAAAGAAGGACCCACACTTTCCTTCATCGATTAACTCAATAATATTGGTCGTTGTCCGTAATAAAAACTGATTGTCTAAAATATTGTCCTGGTACATCTGATGTAATTTCTTAAGGGCAGTCTTTGCCTCTTCTTGCACAGAACCATAGACAACTTCACCTTTTGAGTTATAAATCCACTGTTTAGGGTACGAATTATTGTTGGCAAATACAATATCCATCTGATACTCCGAACTATAGCCACGGTCACCTGTCATATTTGCATCACATACTAACCCAACCGTATTCCCCTCACCATTTCGACCTGGATCATACTCAACAAATGCTTTTACAATCTCCAGCGCTTCCTCTAATGTCTTAGGCTCCTTTAGACCTAGCGTGTCCATCCAGTCTTTTCGTAACCATAACAAATTGGGACCATCTTCAATATTTGTTTCAGGCAATGCCATAAGCTTTTCTGAAAATATAACATTATTAAAAATAGCTTCTCCATAACTATTATATATGTCTTTAATTTCATCACTTGCACAATTCTGATAGACATCAGTCAGATCTTCAATCATATCCAGCTTTACAAGCTTCTCTAATGTCTGTAAATCACTTACCACCATAATATCTGGTAAGTTGTTATTAGCAATAGCCATATCTAATACATCATCATATCCATCGTCGTCACTAACCTCAAATGCATTATCATTTTGAATATTTAAAAACTCCTTTAAATACCTTGTGTAAGCATTGTTTTCGTAAGTATCCCCCTCTGGCATATTTGAATTATTTGCCCCTGTCATCTTTCCAAGACTATAGGTAATTAATTCTGGATATTTGCCAAAGGGAGTTGTACAAGCCTTCTCATACTGTTCCTTATAGGCGTCATCTGAAATTTTAATCTCAGACTCCTTCACCTTTTTGCTATATGTACTACAACCGCAAACGGAAACAGCAAGTACTAAACACAAAGCGATTATATGCCTATGTTTCATAAATGCCTCCTACCATATTTGCTATAATTCTTACTAAAATATATGTTTATTTACATTATAGCACAAATATGGTAATTCTACATTAACCTTTTACAGCACCTGCCATACCATCTGTGTAGAAACGTTGCATAACAAGGAATATTGCAGCGATTGGAATAGATACAATTACTGCTGCTGCAAAGAAGGTCGTATACCATTGGTATACGTTCTCTTTTTCTAGCATATTCCACATACCAATTGCAACAGTATAATATTTTGCATCAGTACCAATGATTACTTTGGATAGGATAAAGTCTACCCATGGAGCCATAAATGAAGTTAAAATCGTATAGATAATAATTGGTTTTGATAATGGAATTGTAATCTTCGTAAATACATCCCATTTTCTTGCACCATCTACAAAAGCAGCCTCATCAATCGTCTTTGGAATTGTATCAAAAAATCCCTTTACAACATAGAAATTCAAAATACCAGAACCGCCGGAATACACCAAGATCAATGCAACTAACTTTAATCCCCCATCTAATAGTCCAAGGCCTTTTAATATATAGTATACTGCCATAATAGCCATAAATCCTGGGAACATACCTAAGATCAATGCAATATTCAGATATGGCTTTCTCATCTTAAATCTCATTCTTGACATACAGAAGGAAATACAGATGATAAAGATGGTAGTCAGGATACAGGTAAACACTGCAACAATAAAGGTATTTCCAAACCATCTTGGGAAGTTAAATATATCTGTGTCTGTAAATAACTTATTATAGTTCCTTAATGTCCATTCCGTAGGCAAGAAGGTTGGTGGATACGCTCCCTTTTCTCCTCGAAATGATGTCATAATGATCCATAAGATAGGAGCGATCCAGATCAGCGATAAGATTGCTAATATAATATGGACAATAACATTGGTAACTTTTCTTTTTGTAATCACTTGTTTTGTTTTTGCCATTATTGGAATCCCTCCTCATTTTTATAAGCACTGGTACGGTGATAAGTAAGTAATGCAAAGATTGCCGATATGATAAATGTCATGATACCAATAACTGCACCATAGTTATAATCACTAAAGTTAACGGTTAACTTGTAAAGCCATGTTACTAACAAGTCTGTCTTTCCGGCTGTACCATTAAAGTATTCAAGACAAGCTGGAGCACCTGTTGTCAATAAGTAAATAACATTAAAGTTATTGATGTTACCAATAAACTGAGTAATTAGGTAAGGTGCAGTAACAAATAACATGTATGGTAATGTTATGCTAAAGAAAATTCGAATTGGGCCTGCACCGTCAAGCCTTGCTGCTTCATAAAGATCTGCCGGTATGTTTTTTAAAATACCGGTCACCTGAAGCAAGGTATAAGGAACACCAACCCAAAGGTTAACAATGATAATAGATACCCTTGCCCATGTTACATTGGTCCAGAATGGTAATGAAGCACTCTTTCCAATCAGTCCCATGGAACGTAACAACACGTTGACTGCACCATCTGGCTGCAATAAAGTACGCATTACAAGCAAGGAAACAAATTGAGGAATGGCAATGGATAATACGAAGAAGAAACGCCACATTCCTTTGCACTTTGTATCATTTCTGTTAATTACAATTCCTAAGATCATACCACAAATATAGTTTATGAATGTTGCAAAAAATGCCCATACAAGTGTCCATCCCAGTACATGCCAGAATGCAGTTCCTAGCCCGCTGGAGGATGAGAAGATTTCTGCAAAGTTCTTTAATCCAACCCAGTCAAATAAGTTTGCAGGTACTTGATGGTCACGGTCATAATTGGTAAATGCCATTAAGATCATAAAGATTAAAGGCATTACGGTAAATGCAAGAATGCAGGTAATTGGTAAGAACAGCAACAATCTATGTACTTGTCCATTTAATAAGTCTGCAAGATCCTCTTTAAAGGATTGAACATGTTTTCCCGCTTCTTGCTTTAATTGTGCTGCATACGAGCTCTTTAAATTTCCTCTCCATATTAAGAAAAAACCTATCATTACGAATATTGTCATAACGCCATATAACAGGCAGAGCATGGAGTTATCTCCTAACTGCATACGATACATCTGGCTTGTCTCATCAAAATATTCTGTTGATGTCTTTGTACCTAAGGTGACTAAATCCTCTAAACAGGTTACACCTTTCGTTACCATAAAAATTATAAAATAGATTTCTGCTGCGAGGTAAATGAGGCCTTTTATGATCTGACCTCGTACTATATTTCCAAGTCCCATAACAACAGCACTTAATCTTGTAAAAAGATCGCCTTTTTTAAGTGCCTCTCTTACATTGATGGGAGTCATAACGTTTCTCTTGTTTTTCTTGAATAGTTCCATGGGCACTCTCCTTTCTGACCTTCCCTAATAATAGCCTTTCTTTTAAAAAGAGGGTGCTTCTACACCCTCTTTTTAGTTACTTCTTATTTTTGTTTTACGGTCAAATGTATTATTTCTTAGTAATACCTGCTACCATGGAGTCTAATTTTGTTTTTGCATTGTCAGCTGTTACAGTTCCTTGAACAACCTCTTTTGCAAAGGATTCAACTGGAGTCCAGAAGTTACCCATTTCGCTAAGAACTGGCTGGATTACAGAAGTAGTATTTACTACTTGTTGTTGAACAAGTGCAACTGGATCTTTTTTCACTGCTTCACTTTGTAATACGTTCTTATTTGTTGGGATGATACCTCTTGCAGAGTAGTGAGCTTCCTGAGCTTCCTCAGAACCTAAGTATGCTGCTAATGCAACTGCTACTTGAGTATCTTTGCTGTTTGGATTTACACCAATTGCTTTACTACCTGCAAATGATTTCATTTGTCCTTCAGTACCGCCAATCTTAATAGTAGGAAGCACTGCTACACCTACATTTTCAGCACCTAATGCATCTTTGATTGCTGTATAATCCCAAGAACCTGTGAAATAAGCGCCGAGTTGTTTCTTCTGGAATTTAGCAACACAACTACTATCTTTATTAAGCATGAATTTTTTGTTCTTTGTTAAGTCGATCATATATTTTGCAACTTCAACACCTTTTTCATTGTTGAAATCACAGCCTGCAGCCGGATCATTTCCGTTTTCACCAAATAGTGTGCATCCGCCTGCATAGAAGAAGGATGGTGCATACCAGCTATTATCAATGGTCATACCTACATTTACAACATCATTACCTAAATCCTTTGCCATCATAGTATCCAAGGACTTAACTTCCTCTTCAGAATATTTTGACTTGTCATAGTACATAAACCATGTATTTGAAGTAAATGGCACACCATAGATTGCATCCTGATATGTTACAGAAGTGGTAATTGCCTCATCATTGTTTGCTTTGATATCTTCTACTGTTTGTCCACCTAATTTTGCAATTGCTCCGATCTTTACTAAGTCAGGAATTTGATCATTTGGGAACATGTACACATCTGCTGCTGCAGATACATCGCTTTTAATTGTGTTGTAAGCATCGCCTTCTGAGCAAACACCATATGTAAATGTAATATCCCATTCTGGATGTGCTTCATTGAATTTTTCACACATTCCCTTTAACCAGCCTTCTTTATAACCGGTTACTGCTGCCTGATCTTCTTGAGGACCCCAAACCTTAAGAGCTACTTTCTTTGTTCCAGCATCAGTTGCGGCTGGTGTTGCTGTTGCATCTGATGATGATGATTTATCACCACAACCTGCTAAACTTCCTACTACCATTGTTCCTGCTAATGCAGCTGCCCATACTCTTTTTGCTTTCATAATATATCTCCTCCTTATAAATAAAAGCTTCTTTAAAGCGTTTGTTTTGTTCGCTTTATCTATAAATAATTATAAAAGCTTAGGCTTTTTTGGTAAATATTGATTATTTTTGAAACATGTTGTTTTTCTGTTATATTAAAATATCCCACATTTCATAAATGCAACATTTTATATCACATTAACCAACTTTAATTGCAGGCATTACTACAGTAACCTTTGTTCCTACCCCCACTTCGCTGTGTATCTGCATACAATATTCGTGTCCATACAATAGCTTGATACGCTCATTTACATTACGAATCCCATATCCTTTGGACTGCTTCGTAAGGATCGTCTCTGCCTTCTCTTCATCCATACCCACTCCATTGTCCTCTACAATAAAGCTAATCGTTCCTGCACTTTGTACGCCCTTAATGCTGATTACTCCACGACGGTCTGTTAACAAATCCACTCCATGATCAATTGCATTTTCCACAATAGGCTGTAAGATTAAATTAAGAGTCTGATATTGGTACATTTCCTCCGGTATATCCACAATCACGTCAAAATTATTCTCATGCATCATAAGCTGAATGTCTAAATAGCATTTCATATTGGTAATTTCATCTCGCACAGATAATATATTGTCCCCACGATTTAAGGCTGTTCTATAAAATGTACTTAGAAGCAAGGTAATCCTGCTGATATCCTGTTCATTCGCTTCTATTGCCTTCCAATTGATCAAAGACAAAGAGTTATATAGAAAATGTGGATTGATCTGGGCTTGTAGTGCCTTCATTTCATACTCTTTCTGCGCAATTTCCCCTTCATATACTTCATTAATCAGTAAATGAATACGTTCAATCATCATTCCAAATCCTCTTATTAAATTTCCCACCTCATCCTTACTATTGCTTGTAACGGTAATTTCCAGGTTTCCAGTCTGAACATTTTTCATATTCTCAGTCAGCTTTTCAATATCCGTTACCATAAACCTAGATATTCCTGTAGCCGCCAGCAGTGAAGCAACGATACAGCACAAAGTAACAACAACAGAAATTAAGGCTATGTTTCGGACCGAGCTCATAATTGCACTATTTGGCTTATACAAAAGCACCTTCCATCCAGAAGAGACCTGATCTTTTACAATTGTGTACTGCGATGCATTTTCATCCTCCATTTCCTCCAGCAGCGTATCATAATTCATTGCATATTCCTTAGAGTCCTTGGAAAATTTATTATGCGAGTATACAACCGAATTGTCTTGATCCACTACATAAATTCCATAATCCGAACTTGTCATATCCATTAACGGTGAAAACAGATCGTTATAATCTACTGCTATATATAAAACACTTGGATAGTCGGTTCCTTCTAGTGTTGGCATTTTTCTAGCCGTAAATGCCATCTTCTGTTCAGGCTTTACAAACCATAACGTATCCCGGTTGGACTGCTCCTTGACCTGCTTATACCATTCGGTATTCACAATGGTGCTTATAGGCGCAACCGTAGTATCATGTTTTACAAAATTATTTGAGGTATAGATGGTAATCTGATTTACCTTGCTATGGAAATACTTTAAAGAAGCAAGCATGGGATCTAATAAGTTGGTTAGATTTTCATACTTCTCATAAATTTCATAGGAGGTACTGTAATCATAACTAATTACTTGGCAAATAGATTGATTGTAAGCAATGTAATCCGACAGGTTATTATATATATCTAACTGATTATCAATGCTTAATACCGCTTGATCCAAACAGTCCTGCATATTGCTGTTTTCATGCTCTACCAACATGTTTTTGGACTGATGATAACAAAAGCATCCCAACACTGCAATCGGCAGCACACCAACAAAGGCATAGGTAACTAACACCTTATGCCTCAATTTCATATTTTTAAACAATTGGATCAGAGGTCGAAATACTTTATACATAAAGTTAAATCTCTGCTTCATCTGCAACACCTTGATTTCTAAACTTTTGAGGACTTACTCCATAATACTCACGGAAACTCTGACAAAAATAAGAAACATTGCTATATCCGACCTCATAACTGATATTAACAATCTTCTTATGCGTCTTTTCTAACATTTCTTTGGCCTTTTCCATACGATAAGACTTAATAAACTTGCTTAAGTTCTGTCCCATCTCCTTTTTAAATACATGACTCAGATAGCTAGGTGCAAGATATACCTTTTCTGCCAGCTGTTCTACACTTAACTCCTTATCATAATTCTCATATATATACTGCTTGATTGATTCAATTTCACGATGAAGTGTCTGCGGATTATAAGAAACTGCCTCCTCTAATTGCTTTATATTGGCGTTTACAATGGCAATTACCTGGGTGTAATCAGTTGCATGATATAACTCGTCAATGTCATCCTTTAACTTGGTCTTCTCTTTCCCTTGCAGACTTTCATGAATTAGCTTAAGCAGATTAGAGAATACAAATTTAATATATACCTGGGATACCGCATTCTTTTCATTATACTTGGCACATAACGTATCAAAATGACTGCGTAACCGTGCTACATCTTTCATCTTGATATCTTGTGTCATCTGCTTAATATATGTATCATCGTCAATGCTTGCATCTACGCCATCCTCTTTTGAATCCTCTGGAAGGAAAATATGCTTTTCTACATCATAGAACTTATCTTCCATTCTCTCTTCCACCTCGTCAAATACCATGGCAAGTGACTTTGCACCGCTCTCCCACGGGCTGCTTACTGCAATATAGCATTCAAGGGAATGCCTGATCTTAAAGAAGTCATAGACCTTTGCTGCAACGTCACTGTAGTCAGTTTCCAGATTTTTCGGAAATAACAATAAGCCCTGCTGCAAATTCAGATTAAGATATTCGCAGGGCACCTGTATATACTTTTTCAAATCCTCTTTAAATTCACTGCCAAGGATGGAGAATGCCTCTGTCTTAAATTCAAACAGCAGCATGCGTCCATATGCATCAATAAAGTCCGTATTCATAAACTTTTCCGCCTGAGACTGCATCTTTGATAGGGGAGCACCATTTACTAAGGAATACAGGATATATTCTTTCATAAAGCTAATATGCTCCTCTTGCATCATCTCTTTGGACTTCTCTTCCTCTAACTCATTGATCACCTTTCCAATGGTCTTATTAAACTCCACCGGATCCACTGGCTTTAGGATATAATCTTCAACTCCCATTTTTACGGCGAACTTTGCATACTCAAATTCCCCATAGCCACTAAAAATTATAATTTTATATTCTTTTTCTAACTTATGTATCTCTTTAATCAATTCAATCCCATCTATAAATGGCATCTTTATATCGGTAAAGATAATATCTACATCATTTCCTTCCTTCTTAAGAAACTCCAATGCTTCTTTACCGTTTGCAGCCTCATCAATCTCTAACGTAAGTCCCATCTGCTGCAATAAAAACTTAATTCCGTTTCTCTCTACTCGCTCATCATCTACAATAAGAATATGATGCATAGCTCCACCCCGCTTTAGTCTTAAAAGTCTTATAGCTCAGTAGGACACTCCCACTGAGCTATAACTATTTTACCATAATAAGATAGAATATCCTATTATTTTTCCTATTTCGTTAACTTCCAAATATCCTTATTGTACTCTGCAATGGTACGGTCAGAAGAGAAGAAACCTGCATTTGCAATATTCACAATCATCTTCTTAGCCCATGCATTACGATCTGCATAGTCATTAAATGCACGTTCTTTTGTTGCAAAGTAATCCTTGCAGTCTGGGAATGTCATAAACCAGTCTTTTACCAATAACTCTTTGAATAAACGTTTTAAGATGGTAGGGTTTCCTGCCTCTAACATAGTATCACTGATAATGAAGTCTAATGCTTCCTTGATTTCTTTCTCTTCAATATAGTAATCGATTGCTGCATAGTCCTCACGTTCATATCTTGCAATTACTTCTTCGCTGGACTCACCAAAGGTATAGATATTATCATCGCCTACAAGTTCATGGATTTCCACATTTGCTCCATCACTAGTACCTAATGTAATTGCACCATTTAGCATAAACTTCATATTTCCTGTACCACTTGCCTCTTTGGATGCAAGGGAAATCTGCTCAGAGATATCGCAGGCAGGAATTAATTTTTCTGCTAATGTTACATTGTAGTTCTGAACCATAACGACTTTAAGATACTTGTTTACCTCTGGATCATTATTGATTACATTTTGTAAGCATAATAATAAATGAATGATGTCTTTGGCTGTAGTATATGCTGGTGCTGCCTTTGCTCCAAAGATCATGGTCACTTTGTGGTCTGGTTTATTACCAGCCTTAATGCTTAGGTATTTTTGAATTGCATAAATTGCGTTCATCTGTTGACGTTTATATTCATGAAGACGTTTGATCTGAATGTCATAGATTGAATTTTCATCGATTTCAATTCCTTGTGTTTCTTTTAAGTATACTGCAAGTTCATGTTTCTTCTGTTGTTTTACATCAAGAAGCTTATTGAGTACTTCGTCATTGTCCTTATATGCCAATAGTTTCTTTAATTCCATTGCATCCTTTTTAAAGTCATTGCCAATCAGGTCTTCGATCAATGCTGTAAGCTCATGGTTGCAGTGTAATAACCAGCGTCTGAATGTAATACCATTTGTCTTATTGTTAAACTTCTCTGGATAAATCTTATAGAAGTTGTTTAACTCATTATTCTTTAAGATTTCTGTATGTAAATAAGCTACGCCATTGATGCTGTATCCATAGTGCATATCTATATGTGCCATATGTACACGGTCATCCTCATCAATGATATATACTGTTTCATCTGTATATTTTTCACGTACTCGTTTATCCAATTCTTTGATGATTGGAACAATGGATGGAGCAACTTTTTCAATAAACTCCATTGGCCATTTTTCAAGTGCTTCTGCAAGGATGGTATGGTTTGTATAGGCACAAGTCTTGCTAACCGTAGCAATGGCATCATCCATGGAAACTCCCTCTTTTACTAAGAGACGAATTAATTCTGGAATGATCATGGTTGGATGAGTATCGTTAATCTGAACTGCTGCATATTCATGTAAGTCTGTTAATTTACATCCTTTTGCCTTGGATTCCTGTAAGATCAACTGAGCACCATTGCTGACCATAAAGTACTGTTGGTATACACGAAGCAGACGTCCGGCTTCATCGCTGTCATCTGGATATAAGAATAATGTTAAGTTCTTTATAACCTCTGATTTATCAAAGTCGATGCCATCTTTTACAATCGTTTCATCTACAGAGTCAATATCAAATAAGTGAAGCTCATTGGTACGGTTCCCATATCCCGTAACTGCAATGTCATATAAAGAAGACGTTACAGTGAAATCACCAAATTCAACGCTATAATGTTCGTCACGTTTTGTAAGCCAGCTCTTATCATCAATCCAAGGATTTGGTGTTTCTGTCTGACACTTGTCCTTAAATACCTGTTTAAATAAGCCAAGATGATAGTTTAAGCCAATTCCATCACCATTTAAACCGAGTGTTGCAATAGAATCAAGGAAGCATGCTGCCAGTCTTCCAAGACCACCATTTCCTAAGGATGGTTCTAATTCCACTTCTTCGATTTCGCTTAAGTCTTTTCCATGTTGTTTTAATTCCTCAGCAACCTGAGCATATAACTGAAGATTGATTAAATTATTGCTTAATAACTTGCCGATTAAGAACTCGGCAGAAACATAATACAGTTTTTTCTTTTCCTCTTTTTGCTCTACTTTCTCACTTGCTTTTTCTTTTACCATATTTAATAGTGCTACATAAATTTCTTCATTGCTGCATTCCTCAATTGTCTTATTGTATCTTTTCTGTAATAATTCCTGTAACATAATAATCCTCCCTTTACCAATACATTTAGATTCTTCCATAAGTTAGTGTCAGCTGTTTCAGCATATTGATATGCTGTTTTTTAAATTCGCCTTTTTGTAACCTCCAACGCCAGTTGTTTCCTATTGTCGATGGATAATTCATTCTTGCACTATTGTCCTTTTTCAAAATATCTTGCATTTGGAAAATAACCATATCGGCTACGCTTGCATATGCCATTGCAATTACCTTGTCCACCAATTCTTCTCGGTTGACAGCCCCACAATAACGCATCGCATAATTTAACTGCTTTTTAGGCAATAAGTCATAATAGCCCTCTAGCGTATCGTTGTCATGGGTCCCTCCATACACTACGCAGTTCCTTTTATAACAATGAGGCAAATACGGATTATTCCGATTGCCATCAAATGCAAACTCTAATACTTTCATTCCTGGGTATCCTGCCTGATTTAATACTTTTCCTACCTTTGGAACCAAAACTCCCAGATCCTCTGCAATTACTTTTGCATCGCCCAGTACCTTATCAATGGCATGTATTAGTTTCATGCCAGGCCCCATTAAGAACCAGCCTTCCTTTGCTGATTTATCGACAGGAATTACATAATAACGTACAATTCCAATAAAATGATCAATACGAATTACATCGTAAATTTTAGCAGCTGCTTTCATGCGCTTTTTCCACCACGCAAAATCATCTTGTTCCATCTGCTTCCAGTCATAAAGTGGATTTCCCCACTTTTGTCCCTCATCCGAAAATGCATCTGGAGGGCACCCTGCTACTTCAGTAGGCTTCAAATCCTTATCCAGTTTAAATAAGGATGGATTTGCCCAGATATCTGCACTATCAATTGCCACATAAATTGGAATATCTCCAATAATCTTAATCTTCTTCTTATTGGCATATTTCTTTAGTGCTTTCCATTGTTCAAAAAACTTGTACTGCAAAAACTTCCAGAAACGAATTTCTTCTTTAAGCTCTTGCTTATATTTCTCCATTGTCTCCTTCTTACGGAACCTTAAGCCATCTTCCCATAAGAGCCACTCTTTATGATCAAACTTTTCTTTTAACGCCATATAAAATGAATAGTCTTCCAACCAATCTGCTTCACTTTCACAGAAGGCATCAAACTTATCATCTGTGTTAAGCACAAACTTGTCATATGCTTTATGTAATACTTTAAAACGGTGTTTCCAGATTGTCTCATAGGAAACGAACTCCGGACTATCTCCCCAACGGATATTTCTTAACTTCTTTTTATCTAATAAACCTTCCTCTGCCAGCATATTTAAATCTATAAAATAAGGATTACCTGCAAATGTAGAGAATGATTGGTATGGACTGTCTCCAAAACTTGTTGGTCCAATGGGCAGTACCTGCCAGTATGTTTGCTTAGCCTGTGCTAGCTGATCTACAAAGTGATAGGCCGCCTTCCCCAATGTTCCAATCCCATATGGCGAAGGCAGACTGCTGATTGGCAATAAGATGCCTGCGCCCCGATCTAATTGTTTATTCATTACAAACCCTCTCTTCTATGTTTGTCTATGTAAACACAATACTTATTATAGTATTAATGCTATCAATTTATATAAAAAGTGTAAATATCACTTTTTTTTGAAACATATTGATTTTATTCTGTTCTTACTTTTTTGCCAATAATATAAAATAAACCTGACAAAAAGACCTCACTTATTAACGGTCTTTCTGTCAGGTCATACTTTTATCTTAGACGATTGCCTTCATATCTGGCATGCGTCTCTAAATAAAACATTACTGATTCGTACTGATCATTAAAATCGCCATCACCTAAAGTATAATCCAATGAGATTGCGATTGTCTGAAGAACTTGCTCAGTCAATGTTTTACGAATGCGTTGCAATACTTCAATTTTTTCAGAATAACTGTCCGCATCAAGAAAAGCAAGCAAGTTAGGATCAATCTGACCACTCTCTTGATTTGTCTGCTCTGCTATTGCTTCCTTTGTTTCTTCCTCTATCTGCTGTTCCTTAATGGAAACTTCCTGGTGTACTTCTTTCTTTGCAGCCTTTGGAATTACATGTTCAAATCGATACCTCTGCGTTACCTCCGGATATTTTACATGATCCACTTCACTCATAAACATGTCCAGTGGTCTCACATAAATACCATAATCCCCATAAAGCGCTTGATATACTACCATTTGCTCTCTTGTCTCTGAGTGGCTTGCCACTGCAACAATCTGATACAGCTTATCTTTAAAATGATAATAAAATTCACCCGGTCTTGGTAACTCCCTCATTCTTATCACCTCTGATACTTATTCTTCCTCACCGCTCATATCACTTGCTTCATTACTATAATCTTCATAATATGCTTCGATATATTCATAAATATCATCTCTGCCGTCTTTTGTTAAAGATGAAAATGGAATTACTGGTGTTCCGTCCACAACATCTAAACCAGTCTTAATCATCTTAATATGCTTTTGTAACTGACTACGTTTGATCTTATCTGATTTTGTAGCAATAATCAATGGATTATAACCATGGTATACAATCCACTCATACATGTTCTTATCATTTTGGGATGGCTCATGACGAATATCTACAAGTAGGAATACTACACGAAGCTGTTTAGATGTCAATAAATAACGTTCAATTAACTTCGCCCATTGTTCCTTCATCTTAACGCCTACTTTTGCATAACCGTATCCAGGTAAATCTGTAAAATACAGCTGCTCATTAATATTGTAGAAGTTAATTGTCTGAGTCTTTCCTGGCTGAGAAGATGTTCTTGCAAGGCTTTTACGCTGCATTAAAGAATTGATCAAAGAGGATTTCCCTACATTTGATTTTCCCGCAAACGCAATCTCCATTTTATCATTTTCCGGTAATACACTTGTAATACCGCAAACCGTTTCTAAATTAACACTTTTAATATGCATTTTTTTCTCCTCTATTTCACAAGCGCAAATTCAAGTACTTCGGACATATGTTCCACAAACTTGATATCAAGATTTTCTTTGATTTCTTCTGAAATCTCATCCACATCTTTTCTGTTTTGGAATGGAACAAGGACCGTTGAAATTTTCGCTGTTTTTGCTGCAAGCAATTTTTCTTTTAATCCACCAATTGGTAGTACACGTCCACGTAACGTAACTTCCCCTGTCATGGCGATATCTGCTTTTACTTTTTTATTCGTTACTGCGGAAAGGATTGCAGTTGCCATTGTAATGCCCGCACTAGGACCATCTTTTGGCGTTGCACCTTCTGGAATATGAATATGAAGGTCTTTCTTTTCAAAATAATCATCTGCAATGCCATATTCAGCACTAATCGATCTTACATAGCTAAGACTGGTCTTTGCAGATTCCTTCATTACATCACCAAGCTGGCCGGTAAGTTCAAGGCGGCCTTTACCTGGCATGTCATTTACTTCGATAGATAATGTATCTCCACCTACACTGGTCCATGCAAGTCCGCGAACAATCCCTACTTCATCTTTGCTATTTTTTAAATCTACTGTGAAAATCTCTTTTCCTAAGTAGTCTTTTAAGTTTTTGTCTGTTACCTTAACCACGGTTACATCGCCTTCGATAATTTGTTTTGCAGCCTTACGACAGATTTGTCCAAGCTTACGTTCCAAATTACGAACTCCTGCTTCCCTAGTATATGCAGAAATGATTTTTTCTAATGCCTTCTTAGAGATGCTAAGCTGTTTTGACTGCAAGCCATTTTTCTCTAATACCTTTTTCACAAGGTGGTCTTTGGCGATATGAAGCTTTTCATTTTCAGTATAACTGCTTACTTCGATAATTTCCATACGGTCAAGTAATGGTCTAGGTATTGTCTGTAAGCTGTTTGCAGTCGCAACAAATAATACATTGGATAAGTCCACAGGAACCTCTAAATAGTGATCCACGAACTTTGTATTCTGTTCTCCATCCAACACTTCTAATAAAGCACTAAATGTATCGCCCTTATAATCATTAGATACCTTGTCGATCTCATCAAGCAGCATAAGTGGGTTATTTACCTTTGCTTGTTTTAATCCATTTACAAGACGTCCTGGCATTGCACCGATATAGGTTCTTCTATGACCTCTGATTTCAGCTTCATCTCTTACACCACCAAGGGAAATACGAACATATTCTTTGTTTAACGCAGTAGCTACACTTCTTGCGATTGTTGTCTTACCTGTTCCTGGTGGTCCCACAAGACAGATAATTGGCGCTTCGCCCTTTTTCGTTAAAGAACGAACTGCTAAATATTCTAAAATTCTTTCTTTGACTTTTTCAAGTCCATAATGCTGTTTATTTAAAACCTTTTCGGCATGCTTAATGTTATTGTTGTCTTTCGTCTGCTCTTCCCAAGGCATTGCAAGCAATGTCTCGATGTAGCCACGGCTGACTGCGGAATCAGGGGAATTGCTTGAGATATTCTTGAAACGATTGATTTCTTTTCTAATCTTCTCTTTTACTTCATCAGAAGCCTTGAGCTGCTCTAACTTCTCTTCAAAAGAAAGTGCATCTGATTCTGCTGTAGTTTCACCAAGCTCCTCACGGATCACCTTTAGTTGCTCGCGTAAAAGGTATTCCTTTTGATTTTTATCCACTTGCTGTTTAACTTTAGCTTGGAACTCCTGCTTAATTCTTCCTAGCTCAATTTCATTTGCAAGCATGGTTGCAAGAGTATTTACCCTTTGGTTCTTATCTGTTTCCATTAAAAGCTCTAAACGGTATTCTACTGCAAATGGAACATTTGCTGCTACCATATTGGCTAAGTTCTCAAGGTTTTCCTCTTCTAACATCTGATGGATTACGCTTTTTCCTAAATGGTCTGTCTCAGTAGCATATACCTGGATTAAGTCCTTGATCCCGTTTAATAATGCCTTTTCTTCAATTTCCGGCATAGTAATTGGATCTTCACAGACCTCACCGATCTCGCCTAAAAGATATGGTGTCTCTGCCTTAAATCCAAGAAGTCTTGCACGTTCTTCAATAGAAACAAGCACACGATATATATTATTTGGCATCTTCACAATCTGTTTGATTGATGCAATCGTACCAATCTCGTAAAGATCATCTAATCCTGGGCTGTCTACTTCTGCATCCTTCTGAGCTACTAAGAAAATCTTTTGATCGTCATTCATAGCTGTTTCAATTGCTTCAATTGTAATCTTACGATTTACGTCAAAATGAATTAACATCTGTGGAAGCACCACTAAACCACGAAGTGCTACCACAGGCATTATCTTGTTTTCAGTATTCATATGTGTCTTCTCCTTATCATACTCCTGTGAACTTAAAGTTTTGTGCCCCCTTAAACTTTGTAAAGTCCATCTATTCCTTGTACCATGTCATATACTGACATGCTAAGATACTAAAAGAGCCACTGCAAAGTACTTGCAACGGCTCTTATCATTATGCTATTTCACCATTATTTTTCTTAACAGATTTTTTCGTTACTAAAGCTTTCTTTGGTTTGTCTTCTTCTGTATGGATCAGAGTTGGATTTCCACCTTCAACTGCTTCTTTTGTAATAATACATTTTGTAACTTTGGAATCAGATGGGATATTGTACATAACTTCCATCATTGTTTCTTCCATAATTGCACGTAAACCACGTGCACCTGTCTTTCTCTCAAATGACTTCTTAGCAATTGCTTGAATTGCCCCTGCATCAAACTCAAGTTCTACGCCGTCAAGTTCAAATAATTTGTGATATTGTTTTACGATTGCATTTTTAGGTTCTGTAAGAATCTTAACTAATGCATCTTCATCAAGTAAGTCTAATCCTACAGTTACAGGAACACGTCCTACAAATTCAGGAATTAAACCATATTTTACGAAATCGCTAGGAAGTACTTGTTTAAATAAGTCTCCAATATTGTGATCTTCTACACTGCCGACTTCTGCGTTAAATCCGATTGATTTTTGACCAATTCTAGACTCAATAATCTTTTCAAGGCCATCAAATGCACCACCACAGATAAATAAGATATTTGTAGTATCAATTTGAATAAACTCTTGATGTGGATGTTTTCTTCCACCTTGAGGTGGTACGCTTGCTACAGTACCTTCTAAAATTTTAAGTAAAGCCTGTTGCACACCCTCACCAGAAACATCTCTAGTAATAGACATATTTTCTGATTTACGAGTAATCTTATCTATTTCATCGATATAAATAATACCGTATTCTGCACGTTCAATAT
>JAUNJY010000062.1 GCA_030535455.1 bacterium
CAAAATGGTTCTAGGATTTTTTAATCCTAGAACCATTTTGTCTACGGTCTGAAGCACTCATCCATATGGATGGGTGCTTTTTTATTAGGACTTAGAAATCAACTTCTGTTCCGTAGTAGATACATGTAAATAATTTTTCCATTTCAGCTGGAGTGATTTGTCTTGGGTTAGAACCTGTACATGCATCACCAACAGCGTTTACAGAAATAGTAGCAACTTTTTCTTTGAATTCGTCTTCGTTGATACCAAATTCTTTTAATGTTTTAGGAATATTCATATGTGCGTTGAAAGAATCGATCTTTCTGCATAAAGAATTGATTAAAGCATCTTGGCTTGTACCATCAAGACCCATTCTTCTAGCAATCTCAGCATAACGAGCTTTTGCTTCAATATCTTTTGCATTGAATTTGATTACATATGGAAGATAGATTGCATTTGCACATCCGTGAGGAATATGTCCTGTAGAGAATGCAGCACCTGTCTTATGTGCCATAGAGTGAACGATACCAAGTAAAGCATTGCTAAATGCCATACCTGCAAGACATTGTGCTAAATGCATTTGGTCTCTTGCTTCCATATTACCGCTATATGAGCCTGGTAAGTAATCAAGAACCATTTCGATTGCTTGTAAAGCTAATGGGTCCGTAAATGGACTATGTAAAGTGGATACGTATGCTTCGATTGCATGAGTTAAAGCATCCATACCAGTATGTGCAGTTAATTTTGCTGGCATTGTTTCAGCAAGAGCAGGATCAACGATTGCAACATCAGGAGTGATATTGAAATCAGCTAAAGGATATTTAATCCCTTTTTCATAATCTGTAATAACGGAGAAAGCCGTAACTTCTGTAGCTGTACCTGAAGTAGAAGGAATAGCAATGAATTTTGCTTTTTGTCTTAATTCAGGGAAACAAAAAGGAGTGATTAAATCTTCAAATGAAGTTTCAGGATATTCATAGAATACCCACATTGCTTTAGCAGCATCGATTGGTGAACCACCGCCCATAGCAACGATTAAGTCTGGCTCAAACTCTTGCATCGCTTTTGCACCACGCATAACAGTTTCAACAGATGGATCTGGCTCAACATTTTCAAATAAGGAAACTTCGATACCAGCTTCTTTTAAATAGCTGGTAACTTTATCAAGGAAACCGAAACGTTTCATGCTTCCTCCACCAACTACAACGATGGCTTTCTTCCCTTTCATTGTTTTTAAAACTTCTAAAGAATCTTTCCCATAATATACATCTCTAGGTAATGTAAATCTTGACATAAGTAATTCTCCTTTCGTCATAAAAAAAGTGTTGAAATCACAAAATAGAATATTTTGCAATTTCTTACCAGTAGTATACTACATTGCTAAAAAAATAACAATCTTTTTTGTTTACTTTAGATATTTTTAATATTAAAAACAAATTCTTTATAACTATTAGTTACAATTGAATATCTAAAACTTATATACAGTAAACTCTAAAATAGGTATCTAAAAAATGTATGAATTCACAGAATTTTACGATTTTTTTCATGCAATGTTCAAGCCTCAACGCTATTCTGATTGATAAGAAGGAATTAACTCTTCTAGATCAGATAACCAGGAGGCTTTTTATATGCAAGAAACGAATACAGTAATTGTAATACCCGCGTATAATCCAACCATTCAGTTGGTTCATCTTGTCCATAAACTTACGGAGGAGACAAATCAGCCGATCATCGTTGTAAATGATGGCAGCACAAAAGAAACAATTCCTTATTTTCAAGAAATTGAACACCAGGTTACCATATTAACTCACCCTTCCAACAAGGGGAAAGGAGAGGCATTAAAGACAGGACTTTTATATGTATACCTGCATTATGATGATGCATACGGCGTAGTTACGGCAGATGCAGATGGACAGCATAAAGTAGAGGATATCCTGCGCGTTAGTAAGGAGCTAGAAGACAATCCTCATGCATTAATTTTGGGCTGTCGAAAGTTCGAAGGAAAAGTTCCATTTCGCAGTAAATTTGGAAATGGATTTACAAAGACGATCTTTCAAATTGCCGCTGGGAAACGAGTTTCTGATACCCAGACAGGACTACGTGCCATTCCTTATGATATGATCCCTCTGTTTTATGAGATGGACGGCAGTCGTTATGAATATGAAATGAACATGTTATTTCAGGCAATTAGAAATCATTTGACGATTAAGGAGGTACCCATTATGACAGTTTACGAAAACAACAACGAGTCCTCACATTTTCGTGCGGTAAAAGACTCCCTATTGATTTACAAGGAAATTCTGAAGTTTTCATGCTCGTCATTACTTTCTTTTTTTATCGACTATGGCATGTATGTCCTATTATTAGCACTGTCCCATCAACTTCTAGTAAGTAATGTAGTTGCAAGGATCATCAGTGCCAGTTCAAATTATACAATTAATAAGAAACTAGTATTTCATAGCAGCGAGTCCACCTTAACATCTGCTGGGAAATATGCAGTACTGGCGATTGCATTATTAGTTATAAATACAGCGATACTTTTCCTTTTTGTAGACGTGCTTGGTGGAAATCAATATGTTTGCAAGGTGTTTGTGGAGCTACTCCTATTTATCGTCAGCCTGTTTATACAAAAGACTTATATCTTTCAAAAAGGAAAAGAAATTGCAAGTAAGAGAAAGGAGGCTTAAGTTATGAGCCAAGAAAGAAAAGATAGCCTTAAAGAGGAACCAAAACCAAAACGAAAACGAATGAATGTAATTAAGATGTGCCTGATTGATATAGGCATGCTGGCTGTCAGCATGGGCGTCTTTATGTATTTTGATTATCTAAGGCCTCAGTCCTATTCCACAGATGGAACCAAAGTAGTCAGTGAAGAAGAGAACTCTGCAACGTTTTCCTTGCCGACAGAAACTGCCTCCACTAGCGAAAGTAGTAGCAGCCGTTCCATGAAGGGTGGGAAAAGAGGAACCGGGAACACCGGAACAAGTGAAATTGCAGCAGATACCGAAACTGCAGGAACTATTTCTTCTGCAGACATTATGTCTACAATACTAGAAACAGCCACAACGGAGACATCAAGCCTTACAATTACGAAAAAAGAGGTAGGTTCTGGTTCTGATAAGATTACCTATTATGTGGCAGACATTTATGTCAGCAATCTGTCCTCCCTTAAGACTGCCTTTGCTGACAGCACTTATGGAAAGAATATTAAGGATACGGTGGAAGCCATGGCACAGGAAAACAATGCTTTACTTGCGGTAAATGGTGATTTTTACGGCAATAGTGAAGAAGGAGTTGTCATTCGAAATGGTGTTCTCTATCGTTCTAATGTAAATGATGCTGACATCTGCGTATTATTCCAGGATGGAACCATGAAGACCTATTCCGGAAGCGAGTTTGACGGGGATGCGGTAATTGCAGCAGGTGCATGGCAGGCATGGAACTTTGGCCCTTCCTTACTAGATGGAAGTGGTTCAGTTGCAACGTCATTTAATACGACTTCCTACTTAAATAGCAACAATCCAAGAACAGCAATTGGATATGTGGAAGCAGGCCATTATGTGATGGTTGTTGTTGATGGTAGAAATGAAGGGTATTCCAGAGGCTGTTCACTGACAGAATTAGCTCAGTTTATGTCGTTAGAAGGCTGCAAGACGGCTTATAACCTAGATGGCGGCAATAGCTCGGCCATGATCTATAATGGCTCCTATGTCAACCAGCCATCCAGCGGTGGGCGTGAAGTCAGCGACATCGTCTATATTGCATCCTAAGGAAAATTTTGTGAAAGGGAGTCTAAAAATGATAAGAAAAATAATTCGAGTAATTCCGCATTTAACAATTGTGCTTTCCTGCATGTTTTTGATCTTTTGGTATCTGGATCAACTTAATCCAACCATGAATTTTGTAAATTGCACTATTAGTAACAAGCTTTTAGTCCTATTTTGTATCTTATCAGTTATTACATCCATTAGCCTTGTGTGGATGGACCGAAAAATAGAATAATTTGAAAACCCTCTAGTAATAATGTCCCTCGTTTAGTATACTGTTTGCATTACAATATAGTAAACGAGGGATAATTATGCTTATAAGAAAGACAACAGCAGCAGAAATACCAGTATTGATGGAGATTTATAGCCGTGCCAGAGCATTTATGAAAGCATCTGGAAACGAAACACAGTGGGGAGATGCTTATCCAGCCTTATCATTGATTACCGCGGATGTGGAAGCTGGGAAAAGTTATGTATGTATCCACGAGAATACAATCGTTGGTACCTTTTATTTTGCAGTAGAACAAGACCCAACTTATAAAACGATCTATCATGGAGCTTGGAAAAATGAGAACGAGTATGCGGTGGTACACCGTGTGGCTGTAGACAAAAAAGGCCTTGGAGTGGCATCCTTCTGCTTAAACTGGGCATTTGAACAATATCCAAACGTAAAGATTGATACTCATAAAAATAACATCGCCATGCAAAAGACATTAGAAAAGAATGGTTTTTCTTATTGTGGTGAAATCAAATTAGCTGATGGTTCAGAACGCATTGCCTACCAGCACTGCAACTAAAGGAGGGAGTTACATGGAACAGGACATACAAGTAGTGACCCAGGTATCCGAAGAGCTCTATGAGCATTTAAATGCCTCTTCCTATATTCTGTATCGTAGAAAAAATACAATTCGTTATTGTGCATTTAGCATAGGACTGATCATATGTTATTTAGCTATCTTATTTATTACCAATGGTGACGGCTGGTTTATCCTAGGCATCGGTTCCGTACTTCTCATAACGACCATTGTCTTTTTCGTGTTTCGCTGTAATACGAAATCCGTTGCAAGACGTCTTGCAAAGCGGGCTATGACCTTTTCAAATGATCCAAATGCAGCTATTCGTTATACGTTTTACCCGGATCATATGTTAATCGAGACAAGCACCATAAAAAATACAAATGGTTACCGCGACATTATTGAAGTAGTGGAGACAAGCAAGTATTTCTTCTTGTATCTCACCAATATGAATGCACATTCAATTAAGAAGAGTAATCTAGGAGACTATAATTGCAATTTGTTTCGTAAGTATATGGAAGCGAAAACTGGATTACCAGTAAAACCAGTCAAGTATTAAGTCATATTTTGTCCATTTCTCCACATACTAATAGAAATTCTTATTAGGAGGGATGAAAGAAAATGGCGAAAGCAGGAATGAGACGCCCAGGCGATAATCATGACCCAGAACCTTACGATCCACAAGAGCATGTACCGGAAATTCAAGGACCGGCAAAGACAGGAAATGCGAAAGCAGGCCCTATTAATGCGCCAAACTGGGCTAGAGACAACTATAAGAGTAGTCATGTAGATAAAGACTAATAAAAAAAGACACTACATTCAATTAATGTTTGGATGTGGTGTCTTTTTTTATATGAATTATTTTGAAAGACAATCTAGGAAGGCACTAAAGGCTGTATTTACATAGTGGTCTTTACGGTATACAATGACAGTTTTTAATGATGAATATGCCTCTGGAAGAGGATAACTTGTCATTAGTCCTTCCTTGATGTACTTATCCACAATGCTTAAAGGCAATAGGCTCATGCCAAGCCCAGCACAGATACTTGCAAGCATGGCGCTAAGTGAATTAAACTCAAGAATTTGTTTAGGAGCAAGGCCCTCATGCTGCACTAATTGTTCAAGATTTTTACGGTAAGTGCATCCATATGGAAAAACCAAAAGAGTACGATTAGTTATATCTTTCCATGAGGTGACAGAAGACTCCTCATTACCCGTTACTAATGCTAATTCCTCTGTCTTAAATGGTTGTTGAATCAAATCAGTGTGATTTACTGGGCCTGTAACAAATGCTAAATCTAAATCATGTTCCAAGATACGTTCAATATTGTCTGTTGTAGTTCCTGTGGTAAGGGATAGTCGAACCTTGGGATTGCTTTTATGGTAGTTCGCTAATATTTTAGGCAAGTAAACAGATGCAAAAGTTTCCATTGATCCTATGGCTAATGGTCCACGAGCAGTACCGTCTTCTAACATTACTAAAGAAGTTTCATCCATTAAATGAAGGATTTTTTCTGTGTATTCTAATAATAATGTCCCTTTGGTAGTTAGCTTTATTCCACGATTATGACGGTAAAATAAAGGAGACTGCATCGAATTCTCTAATTGTTGCATCTTAATAGAAACATTGGATTGGGAATAATTTAATTCCTCTGCTGCAGCTGAAAAACTACCTTGTTTTGCAACTGTTTGAAATAATTTCATAGTTTGTATATCCATAGAACGTTCCTCCTGAAAAACTGATATTAATAAAATTGATAGCAAATATATAAAATATGAACTTAAGTATATAGCAGAATAATAGTATAATCAATAATGAAAGATAAAGTCTAACAAAATGGAGGTTGTTATGAACGCAATAGAATGTTTAAAGACAAGACGAAGTATCCGAAGATATAAAGATGAGCCTGTGAAACATGAACTCATAAAAAAGATTATGGAAGTGACTACCTATGCACCTTCTTGGAAAAACACACAGATAGTACGTTATACAATAATCGATGATAAAAGTAAGATTGAACAGTTGGCGCAAGAGGCTGTCCATGGATTTGTACCAAATATAAAAACTATGAGTCGTGCAAGAATAATTGCTATTCAATCTGTAGTAACGGGAATTTGTGGATACGAAGCAGACGGTTCTTTTTCAACGGAAAAAGAAGATGGATGGGAAATGTATGATGCTGGTATCTCTGCACAGACATTCTGTCTTGCAGCCCATGAATTAGGCGTTGGAACTGTAATTATGGAGATTTATGACGAAGAAAAGCTTCGAAGCATTGTTCCCATTCCAAAAGGAGAAATAGTAACGGCGATTATTGGATTGGGATATCCAGACGAAGAGAGAAAAGTTCCAAGACGTAAAGCAGTAGATGAAATACTACGATTTGTATAATTTTAATTATAAGGACTGATTATCATGAGTACAGTGTTTCAAGAGGTAAGACTAGATCATTTGGTATTAAATAACCATTTAGTACAACGCGCGACATGGGAAAACATGGCCTCAGAGGACGGTCAAATGACAGAAGAACTTTATAAGATATACGAAACACTTGCTATTGCACCGTATTTACTAATACAAAAACTGAATAGTTGTTACAGATAAGATAATTGATAGTAGATTAAAGGAGAATATGTAAAACATGATAAGTATTAAAGTTGAACCAAAAATAATAGAGGCATTTCATCAAATGTGGGATACGTTTCCTGGGATGGCGAGACTGATAGATAAAAATCATGTCGTACATGCTGCCAATGAATCGGCCATGCTAAATGGATATGTATCTGATATATGTTGTGTGACGGTTGGAGATATGGAAAGTCACAAAGGATGTTTAGCATGGAAAACAATACTACAGAATATGGCGCACGTAGATCGGCCTTCTGAACAAGTAATAAGGGGATGGATGCCAGTGCAAGACAATACTGATCTGTTTGTCCACTTTACGTTAAGCATTCCTGTAATTAATGAATAAGAATAGCGAGGAAATCAGAAGATGAATACAACAAAATACAATGAGAGAAATATACTTTTAGTAGATGCGCCAACAACATGTCAGCATATTCTAGAAAATGCTCGAAACCATATTGGGCCATATTGTAAATCATGTACAATATGTAATGGTAGAGCATGCAAAAATGCAATTCCAGGACCAGGATCTAAAGGAAATGAAACCGTATTTATTCGTAACTATCAAAAGTGGACGGAAATACTAGTTAATATGGATACTATTCATGAAAATAAAACAGTTGATACTTCGTGTAAACTATTTGGACAAGAATTTTCATTACCAGTTTTTGCGGCACCGATAGGTTCTTTACAATTACACTATGGCGATAAATACAATGATACCGAATATGATGAAATTATTGTACCCTCATGTGTTGATGCAGGAATTGCTGCATTTGTAGGGGATGGGCCAGATGCTAGTGTTATGGAAGGAGCTGCCAAAGTTATAAAAGAGCACTTGGGTAAAGGAATACCAACAATTAAGCCATGGAATATGGAATTAATTTTTAAGAAACTAGAATTGGTTAAAAAAGCAGATCCAATCGCCATAGCAATGGATATTGATGCTGCTGGACTACCATTTTTAAAAAATCAAACGCCACCTGCTGGAAGTAAGACGGTAGAAGAATTACGACAAATAATTGAATGGGCAGAAAAACCATTTATCGTAAAAGGCATTATGACAGCAAAAGCTGCAAAAAAAGCTATGGATGCAGGAGCAAGTGCAATCGTGGTATCAAATCATGGTGGACGTGTGTTAGACCAATGCCCAGCCACGGCTGAAGTACTCTCAGAGATTGTTGAAACCGTAGGAGGAAAGATGAAAATTTTTGTTGACGGAGGAATACGTACTGGAGTTGATGTATTAAAAGCTTTAGCTATGGGTGCTGATGGAGTGTTAATCGGGCGACCATTTGTCAATATGGTTTATGGTGGTGATAGTGAAGGGGTTCGTCTTTTTGTAGATAAACTGCAAAATGAACTTGCTGATACCATGGCTATGTGCGGAGCATTTACGCTAGAAGATATTAATAGACATATGATTCGAATGACCTTTTAGGCTAGATATAGCGATAAATCTAGTCATATTGATAAAGACTAATAGTACAAAGCCACCAAATAAAAACGGTGGCTTTTTTAGTGTTTCTTTTATTTTGAGATAATTCAGTAAAACGCTTTTATCTTTACATATTCCTTTTTTAACAAAACTTAGCGCCTAAGTGTTTTAGAGTTATCATTTCAGTTACGATTGATGCTTGTTTTAACAATTAGACTTATTATAATAGTAGCATACAAGAAAACTGAATAATTTAAACATGTAGAAGTTCATTTTCGTTTCTTGTAAATACATGTGATTTACTATAAGATTATCTTTGTGATACATTAAATATAAGGAGACCCATATGCGTATAAAGGATGCTCCTATTTATGAAGCTATTTACATACTCAAATCATCAAATTAAATAAGGAGGAACACAACGGGAGAGAAGAAGCTACATATGTGGGTACAGTAAAAAAATATGCGACCTATGATGAACTCCCCAAATAAATACTATAAATCCCTTGCAAATATTAACAAAATAATATACCAGAGAGGAAGATGTTTACATGAACCAAAAGAGTATTACGGAAGGTAGCATACTAAAGACATTAATTGTATTCGCCTTTCCATTTCTAATTGCTAATATCCTTCAATCCTTATACGGAGCAGTAGATTTATTTGTGGTAGGGAGGTATTGTTCTCCTGAAAGCGTGGCAGCAGTCTCTACAGGCACTCAGGTGACCCAGATCGTAACAAGCCTTGTCACAGGACTGACATTAGGAGGAACTATCCTGATTGCCGAATATACGGGAAGCCGAAGGCTTGATATGGTTAAGAAGGCAATTGGCACCACGTTAACAGTATTTTTTATTGTTGCTGTTATAATCTCAATACTAATGATTGTATTTGAGCGGCCTTTGCTTACCATCCTTGGAACTCCAAAGGAGTCCTTTGATTTGACCATGCAATATGTACTGATTTGCGCAGCAGGTACCGTTTTTGTATGCGGTTATAATGCAATCAGTTCTATTTTACGCGGTTATGGGGATTCAAAACGTCCCATGTATTTTGTATTGATTTCCTGTATACTTAATATCTTTCTTGACTTTGTATTTGTAAAATATTGTGGATTAGGGGTTGCAGGTACTGCGTTGGCCACCATTCTATCTCAAGGAACCAGCATGGTCATTGCAGTGGTATATCTAAAGAAACAGGACTTTATCTTTGATTTTAAGCCTGCAAGCTTGAAGCCGGATCTATTCCTTGTAAAACGCCTTGGAAAACTAGGTATTCCTATCTCATTTCAGGAACTTATGGTCAGAATTTCATTTTTATATTTAATGGTCGTAATGAATCGATGTGGTGTGTATGCGGCAGCAGTCGTTGGTATTAGCAGTAAATATGATGTCTTTGCTATGTTGACAGGAACCTCCATTGCAAGCGCGTTGGCGGCTATCACTGCGCAGAATATAGGAGCAGGAAAGCCGGAACGTGCCAGAAAATCATTGTGGTACGGACTTTCGTTCACAGTCATAGTCTCTTCTGCATTCTGGCTTTGGGCACAAATAGCTCCTGAAACCATGATTGGATTATTTTCGAAGGATGTACATATTATTGAAGCAGGAACGGCATTCTTTCATTACTGTAGTTATGACTACATCTTAATCTCCATCGTCTTTATCTTAAATGGCTACCTAAATGGATGTCAAAAGACAGTTTGGACCATGATTTCCAGTACGGCAGGAGCACTACTTAGAATTCCGCTAGTTTGGTATTTTGGTACTCATTTTGCAGGTAATATCGGAAGACTTGGCATTATTGCACCGACGGTTTCTGGAATTATGGCTGTCTATACCTTTGGTTACGTCTTACTCGAAACTAAAAAATCAAAGAAAAATACAACGTTTCCTAAATCTTCATGAGAAATTGCATTCTAATCTACACATACTAGTGATGTAGACAAAGGAGGCGTTTTGAATGTCACGAATAGGAACCAAGAAGCCACCGATTAAAAATGCATATTACGCTCCGCAAGAGCATGTCCCGGTATTCAATGGCAATGCAAAAGCAGGAAGTAAGGCAATGTTTACAAATGGCTCTAGCTGGGCCAAAGATGACTATAAATATAGTTATGTAGATAAAGAATAACAGCTACAAAAGCCACCACCTTCAACGTGATGGCTTTTGTAGTTCAGTGAAAGATGGACAAATTCAAGTAGTATTTAAAGATACCAAAGGAGGAGAATTAATATGAAGCTTAGCTATGTTTACTATTCTGGAGAACTGGAAGGGGAATATAAAAGTACCTTTGAACAAATCAGCCTCTATGCTACGGTACATAATATTATAGGAGAATGCCTGAATGCTCCCATGATGAAGCTTATTAAGACAATGATAAACGCGCAGAATAACGGTCAGTCCGTAGAAACAGTAGTGGGGACTGATCTAGAAGCATTCTGTGAAGAATTCTTTAGGGATTTTGGTTTCCGACAGCGAATTGCAGGGATTTATTTTCTATTATACCGTTTAGCGTGTGTTTTTGCCGCTGTAGATGGTCTAACTTTTATTTTGTCAATCAAGCGGGATCATATACGTTCAAAAACAAAGGATATTTTCCCGCAACTGATTATATTTTTTGTCATTATTTTCGTCTTTGTCAGTTTAAATGCACTGATAAAAAGGTATATATTCAAAGGTGCACGATTAAATGCCAATACCTATGCTGTTTTACTCATTGGAGGATTATTTCTAGGTTTATTAGCAAGTTTTCTTATGTTCAATGAATACACAATCTATGTGCCTATTATTTATGAGCTTCTAGCCTCACTGGCATATATTGCTCTCTATAAAACAATTAAATATTATAGCAAGCGAAAGAGTAAAAAACTCGTCAACATATGATATGGAATATTTGGATATCTCTAAAACCAAGTATATTTTTCTTCGTTTCAACCATGTTAATAAGGTACTCACAAACCGTTTTAAAGGAGGCTTAACTATATGCCGAAAGACAGCCAGCCAGATAACAAACAGGCACGTATGGAAAAATGCAATGGACAGACTCCGATCACCAGGGAGAATATGAACAAAAATCCAAATGCCAAACATAAGTCCGTAAAGCATAATGACGTATAATCAGTGAATACGATACCATAGGTAATAAAGACAGGATTGGAAGCAAAAGCAACCAGTCCTGTCTTTATTTTTTGACACTAAACTATTGCAATAGCGTAGAGTCTTAAGCGTGTTTCTACTTATTTTGCGTATCCCATTCAGCAAAATCCGACACTCCCAATAGTTTATAATAGACTCGATAAGAAAATGTCTGAGGGAGGAAAGAGTATGTCACGAATTGATAATATTGCCATAGCTCAAGAAAACAAAGGGATTTTAAAAAGTGGTGCCTATCAGCTTGGAACAAAGCATATACCTCTAAAACTGACCAAAAAAGAGTTTACAGAAGTAGAGGTCTTTTCACCTGAACGGATTGAGAAAATAGTTGAAATATACAAGGTTATGAAAGCAAGAGACAAGGAACCGGTTTCTGTCTCTGTACGAAACTGTGATTCTTTTACAGCTGCAAAATCACTCTATGACAGTGATAAACGTAATGCCTTGGTAATGAACTTTGCAAACGCAATCAAGCCCGGCGGCGGATATCTTTCTGGAAGCAATGCACAAGAGGAGTGCCTATGCCGACAGAGCACGTTATATGCCTCCATTAGCTCAAAGAAAGCAGAGGAAATGTACTCCTTTAATGATAAGAAACGACTGCCTTTTGATTCGGATTATATGTTGTTGTCTAAGTTTGTAGAGGTATTTCGTGATCTAGAAGGATATTTTTTAGAAGATAGCTTTACTACATCAGTAATGACCATACCTGCGCCCAATCTGTTTGGTCGTGCCGAAGACGCTTCTGAGGAAGAAATAGACAAGATTATGAAACACCGTATTCGTAATTATTTTACGGTCGCCATTGAATTTGGCTATCGTCATTTAGTACTTGGTGCTTGGGGATGTGGTGCCTTTGGACATAATGCAAAGCACGTGGCAACATACTTTAGAGAAGTGTTATTTGAAGAAGGATATGCCGATTTCTTCAGTTCCATTGTATTTGCCGTGTTAGACACTACGTTTACACGCTACAATTACCATTCTTTTTTAGAAACATTTTCTACGGAGTATGCATTTTAACATAGAATAGTTCTTCAATAAATTTGAAAGGAAGTACATAGGGTATGGTTACCGTGACTAAGACAATCTTTTTCAATGAAGCTCCCCAAAAACTATTTTTAATTATGACGAACAATAAGGAGTATACATGGAGAAGTGATATAAAGAAGATTGAGGAAATCGAGAATGGCCGGTCCTTTATTGGATACACGAAAAAGAATGTCCCTACGCTTTATCATATAACGAAACGAATTCCCAATAAGGAATACTGCTTCACTATGGAGAACAACGACTTTCATGGTAAATGGGCAGGCTTTTTACAGGAGAGTGGCCAGGGGACTACGCTTACCATTACAGAGACCATCCAGCTCAAGAACAAATGGACCAAGCCATTTGTAAAACGTTCCATTGAAAAGTGGCAGACATCCTATCTAAATGATTTGACAATTGCAATCAATAAAAGAAGGGATGACATTATTTGAAAAAGTTTCTAAAAGCATCCTCTTTACTGGGATTACTTTTATTTTCAGTATATTCAATCTGTCGACATACCATCGGAGAACCACCGGACATCATTGCTTATCCAATTATGTTGGTAAGTGTTATTCTTATGATCATAGGAGTAGCATATGATTTTCGTAATTTAGCAAAATCCAAAAAAGATAATTAATAAATCAGGAAAGGAGATCGCAGTATGAAAGACTAATACTCTGCTGCGAGAATACCAATATGAAAGCATTATTAATTAATGAGTGCGACTATTACCTATATCCAGAAACAATTCACACCCTAGAGGAATTCATTACATATGCCAATACTCATATGGGGCGCTTGGTTCCAATGCGCATGTTAAAGGAAGACAATTGTGTAAGCCCATTTTACGTAAAGGAAGACATTAAACAGTACTATATTAATCCATCCCGCATTGATACAGTGACAGAAGAGGAGGTTACCTTGCTATCCAAGGAGGAATATGAAAAAGCACTTGGAAAAGTGGTAAGTAATGTGTGTATCAGCTGCGTTTACTATAACGAAGATGGCCTCTGTCCTTGTGAGGACTATCAAGAAAAGCTCTCCTTAGACGGCAAGTGCTGGGATTTCGAAAATGATGAAGATGACGAAAATGATTTTGATGGCTTTGATTTAGGTGACGAGTAATAGTTAGTAATATGGTATCAAATAATTACCAGTTATAATTTGCTAAAAATGCTTTGCTTTTCCAAAACCATAGTATAAAATGATTAGGCGGATTTTTAAGTTCCGCTAGAGAGGTCAGGATTTTTATATGTGGTTTTGGTTAGCATTAGCAGCTCTATTTTGTTGGAGCGGATCGGACTTATTTAGTAAAATAGGGTCCAAACCAAATGACAAACACAGTCATTTTAAAATGGTTATGGCAGTAGGCCTTGTAATGGGACTACATGCATTTTATGAGATATTTATCGGAGGGGTAAGCATTACGATGCAAGACTTCCTTACGTATTTACCAGTCTCATTTCTTTATATTTTGTCTATGACATTCGGATACGTTGGATTACGTTATATCGAGTTATCCATCTCATCCCCAATCTGTAATTCTTCAGGTGCACTTGCTGCAATCTTCCTTTTTGTATTCCTTGGTGAACGTTTAGAATTCTTAAATGTAATTGCAGTAGGTATTGTATGTGTAGGCGTAATCTGCCTTGGCATTGCAGAAATGCGTGAAGACGAAGAGTTAAGGGCCCGTCGTCAGGAACAGGCAAATATTAAATACTCTAAGAGTTTTTTAGCAATCATGCTTCCAGTTCTTTATTGTATCATCGATGCAATTGGAACAGTAGCGGACAGTATCGTACTTGAAACATTAAATGAAAGCACAGCCAATGTCGCTTACGAGCTTACCTTCTTAGTACTTGGAATTGTTGCATTTATCTATGTTGTTATAATCAAGAAAGAAAAGCTTACGAAACAAGCAGAAGGACCGAAACTAATCGGTGCAGTATTTGAAACTGTCGGACAGTTTGCTTATATCTTTGCAATCAGTGCAAATGCAATTGCAGCAGCTCCTGTAATTTCGGCTTACTGCGTATTATCTGTTGTTTGGAGCAGAATTTTCCTAAAAGAAAAATTATCCCGCTGGCACTACGCATCCATCTGCATCTGTGTGGTAGGTATTGTGATTTTAGGTGCTTTAGAAGGCTAATATAAGAGAGTGTCGCTACCGTGACCCGGTTCGGCGCAAAAAAGTGTCTTCACCTTCAAAATTGGGGTGAAGACACTTTTTTTATCTAGACGTAACCATGATTTTTCAGTATACTGGTATCAACACTATAAGTATACAGACTAGGAGAAAATTACATGTTTCAAAATCTAATTCAGTTAGACGGTAATATTTTAATATGGATACAAGAAAATGTTAGAAATGATGTATTAACACCAATCTTTAAGTTTATCACCCATTTAGGTGACAGCGGATCCATCTGGATTGTCCTTTCTTTATTATTACTAGTTTCAAGAAAGACAAGGAAAGTCGGTTTTGCTGCATTACTTGCACTTTTACTTTCATTAATCGTTAACAATGGTATTTTGAAAAATGTTGTCGGAAGAACAAGACCATATGATGCAGTAGAAGGATTACGTGCACTTATAGGACGTCAAAGGGACCTTTCTTTCCCATCCGGACATACTGGAAGCTCTTTTGCTGCGGCAATCGTATTATATCGTTCACTGCCAAAGAAATATGGTGTTCCGGCATTAGTCTTAGCGGCTTTAATCGGACTATCTCGCCTATATGTAGGCGTTCACTATCCAACCGATGTTATCTTTGCCGCATTTAGTGGGACACTCCTTGGACTACTTGCACTAAAGATGACAAATGGTGCATGGGATCGATGGATTTTAGGCAGAAGTAAGAAATAATCATAATCGGGTACGCATATAAAGTCACTTTTTATCTTTTCGAAGATGAAGGTGACTTTTTTCTTATATTCTAAATAGATTCTTAAGTTTTAGCCATCGTTATTGACAAATTCCGGAGAAAAGGTTTATAAATGAAACTAGTAATTGTAAAAAATAGGAGGTTGGATTAATGAATCATTTTATTGCAGAATATTTAGGTAATATCATTCCTGTGTCCTTTAATCTGTCACAAGATGGAGAAATTGTGAAAATTGGTAAAGACGAACCGGAATTTACCGTTACCTTACATAAAGATATCCCAAAAGATGAGTTGCTCACAAGTACTTCACTTGCACTAGGAGAAGCCTATATGCGTGGAGATATCGAGCTCGATCATGATTTATATGAAGTGCTAAATAAATTTATGGGTCAAATGGATAAATTCAGTTCTAACAAATCCGCTCTTAAGAAATTGATCTTTACATCAAAATCTAAGAAAAATCAAGCAAAGGAAGTCACAAGCCATTATGATATTGGCAATGACTTTTATTCCTTATGGCTCGACCAGTCTATGAGCTATTCTTGTGGCTACTTTAAAAAGGACAGCGATACGTTATATGATGCCCAAGTAAACAAAGTAGAGCATACTCTTGAGAAATTACACCTGAAGGAAGGAATGACGCTTCTTGATGTTGGTTGCGGCTGGGGCTTTTTACTGAAATATGCCGCTAAAAAATATCATATCAAAGGTACTGGAATTACCTTAAGCAAAGAACAATATAAGAAATTCAGCGAAGATATTAAAGCTGAAGGTCTTGATAATGTCTTAGAAGTCAAATTAATGGATTATCGGGATCTGCCAAAGAGTGGCCTAATGTTTGATCGTATCGTCAGTGTAGGCATGATGGAGCACGTAGGACGAGGAAATTACGAGTTATTCTTAGACTGTATGAAATCCGTATTAAAGCCAAAAGGGCTGTTTTTATTACATTACATAAGTGCTCTTCAGGAGTTTCCGGGAGATGCATGGATCAAACGCTATATCTTCCCAGGCGGAGTCATTCCAAGCCTTCGTGAGATTATCAATATCATGGGGGACAAACGTCTCTATACGCTTGATGTAGAAAGCTTACGTCGTCATTATAATCGCACGCTTCTTTGCTGGAGATCTAATTTTCTAGAGCATCGTGAGCAGATCGTTCAAATGGAGGGAGAAGAGTTTGCTCGTATGTGGGAAGTATATCTATCTGCATGTGCAGCTACTTTTAACAATGGAATTATTGATGTCCATCAAATCCTTATGTCAAATGGCGTAAACAATAATCTTCCAATGACAAGAACTGTTTAGTAATCTTATTTTTTTGAATGAGTTTTAAGTAATTCGTACAAGCTACTAACAAATACTTGTAAAGGAGCTACTATGAAAAAAGAAATGCAAAAAGATAAGACAACAATTGCAACGACTAGTACGTCCGAACAGACAGAACGTGACTCTATGAAAGATAAGATTAATCTGGATTACGATTGGAATACGGAGTATGGTGATGGCGATATCCCAGAAGTCGACAAGTAACGAGTATCTTTATAGGAATATCTATAAAAAACTTGACAAAAAATAAAGTTTTTTATACACTGTCTTACGTAAACAGCGGAACTACATTAACTTGTAGTTGCTAACTAGTGAGGGATTGCCCTGACTAGTTTAGTACATAAAATCAGGGATGGTAATCTGTATTATCTTACCATCCCCTATATATATGATTGGTTGAGATAAGGTGTGTGCTTTGGCATATGCCTTTTTTAATTAACGAGAAAGGAAGTCTTTATGAATACACTAATTCATTCAAATGAAAGAAATTGCTCAATGACTACATACTTTTTAGGTACCCAAAGCCCACTTCCTGTGGTCGTCATTTGTCCAGGTGGAGCCTATACTTGGCGATCCGAACGCGAAGCTGCACCAGTTGCAAATGCATTTAATAGAAATGGCTATCATGCCGTGGTATTAAATTATACAGTGGAACAAGAAGAGGAGCTATTAGATACGCCACTACTTGATTTATGCTGGGCAGTCAAGAGTCTTCGTAAAAATGCTGCCATAAACTTTATTGATCCTGATAAAATCATTGTTTGTGGATTTTCTGCAGGAGGCCATCTTGCTGCAAGCCTTGGAGTGTTTTGGTCTGATTTCACACGTTTTCCAACGAAAGAAGAGCAGCAATTACATAAGCCAAATGCATTGATCCTTTGTTATCCGGTCATTACTGCAGGCGCTTACGCCCATCGTGGTAGCTTCCTTCGTCTTTCTAAAGATGAGGCCACACAAAAAGAATATTCCCTGGAAACAAAAGTACAAAGTACTGTACCGCCTACTTTTATCTGGCATACCATGACTGATGCATCTGTACCTGTCTATAATAGCATTCTATTTGCGGAGGCATTACACCAGAATAAGGTAAGCTGTGAGCTTTTGATTTTTCCTAATGGACCCCATGGCTTATCTTTGGCCACTAAGGATGTTGAAGATGAGAGCCACCAACGTATTGCTGATCCACATGTTGCACGCTGGTTTGCTCAATGCCTTGACTGGCTGTCCACTCTATAGACCAATTAACAGAATGAACTAAAAGGAGTTTCTGACAATACTGCCAATGTATTGTTACAGAAAGCTCCTTTTTTTGTGTCTTCAATCCGATTAGAATGGCACCTGATGCTTATGTAACTAAATCACAGATAGAACGCACATACTATTTTATACTGTTAATACAGTTTATATATTTATGGAGGTAGTTATGAAAAATAAATGGTTAGTACAGGCAATCATATTAGGTATTTCATTTTTTATTGCAATTTATTTAGTGCAGCCTGTGGGAGTTTCGACTCAGTTCAATGTGTTAGACGGAATAATTCAAAGTACGGTGGATCAGGACCTGATTACTAAGAACCCAGACCGTTCAACAGGATATGAAAGTACCAACGCTTATTATGACTTACATGACGGAAAATTAGCAAAAGAGATTAAAGAACCAATCAATTATAGTTTTCTCTTTGTATTGGCAATTCCTTTAGGTGCAGCAGTTGGTCGAATTTTCAATAAAAGACGTAGAAACCAAGCATTTTTAGATGATCCCATTGATGATTATCCATTAGAAGGTAACTTTATCAAACGATATGCCAGAAGTTTCATTGCCGGTTTCCTTCTTTTATTTGGAGCCAGAATGGCTGGTGGATGTACAAGCGGGCATATGATGAGCGGCATGATGCAAGGAAGCGTTAGCGGATTTTTATTTGCAGCAGCAGTCTTCGTTGTGGCCATACCAGTAGCCATATTCACAGATAAGAATAGAAAGAGACAATAGAGGTGAGCAGATGAAAGATATCATATTAGCAATTTTCTTAGGCGGATTTTTTGGATTTTCCCTTTACTTTGTGGGAGCAAGCAATCCTGCCAATATCTTAAGCATGTTACGCTTAAAGAAACTACGATTGATGAAGGTAATTGTCTTTGCCATTGGGTTTGGAGCGTTTTTAGTAGGACTGACTGGCCTATTTGGCGTATTTCCAGTAACCCATTTTAATGTCAAGACAACCAACCTAGGAGTCATTGTAGGCGGACTGATTTTTGGGATTGGTTTCGGCTATGGCGGTACCTGTCCAGGAACAGCAGTAGCAGGCATTGCTGATGTTGCCTATAAAAAATCAATCAGTGCTGTGCTAGGCGGATTACTGGGTGCATTTGTCTTTGCCATTTCTTATAAGGCGATTGCTTCTACCGGACTTTTTTCAGCCCTTGCCGTTGGAAAGGTTACTTTGTTTCATATTTCTGACAATTACTCCTCTATTTTTCGTATAGGAATGCCTGGATTGCTGATGTTAGGTGTATGTTTTATGGGTATTGGTTACTTTTTACCCGATGAAGCTCGAAAACTGTAAAATATCGGTGACAATTGTAAACTTTAGTAGTGAATACAACTAAAGTACTATATCAAAACGTGTCACATTTTGCTATTATTAGTTCAAGCGATAAATGAGCCAAGGTAAATGCTTAGCATTACCTTGGCATTTACCGCAATATAAGGGACAAATTTAATATATTTAAAGGAGGATTTTTTTTTGAAAGCAAAAAAACACGTTAAACGAGCAATCGCTCTATCTGTTATAGCATCCACGACCTGCTATAATGTGTTAGCCGTATCCGCATCACCAGCTACTCTATTGGCTGTTAGCCCAAGTGGCTATACTGTAAGTTCTTTTCAATTCAATCAAGTTGGAGGAGACTATGAAGCAGCTTATGCTACATGGCAGGCCGTTGCAAATGTTGACGGTTATCATGTGTACTACAAGCAGGCTGACCAAGCAGACTCAGCTTACATACAACTTGATAATCAGTTAGTACGACAATACTCTACGTATTTTAGAGCTGATGTTGTTGGTATTCCAGCTGGAGACTATGTAATGAAAGTCGTTCCAGTCAAAGATGGAAAAGAGACAGCAAGTTCAGCTACGACTAATCGTATTAATGTTTTATCACACGTTCGCGAGGGATTTGCATTTTCCAAAAATTCTGCATATGGAACTGGCTCCGGCGGCTATAACGACGACGGAAGTGTGCCAGACGATGCTCAAATTGTTTATATAACAAAAGATACTGCAAATACAGTAAGTCTTGATGTCATCACAGATGATAAAGGGAAAAAGACAACCTGTACCGGTATCACCGATATCTTGGCAAAACGCCAAAAGGGAAAAGATAAACGTCATTTGATCATCCGTATGGTTGGACTGTTAGAAGCATCTGACATCAACGGATTAAACTCAAGCAACTACTTACAATTAAAAGGATGCCAAAACGTTACATTTGAAGGAATCGGAAATGATGCAACTGCATCCGGATGGAGTTTCTTAATCCGTGATGCAAAAAATGTTGAAATCCGAAATGTTGGTATCATGCTCTTTAAAGATGATGGTATTTCCATGGATACCAATAATGAAAATATCTGGGTACATAACAATGATATCTTCTATGGTGCTCCAGGAAGTGACTCAGATCAGGCAAAAGGTGACGGCTCATGCGATGTTAAAGGGAAATCAACGTATGTAACTGTATCCTATAACCATTTTTATGACTCAGGAAAGAGCTCCTTATGTGGAATGAGCGACAGTGAAAACTTCTATGTTACTTATCACCACAACTGGTATGACCATTCCGACTCCCGTCATCCTAGAATCCGTGTTGGCACAATCCATATTTATAACAACTATTTCGATGGGAATTCTAAATACGGCGTTGGCGTAACAAAAGGTTCCAGTGCATTTGTGGAAGCAAATGCTTTCCGTAACTGTAAATATCCAATGCTAACTTCTTTACAAGGAAGTGATATCGTAAGTAATTCAAAAGGAACATTTTCCGGTGAACCAGGCGGTATGATCAAAGCGTATAATAATAAAGTAGAAGGTGCCAAAGGACTTGTTTATGCAAATGATAACAGCACACAATTTGATGCTTATCTTGCAAATGATCGTAATGAACAAGTACCGGCTTCCTATAAATCATTAAGTGGATCAAATACCTATAATAATTTCGATACAGATAGCAGCATCATGTATTCTTATTCTCCAGATGCCCCAGAAGACGTAGCAGAAAACGTTACGACTTATGCTGGACGTATGAATGGCGGAGATTTAAACTTCACATTTAATAACGAAGTGGACGACGAAAGTTATGACATTAATACTGCACTTAAGAATAAGCTTACCAACTATACCTCTGATTTAGTATCAGTTGGTGGAGATCAGACAGCAGATATGCCAATTGCAACTCCAACCGTTGTCCCAACAGCAACAGCTGCACCAACGGTTGTTCCAACAAAGACGCCTACCCCTGTGACTAGCGCTCCTGCAACGACTGCTCCTGTAGTCACTGCTTCACCAGAAGCTACAGCAACTACAAGTCCAAGTGCTACTCCTGGCGTGGATACTTCTATTGGTGAATTGACTAACTCAGGCTCCTATACAAATTTAGTGGATGCCAAAGACTCTTCCTTCCATAATGTGATTTACGTTGCACCAGATGCTACAGCAGCAGGAACAGGAAGCCTTGCATCTCCACTGGATTTAGAAACTGCATTAACACAAGCTGCTGCAAAAGACAATGTGACAATCCTTATGACAGAAGGTACTTATACATTTGACCATCAGTTAACGATACCAAAGACCCTAAGTGGTACCTCTGATGCATATAATGTATTAAAGGCTTGCAAAGGTGCTAAAGTAACTCTTGATTTCTCAAGCCAGCCATATAGTACAACAACTGCAAACAATGCCCGTGGCTTACAATTAAATGCTAACTATTGGTATGTTGGCGGAATTACAATCTATGGTGCAGCAGACAACGGCATGATGCTTTCAGGAAGCCATAACATTATTGAAAGATGTATCTTTGACTCTAACCGAGATACCGGACTTCAAATCAGCCGTTCTAGCTCTTCTGTAACCAATTATGCTGACTGGCCAAGCTATAACAGTGTATTAAACTGTACCTCTAAGAACAACTGTGACCCAGCTACTTACGAAAATGCCGATGGATTTGCCGCTAAATTAACTTGTGGCGATGGAAACGTATTTGACGGCTGTATTTCTCATAACAACAGTGATGATGGATGGGATCTTTATGCTAAGACTGCAACCGGTCCAATCGGAGTGGTTACAATTAAAAACTGTATTGCCATGAGAAATGGTATAACAGAAGATGGTACGACTAAAAGCTCTTGTGATGGTAATGGATTTAAATTAGGTGGTTCTGGCGTAGGAACTCCTCATGTTATCGTAAACTGCCTTGCTGTAGAAAACTTACACCATGGATTTACAGATAATAATAATCCAAGTGCTTTAACTGTTGTTAATTGTACTGCATTTGATAACAATAAGGGCGGAAGCAAGAATAACTTCAGTTTATACCGTTGTAAAGATGCAAAGATTGCAAACTGTGTGTCCTACACAACGAATAAAACTTCTGATAAGTTTATGAATTTAAGTGCAGAATACACTGTTCTTTATAACAGCAGCAAATGGTATACTGTAACAGATCTTCAAGCAATGGATACTTCTTCTAAGACAGGACGAGGAGAGGTAACTGCAGCCGGAATTACTGCAAATGACTTTATTGGTTCTAACGTTCCTGCTGTAGGTACTGATTTTGACAGCCAATGGAGAAATGAAGACGGCACTGTAAATACCAATGGCGTTGCGATCATTGCAAATAACAGTGCTTATGCAAGCTTCTCAACAGATGGCGGTGTCATTGGTGCTAGATTTACATCCAATTCCAACGCTGATGTTACAGAAGTTCCTATTGCAACCAAAGATCAAGTGGTAGAAACACCTGTGCCAACACAGGCTCCAACACAGG
>JAUNJY010000063.1 GCA_030535455.1 bacterium
CCTCTAAAAATAGTATCTCCAACAAATGCTAGTTGTTCTGCCTCTGAATAAAAGATTACAGAGTCCGTGGTATGTCCAGGGGTTGCAATTACCTGAAGGGATTTCTCTTTCGAATTAGATAGCTGTATCTGCTGTCCATCCTCCAGATACTCTGCTCCGGTCAACTTTACATTTCTATCACAATAGGAGGATAAATTCCAGAAAGTATCTTCTGCATATTTCTTTCCATTTCGATGGATATAATACGGTATCTGCAACTCTTCATGTATTTGCTTGACTGCTCCAATATGATCAAAATGACCATGCGTAATAAGAATTTTTTCAATGGTCCATTTATTCTTCCTGATAATTTCTAATAACAGCTCAGGCTGAGCTCCTGGATCAATTAAGAATCCATGACCTGTTTCTTCATCTATATAAAAATACGTATTTACCTCAAATACATCTTTTACAGTAATTAATTTTACCATCATGCTATCTTATCTGACATCCATCAATTCCACAGCTTGCTGCCTGTTCTGTGACAGATAAAGAATTCTCTTCTAACACTTTTTTTATGGTTTTAATAAAACCTTCCTCAGACTGTGCTCCTGAAATACTATATTTCTCACCTACAATAAAAAATGGTACTCCATGGATACCATATTGTTCGGCTTGTCTTTCGTCCCTTCGAACATCTTCTACATACTGTTCTCCGTCAAGTAAATCTTCCACCTCTTTGAGATCCATTCCAGCATCTATTGCAATTTGAAGCAATGTTTTTCTATCGCTTAATTCCATATTTTTTGTAAAATAAGCATCATAAAGAGCTTTTTTCACTTTTGCAGCCAATATGGAATTTTCTTTACTTTGTGCTAACTTTGTAAGACGATGTGCATCCATTGTATTGGTATATTGAGTAGATACATAGTTAAAGTCAATTCCTTCAGCTCTTCCTAGCTGTGAAATCTGCTCAATCTGAACCGCTGCCATTTGTTCGGTCATACGATATTTTCTTGCAAATCTTTCTATCGTAGAACTTACAACATTCTTTGAAGCTGTAGGATCTAATTCAAAACTTTTCATCTCAATTTCAATTTTATCTTCCATTCCCAATGCTTTGATCGCCTTTTCTAATCTAGCTTCAGCAATATAGCAATATGGACATGCGTAATCTGACCAATAAGTTATCTTCATTTTCTCATTCTCCTTTTTTCGAACGTGTTCTATTTTTATAACATTAAATATTTTCTATGTCAATACTTTTGTCGAACATGTTCAGTTTTTATTGATTTTTGTTATAATATATTCTACAATAGCAATATCTAATAAGACTCGATGAGAGGAATTAAACTATGACGGAAAACAAATGTTCCAAGAAACAACAAAAACAACTACAAAATAAAAATATGATTATGGATGCAACAATAGAATTAATAAAAAGAGACGGTATTGATAGCGTTACTGTTCGTAATGTATGTAAAGAAGCTGATATTGCAACTGGGACTTTTTATTATTATTTTAAAAATAAAGATGAACTGTTAACCTCATTTATTATGGAATCTACTTTTGATTATTTCATTCTGGAGTGCCCTTCTTCCCATATTTCAAAACGAATTTGCGAACTATATCTTATCTTAATTCATAAATATCTCTCGTTTGGGAAAAAGTTTATGAAGAGCTTTTATGTCAGCTCTAATAGTGCTCTTTCTGCTTATATGGGGGAATCTGACGGTAGTTTTCGCGCTGGAACAATTATGGATCGATGTGAAAAGGAGCTTACTACGGCTAAAGACTTAGGAATTATAAAACCTTCTATTAATGTCCATACCCTCTCTATAGATATTTGCACGATTGTAAAGGGAATTATCTTCGAATGGTGCCTTACTGATTCTGAATTTGATATTGATTTGGTTACTTATCGCATGATTGATAATTATTTATTTCGATATCTTAACGTATAAGATTTTGCACTCATGACTTTGGCTCGTTGTTTGAATAAACAAAAACCCCCTCTAGATCATTTCTAGAAGGGATTTTTGATTTATTTTTATTTATTTTTTATTTAATGTTTGTGAAAATCTTCTTTTCTACAATCAATTATTTGATTATATAATTTCGCTGGATGTATTTCTTAAGCTCAATAACTCAACGCCTTCTGGTCGAAACTTCATAGAAACTTCCCATGTTTCAGTTCCTTTTTTTATTGCATCAAGCATTGTGCTTCGAACCTCATCATAATGTGTACTTTTCTGTCGTTCTTTTTTCTCTGTAATCTCATACTGGAATACACTCAATAAAATAGCCTTTTCATGGCTTTGTAAAGAACCTGCAAGTTCCTTAACATGCTTTGTAAATCGTTCTGTAGAGGAAAAGCTGGTTACTTTCTTTGTCTTGATGGCATCTGAATATGCGACATTTAATGTAGTCAGTGGTGTCTTTACTTCCATGTAAATGTTTCCAACAAGGAAATCAAGTTTGGAGTTTCCTAACACAACCTCCCTTTTCACTGTATCAAATTCTCCAACCATTTCGTCTAGCATATGCTGATTTAAAAAATATTCTACAAGCTTATTCGATAAGATTTGATTAATACCAATCCAATTTTTATCCTTTTTTTCAGGTAAATCACAAGAAACGGCTTCAACTGTGTAAGGGGTTTTCCTTTTTGGATCCTTGCTTTTAGACACTAAGCAGGGTACGTCCCTTAACCCTATATCTCCAATTCTTCCTGTCGTAGGACAATGTGCAACTACTTCGGTTCCATCTATATTAATTACCATTGTAAACTGACTTTTTCTCTTCACAATAGTACCTTCAATGAGCTTTTCTTCAAAATAATAATTCATAATTATCTCACCTTTAAACAGTATCCATGTCCAACAGCTACAAAAGAAGGATTAATTTCCATTAAATCTTCCTTAAGTTTTACTAATTTTTCTTTATTTGCTACGCTTTGCTCTGTTAGTGATGCTACTTCTTTTTCCCACTCCAGGTCCATACACTGATCGGCACCTTCGCCAAATCTTAAAAATAAGTCTGCACTATATAAAATCCCTGATTTCTTTTCAAATGCTAGGATACCATTTTGTAAATGGAACTCTGCTGGATAATCAATAAATTGAAACTCTACATGATCATCTTTGACTGTTGTTTCTGAGTTACATGCAATTATTTCTGCTTTAATTCCGTATCCTGGAAGCTCACGTGCTCCGATTTCTGAGCATAAAATTTTAGCATTTGGGTACTCTTGTAAAAATACTGGTAACCCTCCACATTCATCAGATTCGATATGTGAAACTACGATATAGGATACTTCTTTCCCATTTAATAATTGCTTAATCTGTGGTAAAAACATTTCCGCCTGCTGCACTGTTCCTGTTGCGAAAAGTACTGGCGACTCACCGTTTAATACATATTGATGGATTGTAAAACCCATATTAGGGATGGTAATTCCAAATTGATATAATGATGGATAAATTTCTCTTTTCAAACTAGTTCCTCCTTGACTTTGTCTATAAGCCTCATATAAAATAAATGCAACATTTGTTTCTTTGTCGAATTCTAGCATATGCTTTTTTAATTTACAAGATTACACGGCTTAGCAGCAACAAAAAGGAGGATTTGTGGCTTTATGCGTAGGAAAAATACAACATCACAAATGATGAAGGAATACATTATTGAAAGCTTCTTATTATTACTTCAAGAAAATAAATATGAGCAAATCACCATTGGTGAAATTACCGTGAAAGCTGGCGTCAATCGTTCTACCTATTATCGTCATTTTAATTCAAAAGACGATATTATATGTGCTTATTTTGAAAACTTGTTGGTAGACTATATGGACAACGCTTTTGTACCCGATTTATCTGCTTTGGAAGACTACCTGCTTCCTCTATTTACAATTATGTATAAAAATAAAAAGGAGCTTATGTGTATCCATAAATCTGGACACTCCCATCTCCTTTTACATGTCTTTAATAAATATTTTATTACTAGAAATAATAATAGTTCAAACCTTACTACCCTGCAATTTTATTATCATGCTGGAGGAATTTTCAATATCAATCAGTTTTGGTTTGATCAAGATATGAACATCCCCCCAAAAGAAATGGCAAAGCTTGCTGTGAACACTTTCCCAAAAGAATATTTACCATTAGTTCAGCGCACTTAAATGAATTTTTATAAGTTCTATTTCATTTCTTGTATCTGATCAATGATCGCTTTATATTTACCAGCAAATTCATTATAAAGATCCTCATTTTTTACTCTTGCTTCCTGTTTCATTTCCTCAGATGGAGTAATAAAGATTACCCCTTTTTCTTCTAACCGATGAATGGCTGCCTGTTCTGCTTGATTCCATAACACTCTCTCATACTCTCCAGCTTCTACTCCACACTGCTTAATAATCTCTTGATCTTCCTCAGATAACTTTTTCATTGTAATGTCTGAAGCAACAATCATTTCTGGAATTCTTGTATGTTCATCTAATAAATAATATTTGCAGGATTCGTAATGACCAAATGCCTCATAAGTAGAGATATTATTTTCTGCACCATCAATTGTTTTCTCTATTACGCCTTGGTTTATACGACTCTCTGGCATGGATTTTGGAGTCGCCCCTAATTCTTCACACATGGCAAACATTAAGCTGCTTGTCTGCACGCGGATTTTTTTCCCTTTTAAATCTTCAATTCCATCAATCGGCGTATTCAAATAATAGCTTCTTGCCCCTGCGTCATACCATGCCAGTCCTACAAGTCCTGCTGCATTGACACTCTCTAGCATTTTTTCACCCAGCGGACTTGTTAGTACACGCCACATATGCTCCCCGTCTGCATATAAATAAGGCAGCATCAATGAATTCATTTCCTCCACATATTCTGCAATTGGTGCAATGGAGATCCTTGCAAAATCTATTCCCCCATATTGCAATCCCTCGATTACATCAATTTCTTCCCCTAATACTCCATCTGCATATACTTTGATCTTAATACGTCCCTCGGTACGTTCTTCCACCAGCTTTGCAAAATATTCATTTGCCTTTGTGGTTGGATACTCCGCGCTGTGCACCTCGGCAAGGCGAAATATATATTGTTCCTGCTTTTCTTTCTGTTTTCCATTTTGGCTATATATGTATCCTACTGTTAATGCAACAACTGCGATCAATACTATATTTCTTATCTTTCTCTTCATATTACTTCCTCATACTATTATTTCTATTTTTATTAGTTCTGTTTTACTAGTAGTGTAGCATATGAAATGGGGAGCTCTTTGTGGTATTTTAAGGAAGAGTTTTCCCGTGCTGCTTGGGGACAGTGTCCTTTTTGGCAAGTATGGCTTTTATGTGCGCGAATGTCCACAGTTCTTGTCGTTTCCCGGGCATATTCATGATTTTTCTTTCGTATAAGCCCAAACTGCTCTATTTTCCTTTATTTCACGTCCTACTTTGGGGTGCTTTGAGAGTATTTTTTTACATATGCCCAAACGTTCACAATTTGCCCGCGCCGAGCCGGGTCGCACAAGTTTCACATCAATTAAAAAAAGGACCAGCTCCACTGCCAGCTATACTGACATGAAGCGGTCCTATATATCTTTTATTATTTTAACAAACCAGCCAAATCTGGTAACCATAAGGTTAATGGTTCAAAGAATGTTACAAGTAATAACGTAACTACTGCTACTGCAAAATAAGGTAATAATGTCTTAATGACTTCCTCAATGGATACTTTTGATACTTTACAGCCTGTAAACAAGATGGCACCTACTGGAGGTGTGATACATCCGATACATAAGTTGAATGTCATCATTACACCAAAGTGTACTGGATGCATGCCAAAGCTTTCTACGATTGGTAAGAAAATTGGTGTAAAGATTAAGATTGCAGGTGTTGGGTCCATAAATGTACCAAGTACTAATAAGATCACATTCATAATCAATAAGATTACAACTGGACTATCGGAAACTCCAAGTAAAGCAGTTGCAATTAAGTTTGGAATCTTTGTAAATGCTAAGATCCATGACATAATTGAAGATAATCCGATTAAGAATACGATAATACTTGTTAATTTGGATGCTTCCAAAAGGATTCTTGGAAGATCGGAAACTTTAATGTTCTTATAGATAAAGGATAACACTAATGCATAACATACTGCGATTGCAGAACCTTCGGTTGGTGTAAATACGCCACCAAGGATACCACCGATTACAATGATGATTAACAATAAACTAGGAAATGCTTCCCAGAATGTCTTAACCGCGACTTTAAAAGGTACGTGGGCTCTTCCTTTGTATCCTCTCTTTCTTGCCATAAAGTATGCTACGATCATGATGCCAAGTCCCCAAAGGATACCTGGAATATATCCAGCTAAGAATAAAGAAGTAATGGATACCCCGCCTGCTACTGTAGAGAAAATGATTAACGTGTTACTTGGTGGAATTAAGATACCTGCTGGTGCAGATGCAATATTTACTGCTGCTGCATAATCTTTGTCATAGCCTTCTTCTTCCTCTAAAGGTCCCATGATACCACCGATTGCTGCACATGCTGCAGAACCGGAACCAGAGATTGCACCAAATAACATATTTGCAACAACGTTTGTAAGTGCAAGGGAACCTGGAAGTCTACCAACTAATACAAGTGCTAAGTTTACAAGTCTTCTTGCAATACCACCATTGTTCATAATGATACCTGCTAAGATAAAGAATGGAATTGCTAATAACGTAAAGGAATTAATTCCTGTAAATATTTTTTGAGCCGACATTAATGCTGCCTTTGTTCCTGGTAATACGACTACCATGGAAAGTGCTGCACCAAAGCCAACACTGATACTGATTGGTGTTTTAATATATAGTAATGCGAGTATCACTACGATCATGATCAGCCCACATACAAGTGCTGTATTCATAAAGTTTCCTCCTACTGTTCTTTCTTACTGCTTGTTAAACTCTTTACATCATCAACAATGTTGCAGATTGAGTAAAACATAGATAATACACCACTTACTGGCAATGCTAGGTATACAATTCCCATTGGAATGGATAAGGATGAGTCTGTCTGATTCATAGCATGCATTGCAATGTATCCACCGCCGTAAGTTAAGACTAAGGCAACAAAGATGAAGATCACGACTTCACTAATGATGCTTAGGATATTTTGTGTCTTCTTTGAGTAACGGCTTGCAAAGAACTCAATCGCCATATGCTCTCTTTTTCCAATTACATATGCTGCTGTAATTAATACTAACCATACAAATAGGTATTTTGCTAAGGATTCCGTAATGGAACTTGGAGATTTAAACACGAAACGTGTAATTACCTGCCATGTTACAAGTAGTGTCATAATTGCTAAGATAACTACTGACAGCCACTCTGTAACTTTATTTATCATATCTCTTATCTTATTCATTAAGATAACCTCTTCTCTTTTAAGTTTGTGCTTTAGTTTGCTTCCTTCTTAACGGCATCGTAAATCACTTTAACTGCTTCATTTTTTGTTAATTCTTCATGAAGTGGTTGTACTGCCGCTTTTAAAGAATTTACATCAACATCTTCAACGATTTTTGCACCTGCATCGATGACATTTTGAAGATATGTTGCTGTTTCCTTTTGCCATAGTTCATATTCATATTCTCTGGCACGTGTAGATGCTTCTTCAAATGCTGCTTTGTCTTCCTCAGAAAGACTATTATAAAGATCATTATTTACGATCATGTAATCCGGAACGATTAAATGTTTTGTGTATGAATAATATGGTGCAATTTCATAATGTTTTGTATTGGAATACGATGCTTCATTGTTTTCTGCACCATCAACGACACCAGACTGGATTGCTGTAAATACTTCGCCGAATGACATTGGTGTTGCTGCTCCGCCAAGGCATTTCATCATCTTAATGTATGTATCAGATTCTGCAGTTCTGATCTTCATTCCCTTTAAATCTGCTAAGCCTTTAATTGCTTTGTTGGCATACATATTTCTTGTTCCTGCTGTAAACTGAGATGCAATTTTGAAATTGTACTTTTCTGTCTGGGTAAATAACGAATTAAGTTCCGTAGAGTTTTCAAAAAATCTCTTTTGGTGATCTTCGTCATCAAATAAAAATGGCATTTCAAATGTTAAAAATCCATCAACAAAGCTTGAAATATTTGCATTTCCAATAACAGCCATCTCGATTATGCCATATTGAACTTGCTCTAATGTTTCTCTTTGTGGTCCTAATAATTCATTTGGATATACTTCGATTTTATATCTTCCATCGGTTAATTCACTGAAAATCTCACCAAACTTCTTTACTGCCATCGTTTGTGGATGATCTTCCGTCTGAATTACCGCAACATTCCATACTTCTTGCTTCTTTCCATCTGCAGTTGTTGCTGCACATCCTGTTAATGAAACGATCATGGCTAATATACAAGCAAGGCTGATACTTACTTTTAATTTTTTCAATTTTTATGCCTCCAATATACTTCTTATCCTTCGTACCTGTGGTACATTGACTGATTGATATTATTTTATCAAATTGGATTGTACTTAAAAATAAACAAGCTTGTTTTTCCTGTCACTATCTTGTCCGATTTCACTTACTTTTTTTGGGTTAGCACAAAATTGTTCTATGTATATTATTTACAAACAAAATTGTACTGCAAAAAATACAATTAAAATCATATTCCCTGCAGTACAATCTTGCTATTTCTTTATTTATTTGTCGTACTTTTAACAAAATCCTGTTTATATTGACTTGGTGTAATTCCTTCCGTCCTCTTAAATACCCTTGTAAAATAGTTGGAGTTTTGATATCCCACTTCCTGCCCAATTTCCTTTAGTGACAAGGTAGTTTCCTGCATCAGCTGTTTTGCTTTTTCTATTCTAAGGTGGGTAATATAGTCAACATAGCTCATATTCAGATATTCCTTCATCAGTTTTGTAAAATAAAAGGAACTAAATCCTATTACACTTGCTGCCTCTTCTAGTGAGATTTCCTCATTATAGTGTTTTTCAAGATATCTGCAGACCTCTTGGATCAATAACAGATTTCGATCTGGTCGTTTTTCATTGCACTGGCTGGCATAATCAAACAGATTGTTAAAGACTGCTCTCATTTCCAGGCTGGAGTACATCTCCTCTGCCATCTCCTCCATATCTTTCATAAAAAGTTCTGGCATATTACGCTCCATCATACGTTTCACTACAGTATAAAGGCCTAAAGCTTCTCGGCGAAACTCATTTCCAATATACATCTGTTCAAAGTAAGACACCAGTAATTCTAGCTGCTTCTTTGCAGACTCAAATTCCTTCTTTTTAATATCGGCAAGCAGGCGGTCCTCCAACTCAAATGGATATCGTTTCTGTTCCACTCCTTGCTTATCAGAATGTGCCTTCTTTAAGTCAAATAATAATTCTGGGAGCTTTCCAATCTCACTCGTCTCTTCTGAAATGCGGATAATAGGCTTAGTACCCGTTGTTTGAAGAGCTATATTGGTGACTTGTCGTACTTTTTGTACTAAGTCCTCCTCATTTTCTGTGACCCAGACACAACAGATTTGATCCGATAATTCTCCACACATAGCAACAAGATCTAGCCGCTCACTCTGTTTCTTTATCTTATCAAGAAATCTTCCTTTTATAAATTCCCGTTGCATCACACTCTCGGACTTCATTTGGCCTACCATACTAAAATCAATCAGCGCAACACATGCATGTTTCATCCGTATTCCCATGATTTCAAAATAATAGTTCATAATTTCTTCTGAAGAATTGCGAATATTTACAAGTCGCATAAACTCATCTTGATACTGCTTCTTTATCATTGCAAATTTAACGGTAATCTCTTCATTTTCAGTTTTATCTGACTCTTGCTTCTTAATCTCTGCTGCTGCCTTGGTTAAATACTTTTTTACCTCCCCAATATCAACCGGCTTTAACATAAACTCATCTACCTGTAATGAAATTGCCTCTTTTGCATAGTCAAAGTAATCGTATGCCGTAATGAATACAATACGTGCATTAGGTAAGCTCTCCCTAATTCGACTAGCTGCCTCAAGTCCTGAACAACCTGGCATCTTGATATCTAAGAATATAATATCTGGATTATGGCTTTTCGCTAATTCCACTGCCTCAAGCCCGTTTTCCGCTTCAATCATCTCATATTCATCCTGAAATTCACGTTTTATAATGTGCTTCATGGCTTCCCGCTCAATATATTCATCTTCTGCAATTAAAACTTGATACATCTCTTCTTCTCCTTACCACAGTCTATTAATGAACGCCCATATCAATTTGGATCGTAAACAGCGTACCCCTACGTTCATTAGAGTGAATCAGATACCTAACCCTTCCATCAAAAATAATATTTAATCGGTTGGATACATTGGTAATACCGATTTGTGCTTCTTTTTCCATAGCGCTTCCCTTTAAGGAAACTTCACTTCGAAGCTTTTCAAGCATTTCCCTGCTAATTGGAATTCCGTTATTATATACGCTTAGTACAAGGATATTTCCTTTCATCTTTGTTCGTATTATAATTCTTCCCTGCTCAATCTTCTTTTCTAACCCATGGCAAAATGCATTTTCTACAATTGGCTGTAAAACAAAGATTGGTACATGCACTTCCTCTTCCACTTTATTAATAACCGTATACTCTAACTTCTCTCCCTTTCTTGCCTTTAGAATATAAAGATACTGTACTACCATATCCAGTTCCTCTTCCAGGCGAACTAGTTCCGATGTCTTTTTCAGGCTATGTCTCATAAATTTGGACAATGCCATGATAAGATCATATACCTTCATATTGTCTTCCACGATGGCTAACATGGAAATCACATTAAGCGTATTAAATAGAAAATGAGGCTGGATTTGAAATTGGAGTCCCTGGAGTTTTGCTTCTTTTAATAGCTCCCTCATTCTAATCTTTTCGATCTCATCTTCTGCAACCTTAAGTTCTAACTGTGCCTTTTCTTCTGCTTTAAGCCTTAGATCATCCATTGTCTCAATTAACTGGTTAAAACTTGTGATAATCGTTTGAAATTCTTCCGGACCATCAAATGCCTCAATCCGCTTTTCTTTTTTTCCTTTGGCAATCCGATTGGTAATCTCCATAATCTGATAAATCAGTTTTGAAAAATACAAGGCGAACCTGGAACAAAGAATTATAACAAGAATAGTTGCTCCGACCATGACACCGATTAGAAACTGCTGCATCTTCTTATTCTTTTCTTTATTTTCTAATAAGAATTCTTTGTTTTCCTCCACGCTTATGGATATCATCTCTTTGATATACGTATCTGCACGTTCTGCAATATCTGCTACCTTTACATAGATCTCATCATAAGTTGCTGTATCACTTACTGTGCCATTTTTCTCACTATCATGCTCGATCAGCCAAAGTAACTGTTGTACATTGCTTTCAAATCGTATCTGTAAATACTGTACAACTCGAAGGCGCAGTGTAATCTCCACAGAGCTGGTATCCACCTTAAGGTTCTCGATGCTTTCACTGATTTCCTTAAATCGATTTTCAAGTACTGTACTTTTCTCTTTTACTGATTTGTTTTTTATCTCATCAACTTCTATCTTACTATTCTTAAAGAGCTCTCCAAGCTTACTTAAATCTGAAATGTATTCAATATACTCTGCATTGGTTGCCGTCGCTCGATAGTTAAATCGTAGGGCTATGGTTACCGTTCCGCCAAGTACTATTACAATAAACATAAATATGCCCATCATCTGAGCCTTCACGGATGCCATCTTCATGTTTTCTAATATCTTTTTCATCTGCTTAACCCTTGCTCCCTAACTGCAACAAACGCAAACTGCAAAAGAATTCAGTTCATTGACCACATTCCATGTATCCGCTCCAAACTGTGCTGTCCAGCGGCTAAATGAATTCCAAACACTTTCGTAATTTGAAGCATTTTGTGCCATCATCGTCTCATAGTAGGTATTAAAAGGGAAGGATCCTTCAAATAAAATGGTGATCATGACTTGTCCGTTTATCTCTTTTACATGAAGCACTAAGTTTACGTTTCCCTCTTTGTTTCTTAACTGCTGAAGCATACCAGAGATCACAGATAAAATCGTATAATGCGGGATAAATACCATCTTTACATCGGTCTCTTCTTGTACCTTATATGTAAAAGATTGGTTTGTTGTCTTCTGATATAACTCACAACTTCGCTTTATGATCTCTATTTCCTTTGCCGCAGCAATCATCTTTTCTTCTTCGTTCCAACGATATTTAATAATTTTTATGTAATCACAAATCAACAGTTCCGTCACCGTTGCGTTTTCTATCACTGCCATTCGTGAAATACTATTCAATTCCTGAATCATGGCATTCATGTAATCTTTCACAGTAGGGCCTCCCTATTAGTATCAATTCTATCCATTTAATAGTACTTTCATTATATTGAATCGTTATGATAATAACAAGGGAAATTTTGCATGTTATCGATCTTCAAGTAAATAGAGGAATGTGTTTGCCGGATTTTTATTATTCAAAAAAAGAGAACCTTCTATGTGGCTTATCTTTTCATAGAAGATTCTCTTTTTAAGAAATTCGTATTCAAGAACACGATTAAATACTCTGCTGCATCTTTTTGGGTTTCCAATTCCAATATAAGGACAAAACTCTCGTTTATACCATAGACATGAACCACTCTACTGTCTTTGGATCATAATGGGAGAAAAATAAACTTTCTCCACTATCTAACTCTTCAATTCTAGACATTTCTTCTTCAGAAAGAGCAAAGTCAAAGATAGCAAAGTTCTCTTCCATTCTATTTTTATGTGTGGATTTTGGAATTAATATAACCTCACTTTGAAGCAAGAATCTTAATGCTACTTGTGCTACAGATTTTCCATGGTTTATTCCGATTTCTTTCAATACCGGATTATTAAAGTAATCATTTTTTCCTTCTGCAAATGGTCCCCATGACATGATTTGTGTACCATTCTTTTTCATATATTCTTTTGCTGTTTTCTGTTGCTGAAACACATGAGTTTCCACTTGATTTACTACTGGCTTGATTTCTGCAAAGTGATGAATGTCTAAAAATCTATCCGGATAAAAATTCGATACGCCGATTGCTCGAACCTTTCCTTCTCTAAAAGCTTCCTCCATTGCTCGATAACTTCCATAATAGTCACCAAATGGCTGATGGATTAGTAAAAGATCTATATAGTCTGTTTGAAGTTTACGTAATGACTCTTCAATAGAAGCCTTTGCTTTCTCATATCCTGCATTGGTAATCCAGATTTTTGTAGTTAAAAAGAATTCCTCTCTTGGAAGTCCTGATTTACGAATTGCACTACCAACACCTTCTTCATTTCCATATGCCTGCGCGGTATCGATACTGCGGTATCCTACTTCGATTGCTTCAAGAATACATCTCTCTGTCTCATCAGCAGGTGTCTGATATACACCATATCCCAACATTGGCATTTTTACTCCGTTACTTAACGTTACATACACCATTTTCGTTCCTCCTACTATTCAGATTTTTTAACACTATTGATATTGTAATCTTAGTGTACATACTTAATACAAGAATGTACAATATAAATACTGAAATCTAGTTTTCATATAATGAATAGTAAAACGAGGTGAATTGATGTTAAATCTGAATGACTTAGAACAATTAATTACTTTTGCAGATCATGATACCCTCTCCAAAGCAGCGGAACTACTTAATTTATCCCAGCCAACTATAACAAGGACAATGAAACATATTGAAGAGGCATTCGGCGTTCCTCTTTTTCACCGTTCAAAAAATAAGATTACGCTTAACGAGGCGGGTCTTAAAGCGGTGGAATATTCTAGACAGCTTCTTATAAATGCTAATGATGTAGTAGCCAAAGTGCAAGCTTATGATAAAAGTCTTCACACAATTATAGTAGAATCCTGTGCTCCTGCTCCCCTATGGTCATTGTTACCTAAATTATCTACCTACTACCCAGGAATGAGCATTTCTTCAAGTATAACTTCTTCTGAAAAACTCCTAAAAGATACCCGCTCAGGGGCATGTGATATTGGTATTCTTCCCTATAGACCTAACGGCATCCATAGCATTCCTTTTCTTAAGGAATTCCTATCCCTTTGTGTGCCTGTGAACCATGCTTTAGCGTCTCGAAAAACTCTTACTTTCAGTGAATTGAATGGTTTCAATTTTCTACTTAGAAGTAAAATCGGTTTTTGGGATGAGCTTTGTCGAACTAAAATGCCTGCATCAAAATTCTTAGTCCAAACAGATGATTTTGCATTCGAAGAGCTAGTTCGTGAATCCTCTCTTCCCTGCTTCACTACTAACCTAGCAACTGATAAAAATAACCTGCTAGAAAACAGATATATAATTCCGATTACTGACCCTGAAGCAAACGTAGAATATTCTCTTATCTTCGGACCTAATAAAAAATACCCTCTGTAGTTATTCTCTTACTACAGAAGGTATTTTTTATTGTATCAGTTTTTTTCCCATTTCAAATGCATAATTACAGTCCACTGGAAACTGCTCTTTTCTATAGTTCAACTTTTCCTCTTCTGAAAACATGGAGGACTCATACTTATCATAACCAGAAAACTGAACCGTATTGCATGAATAAAGCACTTCTGGTTCCTTTTTTAACACCGTCTTTATATAGTTTTGATATGACTGTAAATTATTTTGCAAACCAAATTGCTCCATCTGTTCCTTCTTCATGTTCATTGTGTAGATCAACCCCGTCGGCATTACTTTTGGAAAAACAGTAGGGATTTCCCTGCTATATATCATATTCGGATATAAAAGTCTTTCCAAGAAAGCAGCCATTCCAGAATTTATATTCATAAAATAAATCGGTGATCCTAGTACTAAAGCATCTGCCTCTCTTATCTTTTCATAAATTGGTGCTAACTCATCCTTAATAAGGCATTTTCTCTCATCCAGTCCTTTTCTCTTACAGCCAAAGCAGCTAATACAGCCCTTATACTGATGTTCATATAGATGAATTAGCTCTGTTTCTGCTCCACAGGATGCAGCACCTTCCAGTACTTTTCCCAAAAGAGTTGCTGTATTTCCTTTTTTTCTTGGACTACCGTTAATCGCTATTAGTTTCATAGATTTATACCTCCATTGTTTTGATATTCTTTTTATAAAAATAAAGGACTAATATTAAACCAATTAATGCAGATACTATATCAGCAATTGGTACTGCTATCCATACCAGATTAAGCACTCCTGTCATTGAAAGTGCAAACGCCATTGGAAGCATGATCACATAATTTCTGCTTACATCAATCGCCATGCTATGAAAACTATGCCCAAGCGCTTGTATAATACATGTACTCGTATTTTTCAGACCTACAAGGATAAACATACAGGACATGGCACGCATTCCCCATATCCCAATGGACATCATTTCCTCGGTAGCAGAAAACATTTGTAATAGTTGTCTTGGAAAACCAAAACATAGTATAGTTCCAACTAGCATTAATGCTGCGCTATAAAGATATCCATATTTAATTGCCTGATCAACTCTCTCTTTCTTTCTTGCTCCAAGATTATAGGCAATTACAGGCATCACGGTACTACATAGTGCATTTACAACGCTGTAAAATACAGAAATTATTCTTGTACATGCTCCAAATACAGCGACTGCTGAAGATGTAAACCGATTAAGTATCGCTGTGAAACTAAACATCATCAAGCCAGTTAGTGATAACAGGAGTGCCGATGGCAATCCAAGGTAGAGCACTCTTTTGATTGCATAGATTGGTGGCTTTAATGAAAAACGTATTGTAATCTCTTTGTTCTTTTTCACATTTAAATACAGTGCAATTAATGTTGCAACAATCTGGCTAAATACTGTCGCATAGGCTGCTCCCTTAATTCCCATGGCAGGAAATCCAAAATATCCAAAGATTAAAATCGGATCTAAGATAACATTTAATACGGCACCACTTCCTTGAGAAATCATACTGTACATGGTTTTCCCCGTTGAAATCAACATACGTTCAAACATAAGCTGACCAATAGTTCCGATTCCTAATGCTACATATACCGTTAGGTAACTACTTCCTAGGTCTATAATATTTTTATTATCTGTCTGTAACGCCAAATATGGCTTGATTAATGTAAATGCTACAATCACACATAGAATAGCTGCAACTAATCCAAGAAAGATAGCCGTTTTTGCAGCATCATCTACATGTTTTTTATTCTTTTCGCCAAGTCCCCGAGATAACATGGTATTCATACCTACTGCAATTCCGGTTCCCACTGCGGTTAATATATTAATAATAGGATTACCAAATGTCATTGCTGCCAGAGCATCTTCACCAATTCTCGACACATAAATTCCATCTACAATATTATAAAGCGACTGTACAATCGTTGATAAAATAACTGGTAATGCCATTGTTAATAGGAGTGACCATATTGGAGCCACTCCCATTTTATTCTCTGTTATCCTTTGCTTCTTCTCATTCAAACTATACTCTCCCACATTCCTGACTATCTTTTTGTCTTAAAAATACATTCATGTCCATAAGTTCCAAAACAACGATTGCAGGAAATACACTTAGATGGTGCTGTATTTCCACTCTTCCAGCGATTTGGCAGGCCTGGTTCATGAATTAATGGTCTTGATAACGAGAAGTATTCAATTCCATAGTCATTGAGAAGCATTTCCATATGTTCCACACTACGGTGTCCTCCTGTAAGAATAACTGGAATATTCACATGTTTCTTAAGTTCTACCGCATGTGGAGCAAAAAATCCTTCTCCATGACCTGGACGAATTCCATCTACACATGGTCCATTTCCACTTACTTCAACAGAGTCTAACCCTGCCTCTTCTAATAATTCACAAATTCTTATGCTCTCTTCCGGTTGTAACCCACGTGGAATATAATCACTATTATTTATCTTGATGGATACATGGAAATCCGGATTTTCTTTTTTAATTTCCTTGATGATATCTATAACGATTTTTGCTCTTCCTTCTGTACTTCCTCCATATGCATCCGTTCTATGATTGTATGCTGGACTCATAAATTTACTTAATACAAATCCATGTGCTCCGTGTAACTGCACTCCATCAAATCCCGCTTGTTTTGCTCTGCTTGCAGCACTTACGAACTTACGGATAATTTCTTTAATATCTGAATCATCCATTTGATCTGGTTCCAGTTGTATTAACCTGCCATCTTGGGTATTCTTTAAATAGATACCTAAGGCAAGCTGTGGCATGGCTACACAATCATATTTATGAATTTCATCCGCTAACTCTTTATATTCTGCAATTAAGCTATCGTCATGTAGACGCATAAGTCCTTCTCTAAAATGATCAACTGGTGCAACACTGGTAAATCCGATCAGGATCATTCCAACTCCACCTTTTGCTAGCTCAGTATATGTTTTAATTAAGTCCTTCGGAATATGCCCCTCTGCTGATGCAAGATTCTCGCCTGTTGCTGAACGAACTAGACGATTTTTTAATCTTAAGTTTCCAAATGTAGTTTCATCAAATAATGTTCTCATATTTTTACCTCTCTATCTTGCTTCTATCTATTACTCATACTTATGTGATTGCTCACATAGTATCATTTGCTTCTTCTATAGTTTATCTAAAAAAGCCTTGTAACGGAAGTTCATAAAAGTTAAAATAGTATAAGGTTTTAACCTATAACCAAAGGAGATGATATTATCTATAATAAACAACTTGACTCTTTTATTCGAGCTGCTGAACTACAAAGCTTTTCAAAAGCTGCACGGGAGCTTTTTATAACGCCAACGTCTCTAATTCAACAAGTCAACCTACTAGAAAAACAGCTTGGCCTTACTTTATTTAATCGTACGACGCATGGTGTCACACTAACTCCTGCCGGGGAATCCCTCTATCAGGATGCCAAGAATATCGTTCGTCTATCTAACAATGCGGTGGAACGAGCTCGTATGATTGAGGGCAGCATCTCTTCTGAAATACGAATTGGTACCTCATTATTGACAAAGTGTAGGTTCTTACCTGACTATTGGGTAAAGGTGATTGAAGTAAATCCAGACTTTGAGATCCGTCTGATTTCTCAACAGAATTCTGAGATTGCCAACGAGACCCCTCTCGCCGGACTTGGTAAAGAATATGTTATGTTTGAAGGTTTATACCTTTCAGAGTTTTATCGAAACAATTGTAACTTCATTTGTTTTAAACAGGTTCCTTTTTGTATTGCTGTCTCTGTAAATCACAGACTTTTTAATAAATCAATAATCCGCCTAACTGATTTACAGGAAGAAACTGTGCTTTTATTAAAACGTGGTATCTCAAGTCACTTCGATGCCTTAAGAGACTACTTAGAAACATGTCCTTCTATTCATATTGAAGATCTGGATTACTATGATATTAGTACGTTTTCTTCCTGTGAGCTTAATAATCAAATTATGATCACACCTTTGATATGGCAGGACATTCATCCATCGCTAAAAGCAATTCCCCTTGAACAGGAGATTACGATTCCTTATGGATTGATCTATGCAAAACACTTATGCTCCAAAGCTAATATTTTAATTGAATCAATTAAGATAATGTTACATGACCAAACTTTTTAGCAGTTATGATGTAAAAAACCTTCTATGGTTACTAAATAGCCATAAAAGGTTTTCTTATTAATACGTGAATTACTATGTATCCTGTCTTTGTTTTCGAAGACATACTTCAATATGCATGATACGCTTTGTTCGTGTACTTCTTATAATAGTATTCTTTGATCAAGTTAAGGTCATTTCTACATCCATAGCACATACCCTGCTCCATATTTCAAATTTTCCAATGGTAATTCCCAAGTCACCATTTATTCCAATAAAGCAAGGCATTATGTACTCTTTTGAATATTTAAGTATCTCCCTGGACCATTCTTCTTCGTCTCCTAGTGGAATTCTCAGTGTAGAGGCATATCTTTATTACTTCGTAAAACTCCATCTATATCTCCCCCTAATTCCTTTCTCCAATAAATTAATCAATTATAGTAACATTTGCTTTGATCAGTTTTTTACTTGTATTAGAAAATCGCTCCTTATCCTTTAGGCCAGTGTATTTTAGATGTAAAACAACTGAACAACCTTGTACAAACTCCAGAATATAAGGGGAGTAGATATCTGTCTTTCTATACTCTATATATTATCATAGAACTAACGGCTGCACCATGCAATTATAAACTACTAAAAATGTCCTGCCAATTTGCATTATTTAAAATCTCCGCATTTGTTCCAAAGAATGCCTCTTTTGCTTCTTTATCATCTTTTAGCCAGTACATAAACCAGGCTGTCATATAACCATCTGCTCTGTAAAGCATGTCCCCATGTTCAACACCAGTACGTCTTGCCATTATTTTGGCCATCTCATCTAACATATTATTATAGTTTTCTTTTAATGACCAAAGCGGACATATCCCTTGACCACTGGTTGCTGTTTTATCCGTAGCCGTTCCTGCATCAAAATATTCGGTGCCTGCGACCATAAAATATGGTATTCCTACCTTTGAGACATCATAACTCCACTCTGTTCCAAACTGACTTTCCTGTCCCCAGAAGCTTGAGGTAGCACTTGCTGTATACATTGCTTTATATAGACTTCCATTCTGTTGATTTGTTACTGCATTTATTGCTCCAACACCACCTTGTGAATGACCACTAATTCCGATATTATTTACATCTATTTTTTCGTAAAATTCAGTGGAATTATTATCATTTAACATAAGCATATAATCAAGGCTTAAAGCAGAAGAGGCTCCGGTTCTGGAATTCTCATCTTCATTTCCTACCACAATAAAGCCCCAGCTTGCCAGATGTTTAAACACCTCTTTATATTTTGATGCAGGAACTCCAGTTCCATTTGCTAAAATTATGAGAGGATATCTTTTTTCAGAATTTTCTATTTCACTTGGAAACCAAACCTCCTGTTTCTTACAGATATCCTCTGTTTCAAACTCTGCATAGGAAACGTTTAGCGGACCCAGTTGGGTATATTTATTTTCTATTGGCATATTACTCTTTGTATATTTGTAGTAGTGATTGTTACGGTAAGATACCATCTTTAGAATTGTAACAAGAACAATTACTACTAGTGCAATCAGAATTGCTATTATTATAAATATTCTTTTCAGTATTTTCATCATCTCCTCCTGTTAGGCTCCAAGATACCTTGCCAGATACTCATCCATTTTCTCTAAATACTGCTTATACTGCTTATTATCATTTTGTAGCCCATGTCCGGAATGGGAAAATTCAATATAGTCATAGGTAACATGATTTTCATCAAGTGCATTAATAAGATACTTTACAGTTCCAAACGGACATATTTTATCCTGTTTTCCATAAGCCATAAGTGTTGGAACCGTAGTTTCATTTACCCACATATATGGTGAGATATCCTTAATAGCATCCTGATAAGCACTCGTTCCTATCATATCTGCAATGATTACATTTCCTGACATAATACTAAATAATCCTGCTGCAGCTTCTGGATTTTCACCAAGGCCATACCAGTCATCTGGCTCAAAACTGGATGGTCCCACCGCTTCAATAACACATTTTACTGGAACCGGCGCTGTTTCGGCATCTCTATAGGCATATAATAATGCAAGACATCCACCTGCCGAACCACCAGACATGGCAATTCCATCAATTTCATATCCTAGTTTTTTCGCTTCCTCAACAACCACAGGAATACTATTTTTGATTTCTTGCGACATCGTGTATACGCTTGCCTCTGGATTATTATCATCTTGAAGTGTATAGTTAATACCTGCTGCTACATACCCCTTTGAGGTGAAGTATTGAAGCATACTGACATCATCACTTTTATCTCCTGTGGTAAATCCACCTGCATGCAAGTATACCACAAGCCCATATGTTTGTTTTCCCGTATCCGCTGGAACATACAGATCAAACTTATTTTGTTCTTTCTCTCCGTAAGATATGTCAGTATAAGACTTTCCTATAGAATCGTTCCAATCTATATTAATTGCAACTGGATTATACGTCAGTTTAATAATTGCTGATCCTAGGAAAAACACTAAAAATGTTACTACATAAATAACTCCCCACATAACCTTTCCTTTCTTTTTGCCTGTATTCTTACTCATAGAAAATTACCTCCAAATACTGTGCCGCCTAGCAGCATATTCATAACCGCGCGTACTGCCAGTCTTCCTAAAACCGCAGCCACAATGACTACTATTAATAAAATGATAACGTGTTTTTTCGTTTCCATGTGTATCCTCCTTATATATGTCCTTGACATTTCGTTGCAACAGTTGTACCATCAAGACGTGACAAGTGTACCATCCCTTTTATCTAACGTCAATGGATAAGGAAAAATGGTACAAACGGAAGGAGATTGTACCATCATGGATAATCTAGAGAAAAATACTTATGTAAAAAATCAAATTAAACAGGCTATGATAAATCTGCTCAAAGAAAAAGAGTTTACTGCCATCTCCATTAGCGAAATTACGGAAACTGCCATGGTAAGCAGAAACTCTTTTTACAGAAACTATAGCCAGAAGGAAGATATCATCCGCGAGTATCTGTTAGAATTACTTGGGGAATGGACTGCTGACTATGATAAACAAGATAGTCACTCCGACGATGAATTTATGGTGGCTATGTTCCACCATATGTCCAACCATAAAGATTTTTATATGATACTTAATGAACGGCATCTTCTCTATCTTTTGAAAAATGTCTTCCGTGAAATTATGGGCCCTAAACCAGAATATCCTAATATCATTGCCTATTCCGCAGCATTTATTGTTTCTGGTATCTATGGATGGGTGGAAGAATGGCTTAATCGAGGTATGCAGGAATCTGCTGATGAAATGGCAGAATTGTTAAAGAAACGAAACTCTTTATAATCTTATAAAAGTACAAAAAAACCTCTGTGAGTTCTATCACAGAGGTTTTTATTCTTAATAATTCTGTATTAGCGGTAAGAGCGTTCAAAGATTCCTGCAACGTCCTCATCTGTCATTTCACATGGATTAGCAGGATATAATCCTCCCATTGTCTCTCTTGCATTAATAGCCAATGTCATACACTCTGACTTATCAAATCCATATTCGCTCATTTTCAAATCAGCAACGCCACAATCCTCCTGAAGTTTTACTAATGCATCAATAAAGTCATATGGTGAAGTAGGATTTTCCACTCCCATCGCCTTTGCCATTTTGATAAAACGATCATCACATACATGTTTATCAATAAAGAATTTAGCGAACTCTTTGGAAATGATAATCAAGCCTGCTCCATGCTGAAGGTTTCTATGATATGCACTCATAGCATGTTCCATAGAATGCTGCGCTGTTGTTGATGTTAGCTGCATCGTAATACCAGCCATTGTGGAACCATAAGCAACATGTTCTCTCGCCTCAATATTGTTTCCATCTTTCACAGCAATTGGAAGCCATTTTGTTATATGTTCAATTGCAGATAACGCAATTGCTTCTGACAAAATATTAAGGCCTGTGGACATCATAACTTCTGTATTGTGGAATAACGCATCAAATCCTTGAAATGCAGTGTAATTTGCTGGAACTGTAGTCATATAAGTTGGATCTACGACTGCAAGTACCGGTTTTAAAAGTTCTGAATTACCAAATCCGATCTTCTCATTGGTATCTTCCTTACAGATTACTCCCC
>JAUNJY010000064.1 GCA_030535455.1 bacterium
ATGCACCATAGATATCTACTTCACAGGATACTGGAATTCCTTGTGCTGTCAGACGACTATTTACGTAACATGGTACAAAGCCAAACTGTGTCTGGAATGCTGGCCAGCACTTGCCTGCGATTGCAACATATTTACGGTATCCCTTGTGATCTCTGATCCAGTCTTTTAGTGTTAATTCATATTGAGCAAGCTTAGCTAAAACTTCTGGTTTCTTATTGCCTGTACCAAGTTCTGCTTCCATCTCTTTTACTACTTCTGGAATTCTTTCGTCTCCTTCATGCTTATTGAATGATTCAAATAAGTCAAGTTCAGAGTTTTCTTCAATCTCAACACCAAGGTTGTATAATTGTTTGATTGGTGCATTACATGCTAAGAAGTTTAATGGACGTGGTCCAAAGCTGATAATCTTTAAGTCATTTAATGCAATGACTGCACGAGCGATTGGTTCAAAGTCATGAATCATATCAGCACATTCTTCTGCTGTTCCCACAGGATACTCAGGAATATATGCTTTGATATTACGAAGTTTTAAGTTATAACTTGCGTTTAACATACCACAGTAAGCATCACCACGGCCATCAAGCAGGCTATCTCCTGTTTCTTCTGCCGCTGCTACAAACATTTTTGGTCCATCGAAATGTTTTGCAAGTAATGTTTCTGCAATTTCAGGTCCAAAGTTTCCAAGGTATACAACCAATGCATTGCATCCTGCTTGTTTAATATCCTCAAGTGCTTGTACCATATGGATTTCACTTTCTACGATACAAACTGGACATTCATATACGGTGTCTTTTCCGTATTTTGTCTGATAAGCTTCTACTAATGCCTTTCTTCTATTTACTGACAGGCTTTCTGGAAAGCAGTCTCTACTAACTGCAACAATTCCAATTTTTAATTCTGGCATATTACTCATTCTTATTGCCCTCTCTTTCTATTTTCCTTATAATGTGATATTCTCACCGATCAAGCCATTAAATGCTCCTTCTATCTTCGCCTCTTCATGGGCAATCAGCCATTTGTTCTTGGCTGCCATTAATTTGTCTTCTCCCTCTTCCTTTAACGAAAAAGTAATCTCTTCATTGGTCTCCTTAGGCAGAACCACTACACAACGAAATCCTGTTTCCTTCGCATTGCATGGTGCATAGTGAAGCGTCGTTGCATATACTTCAATTGCAGAACCTGCTGGTACTAGAAATGCTTCGATCTTTGATGTGTCATAGGTAAACTCTGAAGTAATATCCTGCTGTCTTCCTAATAATAGTATCAAATCATCTACAGCCACATTTACCTCTGATGATCTGTGGTATTCTACCGCATTCAACTTATGATTATTCCCGTTACAATATCCAATCTGGATTGGAAGTCCTCCATATAGGCTGTCCATAAACTCTTTTGCTATTGGAAGTGCCTCTAATTCAGCGTCGGATGGAACATAGATTACATCGTCTGGAAGTGGTGTCTTCTCCATGCCCTTCATCAAACCTGCAAGATCAAATCCGTCAATTACTCTCCCATACTTGGAAAATGATTGATCCGTTACGTGCTGTATTTCCATGTCTTCTTCCTCCTTGCTATTTACCCTTTTTTATTCTAATAGAGTTTTTTATGCAATAAAATGTGATATGTAAGCTATTTTATATTGATTCATGTACTATTTATGCATATGTAAAATTATACCACTTATTAGTTTATTCATCAAACTATATCTGTCGAAACCTTAGTTTTTTCTACCTTTTGATTTTCTTAGTATATTCTTTTACACTATCCGCAAGCTACTCCTTGCAAATCCATCCTGCTATATCCTTCTTATCAAAATCATAACTCAATTTTTTTCCATATGCATTCTCATAAGCCTCAACCTTTTGTTCATAATCTTTTTTCATCATTATAATACTGTTCTCACGAACACTCAGGTCGGGATTTGGATAAATAGTTGGTAGAACATGCATGACATATTGGGTCTGATAGAATTCCGGTGTATCCTCCTTTGGAAGGTCAATAATCTCTACAAAGCAAGAAATAATCGGTACTTTATTAGAAGCCGCATAATAATATGCACCCCGTTTTGGTGGTCTTGGCTTACGATAGTTAAACCACATCTCTTGTTCCGGATAAATAAGAATACTATGTTTTTTTCTAAGATGCTTATGTATGATCGCAGCAAATGTTTCGTTTATATATTTCTTATTATTTGAAAGAGGAATAATGTCAGCATGCCTCATAAGGAAGCCTACCATTCCTTTCATCTCCAGGTTGGTATCCTGGCTTACAATGTACATCCTTTTATAAGATGCCTTTTTCATAGTATGACGAACTACAGTATTATCCAACGGATTAAAGTGGTTGCTAGTAATAATGGCTCCGGCTTGAATTCCTTTTAAATGCTCTAATCCAACAATTATAGTATTTCTGTTTAGATATCTGGTGGCTGTATCTATGATCGCCCGTGCGCATATATTACAGACTTTATATCTCAGCGTATTGCTATTTTTCAAAAACTGATTTACAGTTCTTTGTTTTTCCCACTCAGATAGATTTGGATCATCCACTTCCACCTTTACATTGTATTCCTGTTTTGAAACTGACTTTTTAATATTCTCTATTACCTTGTCTTTATTTCCACCTATAAACATATTGTAATTTTTATCCCACTTTCTTTTAGCTTTCTAAACGTAACCTCCTGTCTGTCCAGTCTTCCTGCTTTTGTAACCAGAGTCTTTAAGCATTCCTTATCCGACTTCTTCTGCTCTGCCGAATAGTTCTTTTTGTATAGGAGGATTTCATCATAAAAGGGTGACATCTCTGCATACTTCCAAAAATATTCTTCGTATGGAATATTGTCATAACACCAAGGCTTTAAAAATAGGTTATAATGGATTATTTTTGGCTCTGCAAGCACCATTTCCTTTCCGCCCTCCGGAGGCATAGCGTCCCAACATTCCTCTAAATACAGAATTTTTCCATGACATATTGCATTCAGATAATCCTGATCAGGTGCTACATTATCAAAGTGATATGTATTCAATAGATATAAAAAATGCTCAATGAACTTTGTCTCGCGCATCTTTTTCAAATTCATCAGAAGTACTCCTGAATTAATATAATCGGTCTTTGGTATTCCAATTGCATACTCCATATATCTTGCAAGCTCCGGAATATTTACTACTGAACGATCGGGACAGGCTGCAAGTAAATTATCTCCTAAATCAATCCTATATAGTTCAGAAATATCGCCTGGAACTACCACATCGCTGTCAATGTAGATCCCCTTTGTATATTCCGGAAACATGGCTGCTATAAAAAGTCTAAAATAGATCGTCATTGTAAAATAATCGCAACGAAGCCTATTTTCTTTCCGATCTGTAAGTCCTTCTATTTGATTTCTCATTTCATGAAATTCAATTTCAAATGGCTCCTGCACTACTGTTGCAATCTTACTAAGACTATCTGCTGTTACATTTTCATAAAGGACGATAATCTTATATTTTTCTTTCTTCGAGGCATTTGCTATCATGGATCGAAGGGCAACGTCTAAATATGGTGCATATGCATTATCAATCGTGAAAAAAATAGGGATTACTTCCTGTTCTGTTTTCATATTTAATTACCCCTTATACAGGCTTTAGCCTTTAAATATTCTTCTAATATGTCATCGTACTCAAAAAGTTTTAATTTACTATGTACTTTCTCAACTTGCCACGGCTTTACAGTAATGGTATGGATCCATGGCAAAAATCGAAAACTGGTGGTAAAATGTTGTAGCACTGTATCTTGATGTAAAATACGCTGTTCATTGAATTTACGCTTGGCTATTCTCTTTCTTTGGCACAGTTTATTTAGTGCAGACTGATCCGGCATGAACATCTTTTTTTCCTGGCACATCTTCCTGCACATTTCAAACAGCCCAGTCTCTCTGATCTTCTTTATATTCAGTAGCAGTACTCCCGAATTAAGATAATCCATATGAAATAGCCTGTTTCTAAAGAAGAAACGTCCATAATAGTCAAGTACCCCTGCTATCTCATACTTCTCCATATCCTGCTCATAAAACTCTTTTATGCTTTGTCTGCATATTACATCATTATCCAAATACAATATTTTATCCGGAATACAGGAAACCTGATCTGCAAAAAGCCGAAGCATACAATATGGTGTAAATCGAGTCTGCATATTAGCACTAGGTATCATCTTCTGAAAAATACTGGTTGCATCAAACAATTCAATCGAATTATTTACATTCACTTCTCTCAATTTATCCCTAAGGATCTGTACAACCTTCTGGTTAACTGGATAAAAGGAATGATCTTCATTCTTAAGTGTCATTGTCATCACGTAAAAATGTAAATCAGCATCAACATTTTTCAAAATAGATAAGACGGATATCATTAATCCATCTTCAATATTCTCATCTCCGCAATATAGTATATTCATGCTATTTTCCTTTTCTTATGATACGATTTTTCCTACCTTCTCCTGTTTCTGATAGTCTATATAAACATAGGTGTTATTCTTGCTGCGTCTTACCATAGCTGCATACACTTCGTCATGTAATCGTCTCTGCTCCCTCTTTTTTCCCTTTGCTAAATCCGGGTAAAATGGACCATCTATAAATACTGTTATCTTAGGTCTTCTCCCTCTTTTTCTCTTTTGATAGGTGGTAGTCATACTGTAACATGGCGCGTTACATTGCACTGGAAATCGAAAGGATGTCTCCGGAAATGGGCGGATAAAACTACAATACGGCCAGACATGGGCTTCTGGATAGATCACAATGCAGCTTTTTTTCTGTATATGATATTCGATTGCTTCCATAAATTCTTTCATCTGCCCCATTGTGCCGGGAATAATCAAACCACCTAGCATTGGCAGAATGGTTCCTATTACCGGAATTCCTAAATTTGCAGGACTTGCAATGGCGTACATCCGCTTGGGAAATATATATCTGGCCGGAGCAAACACATCACCGATTGGCTGAGTATGATTGCCATATAAAAAATATCCGCTTCCCTTTGCCTCTTTAAGTGCTTTTTTATTCACTACATGTATTTGCAAAATAACTCTTGAATAGATCATTCCAAAAATGAGTGCAATACCATAAAGTAATTTGGCCAATGCTAAGTAACATCTATTAGTATGGACCCATTTATATCTTTGAGGTATCTCTTGCTTTTGATTAACGCTTTTAATAAAATCATCACTAAATGTTTGATAATATCTAATGTTACGATTATTTTCATTCATACTTAATACTAACCCTAATTTATCAATCTTTAGGTCCTTTAACTTTATAATTGTTATTTTTCTCTTCTACTTCGAGTTAGCATACTCTAACTCCTTATATATGTCAATAACATTGCATTTTTTACTTTATATAATGTAATTTTTATGCTCCTCATTAAGATAAATGGGAATATCCGTCGCACAAAAAAACGCAAGGAAATTAATCCTTGCAGTTTCTGTTATCTATTGATTTATTACTTCCTAGCAATTCTTATCTTTCTTGATTGATTATATATGCTGGCATTGGAGCGAGCTTATGAAGATTACAGTTATGCAACCACTCAATTTTCTTCTTCGTCTCTTCATCTTCACATAGACCTGTTAAAATATAATGATCTAAGTCCTCATAAGAAAACCCTAGTTTTTCTTCATCCGAACAACCACTAAGACCATCTGACGGTACCTTATGAATCAAATGTTCTGGAATACCAAGCGTCTCCCCAATCTGCCTAACTTCTTCTACTAATAGATTTTGCAATGGGCTAAAATCACCAGCCGAATCACCATACTTAGTAGAATAACCAACATAATCTTCAGAACGGTTACAGGTATTCGCAACCCTTCCGCCTTGAGGAAGTGACTGTGCAACCGCATAAAGCGTTGTCATACGAATTCTTGATGGAAGATTAATTTTTGTGTCCAAAGACAATTGTGAAGACTTGCAGATCTTCGAAAACTGTTCTGATCGAGATAAGGAATTTTCAAGTGTCATCACAGCTTGTTCTATATTAATTTCCATTGATTGTATTCCTAGGTGAGCCACTAATTCTTTGGCATCCGCAATATCCTTCTGGCTTCCATTTGGCATTAAAACACCAATCACTCGCTCTTTCCCAAGTGCACGAGCACATAAAGCAGCAACCACACTAGAATCCTTTCCTCCAGAAATCCCTATTACAGCACTACATCCTATCCCACTCTCATCAAAGTATGTTTTTATCCATTGAATCAGTTCTTCTGTCACTTTAACCGGATTCTTTAGCATGATACTTCCTCTTTCTTGTCATTTTTTTGTGCTGCCTTCAATAAATCCATTTTCATTTGATAATAAGCATGACTCATAGTTACGAGATGATGATGTGGATTCTCAAAACGCTGTTCCTCCGCCCAGACTTCTGTATCAAACTGACGATTGACAAACTGACGAATTTCCTGAAGAGACGGTGACTCTTTCAAACGTTTTCCATTCTCCATAATCATCTCCTGCAATTCTTTTACGATACATCCTGAAAAACAGACTGTTTTCCAAGGTTTCTGCGGATCAATACAAGAATAATCCTTTGAGAAATCAGGTTCTTCATTTGCCATTGTCAATAGATCAGCAATGCTGTGGCCGGATGCATCATAAACTCGCCACAATCTTTTTCGGCCTGGATTTGTGATTTTTTCAAACGTTTCTGATATTTTAATCTTAGGTTGGCAGGTTCTATCGTTATGAACTGCTACTAGCTTATAGACAGCACCAAATACCGGATCGCTTTTAGCGGTAATTAGTCGTTCGCCCACGCCAAAAGAATCGATACAACCACCTTGGTCTAGAATAGAACGAATCGTAAATTCATCTAAACTGTTCGAAGCAATAATTTTACAGTCATTAAGACCAGCTTTGTCCAGTAACCTACGTGCTTCTTTTGAAAGATAGGCAAGATCACCAGAATCGAGCCTAATACCTTTCAAGCGTTTTCCCATTGGTTCAAGGACCTCTTTTGCCACTCGAATCGCATTCGGAACACCTGATTTTAGTACATCATAAGTATCCACCAATAACACGGTATTGTCTGGATACGCTTCTGCAAAATGTTTGAATGAAGCATATTCATCTTTGTGAAACATTACCCAACTATGTGCCATAGTTCCACTGACTGGAATTCCAAATTTCTGTCCAGCAAGTATTGTAGCAGTACTAGAAGCTCCACCAATATAAGCAGCTCTTGCCCCATAAACGGCTGCATCGATATTGTGTGCTCTCCTTGCTCCAAAGTCAGATACATTTCGTCCCCCAGCAGCACGAACAATTCGACGTGTCTTGGTAGCGATTAATGATTGATGGTTAATCTGTGTCAAAATAGCTGTTTCCACTAATTGTGCGTCTATAAGCGGGGCACATACTGTTAGAATAGGTTCATTGGGATACATCACCGTTCCCTCTGGAATTGCCCAAACGCTTCCACGGAAATGGTACTTTGAAAGCCATTCTAAAAATTCCTTATTATAAATTCCTAAAGAGTCTAAATACTCAATATCTTTACTATCAAAATGCAGATTTTCTAAATATTCCAGTATCTGCTCTAATCCAGCAAAAATTGCGTACCCTGCACCGTCTGGATTTTTCCGATAAAACACATCAAAAGTCACCATTTCATTGGAATCATTACTTACATAATAACCATTAGCCATAGTCATCTCATAAAGATCCATCATCATTGAAATATTACGTTTACTTGATTGCATTTTTTACCTCTTCTAGCACTTTTGCTATATCACCTTTGATTACCATTCCTTTCTCTTCAATCTGCTCTGGAAGGAACTCATATTGTGCATTGACTGATACATAAGAAGCGTCTTTCATACTTGCTGTTAATGCCCAGAATGGCTCTTGGATAAACATTGGAGTCATACGTCCAACACCAAGTTCTATAAATAGTACCTTTTTATCAATATTTTGTTGGATATAGTCAGAAATCTTCTGATACTGTTCTTCATATTTTTTCCCTTGAAGGAAATTACCATATCCGCGCTCCCAGGTAAATGCTTCCCCTCCACAGTGTGGACAACGAGGAATTAGTTCGGATGGAATACTTGTTCCTTCTCCCATTGCTTCAATCATCTGTTTTACAGGCTCAATTGCGTCCCAGGTATCGTCTGTACAACACTTTGAACATTGGAAGAAACGTTGGTCTCCCTGGATTGCACTCACTTTACTTTCTGGATACAATTTTGAGAACTGAGCATCCTGATTCGTTGTGAGAATAAAGAAGTCTTTTCCCTCTAGAATAGAATCTAAATCAAAATAAGGTTTTCTGAGCGGAGACGATTGTGTTGTATTTAGAAACGTTGCTAGATATGCCCAATACTCTTCTCTTGTTTTGTATGGATAAGTCACTCCTCTAAAAGCTCCCTCAAATCCATATTTCTTAGCAAACTTTCCAAAATACTTATAAAATGATTCTGTCCCTTCGTAATAGAAATCTCCACCACCAGCTGCTGACAATCCTGATGCCGCACCAACAATAATGACTTCTGCTTCCTTTACTTTCTTTGCAAATTCTTTAATCTGTTCCTCATATGGACGGGCTGGTCGATTGCTCAGCTTTACTGCAGTTTTTCCGGCTGCATATAAACTATAATATCTAGAATAATTCATCTGTGTCTGCATTACTAAATCTTCATAAAAACTCATAATTAACTCCTCTTTTTCCGTAGTCTTCCCATACCATTTTTGCAAATTGGTATAATTCTCTTGCTTCATCAGTTCTTAAATAACGCACATCTAGCCCATTTTCGCCCAATCGAAAACGATCTAACGCATCTGCATCCTTAAATATTTGATAGAGCAATACAACTCCTGGATTTTCTTTCTCTATTTTTTTCAATTTCAGGATGCTTAGTTTGTCATCCTGATCATGGTATGCCATAATCTGTTTTGTTCTTTCATCAAAGCGAATTGTACTGTTCTTCTGGCAATAATCCTTGTAGTAAACTGCCGCTCTGCCACCGTGACCAACATCAAGCCAGTCATCCTGTCTTCTTGAGTCATGAAATGCCGCTGCTTGTGCAAGCACTTCCAGTTCCTCTTCAGTGAGATGTTTTTTCGCTCCTATCATAAGCGCATAAAGCATTACTCTGCCGCAATGTGATTTCGTATGAATTTCACTGTCTTTCAACCAAAAATCGACGTTTTGATTCATGAATTCATACCACTGTGTATAGCTATTTGAAATAGAGTTAAGAACCTTTTCCTGTTCCATCTTTATTAATGCCTCCTGAATATCTGAACACACTACAACTGTCTTATCCTCAATATGTTTGGGTGCCGACGTTTTCCCAAAATTCACACTGATTAAATTTGCATTTTCCCACTTCTGAGCCATTTCCCAAAATGGAAACTTTATAATGCTTGGAGTCATATCACCAACCCCTAACTCTAAAAGAACAATTTTCTTATCCAGATTCCTATTTAAAAATTCCTGGTAGCAATTCATTTCTTGCTTCCACTGCTTCCCTTCTAAGAAAGCATCATCTCGTACCCACAAGCTCATTTGTCTTCCGCAATGAGGACATCTTGGAATGCTTTCATAAGGAATTTTATAATTAGATGCCTGTATACGCATTTGATTTACCAAATCAATATTACGATAGATATCATCATGGCATGGCTGACTACACTGCAAATACTGAACATCACCTTGGAAAGTAAACAATTTCTCTCCTGGGAAAATTTTATGGAATTGTGTATCAATATTAGTTGTTAAGATAAAATAATCCTTGTTCGAAATTAGGTTTTTTAATACTTCATATGCCTTTCCAACTGGTTCTTTTTGCATGATATCAACATAGTAACTCAAAAAATCCCACTGTTCCTCCTGTGTGGAATATGGATATGCCAACCCAGCATATAAATTTTCAAATCCATATCGTTCTTGATATTTTTTAAAATGTTGATTGAAAAATTCATTTTGATGATAGTAGTTATATCCACAGGAACTGGATAATCCAGATCCCCCTCCAATCAATATGGCATCAGACTCCACAATTAGTTTTACAGCCTTGTTGATGGCCAAATTTAATTCTTCCTCTGTTACTTTCTGTGCTGCTTCTTTTCCTGATGGCATATGGAACAAAAAATTAGTTTTCATGTTCCATTGCTCCAGCTAATTGCTTCAAAACTTCCGTCATATCGCCATCCAGTCCAAAGGACTTGTCTTTGATTTCATCCACAATATAGATTTCACCCTTATTAATTGTCACATAAGTAGCATTTGGTTCTTGTGCAACTAATTGCATTAATGGGCCTTTAATCTTCTGATTTCTCCAGCCAACGCCTAACTCTAGAACAACGATCTTCTTGTTATGCCAATCCTCAATAAATTTCTGTAATCTCATATGAGCAACTCTATTAGGAATTAATACATCGCTATCTGCCCAGTGTAACATCATAGGGCCTCCACAATGCGGACACCTTGGGACTAGGTCTGCTGGAATACTTCCATTTTCCTCTTTCTCACCCATCTCTTTTAACAATTCATATGCCGGATAAAGTTCTTCACAACAACGATTTTCGCACTGTATTTCTTTCCAGCTTCCTTCCATTTCATAAATATTTTCTGGTGAAAAACCGGCTAATTCAAAATGATTTTCTCCATTGGATGTCACCATAAAATACGGTTTATCACCAATAATACTCTTTAAAGCTGTCATGCTGTCACTACCTGAATACGTTCCACTGTAATGGTTTACAAGACGGCTGTAAAATGCCCATTTTATTTGCTCTGATGGCATTGGTGTAAAGCACCCCTGCAAAATGCTTCGAACTCCATATTTTTGTTTGAAATCTCCAAATACATCTTCAAATGCTTGATTATCTGCAAATAAATGAAGTCCTTCCGAAATAGAAAAGCCATTACTTGCACCGATTATCATAGCATCAGCATCTTTAATTTTCTTTGCAATTTCTAAATATCTATTCAACTTTCATTCATCCTTTCTATCAAAATTATTAAGTACGTCTACAATGAACTTTTACACTGTAAATGCTTTTTAATGTTATTTTATTAATTACATCAACACTCTAACATTACTTGACCGATTTGTCAACAGATGTTATATTAATAATAACATTAAAACAACAAGGTAGGAGAAGATATAAAATGAAGTATTCCTCAAAACTAAGTAATGCAATCCATATTCTCGTACTAATTGCCCTCAATCCTCTGGACAATATGACTAGTATGGCATTTGCTAATAGTCTAAATACAAATGCCGGATTTGTTCGTCAGATTATGTGTGCTCTAAAAAAGGCAAATCTCATTGAAAGCGTACATGGGCACGCCTCACCTTCTCTTTCAAAACCGGAAGAACAAATCACTCTTTTAGAAATATATCGAGCGATCGAAGGGAATAAACCGTTGTTGCATTTGGATACACATACAAATCCCGAATGTGGCATTGGCGTGAATATTCAATACTCTATTCAAGATTTCTATAACCAAGTCCAAACTACTGCGGAGCAGGAAATGTCCACAATCACACTCAAAAATATCATTGATAACTTTAATACTAAAATCAAGCCGCTATAATATAGATTCTCCAAAATTCTATGAAAATAATAAGACGCAAAAAAAGGTCAAGGATTTCTCCTTGACCTTTTTTTGCGTCTTATTTATAACGCTTTTATTAATCTTCTTTATTTAAAGACTTCATTGTTGGGAATACTGTCTAGTACATCTTCATATTCCCTTACAACTCTTTATTTCAAGGTTTTCAGTTATTTACTACTTCTTCATAACACCCTATAGCAAATCATATAAATTCACTGTTTTGTTGCAGTACACGTTGTACCTTAGGGTCATTTGTTGTAGTAGCTTTGAACTTATAGGATGAGAACTTTCCTTCCCATCTTATTCAATTTATATTATTTAGAAGAAGTCCATATTCTTTGATAACTCTTCTAAAGATTCTTGCTTCTTATTAAAGTTTACCTCAGTATAAATATCCAAGGTTGTTTCTACGTTTGCATGTCCCATGATTTCTTGAATGACTTTGATGTTCATCTCATTCTCACAAAGTCTAGAACAAAAAGTATGTCTTAACGTATGACATGAAAAATGCGGAATAATGATTGGCTCTCTGTGTTCTTTCTTGGCATCAATAATTTCCTTTGCATTGTAAGCTTCATAAATTCTCTTAATAGCCAAGTTTACACAATGAGGGTTATGAAGTGTTCCAAGCTTATTTGAAAATACAAATCCCGTATATCCGTCAAGCTCATGTACACAATATCCTTCTTTTTTCTGTCTATCGTACTCATTCTTCAATGCATCACACACCGTGTCCATCATTGGGATTCTTCTGATTCCCTTTTCTGTCTTTGGTTTTGAAATTGCAAAACCTGCGACACCATCTCTAGTGTAATAAGTGGCTGCATGGTTCACACTAATGCTTCGCTGCTTAAAGTCAACATCTTTCCAAGTAAGACCTGTGCATTCTCCAATTCTCATTCCTGTTCCAAGAAGTGTTACAAACAATGGATACCAATGATAATACTCTGGTGAATATCGAATTGCATCAACAAATGCTTTCTGTTGCTCAACTGTAAGAGCATGTCGAATTCCTTTATTCTTACCACTGTTCTTTTTAATCTCGGCCATAACTCCGGATGTTGGATTCTTTCGAATAATGTCATCTCTAACTGCCATATCAAATATCGGATGAATCACCGTATGAATTGTATCCAACGTATTGATCGCTATATTCTTCTCATTTATTAAATGATAATAGAAAAGCTTTACATCCGTATATTTTACTTCCGCTAAAAATTTATTACCAAATTCATCCCGAACAAACTTGTTGAACATATACATGTAGTTGGATCTTGTTGTTGCTCTAAGATTATTCTTTGTACTCATATATCGGTCGAATGCCATGTTAATCGTAGCATGTCCTCCGACATAGAAATCTAATCCATCCATCTGTGCTTTTAATAAGTCTTGCTCTTTCTCTCTTAAAGTGAATAGGTCTTTGGAATATGCATAGCAACGTTTTCCATACGGATCAACATAAGTATAAATGTACATTCCATCTAACTTTCTTTGGCTTTCACCTTTTTGAAGGACGCGACCTTTGTCATCCTTCCTCTGTTTGACTTTTGCTTTAGCCATGTTTCTCTCCTTTCATCAGAAAGGAAAGAAGTTACTCTTATTTACTTTTCGGATGTCGTTTCTTCTATATTATATAGAAGTTGTAATCCTTCAAGTACCACTTGCGATATGGTTTGATGATGGCGACTGGCATATTGCTTAATTCTATCATGCTCCTCGGCGGTTACCCGAACCCCCAACACACTCTGTTTTGGATTTTCACTTTGTGGTCTTCCACCTTTGTTTCTCATAAGCACTGCTACCTCCGAATCATCCTATAATCATTATACAGCATCCTATGTTTTTGTTCAACAAAAACTTTACTGATATTAACGAAACATACCTGCTAGATCCGGAGTAAACTTCCTTGCCATTCCTTCATACTCACCAGGAATTCTAAACTGCTCTAGATATGCCTCGAAAATATCCGTATTCACAAGCACTTTATTTCCCATTTTATAAGTTGCACCTGCGCTTCTTGCATGTTCTTGTACTCTGGTCAATCCCATACTGTACAAATCAGTTGCTTCCTTATATGTAACAAATCGCTTTCTTACTTTCGGATCTGCAAGGTTCTGCTTCTTTTGTTCTGCCATATGATAAATGCCCCTTTCCTATATTGGTTGGTCTAGTGGACCTTCTAATAAGTACTTGGGGCATAAAAAAGTTAATTACAAAAAATAATTTGATTCAATCACTAATAGTCGCATTCACGCATACGTTCCATTAAAGATTTTTTACCTATATTTTTAATACTGACTTGTGAAATAACCATTGGTATTACTAAAACGATTACAATATATCCCCCTAGATACATCCAAGGGAATTGATAGTCCAAATACTTAATTCCTTGCTTCTGCATCAGTACAACCATTAGATAACTGTGGAAACTTCCCACTATTGTTGTACTAATGATATTAATGCATGCAAGATATAGTCCTTCCCCCTGAATCATCCTTCCAACTTGCTTTTGCGTCATTCCTAAAGTACGAAAACATGCGAACTCTCGTTTTCTAGCCACGACATTAGTAATTAATGTATTCGTTAAATTAATTAAGCTAAATACAATGACAAAGAATGCAATCGCCATAATCATAACCTTTATCATAGCATAATCACTTTTAGATGCCTCGAGTGTTTTACTTAAAGTACTTAGAGTTACACTTGCATTATTCTCTTCCATTCCTATAAATTGTGCTTCAATTGCACTGCCATCCGCCTTATAGTCATTACAAGCTACCACTACAACATTGTTTAAATTAAATTCAGGTATCATCATACTCTTAATCATATCGGAAGCACCAATAAACCATCCTGTATTATAAATCAAAGGAAATGCTTCCATATCATTATAGATCTTTTTATCTATTTCACCTGCAATAAGAAATGAGTCTTCTACATAACTCCCCCCATTAAACCATCGCAAGTCAACCGTATCTCCCACCTTGAATTTGTATCCATAAATTTCTTTCATTACATCATTATTCACAATGTAGATCTCTTTATTTTTCATCATAGTTTCATAATTCATAGATTCATTTGAGCTATATTTTCGAAGAAGTTCTAGCTCATCTTTGGATATTCCCGCTATTAAGTCTTCAGACTTTTCTCCATTATATGAATATGTGACATCCAGATTACCCTTTACCATTACATTCTGCACGCCGTCGATTTTATCAAGTTCTTGAACAAAGGAATCTGATAGTGGATTATTTTGTTTCACTCCTGTATATCCATATTCATTGACTTGTGCTGCATTATTCGATAATTGGAATACAAACTCTCCATATTCCATCCAACCTTGTCTTGCAAACTTTTCTTCACTCATAGATGTTACAAATGTACTTGATGACATAAAGATGATGCCTGCTAGACAAAGTGATAGCATGGTTAATACTGATTTCTTACGATTTCCATTTGTTGCAATTAGACTTAAAGATAAAGGGGACAACTTTCGGTGCAATTTATTAGAAACTTTTCTTTTCGTTTCATATCCACTTTGCTTAATTGCTTCCATAGGTGCAATATTAGCGGCGATTTTTGCGGGTTTTGCAATAGAAACCTGTACTGTAATATAATCTGCAATAAATATGCAAATTGCAATTACTAGAAAATGAACAAGATCAAATCCTTTTGCCTTTATCGTATAAGCAAATATTGCACCAATTAGGATTCCTATTGCAGATCCCATTAAGGACAATATAGTGCCTTCATAACACACCATTTTTCTAATCTGCTTTCGTGTCATACCTATGGTTCTCAACTGCCCAAACTGTCTTGTCCTTTCTGCTATAGATATATAAAAGATACTATATATAACAATGACACTTACTAGTAGAATTGCTAATCCTACCATAATGGTCATACCTAATTGGTTATCGTCATAGGATAAACTGTCTGCAAATCGATTATTCTCATTGATATTTTTTTTTGCAACCCCATACAGTACTCCAATATTATGGATCTCTTCTAGGAATGTTTCTTTACTCATATTTACTGCACCAACAATCTGTGCTGCTACCTCATATGGAATCTCTCTTAATTGACTTCCATAATCCGCATACTCCTTTGAAAAGTAAAGTGGAAATACATTTATTTTCTTCTCACTTTCCATAAATCCAGAAATTTTATAGACTTCAATGGTTCCATCTAAATAAGAAACACTAATTTCCTCACCGATTTTTGCATCCTTTCCAAGATACCCCATCAACTGTTTATCCACTAAAACCTCATTTGCCAAGATTGGATATTTTCCTTCTGCTATTGTTACTCCAGCCATTGGTAAGGTCGTATCCTCAATATAATATGGTATTAAAATATAATCATTGGCCTCAAAACTTTTTCCTCGTTTTATAGCAGTAGCCAATTCAATCTTTTCATCATTTTCTAATGGTTCAATCTGATCTGTGGAAACATCCTGATAGATTACCTGTGATCCATTCGCAAGAGACCTCTTATATTCTGTGTCATAAGCATCCGAAGAAAAAGCTAATCCTGCAAGAAGTCCTACGGATAAAATAATGGTAATTAGAATAAATATATTCCTCATTCTGGATGCTTTTAAACTCTGTTTTGCAAGTGTAATACTTACTTTCTTATTATTATTTTTCACCTAGTTTCCTCCTCTCTTCGCCCATTATCCGTAAATTCTTCCATCTTCAATACGTACAATACGATCTGCTAACTGTGCCGCCTCAAGATTGTGTGTAATCATCACAATGGTTTGATTGAATTGGTCTGCGGTTAATTTTAAGAGTCCAAGCACTTCCTGCCCTGTTTTACTATCTAGATTACCAGTTGGCTCATCTGCCAAAATAATAGAAGGTTTACTAACTAATGCTCTTGCTATTGCAACACGTTGCTGCTGTCCGCCCGATAGCATATTAGGATAAGACATTACTTTCTTTTCTAAGTGTAAGAATCTGATAATCTCATCAATATATTCTTTACTCAATTCATTCCCATCCAGTTCAATTGGTAGAATAATATTTTCGTAGACATTTAACATCGGTACTAAATTATAATTCTGAAAGATAAATCCGATTTTTCTTCTACGAAAGATGGTCTGATCCTCATCTTTCATTTTTGAGATCTCCTTTCCATCTACTTTTATAATGCCTTCTGTTGGCAAGTCAAGTCCGCCAATCATGTTAAGAAGTGTTGATTTTCCACTACCTGAACTTCCTACAATTGCAAGGAATTCTCCCTTTTCTACTGATAAATTTATACCATCTAAAGCTTTTACTAAGCTTTCATCTATACCGTAATACTTTTTCACATTACTAACCTCTAATATGTTCATTACTTCGCCCTCACTTTTCTATTTGCCCTTATTATAAATAACAAATATAACAAAAACCTCTCAAGACCGCGATTGAATTATCACAATATTGAGAGGTTTTCCTTTTGCAGATATATTTGGAAGGTGGAGCCTTCCCCTAAAACTGATGTAACTTTTATAAATCCATATTCTTTTGTAATAATTTCTCGTGTCAGTGCAAGACCAACTCCAACGCCTTCTATACTAGCTACCCTTGGTGAACGATAGAACCGCTTAAAGATTGCTCCTTGTTCATTTTCTCGAATTCCAATCCCATTATCCTGGACCTTTATTACCGTGTAAATTTCATAATCATTTACACTAATTTTCAAATAGCCACCTTTTTTTGCATATTTCACTCCATTATCTAGCACATTAACAAGAGCTTCCTCCGTCCATTTGGCATCAAAAAAGGCGTAACTATCATGTGAACACTGGACAGAAACTTCAATCCCTTTTGCCTCCGCTTTTTGTGAAATCTGTGATAACGCATTTGCAAGAGTGGGTAATACCAATTGCGTCTTAGGTGTTAACTGAATTACACCATTTTCCAATCGCGATAGCTTGACCATAGCAGCCATTAAAAACTCTAACTTCTCAACTTGTCCATTACATAACTGTAGAAATTCCTTCTGCTTCTCCGGGCTTACCTCCCGCTCCATTAAGATATTCTGATACAGCTTAATATTTGCAATGGGGGTTTTCACTTGGTGAGAGATATCTCCTAACAAAATCTTCAAAGAATCCTTTTCTTTTTGAGACTGACTTATACTTTGTTCCACAATTTCATATAATCGTTTTAATTTGTAAGTTAATTTATCCTCTAATGTCTCTCCTGTCGTTTGTATGTCTAAAGGTTTTCCCTCAATCATAGAATCGATCACTCGTCCAATTTTCTTACCATATCGATCATAACTTCTAATATAATAAAGTCGAACAAAAAATGCGGTAATGATACATGACAACATAGCGATGATAACTACAACGATATTTCCATAACTCTCTACTAGATTCATCAAGTTACCCTCCTATATTTTCACCAGTCCATGTATAACCAAGTCCATAAACTGTCTTAATATACTTACGATCCGACTTTTCTATCTTACTTCGAATACGATTAATATTCACAGTTAACGCATGCTCATCAACAAAATTCCCACTATGATCCCAAAGCTTCTCAAGTATCATCTGCCTTGTAACGACTGTTCCATTATTTAAGATTAAAACCGACAGAAGCTTATACTCTGTTGGTGTAAATGTTAACGTGTCCTCACCAATCCTCGCAATAAAATTCTGTAAATCCACCATCAGATATCCATCATCATAAAGGAGTGAATTACTTGGCTCACCACATCTTTTCAAGACTGCATGTACCCTTTTGCGTAATAAAATATTGCTAAATGGTTTTGTGATGTAATCATCTGCTCCAACTTCAAATCCTTTAATCTCATCTTGAATCAAATCTCTTGCTGTGAGAAATATCACGGGAATATCTTGCTCCTTTTTTATTTCCAAACATGTAAAAAACCCATCTCCATCTGGTAAATTCACATCTAAGATTGCAAGATCAATTGGCGTTTTCTTTGCAAATACTAATGCTTCTTCACAACTTCCACAGTCCAATACCTCATATCCTTCTGCCTCCAAATCATAACTTAATCCGATTCGTAAGGACTTATCATCTTCTAGTAACAATATGCGCTTTTTATTCATAGGCCCCCTCCTCCTTCTTTTCCCATATAAATTAGAAAGGCTTTATAATATAGATAACTAGTATTCATACCTTCTTAGCTATATTTATACTTCTTTTACTTTTTATTCTTTACCTTATAATCGATCGTAGTTCCAATGACAACGCCTATCTGTATTCCTACTCCAGCACCTATACCAATATTAATTGGTGTCAGAATTCCAATAATCGTACCAACCATTAATCCTGCTGGTATACAATATAATAAATACTTATCTTCACTCTTATTTTTATCTTCGTTCATATCTTATCTCCTCATATATCATGTATACTAATAACATTTAAAATTCTTTTCTCTTATATATGCCCATAGAAACAAAATAAGACGAAATAAATACCACCACACTAATAATTATACAAATCATTCTATAAATCACATCTGCATGATTGGAATTTTTCAAAAATGGTGTTAGAATTGCTCCTCCACCAAGAAATAGTACGATTGTAATTAAAACTGCTATCATCAACATTAATTCTGACTTATCTGCCCCAAATTTTAGCACTAGTGGATACAAAAATGAAGGTACCAAAAGAGCAAATACAATTCCGAAACAATATCCAAATTCTACTTTCTCAGCATTTAATGGTTGACCCAACACAACTGCAAACAACATCACCGCTACAGACGCAAGTAAAATTCCGATCATAGAAAACATTAAAAATGAAATATATCTTGCCTTTATTACATCACTTATTTTTATGGGTAACGTTCTTTCAAATTTACTCCATTTTGAAGTATTATCTTTTTGGAGTGCAGTAGCTGTCATTCCTGTAAATACTCCGATTTGTGCAAGCATTAATATTGGTAAAGCCTCGCCAATGCTTGGTAATTTTACTGCTCCTAGTACGGCCGCAATACTCATAAAAATGCAAAAAGCTACGGTCCATGTTAACGTACTGCCAACAGAATAAAAATTGTTTCTTATTAAACCTTTCATTTTGTTTCTTCTCCTTTTGTAATGAGTGGTAAAATTTCATCTATGCTAGCTTGATCTAAAATAACATTAGGATATTTTTTAGCAAAACTTCTCTTATTCGAAACTAACACCTCAATTTGTAATCCTCTTTGTCTGTACGCAATATATTCCGTTTCTTCAAGTTTAGTAAACTCATTTTGTTTCATCCGAGCAATACCATACTCATAAATTAACGCATCTTTGCTTTCTGTTAAAATGATTTTTCCATCGTCAATTATGGTGATATAATCTGCAACCTTTTCAAGGTCACTAGATATATGTGATGACATTAAAATAGAGTTATTCTCGTCCTCCACAAACTCCAAGAATGTATCCAAAATTTCTTCTCTTACGACAGGATCAAGTCCTGCAGTGGCTTCATCTAAAATTAACAGCCTTGCTTTATGTGAAAGTGCAACACTAATGGATAATTTCATCGTCATACCACGTGAAAATGTTTTAATCTTTTTAGTCGTTGGAATCTTAAATTTTTCAAGATAGGAGAAAAACAACTCTTTATCCCAGTTTGTATAGATATCACGTAGCACCTTTTCCAGCTTTTTTGCAGTTAATTCTTCATAAAAATTAACAGTGTCGAATACTACAGCTATATTCTCTCTAATCGATGTGGACTCATCAGTCATATCCCGACCAAAAAATTTCACGTCACCTGAGTCCTTTTCAATAATATTCAAAATTGAATTAATCGTCGTACTTTTTCCTGCACCATTCTTCCCAACAAAGCCCATAATACATCCTCTTGGTATTTTAAATGTTACATGATCTAATTTAAACTCTGTATTTTTATAAAACTTACAAAGATTCTCAACTTGTAAAGCGTATTGCATTAATTAATTCTCCTCATAAAATATTTTCATTAGTTCTACTAATTTATCTAATTTAATGCCGTTGGTACGAGCAATATCTGCTGCTATCATTAAATGCTCTTCCACTCGTTTTTGCTGTTCTTCTTGTATAAACTCTTTATTCCTTGCCGCAACAAAACTACCTCGTCCAACCGTGGTTTCAATAAAACCATCTCGTGTCAAGTCTTCATAAGCCTTTTGAACAGTAATCACGCTGACATGAATCGTTTTAGCAAGTGAACGCATAGAAGGAATCGGATCCCCTGTTTTTAGCTCGCCACTCATAATCATTGCTTTCACTTGGGATGTAATCTGTTCATAGATTGGCTTACTTGTATTGCTACTAATTATAATTTCCACATAACTTCTCCTTTGTTTTCACTGAGTGTACTTATTGTACCAGTACATTATGCATTGCTAATGTTATTTTGTCAAGATATAAAAAATAGCAGACTATATTTCAATCCTACTATCTCTCCTCTATATAGATACACTATCTTCTTTTTATCTAAAGTACATACTTTCCATTATTACCAATGCACTAACATATTGACATTTTATAACACCCATGTTAACATGAAACAAACTTCACATGAAGCATACTTCACATCAAAGGATGAGTACTATTGAAAAATAAAGTTAAGGAATTACGAATTCTTGCTAATTTGACTCAACAACAGTTAGCTGATCTGGTTCATGTATCTTCAAGAACCATTATTTCATTAGAAAAAGGACAATATAATCCTTCATTAATGCTAGCTTATCGTATTGCATTAGTATTTGATACCAGTATTGAGGATTTATACTGCTTAAAAGAAAACAAGACCTTGGAGGATTTACAGATAAATGAATGATTCTAAAAAGAATACACATCGAATTATACATGACGAACGGGATGAACATATTGAAACTAGAGGGAAACGATATGCTGCAGAAGTAATGATTTCTTTCACTCAAGTTTGCTGGGCGATTTCTCTTATTAAAAGGCTAGATTCTGCTCCCTGGGGATTCTTTTCAATTCTTATGAGTGGACTTACCGTATTACTATTCTATCACTATGATAAAAATGAGGCTAAGCCTTACTTGTATGGAAGTATCCTTTTTGGAATCATCACCGTGATTGCTCTCATAAAATTTATATTGGTGTAATTAAAAATACCTTATCTACCGTTTAACAATTACAATATTGTTAAAACATAGATAAGGTATTCTCTATTTCTTCAACACTACATTCAAGCTCTATTATATTTTTAATTTTCATCTATTTGAATTTTCCCAAGCAACTGTTTATATCTGTCCTCTTCTTTTATAAAGTCTAACGATCTATCTTGATCAAACAACTTAATAAACATCTCTCTTAATCTACTTAATCCATCATCCTTCTTAAAGGCCATATGCTCATACAATTTTGATTCTCTAACCTTGCCCATAGCCTCAAAACTATCCATCATTTTTTCTAACTGTTCGATTGTTTTTTCCTTATCCTGCATCTCTGCATAAACGGTAAAAAGAGACGAATGTTCCATATATGATCCTAAGTCTAGCGCTCTTGCAAGTTCCCCACATTTCTTTGCATAAAGCAATGCTTTCTCATATTTCTTCTGCTTACACAGTATTGAAATACTTTGCATAAAGCTACTAACAATTCCGTTTGCCTGCTGATACTCCATTTCCTCTAATGTCTTATAGGCATCCTCATATTTATCCTGTAGTACAAAAAGTTGTGACTGTAGTACTCTTTTATCAAATCCTATTGGTCGTATTTTATCAATTAGCGCTTGTGCCTCTTCATATTTGGCATCCCGCATTAAATTTCCGGCAAGAGCATACATTGCAGCTTTAGAAAGCTCCACATCTTCTCCAAATGCCACTGTACGTAACCATACATAAATTTCTTCTTGATACTTTTGCTTCTCTTCAATTTCACCAATATTCATAGCCAGATAACCATCTAGCACCTGTGCCGACCACAAAATTAACTTATGGCACTTTGGATATTCCTTAATCTTATTGGATACTTTTAAAAATGCTTGATCAAACTTATTATTCATAGCTTCTTCTGAAATCATATTAATAAACTGACTAATC
>JAUNJY010000111.1 GCA_030535455.1 bacterium
AAAAAAAAAAACCTGGTCTAAGATCCAGGCTCTTTTTCTTTTTTCGTCTCCTACTTGGGCAAGGATTTTCCGTTCTTTTTTGGTTCTCTACTATACGGCAAGAGCTTTCCGACTTTTTTCGTTCCCTACTGTACGGCAAGGGTTCTCCGACTTTTTATATATTATACCACTTATCGCTCTCTATCAAAAGACTTTATCCTCTTCTGCTCCTTCAATCTTTGAGCCTTTATTTCATCATTTACCTTATCTACCAGGTCTAGTTTATTTAATGCACCTTCCACACGTTCTAAGGTTTTGTTTATCTTTATATACTTTCTCTGAAGGTCTAAATACTTTCCTTCAACCTCTCCGAGTCGTTTTAATTTATCTTTTGTTATTTCTTCATCATAGTTGCTCTTATCAAGTTTTCTCTGAAGCTCTCCAACCTTGCTTTTTAGCTTCAGATTTTCAAAGGATTTTGCTTGTCCTGACTTTGCCAGGCTTACCAATGTACTATAATCTTGTTCTGATATAGTTAATTTATCGCTTAAAAATCCCTTCTTAACCTCTATTTTATCAAGTTTATCAAGTAATGAGCTGTTCTGCTCCTCCACCTTAGAAAGTTCCTCAGATACATTTTTAATGCCCATATACTTATTCTGAAGCTTATTATATTCCTCTTCTATCTGTTTTTTCTTAAACTCTAACGGTTCCAGGTGTTGAGCCTTTGATTTTTCTAAACCTCTTTCTATGTCAAAGCCTTGATTTTTCATGTATTTAGGGAACTCGTCTTGTATCTCTCTAAGAAAATTCCTATTGATTTTCTTTTTTGCTGACAATGTTCCGTCATCATTCATCGGCACAAAGCTGAAATGCATGTGAGGACTACCTCCAACTCCTAGGGTTTCATCCATATGGACAACGGCTGATATCACGTTATCCTCACCAACTTTATTTTTAAGATACTCATAGCTCTGCTCAAAGAATCTCTTAGTCTCTCCTGGAGAAAGTTTATTGAAAAATTCTTTATCAGAACCCACAATGGTATCAACAAATACAACGGCATCCTTACGTACTGCCTTAGTTGATGTACGTTTTTCATTGATAATATTATCTATTTTTTCAAGGTACTTTATCTTATTTTCATTTGCAAGGTCATAATTCAAATTGATTTTTGACACATCTATATTTTCATTGCCATAATTCTTATTCTCACGCTGATTATGTCTTTGCATTCCCCCAACGTTGCTACGAGTATATTTCCCCATATGGCAGACTAACTTACTCATATCGTATCAGCAGTACCACTTATGGTACTGTCAGAAGTATACTTCTCAATTACTGTCTTTATAATTTCCTCAACTTCCATTTCACCATTGATATATTTTTCAAAAAATATCATATCTTCTGGTGTCGGTTCTTTACAATCAAGAGTAGAAATTGCTAATGCTCCATTAACAATTTTTTCTCTTTCTTGCCTGGTTGTATTACAAATTAGAACTCTATTATTACTCAAAAAAATGCACCTCCACCACATACTTTATATAGGATTTTATCCATATAAAGTATAACTCACTATACTTTACCTTGTAAAGTCGTTCGCTTCCTTACGGAAGGAAGGGGGAATCCCCCTGGCTAAAGCCACCCCTTTTTCGCTCTCGCCGAGGGCAGAAAGTCGCCCCCTTTTTATAGGGGCAACTTTATTGCAATAGCTTTTCCTGGTGACACTCCGTCAAGGTAGTATAAAAAAATATTATGCAGCTGATCTGCTCCTGGCAGAACTGCTGCATAATATTTTTTTATCTCCACCTGGACTACGCACATAGTTTATTTTATACGAACCTTCAAACCTTCTAAATCATCACCAGTTATCTTAGTTTCTACTAAGTACCAAGTTTTATCAAACTTCATTTCAAGTCTGTCAGCAATCCATTTATCACCGACTAATACCTCTAAACCTTGCCCACAATGTAATCCATCATCTTCCCATAAGTCCATTCTGTTAAGTATTCCATATCGGTCATTATGATAGTTATATCCTAATCTTCCCTCTTTTTTAATATTGCTATCCATATCAATATTATTCCTTTCCCTTTTTTAAAATTCTGCTAATTGTTCTGATGGAGCAGTTAAACATTTCTGATATTTCTTTTATGGTCTTGCCTTGTACCCTGTACATTTCTATCAATGCTCTGTCCGTATCTGATATTTTTCGAGGTCTACCTCCTACTTGTGCCAGCAACTCATTGATTTTCTTCTTCTGATTTTTAATTATTTCCTCTTTACGTTCTATTATTCTTTTTAATCTTTCAATTTCTTCTGATTCAGTAGTCATTCAAACCTCCTTATCTTCTAATGGCATAACCTTTTGTCTATATTTATTATATCGCTATTATTACTATGGGTCAATACCTTTTATCTTATATATTTCTTTCTAAACAGCCTTTCCTTATGCATGACCTTGTGTCTGCACCTCTTAGCCCCTGAAGGTTTATCCCTGGGAGACTTCATCGAGCATTGACGGGCATCGCAGATAGGAGCGTTAGCGTGCTTGATATACACTTGACTTTGAGGTAAAGTACTGCTAATCCTTAGGGGATTCTAGATTTCGGAACTCCCTCCCTCCTAGTAATGTGATTTTAAGTATAATTCCCTTAGGGTTACCCTCAATCACACCACTACAAGAGCATAAACAAATCCTCTTTTTCATCTGAGTTTCTGTCACACCACTATAACCTCACGATTATAGTTATCTATCCATAAGACCTTTGGTCTTAAACTTGCTCATTTGTGCCTACATCAAGCTTTTAGATACTCCCTCTGCTCCTTTCGGAGCAACACACGTTCACCTTGTAATGAGTTTAATTGCGTTCTCTTCCACCGTACCAACCTACGACTTCGCCGAGAACCGCCCCTGCCTCTGACTACTATTACAAGTCGTGGCGACATTACACCTCTTACGATAGGTTGTTTTAATGTGATTATTCCACTCAACACACGCCATTTCTGGTCTTGTCCATATTCAATTTTAAAAAATTATTTAAAATTTATTGATTTACATATCATTTATTATTAACACTTGTGTCAATAACGGTGAGGTTTTGGTACAAATAAAAAAGCCTTTAAGTACCAATACTTAAAGGCTTGAAATTAACTTGATTTACTGTTATACTCAATTCATAAATTGAATATAATTTATAGTTAATGTTTCTTGTGTAAGTGCTTTTTACATTGGAAATATAACTAAAATCGAGTTCTTCATGACTTATGAGGTATTGCCGTACCAATTAAGTTCCTAATATTTCATTGATTGCCGTCTTTGAAATATGGTTTGAAGGACTTATTTTTTATTCAATTTTACTGGAAATTTATTTGAATATTTATACATCATTCTCAATTAATTTTCCAATTACTTATTCCATTTTAATATTAATTTCATCATTTTACAATGATTATTTATAATAAAAAAAAAAACCTGGTCTAAGATCCAGGCTCTTTTTCTTTTTTCGTCTCCTACT
>JAUNJY010000065.1 GCA_030535455.1 bacterium
TATCATCATCAAAGTTTGCATTTGTGATTGTTGTAAATAAGTTTAATGTTACATAGTGGTTTACGTCTTTGGAAACAACTTTACCTTCTTTACGTAATGCAGTTGTAACTTCTGATAATCCTTTTGTTACATAGATTAATAAATCTTGCATGTTAGCAAGGTCAGCGCTTTTACCGCAAACACCTACTTTTGTACATCCTTTGTTGCCTGCAGTTTCTTGGCATTGATAACAGAACATATTGTTTGTCATAGTCTTTCTCTCCTTATATTATAAATGGCTTTTGCCGTGTTATTCGTTTTTAATTTGCGATTTGTTGTTCGCAACTCATGTGTTTATAATATAAGATTTAGGAGATAAATTCTGTAACAAATGTTACATTTAAAAAGTTTTATTAAATTAATTCAAATCCGTGATTTGAAAATAATTCCTGTATGCTTTCTAAGGGAATGTTCTTCATCTTAGATGCTTTCTCAATAGTCATAATTCTTCCCATTGTTGCTAACATACCTGGCTTTTTTATGTCTGTAAATCCCAAGCTCTCTAATAAATCTGCAACTTCTGCATGTTCTTTGCAGATGCTATATATGCTGTCTGTTAATTTTATTTGTTGTTTCATAATTACTCTGATACTAAACGCTTTTCTCCAGTCAGGTCTCTAATTGGCTTTACATTCTGTGTAACCTCTAGAACACCTAAATACTCGCCGTCTATGCTTCGTACTGCAAAATAGCGGATTAATATGAATAAGTCTCCTTTCTGAATCCAAAAATCTTCATTTTCCTTCTTTCCTGCTTTAAAATCTTTTACAATCTCTTCTACAATATGGACACTTGCTGGAGGATGACAGTTAGAAACATTTCTTCCAATAATGCTTCTTGTACGAGGAAAGATCCTCTCCTTGCCTTCCGAGAAAAACTTGACTTCATCATCTTTTCCCACAAATGTAATATCAAATGGGAAGGAATTAAATACTGCTACAAGCTCTTCTATTGTGAAATTCCCGCTTGGCAGGTTTACTACGCCTTCTTCTGCTTTTACCTCTTGTTTTTGTTGTTCCTCTTGCTTCTTTTCATAAACAGGAACCCATTTTGGTACACTATTTACAAGATAACCAAACTCTTCACTTTCATCAGAAATGAGCTTCCACTCCTCTTCAGTCAATTTCTCAAGCATCATCGGAATCAGGATATTCTCCTCTTTGAAGATCATCTCCTTAACTTTTCCAATCATATCATGTGTCAGCTTTACAATTTCCGAATTTTCATTAAACGTCTTTGTGGCAAGTGCCTGTATTCCCTTAATTTCAGCACGTATTTCATCATCAACTCCCCACATAACTTTTGGTGGAGCTGTTACACCATACTTCTCCATGTACGGAAAAATAAGATTTTCTTTTCTTAAGTAATGGATATCAATTTTAGCCAGGTGATTGATCCCTGCTGTAAATGACTGATATTTAGTAACATCGTTAAGATCTAATAGATTTGGTTCTATCTCCTCTTGAATAATTTTTTCGATGACTCGATTTTCTCTAATCAATACATTTACTGGATGCCCTGGAATTTTTGCAGGATCATGTTCCATATGGATTTCTTCAATAGAACCTTTAAATACTGAAGCATGTACATCACAAAGACTCTGTATTTCCGTTACTGGAACCCCTTCCATGATTAGTGCTGCTTCTGCCTCTGATATCTCAGATGCTGCTACTCCTTGAAACACTTCCTCAAACTGTGCTTTTACTTCTTCTACAGTCTTACCTTCGTGAAGCTTTCGAATAATATCCTTGAGTGTTTCTTTTCGAAGCTCACGGTTATTAATTAATTCACTCATTGAATTACCTCCTATTTGTGATAGGATACCCTGGTTTCCTTGTTTATATAATTCTCTTTTTATAAAGCAAGAAGAAACACAGTTTACGAGTTTCTCTCGTTATCGCGGCAGCCGCCAAGGTTGTACAAGCAAGACTTTAACTCGTTGTTTGTATACGCAAAAAGACCACCACGGGTGCGGCCGCGGTGGTCTTTTTTTGAGATGTGTTGTGTTTTTATATTACTTTAGGTTATTAGTTTATGATACCAATTTAATTATTTATTTAATTCAGCTAATAATGCGTTTACATCAAGTCCGTGAACCATGCAAGCTTCTTCTAATGTTTCTGCTTGGGAAGATGGACATCCAAGGCAGTGCATGCCAGCACCCATTAATACACGAGCGTGATCTGGGTTTGCTTTTAAGATTTCACCGATGATCATGTCTTTCGTGATTGCTCCGTCTGCTGTTACTGCAGCTGCAGCTTCTTCACCGAAGAATAATTCCATGTCTTCTTCTACAGATTGGATACCTGCGATACCGAAGTTTTCCACTAATACATTTGCAACGTTTGGTGATAAGAAACCTGGAAGTGTTGGTCCTAAGTGGATTTCTTTTACCCCAAGGTATAATAAGGATAATAATACGATTACCGCTTTTTGTTCATACCAAGCAATGTTGTAGATGATTGGTAATTCATTGATATCTTCTAATTCAAATACTTCTTTTAATTTAAGTGCGATAAGTGCTAAAGAGTAAGAGTCATTACATTGACCTGCATCTAATACTCTTGGGATACCACCGATATCACCTAAGTCTAATTTGTTGTATTTATATTTTGCACAGCCTGCTGTTAAGATTACAGAGTCTTTTGGAAGAGCCTTTGCAAAATCAGTGTAGTAGTTACGTTTCGAAGCACGGCCATCACAACCTGCCATTACTACGAATTTCTTAATTGCACCGGATTTTACTGCATCCACTACAGCATCTGCTAATGCAAATACTTGAGCGTGTGCAAATCCACCAACGATTTCACCTGTTTCGATTTCAGTTGGAGCTGCACAAGTCTTAGCAAGCTCGATGATTTCAGAGAAATCTTTTTTAGAACCAGCTTCGCCTGCGATGTGTTTGCATCCTGGGAAACCTGCTGCACCAGTTGTGAACATTCTGTCTTTATAAGTTTGTTTATCTGTTGGTGGTACGATACAGTTTGTAGTCATTAAGATTGGTCCGTTGAAGCTTTCGAATTCTTCTCTTTGTTTCCACCAAGCATTACCGTAGTTACCTACTAAGTTTTCATATTTCTTTAAGTTTGGATAGTAGTGAGCTGGTAACATTTCAGAGTGAGTATACACATCTACGCCAGTTCCTTGTGTTTGAATTAATAATTGTTCAATATCAGCAAGATCATGACCGGATACTAAGATACCAGGGTTTTTGCCAACGCCGATATTAACTTTTGTGATTTCTGGATTTCCGTAAGTTGTTGTATTTGCAGTATCAAGTAATGCCATACCATCAACACCAACTTTACCAGTTTCTAATGTTAATGCTACTAATTCATCCGCAGTTAAAGTATCATCAAGTAATTTTGCTAATGTCGCTTGCATAAATGCATCGATTTCTTCGTTATCATATCCTAAAGCATTTGCATGTTTCGAGTATGCTGATAAACCTTTTAATCCGTAAGTGATTAATTCTCTTAAAGAACGTACATCTTCATTTTCAGTTGCAAGAACACCAACTTCTTTGGATTCTGCTTTCGCTTTTAACATAGCATTTACTTCAGAACCTGCGTTGTTTCCAGAAACAATTTTCTTAAGTGTTGCAAGGAAACCAGATTTTTTATCTTCTTCCACATCCCAAGTAGCTGCTGCTGTTAAAGAAGATTTATCAGCAAGCTTAGTCATTAATTCATTTTTCATAGCTAACGTTTCTTTTACTCTTGCATAGAAAATATCATCATCAAAGTTTGCATTTGTGATTGTTGTAAATAAGTTTAATGTTACATAGTGGTTTACGTCTTTGGAAACAACTTTACCTTCTTTACGTAATGCAGTTGTAACTTCTGATAATCCTTTTGTTACATAGATTAATAAATCTTGCATGTTAGCAAGGTCAGCGCTTTTTCCGCAAACACCTACTTTTGTACATCCTTTGTTGCCTGCAGTTTCTTGGCATTGGTAACAGAACATATTGTTTGTCATAGTCTTTCTCTCCTTATATATCTCAATTGGACTTGTCCATTTGTTTCATTGTCATAATTTTTAGTTCGTTGCTCGCTGCAACTTATGTGCTTATCATACTTGTTTCTCAAACTTTATTCCGTAACATATGTTACAAAAATAAATTTATTATTATTTTTTTTAAATTTCTATTTTACTAGACAGAAAAAGAAGGAGCTCGTTAGAACCTTTACGTCCTAACAAGCTCCTTCTTTACTTTGTTACATTTTTCTATGCTATGAAGTCAATGGATCTGAAATACGAACTGCCGATATAACGATACTTCCTATATTGATTCCACGTGGCTCTACGATACTAGGTGCATTTATTACAAAACTCAAAAGTGATAAAATCAGTCCATCGGATGTTGATGTTACATTGTATAAGAAAGTAGTCGATAATTGTTGCTCTAATGTAGTTAACTGTTGCGTCTGACCAATCGTATCCTGATATAAAAGATCCTGAGTGAATGTACCTGCCAAATTGGTCAATCTAAACACTGCTGTATATCCACTATTATCAAGTGCTGAAGGTGGTATTATAAAAGAAAAGAAGAAAGAAGCAGCAACAAAATACACTCCGGCACGTTCAAATGCAATGGTATCATTTGGTGTAGATGTCGTAGTGATTGAATAATCACCAGTAGAAAATCCTGTTTCAAATCCTGTACTTGGAAGAGATATGTTTCCACCGGTGCTAAACACGCCTGCTGTATAACTTGGTTCATCCAACTGACCAAAACTCTCTAGTGGTGCATCTGGCGGAATTGGACCAGTTGAGCCAGTTGGACCGGTATAACCAACTAATCCGATTGCTCCCGCTCCGCCCCTAGGGCCGGTTGGACCAATTAATCCAATTGGACCGGTTGCTCCGGTTGGACCCAAAATGCCGGTTGGACCAGTCGCTCCGATTGGTCCTTCCTGCCCGGTTCTTCCTTGCTGACCAGTTAAACCAACTGCTCCTATATTCCCTGTTGGGCCTGTTGCTCCTCTAAGTCCGGTTGGCCCTGCTTCCCCGGTCCATCCTGTTGGACCAATTGCTCCACTTACTCCAGGGGGACCAATTATACCGCTTTGTCCAGCCGGTCCAATTGGACCGTTTTCTCCGGCTGCTCCTACTGGTCCCGTTGGACCTCTTACCCCTGTTGTACCAATTGGACCAGTATCCCCAATCAAACCTGTTGGACCGGTTGGGCCGGTAACTCCACGAGGCCCTGTTGGACCGGTAACTCCAATTATGCCTGTTGGGCCAATCACTCCACGTGCTCCGGCAGGTCCAGTTCTCCCTTCCATATTTGGTAAATTATCTACCGTACTAATGGTAATAAACGGCGGATTATTACTCTCTAAAGGTTCAAAGGAATATAAAGCGTTTATATCTTCCCTAGTAAATAAGAGAAGATTTATTAAGTCAGTTCCATGATCACTATATGTATTTATAAGCGTTGTAAGGTCAAAGGTAATATAGGACATGATATTTGCAGTACACAATAAACCAGTAACAATCCTGCTCATACAATCTGATGCCGAACCTTCCGAATTAAGTACTCCTATATTAAATTCAACATTATTTGGAGACTTCCCCGAAATAATGCCATTATATCGAAACAATAAGGTGATATTTACAATTGATAGACCTAGACTCCTTATCTCCTTGTTATTTAAGGTAAGCAATACCTTATACTTAGCATTCCCACTTCTACCGACAACCAATGGGGCATTGCTATCTAATAATGTAATACTATCATTCTTAATAGTTACACTGCGTACAGGAAACTGAATAATTGCACTCATATCTGGTCCTTTTTATATACTATCTCTTTTCAATATATGGATATTCCAGGTATTTAAGAATAATTTTATATCCTTGTACTCCCTAACTGGTCAAAGGATTTGCAATACGTACTGCTCCAATAACAAGCCTGCTTATTTCTAAAGTTGACGGCTCAACAATATCCGGAGAATCTATGGTAAAATTAGTAAGACTAAGAATAAGGCCATCTGTTGTCGAAGCTATGTTATATAAAAAGGTCACACTTAATTGTTGTTCCAATACCGTTCCTTGCAAATTCTCTGGTATGGTCCCTTGAAACAAAAGAAACTGGTTAAATACTCCGGTTAAATTACTTACCGTAAATAGCGCTCTATATCCACTATTATTGACGGCTGATGCAGGTACTGTAAATGAGAAGATAAACGAAACAGCAATTAAATATACTCCTGTCCGTTCAAACGAAATGGTATCGTTGGGTGTGTTTGTCGTTGTAATAGAATAATCTCCTGTAGAAAATCCAGACGCAAATCCGGAACTTGGAAGAGAAACATTTGCGCCATTTGTAGATACAGAAGTTGTATACGTGGGGTCATCCAACTGTCCAAAGCTATCCAAAACTGCTGCTATTCCGGTTGGTCCTGTTGGCCCTGTTGGGCCTGTTTCCCCGATTAAGCCAATTGCTCCTACCGGTCCGGTTGGTCCTATTAACCCTCTTGGACCAGTTGGACCGGTTGGCCCTGTCGCTCCTATAAGACCTATTGGCCCTGTTGCTCCAGTTGGACCGGTGGCTCCCGTTGCTCCTGTTGAACCTATCGGCCCCCTAATCCCCGCTGGACCTGTAGGACCGGTGGCTCCTCTTGGACCTGTTGGACCTCTTAGTCCGGTGGGACCCGTTGGGCCGATCGCTCCTGTTGCTCCTGTTGCTCCTATAAAACCTCTTGGTCCTGTTGGGCCGGTTGGGCCGGTTTGGCCGGCTGGACCTGTATTTCCCGTTGCTCCCCGAGGTCCGGTTGGACCAGTTGGACCCGTCGGACCGGTTGGGCCCGTTGACCCTGTTGCTCCTGTTGGGCCTGTCTGTCCACGTTCAAATAGTGGAATTAGTGCTGTAGTCACAATTAAAAATGGGGCGTTCTCGCTACATGCAGCTTCAAAAGAATACAAGCTGTTTACACTGGAATCTATAAATAGAAGAAGGTTAATCTGATCTCTTCCATCATGACTCACCTTCTCTATAAGATTGGTAATGTCAAACGCTATATATGTATTTATATTTGCCGTATACAGACTTTCTGTAAGGACAGCTGTATTTATGATAGTCAACTCACTGTTATCTAAATCAACTGTCCCTATATTTAATTGAATATTTTCCGGAGAAGTACCTGAAATAACTCCATTATAATAGAGTAATAAAGTAATATTAGTAATCGGCACTCTACAGCTATATAGATCATTAAGGTTAAATGTAATTAATGCCCTATAATCAGAAGTGGAAAGTCTTCCCACATATAGAGGAGAAGCATTATTAAAAGATTCAATTCTACCATCTTTAATCCTACCGCTACGAACTGGAAACTTAGTAAATGAATTCATGTCTGACCCTTTGCGTAAAATGTTTACTTAACTATATGAATATTCAAAGGGATTTAAGAATAAAACTATATATTTTACAAAGATACTTGCAGAGCAGTCTCTCATCCATAAAAATAGGAGCTGCCCTAAGGCACCTCCTGTTATGTATCTGCTTAATTTTTAGTCTCGTTGGAATCCTCATTTCCAATCTTCTTCTTTATTGCTTCCATAATATTGACGCCGGTAATTGCTTCCACCGTCTCAGGCAGTTTACTTACGATGTCTGTTACATATCCAGTCACCTTGCTAGCTCCTGTTGGTCCCTCACCATTGGATGACCCATTGTCGATAATTACAATCTTATCTGTCTTAGCAAGTGGTGCTGCTACTGCAGTTGCGATTTCAGGAAGTTTTTCAATAATCATCTGGGTAATGGCTGCATCATTGTACTGCTTATATGCCTCTGCCTTCTTCTGCATGGTTTCAGCTTCTGCCTTACCTTTTGCAAGAATAGCCTCTGCTTCTGCCTCACCTTTCATACGTATGGCTTCTGCTTCTGCCTGTGCTTTTACTTTGATTGCCTGGCTGACTGCTTCCGCCTGTTTCAATTCAGTATACTGTTTTGCATCTGCTTGTTTCTCTTCTCGATACTTGTCCGCATCTGCTTGCTTCTGCATCTTATACTGTTCTGCATCTGCCTGCTTATTTACCGTAGCAAGAAGTTCTTTTTCACGGCGAAGTGCTTCCTTCTCCTGAATCTGAGTTTCCTTCTCCTTCTTCGTAAACTCTACCAGCATGGCAGTTTCAGTTACCTCTTTGGCAACACGGTTTCTTTCTATCTCATACGCTGAGTCTGCTTTGGCCTTTGCTGTTTCCTGCTCTTCACGATATGCCTGGATCTGCAGTTCCTTCTCTTTATTTGCCTTTGCAACATAAGTCTCTGCAAGAATCTTTGCTTCCGCACCAGCCTGCTCAGACTGAGAAGTCTTTACCTTTGTCTCTTTGGCTGCCTCAGCTTCTGCAATTGCAGCATTTTTCTTAACTTCTGCAATACGAGGCTTTCCAAGCGCTTCTAAATATCCATTTTTATCGGAAATATCACGAATGGTAAATGCCTTTAATTCCAGCCCCATTGTAGCAAGTCCAACTGCTGCCACTTCCTGAACCTGGGAGGCAAATACTTCGCGGTCCTTATAAATCTCTTCCACTGTCATCTTAGAAATAATTTCACGAAGCTTTCCTTCTAACACATCCTTGGCTGTATCCTTGATGGTTTCAATGGTCTTTCCTTCGTTTCCTGTATTAAACTGTTCCGTTGCATTCAAGATGCTTTCCATATCCGATTTTACTTTGATGACAGCCACGCCATCTGCACGGATATCAACGCCTTGCTCAGTTCTTGCTCCTTCTGTCCTAACCTCGATTTTCATGTTTTCTAGAGAAATCTTATCACATCTTTCCAACAATGGAATTACAAATCCACCACCGCCTGAAATGACTTTCTTGCGTAAACCGGTAACAACAAGCGCCTTGTCCTGTGGTACTCGCTTCCACATGGTTAAGAATAAGAGTACGATTAAAAGAATGGCAAGTACGATTCCCCCCACAATTACTAATGTCTGTTCCAATGACATACTATGATAACCTCCTAAAAAGTATTTTATTTAAGCAAAGTGGTAACCCACTGTAGCTTCATTCTTCCTAAATCTTGACCACATAGAATACATGATCCTTAATCCAGCAAATTGATACCTCTGACCTTTTGCTAATTTCTTCTCCATTTGTAGACTTTGCAGGCGCCATATAGGTATTTCCGTAAATAACATATGTAATCTCTCCAAATCCCTGTTTTGGGATTGTCTCACTAACTGTTGCCAATACTCCGATCAGCTCTTCCTCTTTGGCAGCGCTTGTGTTCTCCGCCTTCTTAAGGGGCCGGATAATAAATTTTTGTATCAGTCCGGCGACAATTATTCCACTGATCAAGCCTGCCGCTGCAGTAAGAACCACCGGAATACCTTTTATATAATTTGAAAGCAGCATTCCGATACCACCAAATATGGTCATAACAAGAAATACTAAAGATGGACTAAATGACAAAGGAAGCGAAAAGTCTCCAAAACTAAGGTCTAAGCCATCTATTCCGGTGACATTTGAAAACTGGCCAATCAAGAAACCTAATATAATAAGAATTAATCCTGCACAAAAGCAGATTTTAAATATGCCATACATATGACCACCTCCATCTTCTTATTTTTCCCATTACCTAATTATACAGGATTCCCTATTACAACCACAATCATTTTATAGATAAAATATATTTTTAATTTTAAAATGAATAACCTAATCATATAGTAATATAAAACAATATTAAAAAGAGGATTGCCCATGAATCCCTACACACTATTTCCGGTTCAAAGTGCAATAATTAAAAATGATAGTATCGAGCCATCTATTTATGGTTGTCCACTCTATGTCGGGAACATTCCTTCCGTTCGCTACAGTGCCTTACTCACTTATAGTGTGCGTGATATAGCTCGAATTAATGGATGTATTTCAAATGTAATCTTATCTCTTTACTTTAATGGTGTTATTTCAGGCTCTTCACCAGACCCCATCCAGTTTAATATCGGAGTACTAAATCCCAACTGCTCCTATCTTACTCTCCCGACTACGTTCCTTACGCTTAGTATATCCAATGCAACAGTGAATTCTTATCTTACATTTAATATTACTGATCTTATCAATGAACTAGTTTTAGACTCCCGTGACTTGCTTCAAATTGTTATCTTTACGGCGGATCAATTAAACTGCTTATACTCATTTGAGTCGTTGAATAGTGAAAATCCTCCTTTCCTCACAACTACAACCGGAGTTATTCCACCTCCATCTCCTGGTGGAAGCGGTGCAACCGGACCTACCGGACCTGTAGGACTTATGGGTGTTTCCGGGCCTCGTGGATTTTCTGGGCCTACGGGGCCTACGGGACCTACCGGGCCTGCGGGACCTACTGGAGCTACCGGCCCTACCGGACTTAGAGGACTGATTGGAAGTACTGGTCCCACTGGTTCTGCGGGTTTAACTGGTGCCGCTGGTGCTACCGGTCCCCGTGGACTTACTGGCGCTACCGGGCCTACTGGACCTACCGGACCTGCTGGAGCTACTGGACCTACGGGACTTAGAGGTGCTACTGGCAATACAGGACCTACGGGACCTGCTGGACCTATTGGTCCTACGGGACTACAAGGTGTCACCGGACCTACCGGACCTACTGGCTTTCTTGGACCTACTGGGCCTACTGGGCCTACTGGTGCAACCGGCGCTACCGGGCCTACGGGCACCACTGCAAACTTAAGTACCTATGCTCAGTTAAACGATAATAATTATACCACTAGCGTGGTAACAACTGGGGCAAATATTGCTCTTCCTACTACAGGACTTCCCTCTAACTATTCAACTGGAAACTTTTCTATTGGAACAACGACCGTTACAAATGATACCTTTATCTTTCAGCAAGCTGGTATGTACAAAATTTCTGTCTCTCTGGCTTCTACATTTACCATACCTACCGGTGTAACAAGTGGCTCTCAGTATGCTGCCATATTCCAAGTTTCTAATATAGCAGGCAGCTATACACAGAACTTGTACTATCAAAGTGTTATTCCAATTAATAGCACTGGAGATACCCAGGCCGAGCAAGTAAATTTAAGTTTCTTCTACAATGCACCGGCAGCAAATGATGGCATAATTCTTTCTCTTGAAGCCTTTGATATTGACAATGCAACCAATCCAGCGACCCTGTCAATTGGAAATATCGTTATTACAGCTATTCGGATTGGAGATGCCCTTAGCTAAAATCAATAAACACACGCTATAAACATTTTATAATCATAAACGAAAGCCTGCGTTTGGTATCTGTCCAGACGCAGGCTTATATATTACAAAAACTGCTTTCCCAGTATATGTTTTCTACTTATACACATATCTGTAAATATAGAAATCAGCTACTGAATTGGCAAACTTTCCATTTTTAACCTCTTTAATCAACTTAAAACCAGATTTCTCCAATGCCTTGCAAGAGGCCACATTGTCTTTCATTGCCTCTGCCTCCACAATTGGAAACATTTCTTCCCGCTGTAAATACAACAACAGTTCCTTGGTTGCTTCTTTTGCAATTCCTTTTCCCCACAAAGGTCGAATGACGCGGCACCCAATTCTGCATTTGGTTTGTCCTTCAATATTATATAAAATTAATTCGCCGACGATCTGATTATCTGATGCTCTTGCAATCCCCCATGTAAGAACCTTTTCCCGAACAGGATTATAAAATTTTCGATCAAACATAAGTAAAGGATTTCGTTCCACAATTGTCATCTTTCGGCCTGTAAATCGATATATCTCCGGATCTTGGTAGAGCTGCTTAAGGGCTCTGATATCTTTTTTTAACAATGGTCGTAAGATCAAACGCTCCGTGCGAATTACCGGCACCGCCCTATACCACATGTCTATCTTTGCCATAGGATAAATCACCAACTTAGATTATTAAGCCTAACTGCCCTTTCCTCAATAATTATCTTATGATAAAAAGCTTATAATGTGACATATTTCTACTTTGTAATTAACTGGAATTGATTTCTTCAAATAGATGCATTATAGTAAATGAAAACTTTACTTTTATTTACGGAGAATTTACTTATATGAATATAAATAACATTGCACTATTTAAGAACATGTCCGAAGAAGACATAAACAAAGCACTGTCTTGCAGTACTGCAAAAGAATTAAACTTTAAAAAAAATTCCTACCTGTTTCACACAGGCGATACCCCTCATTATTTGTACATTCTAATGGAGGGTGAAGTGCATGTATGTAAAGATACGCCAAACGGAAACCGCCTTATCATGAATACATTTTCCCGCCCAGGCACAACATTCGGCGAAGTCTACCTGTTTGTAGAAGACAAGCCTTATGACTTTTACGTAATGACTACCAAAGAGACACGAGTACTCTGTCTGCCAAAACAGTATTTCTATCAGACCTGCAACCGTAGCTGCGGACATCACCAAAAAATAATAAAAAATATGCTTTCCATTTTATCTGAGAAAGCATATTTTCTAAATAAGAAAATTCAAATTATTGCTGCCGGCTCCTTGCGTCACAAGCTTGCAGAATACTTCTTGCAAAACTGTACTGACGAAGGTGTTGTGACTTCTTCTATGTCAAGAGAACAGCTTGCCGATTATCTTGGTGTAACAAGACCCTCTCTTTCCAGAGAACTTATGAAAATGAAAGAAGAAGGTATTCTTGAAATCAATCGTAAGCAAATTAAAATCTTAGACTTTGACTTGTTAGAAAGCTAAGTCTATCTTTCTCCTCGTATTAAGGCTTCTAGTATATGGACATGGACGTATTCATCCATTATGATTCTTGCTAGAATTGCCTTAATATAAGGGTCATTGATCAGCTTTTTATGCATATTATAATTTCGAATGCTGCGATATTCTGCCTCAAGGTCGCATTTTAACTGTTCCCTTATATTCCCCCCATACTGTATTTGCCTGCAAGACCATTCTGTCTTGTCATTCTCAAAACTGCTTCGATAAATGGGATCAAATCCAAGTAACCGTATTAATTCCCCAATCATCTCTAAATGCCTGCGTTCCACCTCTTCAATATTTCCTAAATGCTTTGCAAGAGACGCATCCGTCCTTCGATTTACAATGTAATGATATTCATATTGGTTTACAGAAGTTAGTTCACTCACCTGCCCCGCATAATCTTCCTGCAAAATCTCTGCATAATATTCATTTGGTGATATTACCTGTAACTTAGGATACTTGCTTTTATCTGCATAAGAAATGCTGGAATATGACTGTACTACATACATAGCCTCTCACCTCATTCTTGATTCTATAGTATATGTAAATGTGCCTGTCCGTTTTCCTATTGTTAAATGAAAAACACCTAGGAACGATGCAATCCGCATTCCTAGGTGTTTTCTTATTTATATTCTATAGACTTTCAAGAATTTCCGTTAATATTTGATTGATCATGCCAGGGTTCGCTTTCCCTTTCATGGCTTTCATGGTCTGACCAACTAAAAAGCCCATGGCCTTTTTCTTTCCAGCCTTATAATCTTCTACTGACTGTGGATTCTGACTAACAATTTCTTCAATGGTCGTACGAAGTGCACCTTCATCATTTACCATCTTCAGTCCCTTTTCTTCCACATACTGTTCAGGGTCAATATCCTCTGTAAATATAACTTCAAATACTTTTTTGGCAACAGTACGGTTAATTGCATCGGCATCGATGAGGCCAATTAATTTTGCCAAATTAATTGGAGAGAACTTAATAGCTTCTGCTTCCATTTCATGTTCCTTTAATAGTCTCATGGTCTCTACCATTAACCAGTTTGAAACTTCTTTTGGCTTCTTACAGATTGCAACGGTTGCTTCAAATAAGTCTGCAATTGCCTTTGTTTCTGTAATAATGGAAGCATCGTATTCTGGAATGTCATACTCTGTCTCATAACGAAGCATTTTCGCTTCACGAAGTTCAGGTTCTTTGGATTTGATCTCGTTAATCCACTCTTCGCTTATTTCAATTGGAACCAAGTCTGGTTCTGGGAAATAACGATAATCCTGTGCATCTTCCTTACTACGCATTGCAAAGGAAGAGTCCTTATTGTCATCCCAGCGTCTTGTTTCCTGAATAATTTTCTTTCCATACTCAATCTGCTCAATCTGACGTTTTCTTTCCCCTTCAATTGCTCTTGCAATAGACTTAAATGAATTCAGGTTCTTCATTTCTGTTCTAGTACCAAACTCAGGAGCCCCTACTTCACGAACCGATAAGTTGACATCGGCACGAAGAGAACCTTCCTGCATCTTACAGTCAGATACTCCAAGATATTGTAACGTGGTTCTAAGCTTGGTAAGGTAAGCAATTACCTCATCTGCAGATCTCATATCCGGTTCAGAAACAATTTCGATTAGAGGAACGCCACAACGGTTATAGTCAACCAAAGTGCAGTCATCCCAATCATCATGTACTAATTTTCCTGCATCCTCTTCCATATGGATCTCATGGATACCAATGGATTTCTTTACTCCATTTACATCAATGTCTACATGGCCATTTCTGCAAATAGGAAGGTAAAGCTGAGAAGTCTGATAAGCCTTTGGAAGATCCGGATAAAAATAGTTCTTACGGTCAAACTTACATTTTCTTGTAATGTCGCAGTTTAATGCAAGGCCTGCTGCCATGGCATATTCCACAACTTTTTTATTTAATACTGGAAGCACTCCCGGCATACCCGTACAAACAGGACAACAGTGAGTATTTGGCTTTCCACCGAATTCTGTGGAGCAGCCACAGAAGATCTTTGTTTTTGTTGCAAGTTCCACATGGACTTCAAGTCCAATGACTGTTTCATAAGTTTTCATACGTTTCTCCCCCTTCTATAATGCCGGTCTTGCATACTCATGAGTCTGTTCATAAGAATATGCAGCACGAATAATGTCTTTCTCACCAAAAGGTTTTCCAATAAACTGGGCACCGATTGGTAATCCTTTGGAGTCAACACCGCAAGGGATGCTGATTGCTGGAAGACCTGCAAGGTTGACAGAAACCGTATAAATATCGCCAAGGTACATTTTTAATGGATCATCTAAGTTTTCTCCTACTTTTAATGCTGTAGTCGGAGCCGTTGGTCCTAAGATCACATCATACTGTTCAAATACCTTGTCAAATGCATGTTTGATTACTGCTTTTACACGAAGTGCTTTATTATAATACGCATCGTAATAACCAGAACTTAATACAAATGCACCAATCATCATTCTTCGTTTTACTTCATCGCCAAAGCCTTCATCCCTTGTCTTCTTGTAGACGTCTTGAAGACCTTCAAAGTTCTCTGTGCGATAGCCATATTTGACACCATCGTATCTAGAAAGGTTAGAACTTGCCTCTGCAGATGCAATGACATAGTAGGCTGGAATTGCATAATCAATTCCTTCTAGATCACACTCTTCTACGATGGCACCCTTTTTCTTTAATTCTTCAGCAACCTTAAGGATTCCTTGTTTTACTTCTTCATCAAGGCCATCACCAAGGTAGCCTTTTGGAATACCCACGCGCATTCCCTTTACATCGTCTACTAAGGCTTCCGTATACTTATATTCTCTGTTTGCCACACTTGTGGAGTCCTTTGCATCATGTCCTGAAATCACTTCAAGTGCTGCCACACAGTCACTTACATTTCTTGCAATTGGTCCAATCTGGTCAAGACTGGATGCATACGCAATCAATCCATAACGAGAAACCGTTCCATAGGTTGGCTTAATTCCGGTAACTCCGCAGAAGCTACTTGGCTGACGAATGGATCCACCAGTATCTGAACCTAATGTATAATAAGCTTCCTCAGCTGCAACTGCTGCTGCCGCACCACCAGAAGACCCTCCAGGTACATGGTCTGTATTCCAAGGATTTAACGTAGCTCCATAAAAGGAAGTTTCTGTGGTAGACCCCATGGCAAACTCATCCATGTTAAGCTTACCAAGAACAACGGCACCTGCCTTTTGTAAACGTTCTACAACCTCTGCATTGTAAGGAGGTTTAAAGTCACCAAGGATTTTGGAAGAACAGGATGTCTTTACTCCCTTTGTACAAATATTATCCTTGATTGCCATTGGAACACCTGCAAGTGGAGAGTCAGATAACTCGCCTGCATCAATTCTCTTTTGTACTTCTTCTGCCTGTCTAAGCGCATCTGCTTCTACAACTGTTACAAAACAGTTGTATTTTGCTTCTCTTTCTTTGATTTTCTCGAGTGTTTGTCTTGTGGCTTCCACTACGGTAACCTGGCCTGATTTTATAAGCGTACTTAACTCGAGGGCTGTTAATGTTGTAAGATCCATTCTGATTTCCTCCCTCTACTCTACTGTCTTAGGTACGACAAAACAGCCGTCCTTTTGTGCTGGTGCATTGCTAAGCAAGTTTTCACGATCATCCCCATTTGTCACAACGTCTTCACGAAATACGTTGCTTACCTGAAATGCATGACTCATTGGTTCAATGCCTGTGGTATCAAGTTCATTCATTGTTTCCATATATCCTAAAATATTACCAAGGTCCACTTTTGCACGTTCCTCTTCTTCCTTTGTCAGTTGAAGTTTTGCAAGGGCAGACACATATTTAATAGTTTCATCTGTAATTTGCATATTCATTTCCTCCTATGGCTCTAATCTTGTTACGTCACGAGGGAACATTGCTGTTTCTCTAACGTTTGCTTCATCAAGTAATTTCATGGTAAGACGTTCTAATCCTAAGCCAAGACCGCCATGAGGTGGCATGCCGTATTTGAAGATCATCAGATAGTTTTCAAATGCGGAAACGTCCATTCCCTTTCCTTCCATCTTCTTCACCAACGTCTCATAGTCATGAATTCTCTGACCGCCTGTGGTTACTTCCATGCCTTTATATAATAAGTCAAAGCTTAATGTAAACTTGCTGTTTTCTGGATCATCCATTGCATAAAATGGTCGTTTCTTTGCTGGGTAGTGAGTAACGAATACAAAGTCGCTTCCACACTCCTCTTCAAAATAACGTCCAATTAAATGTTCTTCTTCTGGTTCTAAATCATATGGATTTTTAATCTTACGGTCGTATTTTTCAGAAACCAGTTCCTTTGCCGTATCAAAACGAACCTGTGGGATCTTTGATACATCCGGTAACGTAACGTTTAATAACTTTAATTCCTTTTCATAATGTTCCTTTAGGAATTCAAACGTATGGGCAAGCATCTGCTGTTCCATTGCCATAATGTCTTCAAAACTTTCGATATATCCCATTTCAAAGTCCACAGATGTATATTCATTTAGATGTCTTGTGGTATTGTGTTTTTCAGCTCTAAATACAGGAGCAATTTCAAATACTCGGTCATACACGCCAACCATGGTCTGCTTATATGTCTGAGGACTTTGTGCTAAAAATGCCTTCTTTCCAAAGTACTCAAGCTTGAATACGTTGGCACCGCCTTCTGCATTTCCTGCTACGATCTTAGGAGTACGGATCTCTGTAAATTCCTGTTCGAATAGGAAATCACGAAATCCTCTTACTAATCCTTCCTGGATTTTAAATATTGCACGTTCTCTCACATTTCGTAAGGAAATAGGACGAAGGGCAACCTTAGTCTCAAGGGATGTCTTCAGTTTCCATTTTGCAATTGGTAATGGTAACATGGCATCCATAACCGGCTGACTTAAGATCTTGATATTCGTAAGTCTTACCTCGAATCCATGTGGTGCTCGCTCTTCTTCTGCAACTACGCCTTCTACCTCTACCGTGGAGCCTTCTTTGATACTTTTAAGATCAAAGTCAAAACTTCCAGAAGTAAAGACGCATTGGACTAAACCTTCGCTTTTTCGTAAAACAATAAATGCAAACTCGCTCATGTCACGGATCGTATGAACCATGCCATTGATCTTAACCACCTGGTTATTAAAGCCATCCACCATAATTTCTTTGATTCCTACAGTTTCTTGTTTACGAATATCAGTTACATATTCCATCGTCATATTTCCTCCTTCTTGCAATTCTCTCATGTCCGAAGACAAAAATGGTCCTTACGCCCCGACAAATTATCTTTTTAAATCTCTTTAATGTTTTTAATGTTTTTAAGAAGCTAAGGAAAAGCTTGAAAAACGCAGTTTTTCATTTCATTCAAACTCGTGAAACCGCGCTTCCCAGAGTTTGGAACACCACCTTTAGGTCAGCAAAGCTGACTTGCACGAGAAGATGCTGTTCGCTCCTTAAGATCTTTTAAAGCTTTTAATCTTTTAAACTGGATGAAATCCCATTTCATCCACGCTCCTATCGCGTGCGGCGATAGTGAGCGAAAAAAAAGTCCCGAAGCTTAGAATTTAATCTAAACTTCGGGACGGATAATTGTCATTAGCCGCGGTACCACCCGCAATTCAAGAATACTTCCATTATCATAACTAAAAATAATGGTGAACGTATTCTCCTCTCTACACTTAACGCGTGTTACGCATAACCCTACATGCCATTATGACAATTCGAATTATGAGCTCTAGAGTGTTCCATAGACTACTTATCTTCCGCAGTGGGGCTCTCAGTCGGTGACTCCACATTCCTGTCATGGAAGAAAACCATAGTATACAGTCTCTTTCATTGCTGATTGCTATTTTCATTTTTGTGTTAAAATTTATTGAAATACTAACACACATGTTTTCCAGACACAAGGATTTTTTTCAAAACCTTATTTTATTAATGTATTTTTTCTATTTATTTTGCTATTTATTCACAATTTATTTGGAATAATAAGAATAACCTATCTTCTATTAATCGTTATACAAACTTCGATCTTCTTGTAAACGTAACATTTCTCTTACAAATTCTTTCTTTGACATTTTATGTGGTTTATAATCCTGCTGATATAGATCTATCTCTTGTTCCTCACCATATTCCGCTTCGTCATTCAAAAGTTCTGTCAATTGATTGTACATACAATTCCCCCTAACTCCTTAGCAACCCTTATTTTGTAATTTTTCACAAATAAAGATTAGTTATATTATGTAAACACATACAGAATATAACTTAGTTAGCAGAAATTGTCAAGTCATTCGTCATTATTATTAATTTTCTGAAGCATATCGTTCATTTTTAATACATCTTTCTTACTCTGATAAAAATCAGTCACTATATTTATCCAATAAATTACAGCGATTGATATTGCCACAATCCAAATATTTTTCAATGGCATGGTAGTCCTAAGCACCGCAAGCGAAAGTACGACCACATTGATATAAATATAATGGATAACTGATCTAAGAATCCCTTGTATCTTTGTATCCTCAGCCGAATGAATGAAGAATAGGTCTCCTATACTACACAAAACTGCCATCATCTGTATTGTAATCAGATCATGCGTGTCAAAACTTAAACCTGAAACTCCGCATAGCCCTCCTACTAACATGTTGCCGCCTACCACCAACGTAAATACAATACAATATCGGTAAAACATTGCTTTTATTATTTCCTTTGCCTGTCTCATCTTCACACCCCCTTAGAGCATAAGCATCCGTTTCAGGACTGCCACATACTGCCTTGATATAATTACCTTTTCCCCATTATGCAGAAGTGCTTCTAATCTTCCATTAAAGGCAGGGGATAGACTCTTAATCTTATTACGATTTAAGATAACTGACTTGCTGGCTCGAAAGAACTCCGTATTCTTAAACTGCTCTTCAAACTCATATAGCTTCTGTTTTGACTCATATACTGAGTCTTTCGTGTAGATAAATACCTTGTTATCTACCGACTCTATATAATAAATATCTTTCGGAGCAATTACATAGAGTCGTTCCTGTCTAGTACCCGTGATCCGTTTGGATTTCATTTTCACATTATAGATCAGCTGCAACAACTGCTCATCCATGGTATTGGTGCGAACAATGATTTCCTCTTCTTCACCGTCTTTTAGTTCCTCAATTGTAATTTTCACATGCTCCCTCCCTACGTTTTTAGCGGTCTGCTAAATGTTTTTTTCTCATAATTGCAATTGCAATTCCTAAGAAGATTATACCACTAACCGTAAGGATTAATAGACGAAGAAGAAAACTTGCTTCATTATCGCCATAATATAAACTTACACCAAACTCTTTATTTACTTCATTTACCATGTCTGCAGGTACACCGCTAAATAACTTCGCACTGATATCCTTAGTAAATAGTTCTCTAAATAATGAGCTTCCCGATAATGTAGGCAAGTATTTTATTACCTTGGTAACACTCTCTGGCATCTGTCCAATTGGAATATAGATGGCTGCCAAAAATCCTACCAGTGTTCCAATCAATCCGCCCAGATGTGAAAATGAGCTGCTTGTGTTGACTGCCAATACACAAAGGAAACTAAAACTGCTAAATACAAATACACTGATTGCCAAGACACCGATTACCTTTAGCAGTTCTACTGCTGTTAGCATTGCCCCGCCATTTGCCACGATGATGGCCTCGGAAAATCCAAGCGTTAATAAGCACATAATAAATGTTACGATAAATCCCGTAATTACATAAGCAAACACAAAACTTGAACGTTTCATAGGTGCCACATACATACTGTTCAGCTTGTTATTCTCCTTGTCTTCAATCATAATCCCTACCACTGCAAATGAAATGGTTACGCTGTTTACAAGAAGAATGCCTGCCACAATCCAGTTCAAGATGTAAATGCCTGCATTTAACTTATCCTGTACAGCATCCCTTGCCGGATCAAACTCTTTTAAGAAAGAAGTTATGCTGCTTGTTGCACTGTCGCCTAAAAATACAGTCATAAGTACTATGATAATGACCATTGTAAATAAAGATGAAATGATATTCATACGGTTTCTGGAATATACCTGGATATTACGTTTTACCAAACTAGCAACCTGTTTCATATTAACATGCCTCCTCTTTCTCTACTTCCACTGGCGTCCTCGTTACCTCAAGGAATACATCATCCATAGTTCCCTTAACGACTTCAAAGGAGTCAATATATGGTTCCAATTCCTTCAGCAGTGCAATGCTGTTCTTGCTCTCTTTTACGTGAATACTGATTGTGGATTGTTTCACATTGACGCGGTATGGATATTTATTTACAATTCTTAATGCCTTTTCTTTATTATTTGGCTGAATGATCAAACGGTCATGTGCATAACGGTCTTTTAATTCCATTGGTGTTGCATCTTCGATCACAATGCCCTTTTCCAAAATCACGATATGGTCTGCCAATGCAGCCTCTTCCATATAGTGAGTCGTTAAAAACACGGTCATGTTACACTCTTTGCGCAATGTGTTGATTAAGTTCCAGACTGTCTTTCTTGTCTGTGGATCAAGCCCTGTGGTAGGCTCATCTAAAAATAATATCTTAGGAGCATTCATAAGGGCCCTGGCTATCTCTACCCTTCTCTTCTGTCCGCCTGAAAGTGTCTTATAACGAACTTTTAACAAATCAGTAATCTGTAACAACTCACTGACCCTCTTTAACTGCTCTTTATTAACATTCTTGTCTGTGTTATAGAGGGAGGCCCTCATAAGCAGGTTCTCTTTTACGGTAAGATAATCATCCAGCGTATTATTCTGGAATACGACCCCGATATTCTTACGGATTTCATTATCATCCTTACCAAGTCTGTATCCACAGATTTCAACCTCTCCTTCTTCCATCTTCTGCAACGTGCAAAGCATGTTAATGGTCGTTGTCTTACCTGCTCCATTTTCTCCAAGGAAACCAACTAACTCTCCTTCTTCTACTTCCAATGAAATATGATCAACTGCCTTTACCTTGCCATAACTCTTCGATAATCCATGTACTGAAATGATAGGTTTCATATCGTTGCACTCCTTCTTTTCTTTGATAGTTCCATTATATGGATAAAGTTTTCACAAGCAAGGCTAAACATGGTAAGTTGCATCTTTAAAGATTTGAAATGCAAAATACAACCAGTAAGCTGCTAGAAGAGAAGTTTCCTATGTATGAACAAAGTGTGCTTTGCACACTCTCAACTCCCCTGGCCCCTCATTCATGAGGGG
>JAUNJY010000066.1 GCA_030535455.1 bacterium
CTGGTTCTGATAATGCTAATCCTCCTGAAGCTCCATCTGGTTCTGATGATGGTAATAAAAAGGGTGGTCAAGGCTTCTCTATGCTAGACCTTACAGGAGAATCTCAAACTATCACAGTTTCTAATTCCACAAAGATCTCTATCAACTCAAAAGATAGTGCAAGTGATGGAACAATCAGTGATCTTCAAGTAGGAGATACGATTTCCTTCGAACTATCTGATGATAATAAGACTGCTGTAACAATCACAAGCCAGTCCTTTGGTGGAAAAGGCGGACAAGGTGTTCAAAAGCCTTCTGACTCCTCTGCTCAGCCTACTACAACAGCAAATCCAAGCTAAGTTGTTTGGATGAATTCAAAAAGGGATATGACATGAAGTATGCTCTTCATGCCATATCCCTTTTCTTTATTTGTAAAATAGTTTTGTCAACGATTCAATTACATAGCGATTGTCTTTCCAAAGACGGTTATAGTAGGAGTATGGAAGCGGACAGCTTACATTTCCTGTTTCTATTGTAATGTTCGGCATCTCGTTCTTTCCATTGCTTAACCAAGTTCCCATGGTTCCGCCTACTCCGCCAGCTAGGTCAGAAGCTGGATATCGATAGCCCGTTAGTTTCTTTGTTACTTCTCCCATTCGTTTATTCATGGAATAATACTTACTTTTCTTGTTTGTATTCCAGTCTGCCAGGTTTCCCATGGAATGATATGCGATACTTCCTACTGGATTGCTTAAGGAATTGTACAACTTAATGATTGCCTTTGTTTCCTTCTCAGAAGCACCTGATTTTCCTGCATAACTGGTTGCATTTGGCTTTTTAGAAGGACTGTTTACACCAAATTTGGTTGGGAAGTTTCGATTTAGATTAACTCCTCTGGCATTTGCCTTCCAGTACTTATAGGAGGTCCCTTTTAGCATCTTCTTAACACTTGCCCTGAGAGATTTGTTATTGATGCCATTGGCTCCATATTGTGCAATCTGCACCCCATCTGGATTTACCATTGGCACAATGTATAGACAGACGTCATTATATAGTTTTTCATATGTCATGCCAATTTTAGAACTTTTCTTCTGATAGTTGTTCATATAGTACTCAATCTGCTCCATGACGAAAAATGTATTCAGATACTCTCTTGCATGCATGGATACCGTTACTACCATCTGCTTCTTAGCATTTTTATTTCCAATCACTGCATAGTATAAATTACGATTATCATAGGACTTTCCTAAGGATTTCACTTCCATCCATTGAGGATATGTCTTAGCTAATTGTTTTAAATTCTCCTCCATCGTAGCAAAATCATAATGTTTTTTTGTCTTTACTACGATATTGGTGATTGGTTTCTTTGTTGTAAGATCCTTTGAACGAATATATCCTGTTTTCTTCGATTTGACGTTCATAACCGCTGTAAATCCATTGGTTGTCACACCTGAAGAATAGTATAACTGATTTTTTGTAGCATCCTCTAACTTAGTTTTTGTACTGTTGGTCGTATATACTTTTGCATTTTTATTTAAATAGACTGCTTTATCATACTTTTTCCATGTAGCGGTAAAGGTAATTGCCCCTTGGGAACCTGCTGCAATGGTATTCTGAGTTTTGCTTCCCACTTTCCAGCCTGCAAAATAATATCCGCTTCTTGTAGGATTTTTTAATACTATCTTTTTAGATGCAATGGTATATCCTGTCGGATTGGAACGATCGTTTTTCCCACCATTAAGCTGATAAGATACTTTAAACACTACTGCTTCCCATTTTGCAAATAATGTAAGGTCATTGGAATTCGTTTCATCTATGGTCGCAATCTTTGTCTTATAAGAAGCTTCCTTGTACCATCCAAGAAACTTATATCCCTGTCTTGTCGCATTATAAAAGACAACCCTATCTCCCTGTTCATAACTCTCCGGATTTTCCTTTGCATTTGTTCCACCTATTAGATTATATGTAATCTTATATGTTTCCCTTACTTCACTTTCATTCTCTTCTGTAACGTCTTCTGTTACATCTTCCGTAACATCCCCTGTGATTGTATCATCCGTTACGGTGTTTTCTGCATATGCTCTTGTTACCGGCATCCACATCATGAAAAGCATGCATGTCGCCATTAACAGAGTGATTTTTCCCTTTTTCTTCATAAAAACCTCGTTTTTCCTTTGTAAATTTCAGTACTATTATATCAGACATTGTCGTTTTTGCAACATTAAATCACCTTTTGATAATACACGGATTCATGATCTCTGAATTTCTCTGAATAGCCCAATTTTTTATAAAAATTATTTGTTCTCATATTCCATATGGGAGTCTCTAACTGCCATATGGTAATTTCTGAATGAATTTGTTCTAGCTTGTTCATAAGCATCAAACCATAGCCCCGGTGAAACAAACTTGGATCCACAAAGATCCTTCCCACATACATTAGAGATGCATTCTGTTCATCATGAAAGAGAATGGCACCACCAATAATCTTATTTTCTTCCACTGCGGCAAACAAATGTCCCTGTTGCATCATTTTCACATGCCACTCATAAGAAGCATACCCTGGTGGCCCTCCTGCCTCCTTAGCACCTACTTTTACGTCACTGTCAAAGGCTTCCTTAGATATTCTGACCAGAGTAGGAATCTGACTTTCCTCTGCTTTTATTAGTTCCATTTTTCTCCTCCTTTCATCGAATACGACTGCTATAAGTTATTGATTAATAACGCAACTCCTGAAATAATCAGCATGACCACAACTAACTTTTTAACTAACTTTTCATCCAAACGTTTACTGCTCTTTATGCCTAAAAACAAACCCAAAAGCATACATGGTGCTAGTAATGCTGCAGACTTCAATGCTGAAACCGTAATGATGCCATAAATACTATACAGAACGATCCTAACCGTATTTTCAACCAAAAATACAATACAAATATTCGCCTTGAATGCTCCGCTCTCTTCAGTCACTCTTCCAAGATACGCTCCCAAAAGGGCACCAATGCCGTAAAGCCCGCATAAGACTCCTGATAAAATCCCGATACTTAACAGCAGAAGCTTTGATTGCTTTTGCTTTTTCTCCTTAAACTCACGTTGTAACATTTCACAGCCTATCAGGATAATGATAAATCCAAACAGAATCTTTATAATATGGGTATCTGTATTTTTCAAAAACAAAATCCCAGGGATACAGCCAGCAATCACTAAAATAGACAAGGGAATACAAACCGACCACTTAATTGACTTTCTTTCCTTCCAGGCCACGATCATGTTAGTCGGATATCCTAGAATAAGCTCCACCGGAGATATATTGATATTAGTAATCCCAAAACTTAAAATCGAAGTAAAAACCAATGTATTTGCAAAGCCGCATAATCCTTTAATAAAAAAGGCACAAATGGTTGCTATAATCCATATAAACATGTTGCTAGTTTCCTCTCTATGTACTTTTGGGCATATATACATTTTCTGTTATAGTTTGCCCACTATCACTATGTTTCCAAAGATTTTTGTGTCCTTTTTTACATGGACAGTATCTTTCGTACGCGAATGCCCACGGTTATTGTTGTTTCCCGGGCATATCAATGATTTCCCCCCTATATCTGCCTTACCGGTGAGTGCGCATCGTATTCAGGAACAAAGTGTCTTCGACACTCTCAACTCCCCTACCCCTCAATCATGAGGGAAAAGACACTTTGCCCGTGTCGAACTCGGTCGCGACAGTGACATCTTCCTCTCGAGTGAGTGCACAACGTATGCCCTGTCTTCTAGGGCATTTTTCAATTATAGGAAGCTGCGCGAAGAAAAGTTTCCTATAATTGAAAAAAATATGGCGGTCTACCATATCCGATAGACCACCAGTTTTCTAAACACCAAATGAGTTACTCTTTTTCAGAATCTTCATCCTCATTGCCGTTCTTTACCTTAAATGAAATTGCATGTTTTAAATTGAAGATATCTGCTTCCTTTAAATTTCCTCCAAACTCACCATCCATGGTCCATGGAACCATTTCGTCAGAAACAAAACGTACATGGTTTGTATGGAAGGAAATGATATGTTTGCTTGTCTTATCTTCACTTAACAAAGCATTAATGATTGACTGAAGCTCAAGAGCATTATGAGGGGGCTTGATCAATGTCACCTCAAACATACCATCATTTAACGATACATCCGGCCCATTTAAGCCTTTAAACCCACCAATGGAGTTAGAATTACTAACCATGCCATAAAGGAACGTATCGTCGATTTCTTTATCATCATAATACACCTTATAATGATAAGACTGTAAACTAGGAATACGCTTTACTCCTTCTAGTATATAGGCCAATCTGCCAAACATATTCTTAACGGTCTGGCTGGTAGCATAACTGACATCTGTAAATGCTCCAAATCCTGCTACATAGATAAAATAATCATCATTAAGCTTGCCAAGGTCATACGGAAATAAATCTCCCTCTACGATTGTCTTTGCCGCTTCTACCATATTCTTAGGTATCCCTAAGCTGGTTGCACAATCATTGGTTGTCCCGGTAGGGATATAGCCGCAAGGAGGTCTCTTCTCACATTGCATGATGCCCATGGCAACTTCATTCAGCGTGCCATCTCCACCTGAACAAGCTACCACGTCATAGTTGCTTCCATACTGGGCTACAATCTCTGTTGCATCATTTCTTCTCCTAGTTGCATGAACAGTAACCTCATAATCTGCATTAGAAAAAGTTTCGAGAATATAAGATAATTTGCTTCTGATAATTCCCTTTCCGGCTGAAGGATTGTAAACAAATAATAATTTCTTTCTTTCCAACATAACCACCCTCTTACTTTTTTATACGTTAGTTGTAATGAACATTGCATCCCCAAAACTGAAGAAACGATAACGTTCTTTTACTGCTTCCTCGTAAGCAGCCATAACATGTTCTTTTCCTGCTAATGCAGATACAAGCATTAATAAAGTAGATTCAGGTAAATGGAAGTTTGTAATTAATTCATCCAATACTTTAAATTTGTAACCTGGGTAAATAAAGATCGTAGTATCTCCATGTCCAGCTTTAACAATTCCGTCCTCTGTTGCAGCACTTTCAATCGTTCTGCAGCTTGTAGTACCAACGCAGATAACTTTATGTCCATTTGCCTTAGCATCATTGATTTTCTTTGCTTCGCTCTCTTCTACCTGATAGAACTCAGAATGCATATGGTGATTTGTAACATCATCCACTTTAACTGGACGGAATGTACCAAGTCCAACATGAAGTGTAACGGTTGCAATTACAATGCCTTTTTCCTGAATTTTTTCTAATAAGTCTTTTGTGAAGTGTAAGCCGGCTGTTGGTGCTGCTGCACTTCCTTCATATTTTGCATATACTGTCTGATAACGGTTCTTATCTTCTAATCTATGTGTAATGTAAGGAGGAAGAGGCATCTGGCCTAATTGGTCTAAGATTTCTTCAAAAATTCCTTCGTATTCAAATTGGATATGGCGATTCCCATCATCTAATACTTCGATTACTGTAGCCGCAAGTAAGCCGCCGCCGAAGATAATCTTTGTTCCGACTTTCGCCTTTTTGCCCGGTTTTACTAAGGTTTCCCAAACATCATTTTCTTTTCTCTTTAATAAAAGAAGTTCGATCTTTGCTCCTGTACCTTCCTTTTCACCAATCAATCTTGCTGGTATTACTTTTGTGTTATTAAGGACTAAACAATCACCTGGATTTAAATAGTCAATAATATCATGGAATATTTTATGCTTATAAACGCCGGTTTCCTTATCTAACAATAATAGTCTTGAACTATCACGGTTTTCTAATGGATCTTGTGCGATTAATTCTTCTGGTAAATCAAAATAAAAGTCACTTGTCTTCATCGTATTACTCTCTTTCTGTTAAAGTATTTCTACTTCCATCCATTATAGCCACTTATACTAAAAAAATCTACTAAAATACGCAACTTCTCACAATTTATGTTCTGTAATCTCCCACAAATTCATACGTATCCTTACTTTCGCTTTTTATTTTATAGTATGGAAAGTAGCTGACAAAAACGTTTACCACCTCTTTTGTTCGGTAATACTCCATACAGAAATATTTTTAAGGACTTAACATTTCAAAAAATAAAAGGTAAAATAGGTAATATATGTAAATTATAAAGAGGTGATCCTGCTATGTCCGTTACAACTTTTGCCGCCATTGACGTAGGCTCTAATAATCTTTCCATGAAAATATATGAACTCACCAAAAAGAACGGACTTCATGAAATAGATTCCATCAGGCACACATTAGAGCTTGGATCCGAGACCTATACGTTTGGCGCATTAAGCTATCCGGTAATTAATGAACTAATACAAGTCTTAGAGAAATTTGTAATGAAGATGAAAGAATACGCCGTAAGCAACTATACTGCCTGTGCTACCAGTGGCCTTCGAGAAGCACAAAACTGTATCTTCGTATTAAATCAGATTCAGCTTCGTACTGGATTACAGATTCGTGTTCTCTCCAATTCAGAACAGCGTTTTCTCTGCTATAAGGCATTAGCATTTTTTGAAAAGCCATTTAACCAGATGATTGCAAAGAATACCGCCATCGTAGACGTTGGTGCCGGAAGCATCCAGATTAGTCTGTTTAACCATAACGTGCTACAAAATACACAGAATATCAAACTGGGCTCCCTTCGCATTCGGGAACTATTAAGCAACGTAGAAAAAGAAACCTTGAACTATACAAGCCTGATCAATGAATATATGGAATATGACTTATCCACCTATGAAAAGCTGTTTCTTCCTTCCAACAAAGTAAAACATATGATAGGATTTGGTGAACATCTGACAGAATTAGTGAAGCTGTCCAAAAAACTTGCATTTAAACAGGCACTTGACAGTGATTCGTATACTGCTGCCTTTCAGTCTATTTCTAAAAAAAGCATCGAGCAGTGCAGCAAGGAGCTTAATCTATCCAAGGAACAGGCAAGCCTGCTGCTTCCTACTGCCATCGTCTTTTATAAGCTGTTAAAAAAGAGCAAGGCCGCTGACCTATACTTATCCAACACCTGCCTTTGCGATGCCCTTGCTGTAGACTTTGCATTAAAACAGGATAAACTGTCTCTTCCTCATGATTTTGTTGCAGATATTATAGAAACTTCAAGAAACATAGCAAGGAGATATCAATGTAATGAAGCTCACCTTAACAATGTAGAGCATATTGCTCTGTCCATATTTGATAGCATGAAGAAGGTACACGGAATGAACCGAAGAGACCGCCTGTATCTCCAGATTGCAGTAATCCTTCATAGCTGTGGGCAATTTATCAACATGAATCAGATCCAATACAATTCGTACCATATCGTGATGTCCACCGAAATCATCGGGCTTAACCATGAGGAACGAAAACTGGTTGCCAATGTGGTTCGATATAAGGCATTGAACTTTCCAAGCTTTAAAGAGACCCATCATTGCTTTGACAAGCAGACCTATGTAAAGCTGGCAAAACTGGCGGCAATACTGCGCCTTGCAAATGCACTTGATAAAAGTCATAAGCAAAAACTTAATGCCATCTCATGTCATTTAAAATATACCGATGCAGAGACTCTGCTTATGATAGAGACTGAGACCTTCGAGGACCTGACACTAGAACAAGGGTTATTTACAAGGAATGCTGAATTTTTCAATCAAATTTACGGGATACGTCCTGTGCTAAAACAGAAAAGGAGTATATAAATGAAGCAGGCAAAATCAGATTTTATGAAACCAGAGTACTTTAGAAATCGTGAACTAAGCTGGCTTGATTTTAATTACCGTGTCCTATATGAAGCAAGAGACAAATCCATTCCCCTTTTGGAGCGCACCAAGTTTTTATCCATTACTGCCTCCAATCTGGATGAATTCTTCATGGTCCGCGTTGCATCTTTAAAAGACATGGTAAATGCCAAATATCTAAAGCCCGACTTATCCGGCCTTACCCCGGGGGAACAGCTGACCCAGATCCTTAGCAAAGCACACGAATTAGTAAACCTTCAATATTCCACATATAATCGTTCCCTCCTTCCTACATTGAAACAAAATGACATTATCATCATTCCAGAGTACGAAAAGCTAAACGAAGCACAAAGCGCATATGTCGATAAGTATTTCGAAGATTTCGTTTATCCCGTACTGACCCCTATGGCAGTAGACTCCAGTAGGCCATTTCCACTGTTGCGTAATAAAACCCTTAATATTGCTGCCTTATTAAAGGATAAAAAGAAAGATAAGCCATATGACTTTGCTACTGTTCAAGTGCCAAGCGTGCTTCCTCGCATCATTCCCATTCCTTCCGAGGAAATTACCTGCAAGACCTTTATCCTGCTTGAGCAGGTCATTGAGAAAAACATCCAGAAACTATTTCTTAACTATGAAGTCAAGGAAGCCCATCCTTATCGGATTATGAGAAATGCAGATCTCTCCATTGACGAGGAGGAAGCTGCCGACTTATTAAGTGAGATTGAAAATAAATTAAAGAAACGTAAGTGGGGAGAAGTCATAAGACTTGAAGTAGAGGACGGCTGTGACAGCCATCTACTAAAGATTCTTACAAAAGAATTAAAGATTAAAAATGAGGCCGATGTTTTTTATGTCAACGGACCTATTGACTTGACCTTCCTTATGAAGCTGTCCGGCTTAGAGGGGTTTGACCATCTTCGCTACGAAAAGTATATACCAAAGCCAGTACCTGGACTTGACCTGGATGGCGATCTGTTTGAACAGATCAGGTCTCGTGACTATCTATTAAACCACCCTTACTATACCTTCGATGCAGTCGTTGAATTTGTCAAAAAGGCAGCTTTTGATCCAAATGTCTTGGCAATCAAGCAGACACTATACCGTGTAAGCAGTCATTCTCCAATTATTACATCTCTTGCGACGGCTGCCGAAAATGGTAAACAGGTAACTGTTTTGGTAGAATTAAAAGCCAGATTTGATGAGGAAAATAATATTAACTGGGCGAAAAAGCTTGAAAAAGCTGGATGCCATGTAATTTACGGACTTGTTGGGCTAAAGACCCATTGTAAGATTACGTTGATCGTACGAAAAGAAGATGACGGTATTCGCCGTTACGTCCACCTTGGTACCGGAAACTACAATGACAGTACTGCAAAACTCTATACTGACTTAGGAATACTAACCTGCAAGACTCCTTATGGAGAAGATGCCACTGCTGTGTTCAATATGCTTTCTGGATATTCCGAGCCATTATCCTGGCATAAGCTTTCACTTGCTCCTATCTGGCTACGAGATCGTTTTATGGAATTAATCGCCCGTGAAACCCTTCATGCAAAAGAAGGAAAGAAGGCAATGATCATTGCAAAAATGAACTCCTTGTGTGATGCCAGGATGATTGCCGCGCTCTATGAAGCCAGTGCTGCAGGCGTTGAGATCCATTTGATCATTCGAGGTATCTGCTGCCTCAAAGTTGGCATCGAAGGCATTAGCGAAACCATTACAGTTCGCTCCATCGTTGGAAACTTTCTAGAACATGCAAGAATTTATTATTTCTACAACGATGGCTATGAAGAGGTCTATATGAGCAGTGCCGATTTGATGCCTCGTAATTTGGACCGCCGTGTGGAAATTATGTTCCCAGTTGAAGATGTTACTGCCAAAAACGAAGTGTTAAACCTTTTAGATATCCAGTTAAGGGATACGGTAAAAGCACATATATTAACGTCTGAAGGTATCTATGAAAAAATAGATAAAAGAGGAAAAGTCTTGCTTGACTCCCAAGACTATTTTTGCAAAAAAGCAAGTGAATATGCCGCTAAGCTTACTCAGGAAAAGGAAAGCTACCGCATCTTTGAACCATTAGTTCCTCCGGAAGCATAAGATATGCCATCTTTCCCATAAAACAAAATCAGCCCTAGATAAGGGATCACTCCTTATCTAGGGCTATTCTTATATTTATATTCATTGGACCTATTTTTCAGCCTGTTGTGGAAGCTTTCCTAGCACATAAGAAATAAATTGTTCTGCACAACGTCCAGACATTCCTCCGTGGCTTAGCTCCCATTGATTTGCCATTAAGCAAAGCTCATCGTCTGTATAAGTAATTTCCTTATATCTTCTTGCAAGCCCAAGGACGATTTCATTAAACTGATTTTTATTAGGTTTTGAGAAATGGATGGTAACGCCGAATCTTGCAACTAAGGATAGTTTTTCTTGCATTGTGTCGGAATGATGCATTTCTTCATCTCTCACATCCTCACGGTCTGACCATGTCTCACGGATTAAATGTCTACGGTTCGACGTTGCATAAATCAATACATTTCTAGGCTTAATCTCCAATCCGCCCTCAATTACTGCCTTTAAGTACTTATATTCAATTTCAAATTCTTCAAAGGACAAATCATCCATGTAAATAATGAACTTATAGTTTCTGTTCTTTATCATGGCGATGACCTTGGATAAATCTTCAAACTGGTGCTTGTAGATTTCGATGATGCGAAGTCCATCCTCATAATACTCATTTAATAACGCCTTGATGCTAGTAGACTTACCGGTACCTGAGTCACCAAACATCAGTACATTGTTTGCTTTCTTTCCCTGTAAAAAGGCTTCTGTATTATCTCTTAACTTTTGTTTCTGAGACTCATACCCTACAATGTTGTCAAACCGGACAATCTCAGTATTGGTAATAGGCGTCAAGACGACTTCTTCCTTTTGTCGATTCACACGAAATGCCTTATTAAGTCCAAGCATTCCCACCCCATAGTCACGATAAAATGCGGTCACTAATTCATAGAAGCTATGCTCATCTTTTGCTGCAGCCAGTTTTTCACTTAACTCAACTACCTTCTCGCTTACATTTTTATTATAGGTCGTCTCAAGTTTAGGGATTGCCTGATAATTTGTAATGGTGATAAAGCAGTCAACTCCCAATTCCTTCTCTATCTTGCTAAAATCATAATGGAATAATTCCATAAAGATCTTAAACTCTTTTTTAGCAAATATATTGATACTTCCATCTAATGCGCCGGTCTTCTCACATGTAATACTAAATGGTGTCTCGGTGGTAATCAGTAAATAAGTTAAGTAGTTCTGCCATAAGTTATGATTAAATCCATAGGTTGTTGCAAGTTCTAATAAATTATGGATCTGTGCATAAATCTTGAAGGTTGCCTCTTCTTTTGTAATTGCCTGTTCTTCGAATTCTTTAAATATGTACGCTAACTGTTTTAATATGCTGTCATCGGAAATGTTATGATAGATGACTAGCTTGGAAGTCTCTTTAAACATTCTAATCCCTCTTTTTTATCCTTATTTTATGTATTTATAACATAATACCCCTCTTTATTCTGTAATGCAACAGCGAGTTCTTATACTATTATTTTCTTTCTTTCCCCTCCCTTACCCTCAAAATAGTTGGAATATCCGGATTATACTCTTTTAGAATAAGCTGGCAAAGAAACTCCTCTATTGCTGTGATGCCAGTCAGGATACATAGTATCATCATAATGCTATCTAAACTCCATTTATTTAATATGTAAACAGAGGCAAATAATGCTGCGCCTGAAAGTTTATTTAGTACGGTATGTAACATCGCCAATCGATGAAAGCGTATTGATCCGACTATGTAAGCTGCTATCTTCACTGCTGCAATGATAGCAATGACAGCCAAACTCCATGTTGGAATCGCAGGCCTTATGACTGGAAACACCTTAGCCAATACAACAATAAAGAATACACAATCCGATATACTGTCCAACACTGCGCCCATTCTACTTTGTGCCTGCATCATTCTTGCAATTGTGCCATCTACCATATCTGATACTCCACAATAGGTATAGCATAGAAAGAATGGCCAGGAAAATGGTGTTAGACAGCTTAAATACAATGCAACAACAATCCTGCTGCTTGTGATTATGTTTGGAATTTGTTTCATTTTTCCCTTCTACCCTCTTTTATGAAAGATTTATTTCCATGGACGCACTTTTTTTGTCCATCCTTGGCTTACCCACCACTCACGATCCATTGGATTCCAGGAAGAAGCCGGAGACATCTGCATCTTTCTGAATATATAGAAAAACAGTTTATTACGAACACTGGCACGAGGATGGTTTGTCTGTCGTCTGATTTTCTTTGCTATCTTTTCTGCTGCATGTTCCATCTTTTCTAGCTTTTCTGGCTTTAAATCTGCTACTCCCATTGCACTACATATCATAGGAAAGCAATATACTCTAGGGACTCCCATCCACTTTAACTGCTTTGCCATCGACTTGGTCGTATGCTTTGCCGGTGCACCTGCTGATGAGCAAATGGTTACTGCCACCTTTTTATACATCTCTTTGGATGGCCGGTGTGTGACCCAGCGGTAAGCAAAATGGTCCATCAGATTTTTCATTGCTCCGCTCATCTCCATTACATAATTAGGGCTATCTAGTATAATGACATCTGCCTGCTCCATGGCTTTGATGATTGGCTGTACCTTCTCTGCACCTGGGCAATGATCCTCCCCTTTTATAAAGCAGGAATTACACCCGATGCAAAAGGATGGCCCGTCTTTCGGTAGAAAAAATTCTGTTACAGCTGTGTCCGAGTTTCTTAACTTTTTAAGCAGTGTATTGGTCATTGTATAAGTAACTCCCTTATGTCCCTGACCGTGAATTACTGTTATTTTCATAGTAATCCTCTCCCTTTTTACGCTCTTTCCTATGACAACCACAATACTAGGTGTCTACTCGGTCGAGCTGTATTAATTCCTTATTGCGATAAACCAAATCTTCTCGTTTAGAAAATCCAAGTTTCTCCCAAAAAGTATTCCCATTAAGATTTCTTTGAAATACAACTAACGCCACTTTTGTAATGCCTTCCCTATGTAATGCTTCTAACGCCTGGGCTACCAGTCTGGTTCCAATGCCTTGCCGTTGCATTTCCACCTCAACTGCCGTATGACTGATATATCCACGTCTTCCATCATTTCCGCTTAAGATTGCTCCAACAATCTGTTGTCCTTCCACTGCCACATAGCATGTATTCGGATTTCTCTTAAGATATTTTTCTATCCCCTCGAACGAGTCATCTGTAGTATTTAGTCCCATTCCAGGTGTCCTAACCCATAAATCAAATACCTGATCATAATCTTCGATTTTCATCTTCCTAAGTTCCATCCCCACTACCTCCTCTTACTATAGTTCTAACATATAAAACACAACAAAAAAAGGGCAATTTTTCAATTGCCCTTTCCGCTTGTCGACAAAGTCGCCAAGCTTTGGATGAAATCAGGCTTTCATCCAGTGCCGAAGGAAATGATTAGTGCTCATTCGTGCAAGTCCTTATAAAGCAGGACCTATTCGCACTAATCCGATATCCGAAAAGCGTGGTTTCCGGATATCGATGAAAATGAAAACCCAGGTTTTCAAACTTTCCTCCAAGCAATGCGTTGGAGTGAATGCAAGACTTCATTTGTCTACATGCTAAAAAGGGCAATTTTTCAATTGCCCTTTTTCTGAGATCCATTTTTATTGAATCTTATGCTGCCATTTTTTCCTCATTACGAACCTTTAAATCTTCAATGATGCCATCAAATTCTTTGTCTAACTTATAAAATCTCATTAATACAAGGCCAATGGCATATACAACAACTGGGATCCAGACAAAACAGATATTTACGGATGCAAGTGCACTAGCACTTTGTGTCGTTGCAGATCCTACATAACCGCCAATGGATAAAATCCATCCAAGCATTGCAGAACCAAGTCCATTTCCAATCTTATAGCCAAAGGAACAAGCACTGTTTACAAGGCCTTCGGTACGATATCCAGTCTTCCATTCGCCATAATCAATCGTATCTGAAACCATAGCCCACATGGTAGCACCGCCACAAGCACCACCAAGTCCACGAATGATACTAGAGCCATAAATCAAAACCATATTTCCACCACAGAATGCCAGCATCAGCATACCGATAATATTAAACACTAAGCCGATTGAAAACACATTACGTTTTCCTAATCGTTTTACAAAGCCTGCAATTATAAACATAGATGCAATTTGTGCGATATTCATTGTAGAATTGATTGGAGTAACTAAGTTTGCATCTCCAAGGATTTCTTTTGCAAAGTAAACCGTAGCCCCTCCATTTACGGAATACATCATAAAGAATAAGCAAAGAAGGACAGTCATAAGAATCCAGTATTTATTTTGGAATAATGCCTTTACCCCTGCAACAAATGGAACTTTCTCCATTTCACCGGTCTTTTCATCAATTACTGGTTTTACTCGTTCTTCTGTTGCAAAGAAGTTAATTAAGAATGCTACTACGGCAAGCACTCCCAATACAGCAAATGCCTTTGTCCAAGCGGAAGCATTGTCTCCAAAGAATGCTACTAAACGTAGCGTGTATGTATTGATAATCAAGGTACCTGCCGTTGCTAACAGGTTACGGAAAATACTTAACACAGATCTTTCATATGGATCCTGTGTCATCAATGCGTTTAAAGAAGAGTATGGCACGTTGATTGCCGTATAGATTACCGTTGATACCAAATTATAGGTAATAAATACATAAACTAATTTTGCTGCGGTTCCCCAGCTGGTTGGTACCGAGAACAGTAAAATTCCTGATACCGCAAATGGAATACACATTCTCAAAAGCCAAGGCCTTGCTTTTCCGTATTTTGATTTGGTTCGGTCAACGATCACGCCCATAATTACATCGCTGACACCATCGAACACACGGGATACCAGCATGATTGTACCAACAGCTGCTGCACTGACCCCCGCATAATCGGTATAGTAAAAGAGTAAAAATGCTGACATTGCCGTATAAATAATATTACATCCAAAGTCGCCACATCCGTAAGCAAATCGTTCCACTACCTTCTTCATTGTTAATCTGTTTTTACTTTCCATTGCCCTTTTCCCCCTTATTTGATCACAAACGTATGAATGCTATGAGCTGGTATGGTTGCTGAAAAACTATCCTTTCCATGCTCAAATGTAAATTCACGATCTCTGTTCATATTGCTGCCCACCACTAAAACCAAGCTTCCATCTGGATTTTCAAATGCAATGGTATTAGTAGTCATATGTCCCTTGGTAGGTAAATAATGAGCCCCTTTTTTTACAAAATGTGATAAATGTTTCATTAGATAAAACTCTGGCTGAAGCGTAAGCTCTTTCGTCTCAGGATTAACAGTGCAAAGAGAGTTCTGAGTCCATCCCCATGTGGAAATCCCCCCATTTTGCAATGCCATATTCCAATAGGTATAACGTTCCACTCCATGACGGAAGAAATACCACATCAGGCGATAGGTATACTCCATATGTGTCCAGCTATTCTCCCCATCTCCGCACTCACTTTCAGTCTGCATATAATGTTTTTCAGGATAACTAGCTGTAATCTGATCAATTACGTGCTTACCGCCCCATTGAAGGCCTACTCCTGTGATATAGCTATAGGCCTTTTCATCAGAAAGGATTGTTCCTGCAAATTGATCATAAAACTCGCTGAATGGTGCCGATACTCCTGGCATCTGAAAATCTACAAATGGACCGTTGATTGTGCCAAGCCAAATCTCAGTATCCAGTCCAGCCTTTTTCACTGCAGGACCAAGATAGCCGCCAATAAAATCTCTCATATCTTCCCCACTCCATAAACAAGATGGAAACTTCTGATCTGCCATTGGCTCATTTTGCACATGGATCTGAGAAACCGGAATTCCTTCCTTCCCATACTCCTCTACAAACTTAACAAAATAATTGGCATATGCATTTAACACCTTCTCTTCCATACGGATACGGCCATAATTATATGCACGTTTTGTCTTCATCCAAGTAGGTGGACTCCATGGTGATGCAAATAAGGTTAACTCTTTCTGCCTCTTCTGAGCCTCCTTAATAAATGGAATGGTATATTTCTTATCTCGATCAATATTAAAATGTTTTAATTCATAGTCGTCTGCCACATCATCACAGCTATACCACTCCAGACTAAAATCATTCGCCCCGATTGGTACGCGACCATAATTAAATCCGCATCCCTCTTCTGTAAATAATTCATCGATAAATTTTTTACGCTCCTCCTCAGATACCATCTGGAGTGCTTCCCATCCTAATTCATTAAAGCATCCTCCAAATCCAAGGACTTCCTGTCCTTGTTCTCCCGTCAGTTCCACACAATTCCAATTTTCTTCCTTCTCCCGAACTTTCTCCGTCTTCCAACAGTCTCCCTCATAAGATGCAATATGGATAATACTCATTCCGATCTCCTCCTCATTTCCATTATTTCTAAGTTACTTCCTTTTGTTGTATATATCCTAACATCTTATTTGGAGAAAGATTAGTATCGATGTTGTCTAAAAAATAGGTCGATAGTATCTTGTTTTATAATTGTTTTCTAACTATACTTTAAGTAAAGCAAACCACATATACTAAGGTTTAGAAAGGTTGGGTACAAGATGTCTGATTCCAATACACTTCTTCATGAAATCGTAAACCTGCAAAATGGGGAGGATATAAGATTCGTACTTTCCCATGATCCAAGTAGCCTTATTTCACTCCACTGGCATAATGCCATAGAGCTTATTTACTTGCTGAAAGGAGAATTGGAAGTAACCATTAGCGGCCAAAAATACCTTTTGCAAAAGGGCGAGATCATTTTAATCAATTCCAAAGTCATTCATTCAACCAAATGCACCAAAGGAAACGATGCCATTTTGGTGCAGCTGCCTTACCCCTTTTTAAAACGTTATATTAACGATATTTCCTCCTATCAGTTCACCCTAAATTACCGAACTAAAAATCCCATTGAACGTACCAAGATCACTCAGCTATGTGAGCTGCTAGAGAAAATGAATTACATACAGGAAGCGCGTCCTGACGGTGCCCTTCTCCAATTTCAGTCCATGCTGTTTGAACTGCTCTATATCCTATACCATAATTTTCGTACCCAGGTCTCTCAAGCCGCTTTCCAAAAGACTAATAAAAACCTACTGCGCCTAGAACCCATCCTGCAATACACCAACGAAAACTATAAGACTCCAATCTCGATTGCTGAAATTTCAGACTATGCCATCTTAGAGCCTAAATACTTTTGCCGTTTCTTCAAAAAAAATATGGGAATGACATACCTCGAATACTTAAACGAAGTGCGCCTTTCCCATATTTATCACGATTTAATACATACTGACTTTGCCATAAATGACATCCTAGAAACCCACGGCTTTACCAACTACAAACTTTTCTGCCGCCTATTTAAAGAGAAATTCGGCACCACGCCGCTACAAGAACGAAAAAAGCATCGATAACCTACTCTTCCGGTACTCCAATCTTTCCGCACACCTCATCTAGAAAATTTGGACGTACCTCCTTCAAATTTTCGCTCTCAGCCTTCCGTCATCCAACCGGAGTGGTCCGGAGAACCTCTGGTGCTCCGTGTCTTTCGACACGCCCCATCCAGAAAATTTGGACATCCTTTCTCCAAATTTTCGCTCTCAGCCTTCCGTCACCCGCCTGGAGTGGTCCGGAGAACCTCTGGTGCTCCGTGTCTTTCCACACACCCCATCCAGAAAATTTGGACGTACCTCCTCCAAATTTTCGCTCTCAGCCTTCCGTCAGCCACCTGGAGTGGTCCGGAGAACCTTCAGGTGCTCCGTGTCTTTCCACACACCCCATCCAGAAAATTTGGACGTACTTCCTCCAAATTTTCGCTCTCAGCCTTCCGTCACCCACCTGGAGTGGTCCGGAGAACCTCTGGTGCTCCGTGTCTTTCGACCCAGAGGGAACTTATCTCACTCACAACGCGCCCCTCTCGGGGGAAGGTATGGAAACCATCGGTGTCCTTTGGAATCAGTTTTCAGGAATTCACTTCCTGAAAACTGGAAAGAGCCAGTATCACGCAAAGCGTGACACTGGCTCTTTCATTACCTTCAGCACCAGATAAAATCCTGATTTTATCTGAAGGAGGCGTCCTCGCCTCCGCTCTTCAGCATTGGATGAAATCCCATTTCATCCGAAGGCGCTACATCTTTTCAGGAGCGCCGAATCCAAGTAAATCAATACAAGTTTCAAGAACGTCTTTTGTTCCACAGATTAACTTAATCCAAGAAGCTTGACGAGCTTTGTCTTCTTCTGCAAGGATTTTGTTTTCATGGTAGAAACGGTTAAATGCATTTGCAAGGTCATAGATATATTGACAAATTCTATGAGGTGCATTTTCTTCTCCAGCAGAGAAGATCACACCATTGAATTTAACAAGTTCAAGCATAAGTGCAAGTTCAGAAGCATTTGCAGCTGGCATAATGCTTTCTACATCTGTAATTCCTTGTTCTTTCGCCTTATTAAGGATGGACTTAATACGAACGATTGTGTAAAGAATATAAGGACCAGTGTTACCTTCGAAAGAAGTGAAACGGTCGATATCAAAGATGTAATCTTTGCTTGCCTGGTTGGATAAATCACCATATTTTAATGCTGCAAGACCAACAGTCTTAGCGATTTCTCTTGCTTCTTCTTCTGGCATTTCACGGTTGCTCATGATTTTTTCATAAACAGCATCGTTGATAGAAGAGATTAAGTATTCAAGTCTCATAACGCCACCATCACGAGTCTTAAATGGCTTGCCATCTTTTCCATTCATTGTACCGAAGCCTAAGAATGTAAGCTTTTTGTTTTCATCAAAGATCTTAGCCTTTTTACAGCAACGGAATACTTGATCAAAATGAAGTTCTTGACGTTTATCAACAACATATTTGATTTCGTCTGGTTGGAATAATTTTTCACGTTCAACAATTGTTGCAATATCAGTTGTAGCATAGATTGCAGAACCGTCAGATTTTAAGATCATGCAAGGAGGGATTTCTTTTGTATCAGTTTCTTCTTTAACATCAACAACTAAAGCTCCTTCACTTTCATATGCATAACCGTTTTCTTTTAAATATTCAACTACTTCTGGAATATACTCATTTGCATCGCTTTCGCCTTTCCATAAGTCAAATTCTACATTTAAGTTTTCGTAGTTTTTCTTTAAATCGCTAACGCTGACACCAATGATGTGTTTCCAGATTGCACGGTAAGCAGGTTTTCCTTTTTGAAGCTGGTTAGTTGCTTCTTTGGCTGCTTCTCTGAATTCTGGATTTTCTTTAGCATACGCATTTGCAGTTGGGTAGATTTCTTCTAACTCGCTAATTGTAAATGGAGCTTCTTCAGGATATTCTCCTGTATAGTTATCATCAAAATAGCAAAGTTCTGGCTTACGTTTCTTAAGTTCCATAATGATCAGACCCATTTGAAGACCCCAGTCACCAAGATGGATATCGCCTGTTACATCATGTCCTAAAAATCTGTTAATTCTCTTGATACTTTCCCCGATAACTGCAGAACGTAAATGTCCAACATGTAAAGGTTTAGCAACGTTAGGACCGCCGTAATCGATAACGATCTTTTTCACTTTTTCAGGAGCTTCTAAACCAAACTTATCAGAACCCATCATTTCATTTACGAACGATGCAACAAATTCATCACTTAAGTTGATGTTGATAAATCCTGGACGAACCATGGTAATTTCTTTAAATGTCTTTGAATCAGCTAATTTAGCTACCACTTCATCAGCAATCATAAATGGAGCTTTTCTGTATTCTTTCGCTGCAGCTAAGGCACCATTACATTGATACTGACAAAGGTCAGGACGGTTGGATAAGGACACTTCTCCATATTTTTGATCGTATCCTAGACTTTCAAATGCCGTTTTAACTTCATTTGAAATAATATCTATAATTTGTTTCATGAATCACGAACCTTCTTTCCGAAATATCTTGTTACTTACATATTGTTTCATTATATAAATGTTTAAAAATGTTGTCAATGACTGAATATCCATTTTTCCCATTAATACGTCAATAAATTGCACTTTTTTATAAATCCCTCTAAATTTTTTGTAATTTTTACCGATATATATTTAATAGTAAATATATGTTACGAAAGGAGACAATTTATGTTTTATTTGTTATTTGGGAACTACTTAGTAGAGCGTAGTGCAATATCAGAAGCAGACTACCTTGCTATAAAACATAAAGTCCAAGAAACCAATGTTAAATTAGGTCTGATCGCTGTTTCAGAAGGCCTGCTTACAATTACGCAAACAAATGAAGTCAATAGACTTCAAGCTTGTATGGACAAACGTTTTGGAGATATTGCGACTGAAAAAGGATATTTGACTAAGGATGAATTAACTCATTTACTTTCCCTTCAGGAAACTTCTTATTCAAAATTCATTCAGTTATTAGTTAACTGCAATCTACTCACTTTAGATGAAATCGCCATCTATTTAAAGGATTACCAATCCTTGAAAGGCTATACCGACAGCCAGATGGCAATACTTAAATCTGAAGATAATGACGCTGTCATACCAATTTTATTGCAGCTTGAGAATAAGATGCATACCGAATTAATTAGTCTTACTATTCGTAATCTAATTCGTTTTATAGATCCTGAAATCTATATTACAAAAAGCTATATTACAAATGAATATGCCTTTGAAAATCTGGCAATTCAGGCGGCTATGGGAGACCACAACATACAACTAGGCTTTTCCGGTAATCAAGAAAGCCTACTGCAGATTGCTAACATCTTTGCAGATGAGGAATTTAGTGCAATCGATGCAGACTCCTACGATGCAATCTGTGAGTTCATAAACTGCATCAACGGTCTATATGCAACAAAGTTAAGTGAAGATGATATTGAGATCGACATGCTCCCTCCATATTTCTATTCAAACCAGAAGATGAAGTGTGAAAATCTTGCAGTAGTAACTGTTAATTTTGCAGAGTATGCATTTGACTTAATTCTTTCAATTGACTCCCCAATTGAATACATGTAATAGGAGGTGCTTTAAAATGGCTAAAATATTAGTAGTAGATGACTCTAGAACTTCTAGAAAATTTTTAAGAACCATATTAGAAGAAGGTCAACATAAAATTGTTGGTGAAGCAAAAAATGGATTAGAAGCAATTGAAAAATATAAAGAACTTCATCCTGATCTCACTACAATGGATATCACAATGCCTGAACTTGATGGTCTGGGCGCACTAAAAGAAATCATGGAATATGATAAAGCGGCAAAGGTAATCATGGTTACTGCAGCCGGACAAAAAAATAAAGTTGTGGACGCTATCAAATACGGTGCAATCGACTATGTAACAAAACCTTTTGATCCTGAAAAAATCAATGCAAGCATAGAAAAAAGCCTCTAATAAAGAGGCTTCAGACTGTAGACAACTAACCCCACCAGATTGGTGGGATTAGTTGTCTTTTT
>JAUNJY010000009.1:0-82060 GCA_030535455.1 bacterium
TACTCTAGTATACACTATTTTTGTCGATTTGAGAAGTTTCCTATAAATTAAAAAAGTGGGAATTTCCGTATAACTACGGAAATTCCCACTTTAAACTATATACAACTGAAATCTTACATTCGCTCCAACGCGCTGCTTAGAGGAAAGTTTGAAAACCATAGGTGGTTTTCATTCAGGTATTCGAAATTGCCTGTAATGATATGCTAACCCATTTGGACTTTAATAGCTTTAGCATTGTATTCGCCGGATAGGTCTCCGTTATTCCAGTCTTACACCAAATCACATAATGCTCATAATTACATCGTGTAAAATCGCAGGACTTCTCGCCAAGTCTATCGTAAGCCCGCTTTACTGTCTCTTGCGGCGAATATACTTTATACTTTCCCATTTGGAAAGAAGTAAGGATTGAATTATCCTTCTCAAAATCCTCTGACAGATTAAGCTTTGGGGCAATTAATTTATGCAGCGACTTACTCTGTGCATTGACATCATAAATCTGTCCCGCCGGATGATAAAATTCTGAAAAATCGCACACATAACAAACTTCCTCATTTTCTAGGAATGTATCATAGCTGCTAATATGAACGACTGCACTTCCATCTCTGCTTAAACTGCCTTCTAAGGGATAATAATGAATTACTTCATAATCCCCGATATATATTCCAAAATGTTGATAGTATCCATAATCTACACCAATAATATCGCCAAACTTAAGGTTTGTGCATTTTTTCTCCATAACAACCACATCCAGCATATCCCTTATCATATCTTATGCGAAAGCCAAGGTGTCCAATTCACATGAAGGTTGCCTCAACTAATAAATATCTTCCAGGTCAACCTCCCCATCAAACACCTTCTTTGCAGGACCGGACAGGTAGATAACGTTCTTATCCATATCATAGTGAACCTTTAAAATTCCACCCTTGCAATGAACCATCACATCCTCGTCTAACCTGCCGGTAATAATACCAGCAATTACGGAAGCGGCCGTTCCCGTACCACAGGCAAGTGTCTCCCCCGTGCCACGCTCCCAGACCCTCATCTTGATATTATTACGATCCACGACCTGGACGAACTCTACGTTAATGCGGTTAGGAAACTTTAGATTATGCTCCATTGGTAAACCATATTTTGAGACTGGAAAGCCTGCAACATGATCTACAAAAACAACTGCATGGGGATTTCCTACAGAAACACAGGTAATGAAAAAAGTACGGTCTAATACCGTTATCTCCTCATCCTTAACCTGTTCTCTTTCTGTTACTACAGGAATAGCTCCTGCCTCTAGGACAGGCTTACCCATATCTACCATGACTTCTACGACTCGGTCCTGACGTACAGTCAAAAACAGTGTCTTCACACCTGCCACTGTCTCAACGGTAATTGTAGTCTTTGAAGTCATCTTTGTCTCATATACGTATTTGCCAATACAGCGAAGCGCATTGCAGCACATCTCTGCACAGGTTCCATCCGGATTAAACATCCGCATGCTATAGTCTGCAACCAGGCTGTCTCCGATCAGTACCAGCCCATCCGCTCCAATTCCCAGGTGCCTGTCACTTAACAACCTGCTTAACCGATCCGGTGCACTTACTTTTTCATAGATACAGTTAATAAATATATAATCATTGCCACAACCATGCATTTTCGTAAACTTCATACTATGACCACCAAATAATTGCTTGTTAATAATATATGCAGCTTACGTGTAACTGTTCCCTACATTAATTGTAGCAGCATCTCAGCAGTCTCTACCATATTGGTGCCACTATCCATACTAGTTTTCTGAATATAACGATGTGCTTCTTCTTCTGTCAGATTATTTCGTTCCATCAATAAAACCTTTGCTTTATTAATTGTCTCTTTATCCTTTTGATTACGTTGTTTTGGTTTTCTGCTCTCCAGTAACTTATTTTTCTTAAGCCTTCGGTAGTAATTATAGGCCATCATCTGAAGTGTATTTAGCAGGTCATTCATCTTGATTGGCATGCTTACACAGACAATGCTATTATTCGTGACCTCTCCTAGTTTGGCAGGAGAGGCAATCAGCAACATTTCAAATCCAACTGGCAGATAGTTATGTAACTGAAGGTAATGCATATCATTTAATCGATAGCCGCATAAAATGATGCCGCCATCTAATTCATTTGCTATGGTTACTACCTGGGCTCCGGAAGTGCAAGTAGCTGATACTTCGAAACCATTCCGTATAAGGACGTTCCGTATATTTTTCGCATCTTCCGCCTTAGGAAATGCGACGATTATACTTAACATTTAGCTACACCTCCATACCATATATTTTGAAGTTTTTATACTCACTAAATGCGTTCAAGATATTCATCGATTTCCCAAGGGGATACGTGTCTTGTATAAGATACCCATTCTTTCTTCTTTGTCTGAAGATACTTGGTTGCTAAATGTTCTCCTAAGATTTCATTAATATATGAATCTTTTTCAAATGCATCAATTGCTTCTGCCAACGATCCTGGAAGAGTTTCAATCTGCATCTGTTTAATCACATCTTCATCAACGAATCTCAAATCTGTAGTAATAGATGCTGGAGCCTCAAGATTTCTCTTAATTCCGTCAAGTCCTGCTGCCAATACAACTGCCAATGCAAGGTAAGGATTCGCTGCACAGTCAGGGCTTCTTAGCTCGATTTTTCTTGTTCCGTTCTTTGTAGTTGGGATACGGATCAATGGACTTTGATTTTGCTTTGACCATCCAATATAAACAGGTGCTTCATATCCTGGTACTAATCGTTTATAAGAGTTTACAATTGGATTGGTAATTAATGACATGCCTTTGGCGTGCTCTAAAATACCTGCAATAAAGCTTTTGGCTTCTTTGCTTAAACCGTCTTCCTCTCCTTTAAACATATCCTTGCCGTCCTTATACATTGCCATGTTAATATGCAATCCACTGCCTTTTGCATGTGTCTTAGGCTTTGGCATAAAGGTAGCATGTAATCCATGTCTTCTTGCTACAGTACGAACTACTAATTTAAATGTCACAATATTATCTGCAGACTGCAATACGCTATCGTATTTAAAATCAACCTCATGCTGGCCAGGAGCATCTGCATGGAAAGAAGAAGTAATTTCAAATCCCATGTCCTCAAGCATTAAGATCATTTCACGTCTTGCATTTTCTCCTGCATCAATAGGGCCAATATCAAAGTAAGCACCTTTTTCTGAAGTTGAAGTCGTAATGCCACCATGTTCATCAAGGTCAAATAAGAAGAATTCACATTCAGGACCTATATCGAAATCAAAGCCTAATTGTGCTGCCTGTTCAATAACACGTTTAAGTATTTTTCTTGAATCCCCTTCGAAAGGTTCTCCTTCTGGTGTATATACATCACATAAGAATCTTGCTACTTTTCCTTGTTGAGGTCTCCATGGAAAAATTTCAAACGTATCTAGGTCTGGATATAAATACAATTCTGGGCGTTCTGCTCCTGCAAATCCTTCAATTGCTCCACAGTCAAAGAGACATTCATTATTCAACACTTTATCAAGCTGGCTTGTTGTGACTGCCATATTCTTTAATGTTCCACATATATCGACAAACTGCAAACGGATAAACTCTACATCTTCTTCCTCTACAAGTCTAATAATGTCTTGCTTTGTGTACTTACTCATTCTAATCGCTCCCTAAATAATTGATTTTCATATATTTATATTTTGCTTACGCTCTAAGCAGGGTCTGACCATCAGGGAGGACTATTCCTCTTCTGCGAGTGGGCATCCTGCAGAGCATTTTTTAGGTTTGGATGTTTGATCTACCTCCAAATCTTAAAAAAGGGCAAAGTCCGCTTATGTCCACGCGTCTTTGCCCAAGTTATTCCTAATGATAACAATCCCATTTGGCTTTGTCAAGATGCTTCACTCTCCTAAAGCCAACTTAGATTGCAAATAACACTATTTTTTTGTTTTTACCGACTTAATTCCGCTGAAGTTACTATATACTTTTTTCTTATTTACGACACGATATGCGCGTACTTTATAATAGTATGCCTTGTTCTTCTTTAATTTAGTTATTGTCTTATTTGTTGTCTTACCCTTATTAATGGTAGCAACCTTCTTATAGGTTCCATTTTTCTTTGTTGCCTGATAAATCTCGTATCCACTGGCATAAGAGACCTTTTTCCAAGTCAAGCTAACCTTGCTTCTTGAACTAGCTTTTGCCTTTGTAATCTTAGTTGTACTTAAGATGGCCTTACCAGATTTAATATTGGATGCCTTTGCATTTACTGTCTTGGTTCCTGACTTTTTATAAGCAACTACCTTATAATAATACTTGGTTCCGGTCTTTATCTTATAGGAGTCTGTATAGGAAACCGTCTTCTTATTTGTAATCGTCTTAATCTTCTTATAAGAACTATTTTTCTTTTCGGAACGATAAATAAAATATCCATCTGCATCCTTTCGTTTACTATATGTAATCCTGATACTTGTTGCACTCTTACTTTCCACCTTGGTAATCTTCGTTGCCCCTGGTGCCTTAACTGTAGGAGCGGCTGGTTTTGCAGGTGTCACAACTGCTTTCTTGGTTACAGTTATATCAAAGCTTGCCACCTGGACCGTTCCATTTAAAGTGACTTTGATTGTTGCCTTTCCTGGAGCGACCGCTTTTGCTGTCTGTTTGTTAGTAATCGAGACTACTTTGGAATTACTGCTTGTAATCTGGATCTCATTTTCAAATCCAATCTCAGATGCCTGAAGCAATAAAATCGTAGAGCCCTCCACTACGCTTTTATTAGTCTTTGTCTGTAATAACTGAACTGCTACTTGTTTCTTATAAGCAGCTAACGCAGGGTCAGCATTCACCTTTGCCTGATGCTCTGGAGATAATTCATTGTATTCCTTTAACAGCCCATTTAAGCTGGTAATTGCTTGTTTTAAATTATCTTTCGTAACCGTCGGCAATTGTTTAACTTTATTAATAAACGTAACAGCTTCATCTTTATTTACTGTGATTTCCACTGTTTTTACAATGCTCTCTAATTTCTTGGATAAATGATTATCCTCTTTTTCAGTATCTAAGATATCTTGATATAATCCTTGGTTACAAAGCAATTGGATTGTCTGCTTGCAGCTGTCTGTTCCCTCTGCACCTTCAAATACAATGGCCTCCTTCGAAAAGCTGACTTCACTTGTAATATCTCGCTCCATGCCATTTTTGTAGGTAGCCACAACTTTTAGCCCTGTTGGATCAAAGATTTCCCCTTGATTATATGTAGTCTTTGCCGGCTGGCTTTTTACTTCAATTGTATCTATCGCACTGCCCACCGCCATCATATAACCAGAATCATTTTTAAAATACAACGTACCGTATTCATCGGTTATTGCACTGCACAATGCATAATTTTTCTGCTTATCCTGTGGTGTAAATAAAATATCCGCATACGTTCCGCTGCTACAAGTGGTCTGTCCCTTTTTATCCTTAATGACACGCACAATGCCACTTTCATAATTTTCTAAAAAGTATACATATACACTGCCATCAGCTTTTTCGTAGGCCGTTGTCAGTAAACCACTGGATTGACTATATCCTCTTGTCTCACATGTATATGCTATGGTGAAACTATCTAAGTCGATCACTGTAATATTATGCCCTGTATATGCTTTATAAGCATTCGTTCCGCTTACACCTACATAGGCCCTTCCATTATATACAACCGGTGTCGACGTACTTGCACCGGATAACTTTATGCTTTTTACCTGAGCCTTATCAATCTTTCCATTCTCTCCGATTTCCATACTATAAAAATAACCGCTTGAAGAAGTAAAATAGTAACGTTTTGTAGCTGTATCATAGCTGATATTACAGCGGATATTTCCACTTATGTCGGTAATGCTATCAAGGACATTTCCCGTCTTTAAATCAAGAGTCACAACCGTTCCATTTTCACCGCCAACTACCAGATAGTCTTCTGCTACACATGCACCAGACCAGTAAAATCCATTTTTAAGGGCATATGTCCAAGTTGCATCTTTCTCTTCCGTTTTCGATTCAGGATCCTCATCCTTTGTATTGATACAAACAAAGTTTGCATCTGTCTTGCTATTATAAAATCCAGTGTAAAGATAGTCCCCATGGCATATAATATTGGCATTTGGCGTGCCTTCTAATTTATCCCTATAAATCCATACGGACTCTAACGTATCCCCATCAAAGGCCTGCACAATCCCATCGGATAAGGTTACAAAGATTTTTCCATTAGCATATGCCGGAGTATTGATTGCATATCCTGCGTCCTCTTCCATTGGCATGCTTAATACTTGCTTCCCTGTAAATTTATTGACCTTTACGATATTCTTTTTAAATGTAAAGTATAAATAGTCTCCTACAAGAATTGGACATCCTGAAGTTGTCCATCCTTGCTTAAACTCTGTTGCCCAATAAAGGGAAGCATCCTGATAGGAATACGGAATTGCTGCATCTGTAATCCCATTATTTTTCTCATTTCCCCTAAAACTTGACCAGTCCTTCTGTTCTGTCACTGCCTGACTTATGGTAACCATGTTGTTTCCGGCTGCACCTACATAAGCAGTTTCCATTGGCACATTTAACAGCATGACCGCTGATAAACCTGCTACGATTGTCTTTTTCAAACGACGTAATTGTTTCATAAATAATCCTCCATTTTCCACCAAAATGTGTTGTGTGTAATTTTATAAGGCAGGTCTCCTGGCTTAAGTTCATCTGAAAACTTTTGACCTTCCCAGTAATCCAGTGGCCGCAAAAATACAAAGTTTCCATCCCTTTTACAGTAGTGGGGACTGCTATGGTATCACACCATATTCCCTATTATCCGACTTTGCCTATTGACTTAAGCCGGCACCTTATAAACACTTTTGATCACCACGGTATTCTAGCATAATTTTCCATACCAATCAATTGCTCGTTCCATCTGCCTTCTTTTAGGCATATCAGTTGCATTTAAAAATATAGTAGTATATAATCACATCAATTAGTAAAATGGCTTTCTCCTATAAGCAACTAAACAGAAAGGACCGAACTGAAGTAAATATGATTAAGAAACACTCCCCTCAGGCAATCATTATAATAATAACCCTATGCGTGCTCTTTTTATTTTATACACCATCAAAAGCATATGCGCGTTCTGACTCAAATACTCTCCCTATTGCTTCTATACATAAGATACTCAACTGGGAGAAAGAAACCGTACATAGTAACAACAGCATTCTTTCTAGCACGCTCATTTCAACTGCAGGAACCACCGAAGCTGACTGGCTTGCCCTTGCACTTGGAAGACTTGGAAATCAGATGGATTACGAGACTTATCTGACCTCGCTGACCTCCTATATCATCAACCAGTATGAAAACAATAATGGCGTCATTTCCAATAAGGCCACCGAATGGCATCGGCTCGCCCTTACAATGCTGTCTCTAGGAGGCGATCCCACTGCGATTCATTGCAATGACAAAACTATTTCTTTAATCCAAGAAGGAACTTATGGATTTAATGCCTCTGCTTCCCTGGATCAGCAAGGAATTAACGGATTAGCCTATGCATTACTGACCATGGATGCCTATCGCTATCAAGTGCCCAAAGATAGTACCTATACAAGAGAGTACCTGATTGAAACGCTTGTTGGACGACAGAATCAAAATGGTGGCTTTTCCCTGGATCCTTCCCAAAAGACCAGCGATCCAGACATTACAGCTATTGTAGTCCAAGCACTCTCTCCTTACTATAATGAAGAACTTATCTTCCATAAAAAGACCATACGCCAATGTATTGATACTTCCCTTAACTATCTTTCCCAGGCACAGACAGATGACGGAAGCATTAAAGGAGTAAATGGCCAGACCTTAGAAAGCACAGCCCAAGTGCTACTTGCCTGCACTACCCTTGGTATTGATCCAAAAAATGATGTGCGTTTTGTTAAGAATAAAAACAGCCTGCTTGATGGACTCTTGTGCTACCAACTAGAAGACGGCGGATTTGTGCATCAGCTTACGGACAAAGAAGCGAATACACTCTCTTCAGAGCAAGCCCTATGTGCCCTTATTTCCTATGTTCGCTATCTCAATGGTGACCGCACCTTTTTTGATATGAGACCGGAAATGAGTAATGATACCAAAGATATCATTACCTCTTTAGAACAGCAATTAAGCAAGCTTACTACTACAAAGAAAGAAACATTACAGCAGCTTTACAAGACTTACTGTTCTATTCCACCGGAAGAACGAAGTTATGTCTACCACTACTACAAACTTAAAGATGCCATGACTAGCAAAGGCCTTACTACCAAGCCGGCCACCATAAATGAAAGTATGGGAATAAATACAAAAGGAAATGGTTCTATTTACAATGTCATTGCCCAGAAGACACTGGCTTTAGAAACCGGCTTTACTGTAAACGACTTAAAGACCTACGAAGCACTGTCGGTTCCTTATTCCGTTGATGATTATGGTACTGTGATTTCCCTGCTTTTAAAGCTTAAGAGAACTAATCCGGATACTTATCCTTCTGACTGTTCCATAGCCATTTCCTATGATGAGCTGCTTCAAAAGCTGGAGGAGGAAAAGGCCGCAATCGAGACGATGAATGTTAAGATTACAGAAATCAATGCAAAGATCAAGGAACAGTTAGAGCCCTTTACCCATATCACAAAAAATGATAAGGAGTTAGTGGCTCAGCTCATTGGCGAAGTTGCCGCACTGAATAAATCTGCCCAAGAAAAGATTGTTGATTACGATCAGCTGTTGGCTGCACATGAAACGCTAAACAGAAGCAACCGTACTGTGCTAATCTGGGTCATTCTATGTATATCAGTAATTTTATTAGCAGTGCCCCTTGTAATCTTTCTCTCTCACAAGCGAAAAGAAAAGAGCTCATAAACCCGGTTCTAGGATTTATGAGCTCTTCTTATTTTTAATTATTTTGACTGTAGAAGTCAAAGACTTTATCGAAGTATGGGATTAAAAGTTCATTTGGTGTGGACCATAACTGGTGCTTTGCCCCTTCAACCATGATAAACTCTACATAATCCGAGCCATTGGCTAACTTATAAAGACCATTTGCCTCTACTAAAGAATCATTTTCTGCCTGGAATAAAAGCACAGGAATTTGAATTTTATCCATATTCTCTTGCTTTAATAAGTTCTTTGTCTCGGCAACAGCTGCTTTCAGCCATGCATAAGAGCCACCGCTTCCTTGATAGTTTTCATTGGCAGACTCTTTTGAATAGTAATAATCATAACGAGCCTTACTAGAAGTAGAACTTCCATCAAAATTATATTCTTCCACATATGGACCATATCCAAGTAAATATGATTTTTCTTTTCCAATCAGGTCCATTACATTTGCTAATAAGTTTGCAATTCCTTCTGGTGTGGAACCTGTGTTTACATCAAGCATTGGCGCTGAAAGGACAGCTGCCTTAAAGTATCCTTGATTATTTTCAATAAATCTAGTTGCAATGGCACCACCCATAGAGTGGGCAAATAAGTACATTGGCTTGCTGCCATTATTCTTCACAACTACTTCATCCATAAACATTTTAAAATCTTTTGCATACTCATCAAAAGAACTAATATAGACAAGCCCTTTATCTTCAACTTCCCTTGTTGAATTTCCATGTCCACGATGCTCCATGATGTACACATCATATCCTGATTTTAAATAATAGTAGATTACTTCATTATATTTATCTGCATATTCAGTAAAGCCATGGCTAATTACCACGCTTTTCTCTGCACCTTCCATTTGATACATGCGATAATAAAGACTAATATCCCCATTTTTGAAATATCCGTCAGTAAGACAGCTCTCCAACATAGGTTCTACTTCATTTTGCATAGTCTCAACGAAATTTTCTTCGGATAAATAAATATTATTTTGTATCTGCGTCAACTCTAATGTTTGACGTTTCTCTGGTACTGCAATGTCTTTCGACGCACATACGTAAATACCAGCCCCCGCTAAGATAATAATACAAACTAAGACGATGCTTAGCAGTAGTTTTTTACGTTTTAACATCCTATTCCTCTTTCTGTATAACTTTTTGTCATTCATTCTCTGTATATATCGACATTTTTCTTAACTTACAACAGTGGAAAACATATCAAATTCTTAAACTGCGGACAAAATAGTGGTCTAAAAAAAACCGCAAAAAAATATATTGTAAAAACCACTTTTTAAAGGTGCCATACCATGAATTTACAAGAAGAAAATGAGAAAATTCTTTCTTTTATCAAAGTTGGCATTGCCGTCCTATCCATAATCGCGATCTTTGGACTAGGCATCAATTATGTACCTAATGCCATTACGGTAACCTCAGGATCCACCCAAAAGAAGCTTCCAATCTACTGCGTGGATACAGATAAGAAACAAGTAGCCATCAGCTTTGATGCCGCCTGGGGTAATGAACAGACGCAGGGACTTTTAGACTGTCTAAAGAAATATAACGTAAAGGCAACATTCTTTATGACGGGCGGCTGGATTTCCAAATATCCGGAAGACGTTAAGAATATATATGCTGCTGGCCACGATCTTGGGAACCACAGTGAAAACCACAAACAGATGTCAAAACTCTCTGCTTCCCAATGTACTTCAGAACTGACGTCTCCACATAAAAAAGTCAAAGAACTGGTTGGTATCGATATGATCCTCTTCCGCCCTCCATTTGGTGATTACAACAATACCTTGATTGACTCTGTCCATTCCTTAGGCTACCAATGCGTTCAATGGGATGTGGACTCCCTCGATTGGAAAGATTACGATGCAAAAACCATCACCAATCGGATTTTAAAAGACAAACATCTTGGAAATGGCTCAATCATCCTGATGCACAATGGTGGAAAGCACACTTTAGAAGCACTGCCTTCAATCATTGAAGGTTTGCAAAAAGAAGGCTATGAGCTTGTTAAGATCAGCGACCTGATTCTGACCAAAGACTATGAAATGGACCAGGAAGGCCGCCAACATCAAGCAAAGCCATAACCTTATTTCCTAGGAAATGATCTGCAACAAACAAACTATCCAACGTACAGGGCTTAACCCGCTAAATATTTGTAATATATAAGGCATCTGACTTATGGCCACGAAAGTTCCACCCAATACAGAACTGAGTGCAGCTATGGCAGATGCCGTAATATTAGCACTTAGTTCCTTTCTAGTAATCCTTACAATGATCACGGCAAAACAGCTGCTAATGAAAGAAATTAATACGCCCAATCCCATCAGCTTTACAAACGGTATGGTGCATGCTCTGTCAAACAGATACAGACTTCCCAAAGCAATTCCTATCTGCAGCATTACGGTTAAAAAAGTGGATCCCACATAGCCCATAAAATAGCTTATTTTTCTCTGTCCTGCATATTCAAAACGTGTCTTTACTCCCTCTTGTTCATCTTTTATTTCTTTGGAGGCGTAGATTGTAGCTATTACCATATAAATCGTAATTAACATGGACAACTTTCGTTCTTCCTGATTCATGCCGGCCTGTTTTGTTGTATCTTTTTCCATAGAGTCTGCTTTTATCTTCTCTATTTCCTGCTCGGCCTGTTTCTTCCCCTTTGTATAATCCACAATCCGGTCGTATCTTCCTGTAATCTCATCCGTATGAACCGTGTCAAACTCCGCTTGCAAAACCTTTATCCTATTGTCATTTAAAAATATTTCCTCACAGTCTCTTCTATCACTTTCCTGCCCCAATACCCCTATTCGTAACTCATTTGATGTAATCTGTTCTGTAATAGCTCCAAAAAGAAAGATGGCTATCGGTACGATCATCATGATCAGATACGTATTTGCCCTGCTAAATATCCTTGTAAGATTATTTTTCATAACCAGGTAAGTTCCCATAGATGTACTCCTCCTTTTTAAAACATTTTACTGAGAATGCTGTAACTACCACACAAAGAATTAGCACTCCTACAATAATTTCTTTGATTAATTCTGTATTATGATCAAATAAAGCTAAAAAACAGGCTCTGTTAATCCAGGTTAATGGCGAACAATTTATAAGAAACTGAAGTATTGCATCACTTGTTCCAAATCGGAAAAATGCTCCTCCAACAATGCCAAATATGCAAATAGGAAAGCTGATTATATTTTTTATGATCATAAAATTTTTCATACTTAGACCAATCAATGTGCCTACCGCGCTAATTAGAAGGGAAAGAGTCATAATGAGCAGTATTACAAATATAAAATCTCCTGTAAGTGGAATATGACAGAAAAATATTGCCCCCACTGAAACGATCATAGAACAGCTGACTAAAACAATGGTTCCACTTACAATCTTTGCTGCCACAATTATCTTTGGCTGCACCGGTGCTGCCATAATACGATAAGCGGTATTCTGATAGGCATCATCTTTTCCTGCATAGGCAATGGTCACAATACCAAGGCATAGGCAAAACAGCGGCATGACCACGCTATAATACTGAAAACTGCTAATCTCATTTCCAAACATTCCTCTTGTAATGGCTCCTAAAACAAGGATAAATATAATCGGAAAAATAATATTATATCCTAATGCAAAGCCTTCTCTCATCCGACGTTTCAAATTCAATGTTAACATCTGAAAAAATACCTGCATACTTTCGCCCCCCTATTCCTCATCCCTTAAGTCATTGCCTGTAATTTCTAAAAAGATATCTTCAAGTGTGTCAATCCCCTGTAATTGATACTGTCTTTTCAATGTATCCTTCTCACAATCTACAATCACTAATCCTTTGTCTGCAATTACTAAACGGTTACAAAGAGCATCAATTTCCTCCATGTAATGGGAGATATAAATTACAGTTGTTCCCCTCCGATTAAGCTCTTTGATTGCAGAAATAATATGGTTCCTGGACTGAGGGTCAATTCCAACGGTTGGTTCATCCATAATCAATAGTTCAGGAGAATGGGCAATGGAACACGCAATATTAAGCCTTCTCTTCATGCCACCTGAAAACTTTGCTGGTTTTTCTTTTCTTTGTTCCCACAATCCCACGAATTCCAATGCCTCCTGTATTCGCTCCTTTCGCTCCTTTGCTCTATAACCATACAAAGAGCAGAAAAAAGAAACATTCTGTTCTGCTGACAGATCGTTATATAATGCGATTTCCTGTGGCACTATCCCAAGTGATTGCTGCATTTCCTTCTCACACTTCTGCTGTTCGGTCCCATGGAATAAAATCTTACCTTTATCAGCCGCTTCAATGCCTGTGATTAATCGGATCGTGGTGCTCTTACCAGCTCCATTAGGCCCAATAAATCCTAGAATTTCCCCTGCGGCAACCGAAAACTCCATTCCATTTAATACATCTTTGTCTCCATATTTCTTTTCTAATGACCTTACTTCTAACACCCTATCAATTGACTTATTCATAAAAAGCTCCCTCTCTTTCTAAATTAATCAATCTTGTTTACCAAACGTTTAATATCCAACGTTGGATATTGAGATTATAAAAATCCATGTCCCCATTCTTTTATAAACAGGGACCGTTATCCTCTGAAACTTTTTCTCTTTTCTATAGCTGCTTCTTCAATTCTTCGATCATCCGATCCAGATTCTGAATTGCTTTTGACGGATCATCTAATACTTCTTTTTTTAGCTGTTCTGCCAGCAGCAGACTTTGTCTTAGAGATGGCTCCTTTTCATTTAGCTCATAATTTTCAGAGTCAAACGTCTTAATAAAATTAATCATTGTTTCACTTTCCGCTACATATTGATCTAAATTAACAAGCAATTCTTCATGCCAGGCAATTTGTGCTTTTATTGAATCTATGGACATCTGGAAACTTAGCTTCATAAGATTGCTTACTGATCCTGCTGTCTTTATCTTAGACCAATTAGTCCAATATGTTTCCTGTTCTTTTAATCCATCTATATGCTTTTTGATAATCTGCTCCATCTTCTCCTTTGAAAGTGTGCTTAGCATAGGTGCAGTTATAAATTTCATAGATCCCACATTGGTAATTGGTAATGCAAGTTCTGCCTCCATCTCCTTAATCAGAGTCTTTCTTCCAAGCTCAGTAATCTGATAAATCTTCCGTACTCTTGATCCTGTTCGCTCCTCTTTTAAGACCTCAATGTTTTTCTCTTTCTCTAGCTTTGTCAGCGCATAGTAAATAGAACCTGACTGAATTTTCGCCCATTGCTCTACCCCCTGTAATTGTAAGAACTTTTGTATTTCATATCCATGAGTTGGTTTTACATTTAAATAAGATAAAATAATACCACGTATCATATCCGTTCTCCTTTTTGTTCTTTTCATATATATCCAACGTTTAGTATATTATATGCCCAACATTGGATATTGTCAATCATTTCCATATTTATTTTTCTTTTATCTATTAGAGCTCTGTGTTTTGAATATGTAATTAGTAGAGATCACCATGTCTCCTCCAGATTAGATAGGCAGTGACTGACTTTATAGGGAAGGATTCGGAGAGCACTTTCCTAAAGAGCAAAAAAAAAGAAGCTATCCAAAATAATGGATAACTTCTTCTTCATTCTAACCTAAAATTATGATGACTCTAAGGGGATTTGAACCCCTGTTACCGCCGTGAAAGGGCGGTGTCTTAACCGCTTGACCATAGAGCCTTGCTACCTCTTAAGTATATCACAAGAAAAAGTATCAGTCAATACTTTTTTCTATCTTTTTTTCTAAAATTATTCTTTTTTCAAAATATATCGATACAATACTTTTCATACTGGCATTTTTCTCTCTTATTCGATATAATAATTTCTAACTAAAATGAAGGGATATTTTTTAAATGAAAAGAAACTATGGAATTGATTTATTAAGAATTATTGCAATGCTTATGATTCCCATCCTCCATATTCTAGGACAAGGAGGAATACTTGCTACACTTCCTAAATTAAGTATTAAATATGAACTTGCTTGGCTTCTTGAAACAGCTTGCTACTGTGCTGTCAATTGTTTTGCTTTAATTAGTGGATATGTAGGCATTAATACCAAATTTAAATATTACAGGGGACTGGTATTATGGTTACAGGTAATTTTCTATACCCTATTAATCACAGCTATTTTTACATATACTATGCCAAATGCAATTTCTGGTGAGACATGGATGAAGGCAATTACTCCATTCTCCTCACGACAGTATTGGTATTTTACTGCATACTTAACACTATTTTTATTTATACCGTTTATTAATCTAGGGATCCATTATCTTTCCCTTAGACAGCTAAAAGCACTCGGTATTACTATTATTGCGACATTTTCAATTTGGGAAACATTTTCGAAAAATGACATGTTTATGCTTGGAAATGGATATTCCTTTGTATGGCTTACTGCTCTTTATATTTTAGGTGCAATCATTCAAAAGACTGAATTTGGATTTAAACTTAATAAAATTACACTGTTCTTTACCTACAGTGGTTGTATTTTTATCAGTTGGTTCTTTAGACGATATTTTTCCTTACATCCAGTAAAAGAACTTGATCCAAATCTTCTTATTTCTTATATATCGCCAACTATTTTAATTGCAGCAATTTCATTATTACTTTTATGCTCCAAGCTGACTTTTAAATCCAGACTTTCTATACGCTTAATTAAATTTTTCTCACCACTTGCCTTTAGTGTCTATTTAATCCATGTCCATCCACTTATATGGTACTATGTGTTTAATAACCGCTTTATAAAATATTGCTCGTATTCTGGAGCTTCCTTAATGCTTTATGTTCTATTAACAGCTCTTGCAATCTTTTTCTTATGTACTACGATTGACTTTATACGACAATATTTATTTGGACTACTCCGCATAAATACACTTTGTAAACGCCTTCTTTCTTTCACTGAGACAAAAGAAACATCCTCTTCTGTAATTGCTTTCACTACTACAGAGGAGGAACCTCGTTTGCAGCATACCGGCTCTGTTTCCTAAAACCTAGATCTGTATAAGATAAAAAAAGTGATATCGCATTAACGATTTTTTAATCGTTAGTGTGACACCACCTTTTTTATATCCAATATTTCCTCTATTACTCTAAGAGGATTCGAACCTCTGTTTCTACCATAAAACGGCAGCGTCTTAGCCACTTGACGATAGAGTCATATCTTATCATTCGTATGAAACAGACTGCTACTTCAACGGAATTTTGATCAGAATTTCAAATACTTTTTTATCACAATCTGGCTTAAACATAAACATGCCATCTAATCGTTGAACTGTATTTTCAATACTGTCCATTCCTAATCCGTGTAACTTTCTATCTACTTTGGTAGTTACCAACTTGTCCTTTTCATAACGAAGTACTCCGTTAAAAGAATTCTGCTCGTAAATCACCAGCCGTTTATTCTTTACATAAGTCCTAAACGTAATCCACCTATGCTCCTCTGAATCTTGTTTTATACATGCTTCAAATGCATTGTTTGCAATATTATTAAATATCCTGCTAAACTCTAGCTCACTGATGGCAATATCTTCAGGCACATAGCAATTTGCAGTAAATTCAATACCATTCTGCCTACACTTTTCATCTAATCCATTTAAAATAATATCAATTATAAGTGAATTGGAATATCTTTGATACTGTTGCAAGATTTCAGTCAAATGGTCATCTGTCTGTTTTAACAAACGTCGTGCCTCATTAACCTCGCCACTCTCAATAAAACGTACCGCATTCTCCAAAATCGCCTTGTGATCATGCTGATATACTTTCCATGTCTTATGAGTATCACTCTGCTTACTGTACAACTGCTTCTGGTATTCCAGCTGCATCGTCGTAATCTCATGTAACATATTATTTTCAATCCATCGTATCGACTTGTATGTCATGATCAGTAAACAAAAAAAACAAGTATCGATTGCTGCATAACTGAGGAGCGCCATAAATGTATGGTTTGTCCCATCAATTACATAATAGTTAATATATTCCATATTAATCATCAATATCATCAATGTAACTTTGGTGACCGAGATTGTACTTAATGCACTCTTGTGTATTAACATCGTCTTTACTTTTTGTAAATTTGCCTCATTATCAAAAAAAGCTCCTAATACAAACATACATAAGCCGGTAATCATAAATGAAAATAAATAGAAGTGTGTATTTGCATTTACACTTTTCATACTGATATTTAAACACAGGGCAATAAGAACTATTGTAACACCATGTATTAGGATCAGATGAAACATAACGTTTGCACAAATAAGAAATATATTAAAAATTCTCTCTCGAAATGCAAGCATGCCACAAGCCATATATGACAACATGGCCAACAAATGTAACCAGGGCAAGAACACTTGATACGTAATCAAACTCATATAAACTAGAGTTATTATGGCTGGGAAAACAGCTAATATTTTCCACTTTTTTATTCTCGGATGTAATATACTGCATGTATACTGAAAAAAGTACAAATTAAATATATACGTAACAAAAAAACAGATTACCCACATAATCTGATTATAAACTAACTTCATGCTAATACTCCACAGCTAAATCACAATATGATCAAATTCATACTGCATAAGCTCCTCTTTGAATAAATTGGCATATTTTCTACCAATCGGTATGCTGTAATCTCCTCTTAACTTACACTCTGCCTTTGTATATGTTTCAATATAGGCTGCATTTACTATATATGATTTATGACAACGAATAAAGCCGTGTTCTCTAATCTTCTCTTCGATACTGCCTAATGTGCTTGTATATTCTTCTACTCCGCCGTCCTCTTTATATAGAAACAGCGTCTTATTCACACATTCAATATAAGTAATCTCAGAGAGCTCCATCACAATCCTTTTTTTCTTAGTGTAAATGATTAATTTTTTTGCGTTCTTTTTTTCTATTTGATTAATTGCTTTCTTTAGTACTTCTTGTAACTTTGTCTGATAATGAAAATCTTTTAGAATATAATTTAATGGTTCTACTTCAAAGGAATCAATCGCATATTCCTTGCTGGAAGACAAAAATATGATTTCACCGTTAAACCCAAAATCTCGCAGTTGTTTTGCTGTCCCGATCCCATTAATTTCTTTCATAATCATATCCATAATTATGATATCAAACGTATTTACTTTATCTTCTAGTTCAAATAAAAGGCTCTCACCATTTATAAATGTCTGTACACTTAAGTCTAACTGAGTTTCTTTTCCGATTTGCTGTATAATTCTAGTACATGTCTCTAGAAAAAATGCATCATCGTCGCATAAACAAATATTAATCATAGTCCTCCCCCCTAATTGATTACAAACTATATTTAGTATTATAATCCTCAATAGGAGAAAAGGCAATTATGAACCGTGCATTTTTTAAACAAAATAGTACTGATTCTTTCCATTTTCTTTTGCTTTATATAGAGCATGGTCTGCCATCTTATAATTATCGATATAATCACATTCTAAATCTAGCCACTTTACTCCTACACTAATTGTAAATCTTGGATATAATACTTCTTCACTTAAATCGTCTAGTATATTTTCAATAACTTCAACTACGGTCTGCTTCTCCCCTCGGATTAATCCAACAAACTCGTCTCCACCTAGTCGATAAAACTTCCCTTTTGTATGCCTTTTGAGTATTCTCCCAAGCACTCGCAGACACTCGTCTCCCATTGGGTGACCCATTCGGTTATTTATCATACGAAAATCATCTAAATCGATTAGTACTAAATAATACTCTTCGTTCTTCTCTCCATATATATTATGAATGGTAAATTCATAATTTCTTCGATTATTTAATCCTGTCAGTAAATCCGTCGTTGCTTTCTTATATTCAATCATTTCTTTGGTAATATTTTTTCCAATACAAAGTATTCCGCCATTAATTCTCTCTTTTACAACGCGATAAAAGGCATTGCCTCTTGTCTCAATCGCAACATAAGATCCTCTAATCAGCGTCTCTTCATCGCTTATTCTTGATTGCTCTAAGAACTCTTTTGGAATAAACTCAATATCTTTTCTTCCAATAATCTCAGAGTTTCCTTTGCCTAAAAATGTTTTATATGTTTGATTTGCATATTGATACGTCATTGTAGCATCTTTGTAATACATAAGATCTCCAGACTTATCAAGTATCTTATTGATTACTGGAACAATTTTTTCTTCCTTCTCTTGCTCCTTGATCTCAACAACTATATATTCCATTATGGACTGTATCCTGCATGTCAGGTGATATTCCTTATCATCCATACATAATGAAACATCCTTATATGTTATATCCTCTTTGGATATTATATCCTCCGATAATATGTTCTTACCTACTTCTATTTGTCCCTCTTTTGTAAACATAATATCTGCCTGTTTATTTGCATAAACAAGTTTATTTATATTATTGAAAACTAAAAAACCATTGCTATGCTCTGCAATGATTTGTTTAAATATATTATTCTTCATAATGCTCCCCTATCATTGTACATAAAATTAATAGTTACTTACGCTATTTTATGTACATATAGGTTTACATTCCCATACTTACCGCTAATGCCCGATCAATCATTCTTAGCTCACGTTCCGATACGGAACCTACAACTTCCATAACTCTGTTACGCGAAATGGATTTAACTTGGTTTAACAGAATGATCGATGGTCTGCCTAGACATTCACCATCTATATTAACATGAGCTACCTTATCTGATATCTCCTGACATGACGTAATTGCCGCTACAATTGTTGTTTGGCTTGTTTCGTTACTTGTATCATTTTGAATGATAACAACCGGCCTAACTACAACTTTATCTTTGTCCTGACTTAAATTAACGAAGCAAATGTCGCCCCTTTTCATATTCTGTCTCTCCTATGTTCTATTCTATTGTAAATTATCCCCTTGCTCACATTTTATCATTTTTAACTTCTCTTTGGCATGCTTTATCCATAAACACCATTTTTTCCGGCGTAAACGACACTTTTTTTCGACATAAGCAGCATTTTTTAATTGGATAATTTTCCTGCGCCGGGTCGAACCGGGTCGCGCTAGCGACATTCTCCTGTCAGGTGAGTGTGTTTCCTATCAATCAAAAAGAGCTATCCACATAGCCCTTACAGACAATGTGGATAGCTCCATTATTTAATATATCTTATTTCACAAAAGCTTTTACTTTTTCAGCAATGCTTTCGCCATCTAATCCGTATTTTTTGATTAAGGCAACTGCTGGGCCTGATTCACCAAATACATCATTTACACCAATTTTTAAAACTTGTGTTGGGTAGTTTTCAGAAAGCACGTCACATACAGCACTTCCAAGACCGCCGATTACAGAATGTTCTTCTACAGTTACAACTTTACCAGTTTCTTTTGCAGAAGCGATAATTAATTCTTTATCAATTGGTTTGATTGTGTGGATGTTTACTACTTTTGCACTAATTCCTTCTTTTTCAAGAAGATCTGCAGCGATTAAGGATTCGTTTACTTCAAGACCAGTAGCAACGATTGTTACGTCTTTACCTTCTCTTAAAACAACACCTTTACCGATTTCAAATTTGTAATCTTCTGTATCGTTGATTACAGGTACTGCAAGTCTGCCGAAACGAAGGTAAACAGGTCCTTCATATTCATAAGCAGCTTTCACAGCAGCTCTTGCTTCCACATCATCAGAAGGGTTGATTACAACCATGCCTGGGATTGCTCTCATTAAAGCGATATCTTCATTACATTGGTGTGTTGCTCCATCTTCACCTACGGAGATACCAGCATGTGTTGCTCCAATCTTAACATTTAAGTGTGGGTAACCGATAGAGTTACGAACTTGTTCAAACGCACGTCCTGCTGCGAACATCGCGAAGGAACTTGCGAAAGGTACTTTACCTGTTGCAGCAAGTCCTGCTGCGATACCCATCATGTTACATTCTGCGATACCACAGTCAATGTGACGTTCTGGGAACTCTTTTTTAAAGATTACTGTTTTAGTAGCCTCTGCTAGATCGGCATCTAAAACATATAAGTTATCATGTTCTTTTGCTAATTCAACTAAAGCTTTACCATAGCTTTCTCTCGTTGCAACTTTTCTTACTTCTGACATAATTCTTCACCTACCTTTTCTAAATCTGCTAAAGCGATTGCTAATTGTTCATCGTTAGGAGCGGAACCATGCCATTTGCATTGATTTTCCATAAAGGAAACGCCTTTACCTTTTGTACTCTTAGCAATAATTGCTGTTGGCATACCTTTGCATGCTCTTGCAGCTTTAAATGCACGGTCTAATTCTTCAAAGTCGTGTGCACATTCAACATTGATTACATTAAAGTTAAATGCTTCGAATTTCTTATCAATTGGGTATGGAGAACATACATCCTTGATACTTCCATCTATTTGTAATCCATTGTTATCCACGATAACAACTAAATTATCTAATTTTTTCGCGCCTGCAAACATGGCAGCTTCCCAAACTTGACCTTCTTGGATTTCGCCATCTCCAAGTAATGTATACACACGGTAGTCATCATTTGTGAGTTTTGCTGATAATGCCATTCCTACTGCTGCAGAAATTCCTTGTCCAAGAGAACCACTAGACATATCTACGCCTGGAATATGCTTCATATCTGGATGTCCTTGTAAATAAGAACCTACATGACGTAATGTAGTAAGATCCTCTACTGGGAAAAATCCTCTATTAGCAAGTGTAGAGTAGTAACCAGGAGCCGTATGTCCTTTTGATAAAACAAATCTGTCACGATCCGCTTTTCTTGGATTTTCTGGGTCAATATTCATTTCTTCAAAATATAAATAAGTATAAATGTCAGCTGCGGATAATGAACCGCCTGGATGTCCTGATTTTGCGCTATGCACTGCTTTAACGATCCCTTTTCGTATCTCATTAGCAGTCTTTTGAAGTTCTAATGTATTCATCTTGATACCACCTTTACTATATTCGCGACTTTGTCGACTAAAATACGTATTTTATTTTTATAAAATACACATTTTCACTAATTCTATTCTATTATAACAGATTCTTGTTTTTGTACAAGCATAAGAGCTAGCAAGTTTTCTATGGGTTTTGTCGCATTCTCTTGTAACATCTGCACAGTGCTTTTTCCCTTTCTGCCGCCTATGCGTGACATAACATCTACAAAGTGTGCCCATTGCGTTTATAAACTTTGGGCATTTCTAGCAAATGCTAATGATTTATAAGCTAAAATAAGCTGTAAGCAAACATTCTAAGTATTCCTGATCCTTTGCACCCATCGTCTCTCTGCTAGAATGCATTGCTAACAAAGGAATTCCAATATCCTGAGTCGGAATTGGCAAGATTGCATTCACAATCGCACCTAGAGTAGATCCGCCTTTTACATCTGAACGGTTATAAAATTTCTGATATGGTATATTCATCTTTTCACAAATACCTACTACCATTCCAACCATTGCTGCATCGCTGGCATAGGACTGGGAGCTGGCGATTTTCACCGCTACCCCTTTATTAAGGTAGACTTTATTTGTAATATCCGATTTCTCTTTTTTGTTTGGGTGAATTGCATGAGCAACATCGACACTAAGGCAATTACTCTTAAGAAGCGCATTGTCATATTGCATCTTGCTTCCACCAAGGGTACAGTATAACTTTTCAAGTAAGATACCAAGTAAATGAGAATCTGCACCTTTCTTGCTTCTAGATCCGACTTCCTCATGATCAAAACAGCCAATCACATCAATGCCTGTTTCTCTTGTTCCATTTACTAATGCCGTAATACAAGCCTGTACACTGGAGATATTATCAATTCTTGGTGCTGAAATAAACTCGTTGTTTAATCCGACTTCGCAGCCTTCTTCTAAACAATACACGCCTAATTCATAATCTAAGATATCATCCTTAGCCACACCTGCCTCTTTTGCAAGGGCATCCATAAATGTCACTGTATCGATTTCTTCACCTGACATTCCAAGAAGAGGAAGTAAGTCGATTTGATTATTAATTTCCACTCCACTATTTACGTTGCGATTTAAATGGATTGCAAGGTTTGGAATTGTAATGACTGGGCGTTTAAAATCCACTAATTTAATTGTTGGTGCAAATATGTCATCACTCTTTACTGCAACTTTTCCTGCAATGGATAATGGACGGTCAAACCATGTATTTAAGATTGGTCCACCATAAACTTCCACATTTAACTTCTTATATTCACCATCTATGATTTCAGGATTTCCCTTAATTCGTAGTGCCGGTGAATCTGTATGAGCATGGGCAAAACGGAAGCCTTGTCCTAACTCGAACTCTCGATTGATATGAAATGCCATAAACGAAGAGTCGTATAAATCGATATAGTATCCTTTTCCACGTTCTAACTGCCATTCCTCTGAAAGCGCAAGTTCTGTATATCCAGCTTCTTGTAATTGTCGCTTACTTGCCTCAACACAATGAGTTGGAGAAGTGGATTCGCTGATTGTTGTTAAAAGTCTTTTTGTAATTTTATTCATTCATAACCATCCTTTACTTTTTCTGCCTAACTGTTTTGTCTACCAAAGTATAACATTAAATACATTATTTCTCTATAACATTTAATTGTGGGTAGTTAAAATACAAGAAACACCAAGAAACTAAAATACTACAAAAAGGAGACACATAACTGTGCCTCCCCTAATCAAAATTATAATGAATGCTTTAGTATTAGCCGATCTAATACTGACTTATAAATAATCACTATATGTGCATCGATGAAACAATATTTATTTACGATAAACTCATACACCTTATAGAAAAATGCAATCGTCATTACACCTATACTAGCAACACCAATCCAAAAATTGACTCCTAGGAACAGTAATAGTAAAATTCCGATAATATATGCACACACAGTAAACTTAAAGGTCTTGCTGATACGCAGTACATAAAACATTGATTCTGATAAATTTTTCATCATTTTATTTAATGACTCTATGTCCTTATCTTTCAACCTTAGATACATATCGGTATAAATTTCTTCATTTTCTAATACATGATGGTTATAGGCTTTGTCTGCAATTAACTTTTGGTAACAAGCAAAATATCTTTCGTAGCACACATCACCTAATTCTTTGCTAATAAGCTTACGGAATACACTTGCCATATTTCGTCCACCCACCAAATTTCTTACGCGCTCTTTTTATTGTTACCAATAATTATCAATCCATACATGTTTTGTTTCGAGCGTCTACTATATTATATTAGAGAATGTAAAATATGAAACCCGTACACCAAAGAATTGTAATCTTTGTAAAATTGCAAATATTCATAAAACGTTCATAAATTATCCATAGTCTCATCATATATGTCCAATATACTAAATATATCAAAAGTCAATAAGATAGTTTTTCATATAAAGCCTGGTAGTTGCTCCCCCTCTGCCGGGCTTCTCCTCTGTCTAGGGAAAAATTACTGTTACTTATAAAAACCATCCAGCATCTTTATGGCTTGTTCATATCGAAATAACATTACCTCTTGTCTTACCTGTTTTAACAGAACTACCTCATTACTTGGCGCAATGGTCAATACATAGGCTAGGATTTCAATAGATTTCATATAGTCATATGTCGCCATTGCCTGCCTTGCTTCCTTAATCAGATCTGTATAGTTTCTTTTCTCCCACACATCCACTTGCTTTCCCATGATCTTTTCTATGTATGGCTTAATCCGGCTCTCGTATCCTTTTTCTTGTTTCCCTAGCAGATATGTCTCCTCTGTGTTTCTCTTTCGAAGACTGACTGCCATACCGCTTTTTATGGACTTTACCATAACATTAAATGCCTGTAACTCATATTGCTCAAAAGACCCTTTGTACTTTACTGCCACATCCCGTGTAAAGCTTTTCCCTTCTGCAAGCGTCTGAAATAATTCTCCAAGCATGCTTAAAGACAGCCTATTCTGAAAAAAGGTGGTGTAGTGCATTCCTAATGCTTCAATTCTGCTAGAAAGCCCAAAGATACGAACTGCTTCTTCCGAACATTGCAGCAAGCAGTTCCTATTATCAAAGAAAAGAAAGACATCGCTGCTTAATGCAAGACTGGACTCTAAAATCATCTGAGCCTGGTAGCTTTCCGTACAATCATAAAAAACAAGCAAATATTCTTCTTCTCTCTCATTGTCGCTTAATGTGGTAATTTCTACCTGATTCCATAAAAACATGCCTCTTGGGCTATGTACTGCAATAAGCCCTTGTGTTGCGCGGGCTGACTTTTGTTCTTCTTTTCTCTTTTTATGTTCCGTAAAAAAATCAGAGAGTGTACTGCACTCTAATAAGGCTGCAAGGGGCTTCTCCCTTACCTGGTCAATGGACAATGAAAACCGCTCCAGCAACGCTTTTGTCACCTTCTTTACCATTCCTTCAGAATCAATAACCGCACAGGCAATCAACTGTGAGCGAAAGACTGCCTGATAACTTTTTTCTACTCTGTTAATCTCTTCTTTTCCCACGATTTTCACCTCTGTTCTCCCTTTTCCCATTTATCCCTTAATATTACCATTTTATAGGATGATTTTCTATATTTTATTTTTAATATTTTCCTTTTAACTTTGAAAGAATATGGTATAATACTACTAGTTTTGAAACTAAGAAAAAACTACAAAAGTAAACCAAATTTTAGGAGGCATAACATGTCAAAAGTTATAGTAATGGATCATCCTTTGATTCAACACAAGATTGGTATCATGCGTGTAAAGACTACATCCACAAAGGAATTTAGGGATTTAGTAAGCGAAGTAGCTATGTTAATCTGCTACGAAGCAACTCGCGAACTTCCATTAGAGGACATCGAAATTGAAACACCACTTACAAAGGCTACTGTAAAAGAAATTGCAGGTAAAAAGCTTTGTATCGTACCAATTTTAAGAGCAGGTCTTCATATGGCTGATGGTATCTTAAACTTAATTCCTAACGCAAAAGTTGGACATATTGGTTTATACCGTAATGAAGAAACACTTGAACCAGTAGAATACTTCTGTAAACTACCTGTAGATGCTGCAGATCGTGAAATCTTCGTTGTAGACCCTATGTTAGCTACAGGCGGTTCCGCTATTGCAGCTATCGATTTACTTAAGAACAGAGGAATTAAAAAGATTCATTTCTTATGCTTAATTGCAGCTCCTGAAGGCGTTAAAAAATTCCAAGAAGCACATCCAGATGTTGATGTATTCATCGGTGCACTTGATGAACGTTTAAATGAAGACGGATATATCCTTCCAGGCTTAGGCGACGCTGGAGATCGTATTTACGGAACAAAATAGTTTTATAATGTAGTAAAAAAAAATGCTGTCCAAACACATATAACGTGTTAGGGCAGCACTTTTTTTGCATTCGATTTTTCTATTTTTTCGTCCTTATGAAACCAGTCTTACACAAATTTATAAATTGTCGTTGTCTCATATTTCTCATTTGCTTTTAAGATTGTAGATGGGAATGTTGGAACGTTGCAAGCATTTGGAAAACTTTGTGTCTCTAAGCAGACAGCAGCTCTTAATGGGTAGGCAGCATGTCCTTTATAGGTACATCCTTCAGTAGGAGTAAGGAAATTAGATGTATAAAGCTGCATTCCGATTGCATCTGTATACACTTCCATATGTCTTCCTGATGTCTCATCAATCAAATCTGCTACCTTTTTCGTCAAATCACGATTATTTTCAAGTACATAGTTATGGTCATAGCCTAAACAATCAATCAATGGCTTGTAGTCTGCATCAATATCTTTTGAAAGGGCCTTGTACTCTCTAAAGTCCATCGGCGTCCCTTCTACGTCTAGGAATGTTCCATCACAGATGCTTTCTTCATCGCTCTTTGTAATCTTTGATGCTTGAATTCGAAGCAGATGATCCATGGCACTACCGCTCTTATGACCTTTCAGATTAAAATAACTATGATTTGTCAGATTGACAATGGTCGTCTGATCTGACACCCCTTCATAGTGAAGGATCAACTCATTATCATCCGTTAACGTATAGCTTACCTGATACGTAAATGTTCCAGGGAATCCTTGTTCCATATGTGGGCTCACACGATGAAACGTTACTGTATCCTGGCCCTCTTCCTCTTTTGTGGTCGCAGTATAATAAACACGTCCGTAACCTGCTCCACCTCCATGAAGATCATTGTTTCCATCATTTTTATCCAGTTCATACGTAACACCGTCAATGACTGCTTTTGCATCTTTGATACGATTTGCATTACGGCCAATTGTAGCCCCTAGGTTTGGAGCATTTACTTCATAGCTTTTTACGTCATCATATCCTAATACAACGTCCTCTTTGATATTATCTTTATCCGGAACAAGCAGGCTCATTAACGCTGCGCCCTGATTAATTACATGAGCTTCCATTCCCTTGCTATTTACCATCTTATAAATCATAACTTCTTGATTATCTTTTGTCATTCCAAATACTTCTTGTTTTATGCTCATATCTATCCACCTCTACATCATACTTTCTTTTACTATTTTAACAATGTTCTCATAACTTAGTGGTACGCAAAAATAATTTCCTTGATAACCGAAGACTTGCTGCTTGCTGAAAAACTCGTATTGTCTTTTCAGTCCGACTCCATCCACGATAATTGGTATCTTACTTTCCTTCAGTACGTCCATGGCCATATTAAACTCTGCCCTATGCTCTTCATCTCCTTGAAACAGTTCCATCAAATCCTGGTCAGTCTTGATTATATCTACAGGCAGACTCTGGATACGGTTAAGACTAATCTTGCACCCATTAAATTTACAAATTCCTATTTGAAATCCTTCTGCCTTATAGCCGTCTAACAATTCTTTCATTAGTTTAATATCTTCGACAGCCAGGCTTTCTTTCATCTCCAGCACAATTTCCTCTGGCATTAATCCATATTCCCTTGCCATCGATGATATAAACTGGGCATAATTAGGCTGAATTAACTGCAATGAATTAATTGCCAAATGAAGTTTCATCCCTTTATGGTTCATCTTTGCAAATAACTCCAATGAATTTTCTATGGAAACCTCGGCTATAGGAATGGTCATCTCCAAATACTCAGAAGCATTTAAATAATCCTTTGGATTGACGATTCCATACTCCTCACTTTTATATCTTAAAATCGATTCTAGGCCAACAATCTTATTGGTTGACGCTTGTATAATTGGCTGAAAATATGTACAGAAATTATGTCTTCTTTCCTCAAATCGCTCTGCAACACTATCCTTTCCTGATGGAATGGACAATGCGAACCTACTGCTATTGCGCCTTGAAAACGAAACTCCTTGTTGCTCGATTTCCTGGACAAAACACTCATAGTAGTAATTAAATCCATTTCTCTTACTGATTGCTACATATAATTTGACCCATACAAAACTTCCATCAGCCTTCTTAATCTGCATTTTCTGGTGGAAATAATTATTTTCACCTTCTTCTATTGCATGCAAATTCTGTAAAAAGTTTCTCTTTGCTATTTCGCTCATTATATCTAATAAACTAACTTCTCCACTATAGCATTGTTGTGCTGTATAGCCTAGATTACTGACATTGCTAGATACATACTGAATGCTGTAATGAATGTCTTTCATCCAGCTGATTGCAATTGTCTCGCTCTTGCTTATCATCTGATTTAATATATTATTTTCTCTCATTGCAACACTATAAAAGTGTTCATATTCTTCACGGTTAAAAATCAACATATACACTGACAGTAATCCGACAACAGTATTGTTCTTATTAAAGACGGGAACACGGTCAATCTTGCAAAAGTATCCCTTTTCATTTCTTGGTTTTATCCATTGAAGCATGTTATGAACTGGATGTTTACTAGAAAACACCTGCTCACGGTCCTCCTCAAGCTTCTCCTGAGTCTCTTCATCCAGTATTTCCGTCAAGTCAATCAGCCTTTGGTTGCTTTCGTCAGCCCCTATGTCCATGCGAAAGTTTTCGTTGCAGCCCATAATCTGATGCTTCTTATCTACCCAAACAATACGTGGCAGACGATATTTATTATGGCGCACAAAATACTGCTTAAAGGAGTATTCAAAAAATACGATAAGCAGGTGCTGATCCTCAACGCAAATAGAATTGACTTCGCAGTCAATTTCGATATTCACTTTATTGGATGCATAAAACCGTTCGTTATAAAATCTATGATTACCATTGTCTAATATTTCTTCAGTCAGTTTGAAGGTAGGATTGGCAGCTCTTAATTTGCTAACTGTCGTGATTGGCTTTCCAAGCATATCAAGTGCTTGTTTATTATACGAAACAACCCTTCCTGTTTCGTATACATATACGATTGTCGGAAAGTTGATTCCATCTACAAACTGCTGATAAAACTGTTTTGTTAATGCCTTCATATAACCCTCTTTTCTTATGTGAAAACCATTGATATTATTATAAACTAAACATTTTCTTAAAACAAGATACTACGAAAATTTAAACTGTTAATAAAGGTCTCCCGAAACTGCGGTGTATCCGCCAATTCAACGTGTTGTATTTGTCCTTTTTTTTCTAAATACGCCTGTCTTATCGAAGAATTTAGTAACAGCTCTTTTGCTCCCGCTATCGCTGCATTTCCTACATTGTCAACTTTCCTCACGTCCACATTAGGAAGCAGACCCAGAACCATTGCATTTCTCACATTGATATTTGAGCCAAATGCCCCTGCAAGATATATTCCGTCGATTTCTTCCTTATAAATCCCTGCCTTTCTTAAAAGGCATTCTATTCCTGCATAGATTGCCCCTTTGGCTAACTGGATCTGCCTTACATCATTTCTTGTGACATAAGCCTTTCCTGCTACCCAATATCCATTTTCTCCATAGACATCCTCTTTGATATATCCGCTGTCATCCATCACCTGCAGCTTTAACATTGCCGCCAGCACATCAATAATCCCGGAGCCACTGATACCAGCTGCTTCCACATGATCCACTACATTTACTACGATCTGATCATCCTTTACCACGGCCTTTGTAATCGCACCACTGTCTGCACGCATGCCACAGGATAGTCCTGCACCTTCAAACGCAGGCCCTGCCGCTGTAGAGCAGGCATATAGTGCCCCCTTTGCTGATAACAGGATTTCTCCATTGGTTCCCACATCCACAATCAGATAATTTCCTTCTTGCTGGTCTACCTTAGTAGCCACTAGACAGGCAAATGCATCTGATCCTACATGACCGCCAATAATTGGTGTCATATATACCGATGCATCCGGACATACAGTCAGCCCCAGTTCTTTCCCTGTATAATGACAGTCGCCTTTTTTTCTTACTATAAATGGCGCTTTTGCCAGCTCACATACATCCGCTTGCTGCACAAGATAGCTCATAGTCGTATTGCACACCACTGCTGCCTTAACAATTTGTCTAGAAAGTATGCCATACTTTTTACAGCATGTCTCTATTTCTTTATTCAGGCTGTCAAACAAACAATCATGCAATACCCCTTGTCCCTCCTTATGAGTAATGCAATATGTGATTCGTGCTATTACATCTGCACCATAAGTGATTTGAGGATTATAGAAACGATGTTTGGCCACAACTCGTTTTGTCTTTGACTCAATAATATGAAACTCTACTGTGGTGGTACCAATATCGATGGCAATGTATAATTCCTCATCTATAGGCATACTTGGCTTCACACTGTCTTTGAGCATCCATTTATTTTTCTTTCGGTTATCACGTACAAATACGGTGATATCCTGATCAATTACAAAGGAACAGGCAAGACGCATGCCACGCATGACTTCCTCTTTTGAAAGCAGTAGTTCCTCATCCTTTGTGACTTTCTGATCATTTCCCTTTGCGACTAAGACCTTGCACTTTCCACACGTATGATTTCCGCCACATGGACTGTCCACAAATACATTTTCCTGTTGCAGTGCCTCTATTAACAGCGTTCCTTTTTTAACTTCCAATATTTGATTTGCCGGCATTACTAAAACTTTCATCGTCTCACCTTCCTCCTATCATTCTTGTCTTATCTTGCTTTTCTTATCATGCAGTACTCACATCCGATTTTGGCCTTGCACCGTTTACATGGCATTTCTTCTGCTACCGGTTCCTTTAGTACATATAGGCTTCCTATAAATGAACTGCATGGTTTCAAACTATTCTCATTGATGGTTACTCCGATCTGCTCTGCCCCTACCGCATCATACATGGACCTCATTGTCTTTAGTGGCTGTTCAAACAGGCCAGGGCCATAGTATGTAGTAATAAATGGTGCCTTCTCTTTAAAATAGTAAGCGTATAGGCCTGGAAACATGACCACCTTGATATATTCACGTACTGCATTTAAATAACTTATTTGAAGCAAATGCATTAGAAGTCCTTCGGTAATGCTGTCTGTCTTATACTCTTTGCAGGAAACCGCCACTATGAGCTGTGCTAAAATCACCTCTTTATGAAACGGTCCTTCTATACATTCCCATTGATTAGTTAGGGTATACCTGCCTTCAGGAAGCAAATACTCCTTTTGATTCTGAAGCAGCCATAGGGCTTCCTTTTGCTGAATAAGGAAACTCTCCTTATTTTCACTGTTCATACTTCCAAGCTGATTATTTAGAGCACTTACGGCCTTTTCTTCTATCTTATTTAAAATTACTGGGTGGGATAGATCTAATGATTTATTTACTATCATCCTAATCTCCTAATTTTGCCTTTATACTGATATATTATACCATTTTTCGCTATGTTCTACTAACTTCTTTCTTATAACGCAAAAAACATTGCAGAAACGATTTCTCGCTCTGCAATGTTTTTTTAATAAATCGATCTAGTTTGTAACAATATAACTTAACTCTTTCTATGTTCACACACATCAGCGTTAAAGGTACACTGTAAAACTGTTGATAGATTATAAAACTGTTACGTTAGTAGCTTGTGGTCCTTTTTCTCCATTAACTACATCGTATTCAACTGATTGGCCTTCTGTTAAGGATTTAAATCCATCCATAGCTAATCCAGTATAGTGTACGAATACATCGTTACCAGCTTCATCAGAAATAAAGCCGAAACCTTTTTGGTTATTAAACCATTTTACAGTACCTTTGTTCATGTGTAATTCCTCCAAAAAAATTAATACGTTGTATATAACAACATGAATATAATACCATTTTTTATAAATTCTGTCAATTATATTTTAATTTAGAAACAACCATATGGAGGCTATAATTTGTATAATCAATATTGCCGGAAAACCAATTATAAACGACATATGTTTGGTTTTATGGCGAAATTTCTGCATTCCGAGGATACTTCCTACACTTCCTCCTACAATTGCTACTAAAAACAAGGTCTTTTCTGGAATTCTCCACTTGTGTCTAATTGCTCTTTTTTTATCAATTCCCATAATCGCAAACCCAATCACATTTATCACGATCAGGTATGCAACGGTTATTATTGTAATTGTCTGTTCCATCTCTTAACACTCCTTTTTCCTTATTGTAAACGCAATTCCCAAATTAATAAACATATAAATAAATCCCAAACCAATGGAGGATTGCTCCTGCCATTACAAAGAAGTGCCATATAAAATGATCGTATTTCTTATCTTTAACAAAGGGAATCATTCCTACTGTATAAATAATTCCTCCCACCAGGATCATGACCATTAATGGAAGATTATTATGTATCCAGTCTGGGAAAAACATAATTCCACTCCATCCAATGATAAAATACAAAGAAAAATGAAGCCATTTTATTCTTCCAGGACCAAAGACGGCAAGCACAATGATACCCAATCCAATCAGTCCCCACTGGATACAGAACAAAGTGATACCTAATGTATTCCCCCAATATACCAAATACAGAGGTGCAAACGTGCCTCCGATTAAAAGGTAAATAGACAAATAATCGAACCTCCTCCAAAGTCGTTTTACTGTGGATCCACTTTTAAATGCATGGTATAGACAGCTCATTAACATCAGGAAAAATAAACTGATACCATAAAAACAGGTAGCCAGTACTTTAAGCCCCGTATCCGACTTTAACAATAATAAGATAAATCCTGCCAAAGCCAGTGCTGCCCCGATTCCATGAGTTACCGAATTGCCAACTTCCTCTAATACGGTAAGGTGGGGTGGCTCATTTAGCTCCCTGATTTTCTGTCTTCTTTCCTGTTTTTTCTGCTTCCTATCTATGTCAACTTGCTTACCATTCTCCTTTTTCATACTATTCTTTCTCCCTTTCCTATCAGTTTTTAACAATACGATTATACTCCAATCTACATTTGAATTCATTATAAGTAAAACTTTTTTCACAATATTTTCCTATATTTTTTACATAAAACCATCATCAGACTTTACATTGCACCAGTAAGATGAAATCTGTAAATAAGAATTAGGAAGGAAGGTAGTAACTCATGCAACTTCGTGATCTCAAGAAATCCAAATTGGTAAGGATCGGCTCCTTTCCCTTTGCCAACCTATCCAGGCAGCTTCGAAAATTAACCTTTCAGTATACTATAGATGCCAAGAAACTACGCTCCTTTAAAGACAGCCATCCAGGCGAGCGCTGCTTTATCATAGGAAATGGACCTAGTCTTTCTGCCCATGATTTGGACCAGTTAAAAGACGAATTCACCTTTGGATTTAATAAGATTCTAGAAATCTTTCCAGAAACCGACTGGAGGCCTTCTATGTATATGTGCGTGGAATTAAATACCTTGTGCGACTGTCAAAAAGGAATTCGCAAGCTGACCATGCCCACCTTCATTTTAAAAGAAGGAAAAAAATATTTTACTTCGTTTGATTCCCATATCACCTATATTTGTAATCATGTTCCATTTCTTATTAACCGCTACAAACGCGTAGATGGAATTTACTTAAGCGAAGATGTGTCTAAATATTTTATTGGTGGGGAAACAGTTGTCTTCAATGCCATACAGATGGCTATTTATATGGGCTTTAAGGAAATCTATCTGTTAGGTGTCGACCACAGCTATTCCAAAAAGGTAAATTCCAAAGGTGTCATTACTGTAAATCCTGACATTAAGGATTATTTCGGAAATGTAAAGACTACTCCTTATACGCTGCAGACCATTGATACGGTCAATGCTGCCTATCGTTCCTGTAAAGACTATTGTACGAAACATAATATCATCATAAAGAATTTAACTCGCGGTGGAATTCTAGACATCTTTGACCGTGATAATTTTGATCAAATCTTATTAAACGGAGGCGTTAAACATGCAAGCTAAAAAAATAGTTGCGATCATACCAATCAAATTAAACAATGCCAGGCTTCCTGGCAAAAATACTAAGATACTGGGAGGACGTCCGCTGATCAGCTATGTTCTTTCTTACTTAAAAAAAGTAGATGAAATTGATGAAATCTACGTCTACTGTAGTGACACTTCAATTGAAGACTATCTAGAAGATGGCATTCATTTTCTAAAACGCCCGGCATATTTAGATGAGCCTACTTCCAACTTCACACAAATCTTTGAGTCATTTTCAAGAAAAGTCGATGCAGATATTTATGTCTATGCCCATGCCACTGCTCCTTACATAAAATCGTCCACCATAAAACGCTGCATCCATAATGTGACCGACAAAGGATTTGACTCTTCCTTTACTGCAGAAAAGATACAGGATTTCATCTGGAAGGATGGACGTCCTCTGAATTTTGATGCTGCCAATGTGCCTCGAAGCCAGGATATTGCTCCAATTTACCGGGAAACATCTGGCGTCTACGTATTTAGCAAGCAGGTATTTGAACGCTACCATAGACGGATTGGCGCACTCCCTTGCCCTGTGGAGGTCACAAAAAAGGAACAGACTGACATCAATTACCCGGAAGATTTTGAGACTGCCCAATTATATTTTAACTATTGTGATTAATGAAGGAGGACTATGTTATGAGTACAATTTCTATTTTAGACTGCACCTTACGAGATGGAGGATATATTACAGGCTGGGATTTTGGAGATACCACCATTAAAAATATGATTTCTAACCTGGTGGAAGATAATTTAGACTTTATTGAGTGTGGTTACCTAAATCACAAAGACTATGTGCCCGGAAGTACTATCTTTAAAACTATTAAACAAATCAAAGACTTTCTTCCTTCTGACAGAAAGAATACAAAGCTGCTGGCCATGGCCGATGTTACCCAGTTTTCACCGGAAGACCTGACCCCTTATGATGGTTCTTCTATCGATGGAATCCGAGTGGTGTTTTATAAACATCAGATCAAGGAAGCTCTAAAACTTTGTAAGGCAATTAAGAAAAATGGTTACCTGCTTTTTATCCAGCCAATGGTTACCATCGACTATACCATTCAAGAATATGCAAGTCTTACAGAAAAGCTGAATAAGCTAGCTCCTTATGCTGTTGCCATTGTAGATAGCTTTGGCTATATGAATAAAAATGACTTTCGTAAATATTTTATGATTTTAGATAACATCCTGGCTCCTGATGTCTATATCGGATTCCATTCTCACAATAATATGCAGCTTGCCTTTCTCACAGCACAGGACATATTTGATTATAAGACAAGCCGCAACCTGATTATTGATGGTTCCCTATATGGAATTGGACGAGGTGCCGGAAATCTGCATACCGAACTGATCACCAATTACTACAATATGGTGGTAAAGCCAAAGTATAACGTCCCAAATATCCTTTCCTGTGTGGGCACCTATATCCTGCCAATCAGAAAAACCAGAAGCTGGGGGTACTCTCCTTACTTATTTATCACCGCCTTATATCATGTCCATCCAAACTTCGCATGCTACCTGTTAGAAAAACATGATTTAAGCGTTGCTGAATTTGAAGACTATGTGAAGACAATTCCGGATGAGATGCGTACCAAGTGCAAGAAGCCATACGTTGAACAGCTTTATCAACAGTTTATAGGAGCAGAACCAGTTCTTGCAAATGAAGACTTTGACCTGCATAAAATTGCACAGTAACCATATAAATTCTATTTTTTAGAGGTGAACTATGAACTATTCAATACTATGCCTGGATGTGGACGGAACCTTGACAGATGGAAAAGTATACATAGGAAATGACGGCGAAGTCATGAAGGCATTCAATATAAAGGATGGCTATGGAATTCGTCAGTATATTGAGGCTGGCGGTATTGTTGCCATTATTACAGGCCGGATTTCCAAAATTGTGGGACACCGTGCTTTTGAACTTGGAATTAAAGAAATCTACCAAGATATTACAAATAAAGCGCAAGTGATGGAACTTCTTGCAAAAAAATATCATACTACGATTGCAAATGTTGCCTTTGTAGGCGATGACATGAATGACCTGGAAGCAATTCAGGCCTCTGGAATAAGCTTTATGCCTAGCGATGGCTATGAGGGCCTAAAGCCTTATGTATCTGCCGTTCTTACCCATAAGGGCGGAGAAGGTGCCGTAAGGGAAGCGATCGATATCTTATTAAGTGAAGGAACGTGAGTTATGATACGAAAACTATATTACAGATTATCAAAGCTAAAACAAAAGGTAACTAGTAAACTTTATCATAATACGATTTATATGAAACTAAGGTTTTCCTTATTTTCCATTGGTGAAATCAAGGAAAACCTGATTATATTTGAGTGCAATTTTGGCCGAGGATATTATGGACAATTGCGGGCCATCTATGAGGCGATGCTTTCTAATCCAGACTACTATAATTTTTATTTTATATGGAGTGTTCGAAACTATTCTTCTAACCAATCACTGCTTGAGAAAGAACGTACCGGCCTGGCCAAAATCGGCACGCCAAGCTGGCTTAAGGCTTATGCAAAAGCCAAATATATCATTACCAACAAACCAGTCTCCACCCTTGTCCATAAGCGGCCTGGCCAATGCTATATCCTTTGTTCTGATGAGTTACTGGATTATGGAACTGCAAGATATCCAGCCATGCAATGGCCCCAGTATGACTATGAGGTGGCTAGCACGTTTGGTAAGCTGCTAAATCGATATAAGACTGTAAGCGGTGCAAACAAACTGCTTTTAGGTCACTATACGGCTAATTCCCATATCGCTACAGCCAATTTAAAAGACTCTCTTATAAGCACGATTACACAGGACTCCATTGATACTGCACTTCAAAATATCCGTTTTAAGCGTCCTGGCCAGTCATTTCAAATTGTAGGGACATTTTTAGAAAACACAAAAGTATCGCCACCTTTAAATAGCCGTTACTATCAAAATAATCAGTACTACTTTTGCAAGCCAGGTCCTTCTTTGGACTATTATGTATTGCTGCATATTGCAGACTTAATCGTCACCGATTCCATTGGCGTTGTACATACAGCCAATACACTGAAGAAACATTGTATTTACGTAAATAGCTATGGACGCACGCCTACCATCAGCGGCCTATACTTTACGGAGGTAAAAAGTTTTCTTGATGTCTATATGCTTCTCTCTCTTGCAAGCTTTACCAATTACAGCTATCGTTCTATTGACTTATATGCTGAATGTGACCATGAAGAATCCTTCGTAAATTCCACTGAGTATTATGCTGCAATCGGTAAAAACATTAATCTTCCTGCCTCTTACGAGACCCTGTTCGGACACAACGAACAAATCTGCAATTCCATGGATACTTTGCTAAAGAGCTTGATTCGTCCTGTTTTAAACACTGTTTCTGTTCCTTACCATATTAAAAGGGGGAAATCGAAAAAGTTACTAAAGGCCATTCTAAAATCCATCGATACAAGACTCTATCAGTGGAAGCTTACGGTCTCCTATTTGATAAAGAAAACGGGACATTGCCTTACTACAAATGACCGAAAACTTCTATCCTATAAAAATAAGTTTCAAGGGGAACGATGTTTTCTTATCGGGAATGGGCCAAGCCTTACCACAAATGATTTAGAGCTGCTACAAAATGAATATACTTTTGCTTGCAACAGAATTTATAAACTATTTTCCGCAACCACATGGCGGCCTTCATTCTACTGCCTGATTGACGGAATTATAAGCAAATATGAGTCAAACGATATTGCAAGATATATTCGTTGTCCTATTTTCACAAATAAGAGTATCAGTGGGCGGCTTATGAAAAAAGGGAATATTGATGACCAGATTATTTACTCCAATAATCTTGGCCTTTCCAATTACAAGATCAGCAAGGACTTTTTTAATTACTACATTCCTTCTGGGGCAACCGTTATGACCTATATGATCGAGCTTGCCATTTATATGGGATTTAAAGAAATTTATCTGCTAGGCGTGGACTGTACTTCTAGTATTACAACCGAAGGCGGTCACTGCGTTAATAACTATATCTCTCCTGAAATTCTTGATAAAGATAAGGAACGGATCCGTAAGCGACTTGGTTTCAGTGTCATTACAAATGAAGATGTGGCTGATTATTATTTTAATAAATCTACATTTGCATACCGTATCATAAAACATGACCTGGCAAACGAACATAAGGAAGTAAACATTATAAATGCCACAAGAGGCGGCATGCTAGAAGTATTTGAACGAACCCGCCTAGAAGATGTGGTATAACCGAATTTCAGGGTTCCTTTTTAATTGATCGGAGGCTGGTCGAAGAGAAGTTTTCCATCAATTAAAAAAGAGACGCCATGCATATTAAATCATGCATGGCGTCTCTTTGTATGAAATCATACTTTCATCAAAAGAATGACTTTATTCTTACTGTCGGATTTTATTACCGAAATCAAGCCCTCTTGTTCTGCCTTCTTTTCTTGACTTCTAGTCATATGTAATAATGAGGCGATCACTTTATCCATTCGAAGCTTTAATCCAAACTCATTATGAATTTCAATATAGTGGTTGTCCATTTGTTCTCCGCCTCTAACCACATTTTGATGTTCTTTTTCCATCACAAGCTGATAGGATACCTGCCTCTCCTCAATCCTCTTTTTATTTTTTGAGAACAAGGACTTGTCCATGCCATATGCTTTGGCTAACTGTTCGTCATTTTGTAAGAACTGTTGATACTCCTTATCTGGAATGGACGCTGGATTTTGTCTCTCATAAATAGTCAGGTTAAGCGTATGTTTACACGTTTCGCATTGATAAATCAGCCACACATCAATCCTATTTCCATTTGCATTTACCCGAAAGGTATTGGTATTGATAAAATGGGCCTTACAGCCACAGCCTGGGCAATTATGAATTACCCGATAAGACTCCTGAGGGATTATTTTATAACTTATAGTTTGTAAATAGCTCATAGTTGCATCTCCTTTTTATCTAATCGGATCTGCAAAGGCTACTACTTGTTTTTTATTTGCAATAGCCTCTGCTATGCAAACTGTACTGGTGTAGTCATATAATTCTCCTTTTTCTAAATATTTTCTAGTTTCTTCTTAAAGTATACGTCGAAGGATGACATGTCTCCACCTCAAACTTAATTATAAAAAAAGATGAGGAAATCTTACTTCTTTTTTCTATCAAAGCTGTTTTATGCTGCATGTTTCATTTCATGTAAAATTCGCTGTATGCTTTTTTCCGACAAATAATACTTTTCCGCCAATGTCCTCACATTCATTCCTTGTTTATAATCGTTATAAATGCTTTGGTTTCTATTATGCAACTGTTTTCTGGTCTGAGTCTGATGGCCCCATTCCTTTCTGGTTCCTTCTTTTCTTGGAATGTATACCATTTCCCCATCCACATACTGCTGAATTATTTTTATTATTTCCTCCGGAAGAATTTCTTCCGCTTTCCTATAGCCCATATTTGCCTCCTAATTTTATACTCTTTAGGATTAGCACTGGCTACGGCATCTATGTACTTTTCAATGCAATAGCTAGCGCTATGCAAACATAACATCTGTTCCCATACAACAACGCCCCTTTCCTATCTTTCTATTATTAATTTTACAGAAATAGCCTTATAATTACAAGTAAAAGGGCCTTAAGACAATATATCATTGTCTTAAGGCCCTTTCCTTTACTATGCTGGTTCGTTAATTACATTGCGAATCCATTTTCCTGATTTCAAGCGTTGTAATACAAAGAATATTTTTACTACTTCTTCTGCACATACTGCTAAGAATACCTGCTCTACGGAAAGTTTCAATACCGCAGCACAGATAAATGCCAATGGTACCGCGAATACCCATACTGTACAGGACTGTAAAATGGTTGTATATCGTGTGTCACCGCCCCCACGGTAAACACCAATAATCATTACTACGTTAAAGAAACGAAGCGCAGATACGACTGCCATAATACGAAGTACATTGGTTGTTGCCATTGCTGTTTCAGGCTGTACATCAAATAAGCTTGTAATAAATGGTGCCGTAATCCAGATCATGATTCCTAGGATCAATCCACATAACGGTGCCAAGATACCAATCTTATTTGCATAATCTCTTGCAACCTCTTCTTCATCGGAACCAATCTTGTTTCCAATCATAATAGAAGCTGATACTGCAAGACCAATACAGATTACAAGGAACATATTGTTTAATGTGGTTGCGATCTGCATGGTTGCCACTGCATTGGTTCCAATTAATGCATATGCCATGGAGAATGCCATTAATCCAAAGGACCAGACAAGCTCATTTAAAATAGCTGATGTAGAAACGCTAAAGTAACGATTTACATCTGCTTTTGTATAAGAAAACATTTGCTTTAATTTAGTCGCTACCAGATTTCTACGAACATATACCATGCTTACGATAAAGATCATTTCGATAACACGGGCAATCGTAGTTGCAATCGCTGCACCTGCAACCCCGAGTTCAGGTGCTCCCAAGTTACCAAAGATAAATACCCAGTTTAAGAATGCATTTATTCCTACGCCGATCAAGCTGCCGAACATAGGAAGCTTTGGCTGTTCCGTACTTCTAAGAGCAGTGGAAAATCCTTGGGTAATATTAATAAAGATGGCACTTACTGATACGATTCTCATATAAGTTGCCCCTTGCTTGATTACCTCTGCATCTTTTGAAAATAAGCTCATAATCTGTGTTGGGAAACATATTCCTGCAATTCCGAATACGATTGTAGCCACAAATCCAACGGATAACACGATGCCTAACATCTTTTTGATGTTTTCCACATCTTTCTTTCCCCAATACTGCGCCATAAATACATTTGCCCCTGCATTTACTCCGGCAATACATAATAAGAAAATATAGAAGAACTGGTTTGCCAGTCCAACTGCCGCAATTGGCGTTTCTCCTAATTTACCAATCATTAAATTGTCCACTAAGTTTAATGATGATGTGATAAAGTTCTGTAACGTGATTGGTATTGCCAACGTAATCATCGTTGTTAAAAAGACTTTATCTTTCCAAATATTTCGCATAACTCTCTCCAAATCTTTTGTATTCTTGCGGTGCCCCTCAATCTTGAGGGTGGAAGACGCTTTGTCGCGCCGAACCTGGTCGCGATAAGCGACGTCTTCCTTTCAGGTGAGTGTGCATCGTACGCCCGTCTTCCAGGGCGTTTCAGACTGTAGACAATTAAACTCTAGCAGTCACTTCAGCGCACTGCTTATAGGAAAGTTTGAAAACCATAGGTTTTCATTAAAATCGATATCCGGAAACCGCGCTTTTCGGATATCGGATTAGTGCGAATAGGTCCTTATTTTTAAGGACTTGCACGAGTGAGCACTAATCATTTCCTTCGGCACTGGATGAAAGCCTGATTTCATCCAAAGCTTGGCGACTTTGTCGACAAGCTGATACGCCCCGTCTTCCAGGGCGTTTTTAATGAATAGAGGCTGCTCGAAAAGAATCTTCCTATCCATTAAAAATGCGCAAAAAAAGAAGCAAATGGGTTGTCTAGCCGCCCATCTACTTCTTTCTTTTATCCGCTCATTGTCTAATGACAGTTTTCAACTAGTATACTGGAAAACTTTCGTTACGTCAATATTTTGTACCTACCACTTTATTCCTTATAAGAGTTCATGGATCTGGTTTGCCATCATCAATCTTGATTTTAACTTCTTTGATACTCTTCTTATTTAATAATGATAACAGAATTTTGTTTTATCCAATATGTTCCTTTGCAACTAATTCAGACAATCGGTAGACATACTTCTCTGCAATTGCTGATATCTGTCGTTTATCCTGGATAAAGGTCTCATCATACACTCCAATGATCCGAAACCCCACCTTAGATGCCGTTTTAATTGCCGTCAGTGAATCTTCAAAGATCAGAGTATTCTCCTTTTCTCCTCCAATACGCGTCAATGCCTCTTCGAAAACAAGCGGTGAATGCTTATCCTCTCCTACTTCAGGGCAGGTTACCACAAACTCAAAGTAATTACAAAGACCTAGCTTACTTAATATGTACTGAGTCAGCTCCTGACAAGTCCCCGTTGCCACGCACATGGGAATTTCCATGTTCTTTAAATACCGTAGGAAATCAAATACACCGTTTTTCACAAACACATTATTTCTATAGCTGTACCTCATAATATTAAAAAACTCCTGTTCCAGTTCTACTCCGGTAAATGATGTTCCATACTGTTTATTCAGCGTCTCACTAACTTCCTTATACGAAGCTGTCCGAATTAAATGAAGCAACTGTTTGGTAGGTTCAATCCCTACGCTGTTTAAAAAGATACGGCCGGCTCCCTTCCACTGTCTCATGGAGTCCACCAAGGTACCGTCCATATCAAAAATCGCGTATTCAAACTCTAACATTCCATCATCCTCTCCTCTATCTACTACTATTTTCTTTCGCAAGTATTAGCATATGCCTTTTAGATAAAAAGCAAGAGATATTCAGATGAAATCCAAGTTATTTTTTATTTAATCCTGTATCTCTACTGGATAGTGTTCCTTAATCTCATGATATAAAAAACAGTTCCTGTCATGGTCATTAATCATACCGCAAGCCTGTAAATGGGAATATACCGTGATGGAGCCTAAATACTTAAATCCTCTTTTTTTAAGTTCTTTAGAAATCAGGTCAGACAGTTCGTTATGGTCTGGCACCCGATTATAGTCATGGGATCTATACACAATTGTCTTATTATTAGTATGACTCCATAAAAATCTATCAAAAGAACCGTACTCTTCAATAATCTCAATAAATAACTTTGCGTTCTGTATAATTGCCGATATCTTTCTTATAGAACGGATCATACCTTCTGTTTGCATAATCTGATCAATTTTCTCCTGGTCATACGTTGCAATTTTATAAAAGTCTAACTCATCAAAACAGAAGCGAAAAATTTCCCGTTTTTTTAGCATCATTGTCCAGTTCAGCCCACATTGCATCACTTCCATTAATAAATATTCAAAATGCACTTTATCATCATGAACTGGAATTCCCCATTCCTTGTCATGATACTCCTGCATAATTCCGCCATCCAAGCACCAGCCGCATCGCTTTTTTTCCATACTTCCTGCTCCCTTCTTGCTTTTCTTTTATCTTAACATTGTTATTACTTTTTTACACTTTCATACAATGGAATGTTTTCTCAGTTGTCTAACTTACCAATCTAATCCATAATAATAGTATCATTACTTTAAGGAGAAATAACATGAAAATAATCTTTGATAACATGGAATGGGAAGTTTCCGATTCTTCTAAAAATATCGTTGAATTAGCAAAAGAGCATGAAATCTATATTCCTGCCCCTTGCTACTATAAAAAGGTGGAAAACGGATGCTGTAACTGCTGCCTAATCTTAGTTGACGGAAAAGAAGCAAGAGCTTGCAGCACGCTTCCTGTTGAAGGAATGAACATCACATTCAATACGACTGAATTACTTTCCAAAAGAGAACGTAATCTGACAAGCTATGCCCTTGGCATTCCAACCCAATTAGAAAGTGACCATGAACATGATCACCATCATCACGATCATGACCACTCTCATGGTGGCTGTGGAGACGACTGCAGCTGTGGCGATGATGGTTGTGGCGATGACTGTAGCTGTGGTGGAAACTGCGGGTGTGGTGGTCACTAAATTGTAATTCCCTATACACCAAACAAAAAGACTGCTGCCTTCCTACCAAAGGATTGCACAGTCTTTTTTTATTATTTATCTTCTGCTTTTTCTATAATATAAGAATGCTAATGCGATCGCTACATAGACAATGGATAAAAACAGGTAAAACCATATATCAACGACAAGAAAACAATAGACGAAGTTAAATGCAAAGTGGATGCATATAGAATAAATTAAATTATTACTCTTTTCCAATACCACATTCATTACTATGGCAAGGCAGCACATGACAACTACATTTGCAACTATGTAAGGTAACATAAGGGCTCCTGAAAAATCGGAGTCAACAAACCAAAGTACGGTATGCCAAAATGCCCAAATGATGCCCTGAATAAGAGATGCCCGTACAAAAGAATACTTTTTATTCAGCTCCACTCTAAGATAGCCTCTCCATCCGGCTTCCTCTCCTGTCGGTCCGGATAGGATTGATAATAAAAAAGAAGCCATGAATGAATAGCCACCCATAGAAAAATACGTACTAAAATTATTTCCCTGGAACATTGCTAACATCCAAACGGCAAATATGCTGCCTGCTGCCACGATAGCTGCCGGAAGCACCAATGGCAGCACTTTAACTTTCGCCCTAAAACACTCTCTTAAAAACGCTTTTCTTGTCAGTTCCTCTCTTAGCCTTGTCCACATAATCATCAAAACAATGGTAGGCGACCAGGCACATATATCTGATAAAATTCGCATAACAATAGGAGGCGCATTGAATACCATAGAAGCTCCCCCACAAATCACTAATACCATTGCCCAAAATACCAGATACGTGGTAATTACATAATTCCTAACTCCATGACTTTCTTTCATTTACCTCTTCCTTTCAATACTGATTATTTTCTCAGTTATTATTATTTTATGAGTAAATGATTGGCATCATGTCTCTTTAGGACTCTATTTTTCCTACCAAAGGTCAAATTTTATTACTATTTCAAACATATTCTCCTGCTTCTCTGCTTCAATCGTTCCATTCATCTTTTCTACCAATTCTTTTGTAATGGCTAGGCCAAGTCCGCTTGAGGATTTGCTCCTCGAAACATCTGCTTTATAGAACCGTTCAAAGATCAGCTCCATATTAATGCTGTCTTCCTCTTTTATATCGTTCTCGCATCGCAATACGGCCTGTCCTTCCTCTTTTCGAAAGGATATTCGCACCAATGACACCCCATGCACAATGCTGTTCTTCACAATATTCTGGACAATTCGTTGCATCATGCTCTTATTGCATTCCACTTCTAATGCCTCTTCAGAAAATAAAATATCCGGCTCTATCTTACTCTGCTTAAATTCTTCATAAAATGCAGTCACGCCTTCAAACACAATCTGAGTCATATTTTCCTTCTGCAGCTCTAATTGGTATCCTTGATCCTGAAGTTTTGTATAGAGAAATAACTCTTCTAAAATTTCTTTGAGTATCTTTGTACGCCCCTTGATTATCTCAATATATTTTTCCTGCTGCTCCGGCTCCTGTTCCAGTTCCAAAAGCTGAAGATAGCCATCCATCGAGGTTAACGGCGTCCTGATATCATGAGACAAGCTTGTGATCGTCTGACGTAAGATGGCATCCTTCTCCATATACCTGCCTACAATCTCTTTTCCCTCTTCATTTAGCTTATTCAGCTCCTCTACAAGCTCTTTTATTTCTCCAAATGATACTTCTGATGTAACAACATATTTGTCTCATTTTTCCGTATATACGCAATTTGACGACAGATTGCACTAATCTGTCGCCTATAAATAATAAAAAATCCTATTAAGATAATATTTATACTAATTGATATTCCTAATACCATAAACTAAATAACATCCCTTCGTTCGGTAACCATAATCGTCAGACCCGACCAAACGATAAACCATAGTATTCCCACGGTTAACGCATGCATTATAACAGCAGAACTACTCTGGCCAGATATACGGTTGATTGTTCCAACCAAAAGATAATGATTGATATCAAATCCTTCGATCGATAGTTTTTGATTCATGACTGCAGTAATTAAATACCCGATGCCAGATGCAAACAGTATTCCAAATGCAATACTGAAATCAGATTGCTTAAATAACACTGTAATAAAGATGATCAAAACTGAGAATGCCGCCATTAGCAAGAATTGTATCCCGATATATGCTACTCTGTCAGAAGTAAGTCCAAGAGACGCCTCAGGATACAGAATATTTCCATAAATCACTTCTACTAGTATATAAGCACTTACTAGCATGGCAAGATAGAAAACAACGATTCCTATCTTTGAAATAACCAACATTGACTTATGTTTATGCATTCTTCCAATATTCTAATAATGCCGGTTGTGTTCCATCCACTGACTGTGGCGTATTTACATAGATACCAAAGCTCATTTGAATACTTTCTTCACTTAGTTCCACCTTATTGCTATTATCATAGGTCGTTGCGCTATCCGATTTTCCCATAGACATAGAAAATCCTGCAAACATCATAGTCACAAATAATATAATCCAAGCTGCTCTTGTGTGCAGCATTCTATAGAAATCCATCTTTAGTAAATTAATCATGAAGCATACCTCCTGTTAATGATAAATAATAGTTCTCCAATCCTTCAGAAACTGCTCGTATGGATGCCACGTTACACCCTGCAAGGACAAGCTGTTTATTAATGTCGGAAATTTCATCTATCTTTTCATAAACATATACGGTATTCTGGTCGATTACTTTATACTGTTCAATTGCCATTCGCTGGTGCTAAACAAATGCAAATCCAAATGTTTAGAAACATACGCCAAAAGCTCACAGCCTACTTTGCAGTTTCCTTTATCATCTAGTGCCGGTCCATATACGCCTATTCCAAGTTTGGAAGTCGCAACGCTGACCAATCCGCTTTAACACCACTTTTCGTTGGAATTCCAGTCAAAACAGCAAACTCTCTAGAGCCATCATACATACCGCAGGTTAGCATTATCGTTTTTACAGTTCTGGCAACCCAACTGCTGATCAGTCTTTCTCCGTTTTCCGGATTTACTCCATCCGTAGCCAAAATAAGTCCAAAATTATCCAGACTTTTTTGCAAAAACAGTCAGTGAGCACATCTGCGTATAAAATGTAAGACTATCCTCCACATTAGCTTTGATAATTCCTTTACTTTCAAGCAGATATGAGATTGCTCGATTTCTGGAGCAGTGAGCCATTTCAGACTGAAAACTTTCCATAACCAGACTGATTTGGTCATCCAGGCAAACCTTTTGGGTACACGCCACCATGTCTTCAAATGAACACTTTTCAAGCAGCATACTGGCAATAGTAATAGCGCCTGAATTTATCATTGAATTAAATGGTCTGTTATGTTTAAGGTCTAGTTCTACCAATGAATTAAAAGCTTCCCCAGACGGTTCCATTCCAACAAATTCAAACACATGCTTTACGCCAAATTCTTCTAATGCTTTGCAAAGAGTAATAACCTTGGAAATGCTCTGTATAGTAAAACGTTCCTCATAATCACCAATGTTATAAAAGCAGCCATCTACTGTATGCAAACAAATTCCCAACTTGTGCTTATCTCGCTTGGCAATCTCTGGAATATATGTAGAAACATTCCCCTCCGGGATAACTGATTTTCCTATTTCCATAGCCTCTTCTAAAACATCCATAATTCCACGTCTGTTCATGATTTTCTCCTTTCGTATAAAGTGTTACTTACTTTTTCAAAATGATGATTAACTGAGGCTGTTATACATTAGCATCTTCGCCCTACATGCTTTTTACAATTTTAGTAAAACTTATTCGTTTTACTAGTATACATGATAGTATGACTATTTTTTCACAGTATAATTAAACCTAATAAGTTATATTTTATTTATAACATGTCATAAATTTACAAAAAAAGAAAAAATATGTTATTTTTATTTTATGGAATACGTATTTTTTTTACCACAATAATTTAAGGAGGTGACTATTAGTATTATTTGCTGACACTAACTAAAAAAATTAAGGGAGGATTAAAAACATAATGAAGAGAATAAAAACTATAGCTATAGCGCCATTATGTTAATTACAATTTTGCAAATTAATAATTATTTTTCAGTATCAGTTAAAGCAGGAACTAGTGATTTAGCTGGATTGGAATCTGGAACAACCTATTACATAATAAATGTATACACAGGAAAATACTTAGATGTACAAGGTGGAACGGATAAGAATGGACAAAATGTCATTGTATACAACTGTATTGGTGGAAATAACCAAAAGTGGAAACTAAAAAGAATTTCTGGATATATTTATACATTTTTAACTAAGCTATCTAGCGCTAGAGCTATGAATGTTAGTAGTAGCAATATAGATATCAAGAACGATAGTTCCGCAAGCAGTCAAAAATTTGTATTATCTAGATATACAGATGGAAGATATTATATAAAGTATGGATCAAAATATGTTGTTGTTACTGATGGAAAGAATGTTGGATTATCCACATCAACATCGAATGCAAAATGGTCATTTGATGAAGTAACAAAGAGCGATGCAGATATATATGGTTTCAAATACAAAAATGGAAAAATTTTATTCTTTGATACTACAGGCTGTTACAGTCAATTTAAGAGTGGCTTCTCTTCTGCTGGATATAGCACTTATGCATTTACAAACAAGCCAGCATCTACTGCATATAATTATATGAAGAGCGATTCCATTTTTATATTTTCAGGACATGGTGTATATACAGGGACTAAAGGTACCATAGCTATGGCAACTATAGCTTTTTTTGATAGTAATGGTAATTGGCAAAAAACTCCTCTGGTAATTTTGACGGTTACATTACTGCTGACTCTGCAATTAGTTCATGTTGCCCTATTAATAAACTAGCTACAAATCAATTAAGTAGTGCTAAATGTATTATGTATGTTGGATGTGGAACTGGCGTAAGTTATAAAGTAGGTAATACAAGCTATAATTTAGTTAGTGCTACATACAAAAAAGGTGCACATTTTGTTCTTGGAACCGAAGATGAGGTAAAAACAGCCAAAGCATCTGAGTGGATTAATGATTTTTCTTATAAGGCTTCAAAATCAGGATCTACTATTGCAGATTGTTTATCATATGCTAACTATTATATTGGAAATATCCCAGTATGTACGGCAGGGGATAAAAATTGTAGACTAAATTATTAGAGGAGTGGTAAAATGAAAAAAATAAAAAAAGCGAAAGAGTTAGTTTGTGGAGTAGCTATTTTAGCTTGTATATTTTCAGTATCTCAAGTTTATGCAGGACATAAAAATGATGCAGATAAAGATGGTACACAGGTAAAAAATAGTAGGCAAGTAAAGAACAATGTTTATGTAAGTAAATCGGCAAAAAAAGGAAGAAAGATTACAACTAATAAAAAAAATATAGAAGTTTCCTATGAAGAAACACAAGTTGTAGACAAAAATCTTATAACAAATGAAGATAATAAACAATATGGAGAGTATGATATATATCACGATACCGATAATAATGAATATATTTATTTATCTGGTACTGATGAATATTGTGGCTTTAGAAAGAGTAACATTGGTTCTTCAGAATTAAAAATAAAAATCAATGAGTCTAAAGCAAAAGATATTGCAAAAAAATATTTAAGCACTATTGTAACTAATGATAAAGGCTATCAACTAAGCCAAGTAGTGTATCAAGAATGGGGATATTATTATGATATCACATTTAATTTATACACTAATGGAATAAAAACAGATGAGGAAATTCATATTTGGGTTAATACGGAGGGAGATGTAATCTCGTACTCTAACTTAATGAATGGATGTTACACTGATGTCTCCGTTGATCGTTCTAAGGTTACTAAGATGGTAAATGATACAGAGAATAAGATTAAGAAAGAACTGGTTGGAAATGAATATTCCATTGATAATCAATGCTTAACTTATACGGAAGATGGAACACTTGCATTAGAAACAACATATTCATATTTTATTACAGATGGAGTTAATAAGATGTCGTATGAAGATGCTATAGTAACTCCTGTAGAAGAATAGGCTTATGGTGAAACATATGAGAAAAAAAATACTTAGCAGAAAAGGGATCATCCTATTAGTGTGTATTACAATAGCAATAATTATTGTATCTATTTACACAAAATTAAAAGATGATTCCTTTTTTATTAATGAAAAAAATGTAAAATCTATTGATGTAAATATTGTTGGAGAATTACAGCAAGCTTATTATTGCAAAGATCCCAAATTTACCGTTGTTGAAGCAAGTAACATACAATATATTCTGGATACTATAAAATCAAATGAAGATAAAAATCAAAAGAAGTATGATCAATATACAACTGCAGCAGTGGAGTATGCAATTACTATTAATTTAAAAGATGATAGTACTCAAAAGTATACTTTAAAGGCATATCAATTAAGTACAGCTAACTTTATGTCGGAAGTATTATCATCAAAAGAAGTAGTGCAGCAGATCAGGACACCTTTTACCATTGATACTTCTGTAATTAGTAAAGTTGAATTTTATTATTGGGAAGATGAAAATGCAGAAAAAGCAAAGAGTGAGGTTATAGAAGATAATCGTACAATTGAGAATATACTTCAAATAGCTAAGCTTAATGTACTGTCTGATGCAAACAAATCTATGGAAAGTACGAAATGTGGCTTTGTATGTTCAGACAGTAGTGGTACTGCGATATTAGTTCTTAACGTTTACTCTGGTATGGAGGGGTATAACGATTTACTAAAGATAAAACCACTAATAAAAAACTATGTTTAATGGATAGTGTACTGGTTAGATATATCGCTTGGTTAGGCAAGGGAGTCGCCACTCCCTTGTCTTTGCTATTGTCTAATCCAGAGTAATTAAACACATTTTATCAGTAATTTTATTTTAATAACTTACCAACCCGTACGCCCCTACTTGTGATACGGTTCTGCGTATCTATACTAAAGGAGAGTCATAATTTCAAGTATATACTCATTTATTACAACGCTATATCATTTCAACCTTCTCCCTGATAACATATATGTAACCAAGTAATATTACATAGAATCTGCTTTTAGTTTCTTGAAAGTAGGTGATTCTATGAACAAAATAGAACTGCTCACATTGCTATTAGTGCTTTGTAGTTTCTTTGAAATTATTATTGCACTGATATCCTTAGCATTAAGATAATTAGCATACTCTAAAAGGATAGGTATTTAATAATGTGGGGCCTACAAAAGCATAATTCTTTGTAATGTTCTTGGTAGGGCAAGAGAGGTACATCTCCCTTGCCCTTATTATTGACAATTTTTATAATATCAAACACTATAATAACATTGTTAAACCGACAATCATTATTGCCTGGAAACATGGCCCAAATAACAACGATAATATATTTACCATTATCTCATTTATCTTTTTCATCTTTCCTATTTCATCTACCGCATATAGCAAATCAGACTCTTGCTTCTTTAAGTACTTAATATACTCCTGCAGAACACTAAAAATAATACAACATAAAAAAACAATGCTGCTTCTACAAAACAAATTTGATATATTATCGGCAAGTAAAAATATTAAACCTAAAACTACATAATAAAATATGTTTCTTTTGTATTTATTCATTTTTGTTCTCCACTTACTTATGATACGGTTCTCCGTAACAATTCCTAAATAAATTCCAACCATAATAAAAAGATTACATACCCCGGGCGATTTGCAAGGGGCATGTAATCTTTTTCAATTAATCTTATTCTTCTACTTCTTCAGTAGCTTCGATATTGATTTTTAATTCTTCTAATTGCGCTTCATCAACTGGAGCTGGTGCATTTGTCATAAGATCAGATGCATCTTTTACTTTAGGGAATGCAATTACGTCACGGATAGAATCGCAGTGAGCCATGATCATAACTAAACGATCAAGACCGTAAGCTAAACCAGCGTGTGGTGGAACACCATATTTGAATGCATTTAATAAGAATCCAAATTGATCGTAAGCTTGTTCTTTTGTGAAACCTAATTTATTTAACATAAGTTCTTGAATGTCATCTTGGTGAATTCTTACGCTACCACCACCGATTTCAGTACCGTTAAGTACGATATCGTAAGCTTTTGCACGAACTGCTCCAAGATCAGTTTCAAGAAGGTGAAGATCTTCTTCCATAGGCATTGTGAATGGGTGATGCATTGCAAGGAATCTTCCTTGTTCTTCAGACCATTCAAATTGAGGGAATTCAGTAACCCATAAGAATTTGAATACGTTTTTGTCAAGAAGGTCAAGTTGTCTTGCGATTTCTAAACGAAGTGCGCCAAGAACATCCCAAACTACTTTATTTTTGTCTGCAGCGAATAATAATAAGTCGCCTGGTTTACCATCCATAGCTTTGATTAAGCCAGCCATTTCTTCTTCAGTCATGAACTTAGCAAAGCTTGATTTGATAGAACCATCTTCTTGCAATGCGATATAAGCTAAACCTTTTGCACCGTAAGTCTTAGCGAAGTCTACTAATGCATCGATTTTCTTTCTTGGCATAGCGCCTTGTCCTTCCGCATTGATACCGCGAACGGAACCACCGTTTTCTAAAGCACCTTTGAATACTACGAATTCAGAGTCTTTTACAACTTCTGAAACATCTTTTAATTCCATACCGAAACGAAGGTCTGGCTTATCAGAACCGTAACGGTCCATAGCTTCTTGCCAAGTCATTCTTTGGATTGGTAATTCAACATCTACATTTAATACTTCTTTGAATAATCTTTGTAATAAACGTTCGTTTACTTCAAGTACGTCTTCCACATCTACGAAAGATAATTCCATATCGATTTGTGTGAATTCTGGCTGACGATCAGCACGTAAATCTTCATCTCTAAAGCATTTAGCAAGTTGGAAGTAACGGTCATAACCGGAACACATTAATAACTGCTTGAATAACTGTGGAGATTGTGGAAGTGCATAGAAGCTACCTGGGTGTACACGGCTTGGTACGATGTAATCTCTAGCGCCTTCTGGAGTAGATTTAATAAGCATTGGAGTTTCAATTTCAAGGAAACCTTCTTCTGCTAAGAATTGACGAGTAAGTGTTGCCACTTGGCTTCTCATCATCATGTTTCTTTGAAGATCTGGTCTTCTAAGATCAAGGTAACGATATTTTAAACGAAGATCGTCTTTTGTTTTAGAGTTTTCTTCAATTGGGAAAGGTGGTGTTTCGGATTCAGAAAGAATACGAAGGTCAGTTGCAACAACTTCGATCGCACCTGTCTTTAAGTTATCATTTGTTGCCCCAGAACGTGCTTCTACTTTACCCACTACTGCTACAACGAATTCACTTCTTAATTTACCAGCTTTTTCGAAAACTTCTGGATTTACAGAACTTTCTTCGAAGATTACTTGGATGATACCAGAACGGTCTCTTAAATCTAAGAATACTAATCCACCTTTATTACGGTTCTTTTGAACCCATCCCATTAACGTTACTTCTTTGCCGATTTCAGCTGCAGTAACTTCAGTACATCTATGGCTTCTGTGTAAGCCCTTCATTGATTCTGCCATTACAGATTCTCCTTTGAAATAAAATTATTATTTTTATTACTTTTAAGTATTCCTTATTTACCGAAATACTTTACAATATCATCAATAGACATTTCCACTTGATCATGAGTTTCCATGTTCTTAATTGTTGCTGTATTGGAAGCGATTTCATCTGCACCTAAGATTACTGTGTTAAGAGCACCGATCTTATTTGCATATTTCATTTGCGCTTTAACGCTTCTGTCAAGGTAATCTGTTTCAACAACGATCCCTTGGTGACGAAGATCTGTTACGATCTTATAAGCTTTCCCTTTTGCTTCTTTTCCTAAGATACCAACATATAATTGTGGTTTAGGCTCTGCTTCTAATTCTACACCTTCTTGGTCTAAGAAGTAAATGATACGTTCAAGACCCATACCGAAACCAACGCTTGGCATATCTTGTTTTCCATCGATTTCTTTTACAAGACCATCGTAACGGCCACCACCACATAATGTGAAGCCATCTTTGTTAACGAATTCAAATACAGTCTTAGTGTAGTAATCAAGACCACGAACGATACCTGTATCGATTTCAAATGGAATGTTAAGCTCTGTTAAAAGTGCTTGTAATTCTTCGAAATGTTCTCTACATTCGTCATCAAGGTACTCAACTGTTCTTGGAGCATCTTTTACAATTTCTTTACAAGCTGGGTTCTTACAGTCGATAACACGTAATGGATTTTTTTCCATACGTTCTAAGCATGTACCACATAAGCATTCTTTATGAGTGTTAAGGTATGCTTGTAATGCATCGTTGTAAGTCTTACGGCAGTTTGGACAGCCAATGCTGTTAATGTGTAATTTTGCATCGCTTAAGCCTAATTCTTTAATGAAAGTAGTGATTAAAGTGATTAATTCTACTTCTGCAAGTGGGCTCTTGCTTCCTACAAATTCAACACCGAATTGGTGATGTTGACGTAAACGTCCACTTTGTGGCTGTTCGTAACGGAATGCTGGTGTTACGTAGAATAATTTTGTAGGTTGAGCTTCTGCATATAAGCTGTTTTCAAGGAATGCACGGATTGCACCTGCAGTACCTTCTGGTTTTAATGTAATGCTTCTGTTTCCTTTGTCTTCGAATGTGTACATTTCTTTTTGTACAACGTCAGTCGTTTCACCTACACCACGTTGGAAAAGAACAGTATGTTCGAATACAGGAGTAATAATTTCTTTTATATTATAGGCTTTACAAAGTTCTCTGGCTTTTGCTTCAATTACAGTTCTTTTATGCATATTAGCACCATACCAGTCTTGTGTTCCTTTTGGTCTTTGAGTAATCATAATCTTTCCTCCTATTTTCTTGTAAAAATCTATCTAAAAATTTTCACTATTTATATTTTATTTAAGTAGCTTTATTGCATAAGGTTACTAATTCTCTTATCTTTTCAAATTCACTACTATGTACGACTTCTAAAAACGCTAAAAATACGCGCATATCAAAGTTCTTCACTTCATCAATCATAAGTTCCACGGCTGTATCCACGTCAAATGCTGCCCGATAAGGCCTTGTGGAAACCAATGCTGCAAATACATCGCAACACCTTAATATCCTTGCTCCAAATGGAATAGCCGTCCCGACAAGATTGTCGGGATAGCCGGAACCATCAAAGTTCTCATGATGATGATATACTGTGGATAAAACAAACTCACTATATTGCTCTTTTTCTAACACCTGATAGCTGAATGCAGAATGCATACGAACGTATTTCATTTCTTCAATGGCTAACGTATCTTCCCGCCTTCCATACAGATATTTACCAAGCTTCAGCTTCCCAATATCGTGCAGCAAGCCTGCAATGGCAATCTCATAGATAAACACATCTTCCATCTCAAGGTGTTTGGCAATCAGTACTGCTAAGTTGCTTACAAGGATCCCATGATCAATGGCATCCTGCAAATCTTTTATTAAAACCTCTTCTTCCAAAGGGGGCTCTAACTTACTTATTGCAACTGTCTCCTCCATAATACTCCTTCTTGATCAGCTTTTGTTTTCTGCCAATCATTTCATCAACTCTTGTTACATATTCTTTTACATCCTTAACATTTTCCACGCGTTCAATACGTCCTTCTTCCGGAAATACGAACTTAGAAGATGCTCCTGCACCTAATGCAAGGATTGTCTGCTTCTCTTCCATAATCAGGATGTTATAGATACACTCTTTTCCTGGTTTCGAATAGCCAACGTTCTCAAGATTTGCACTCATATTCTTTTGACGATATAAGTAGTAAGGTACATAACCTTCTGCTTTTGCAAACTCACTTGTAAGAGAAAGCATCTTAGAGGCATCACCAAACTTAAGGTCTTGATAACGATCTTTGTAAATATTTAAATATGCTGCACGTTTGATTGCAAGTGTATGGACTGTCAGGTCATCTGGATTAAGCGCCTTCAGTTCTTCAAGAGTATGCTTTACTTCTTCCTCATCTTCTCCAGGCAATCCAATGATCAAATCCATATTTATATTATCATGGCCGAGTTCTCTCGCCATTTTAAATGTTTCTTTAATTTCTTCCACCGTATGTTTTCTTCCAATGATATCAAGGGTTTCCTGATTCATTGTCTGTGGATTGATTGAAATTCTAGTCACTCCATATTCTTTTAGCAAACGAAGTTTTTCGTAAGTAATACTGTCCGGACGTCCAGCTTCTACTGTAAATTCATGAATGGAAGCCAAATCATAAGTGTCCCTGATCTTAATTAACAGTCTCTCTAACTGTTCTTCGTTTAACGTGGTCGGAGTACCTCCACCAATATAAATGCTTGTCAGCTTTTTATTTAATCCGTCAAAACAGTTTACAGAATAGTCTATTTCCTTAAATAAGGCATCTAAATAACTATCTACATAATCTTTATAAGCACTTACGGAAAACGCCGTAAATGAGCAGTATAGGCATCGTGTAGGGCAAAATGGAATGCCGATGTAGATGCTATACCCATTTTTATAGTCTATCTTACGTAAGATGTCAAGTTCAAGGCTTGCAATATCCACGCTTAGGTCAGTCTTTTCTTTGGAACAAAGATATCGGTCATAGAAATATCTTTCAATCTCTTCCTTAGAATCACCCTGTTCTAACTTGGTAAGCGCCTGCTTTGTTGGTCGGATTCCAGTTAACGTTCCCCAAGGAAGCGTTGTTCCTGTAATTTCCGATAATCCTTGATATAACAGGATCTTTAACTGATTTTTATATTCTGCACGCTCGTCTAAATTGGCTTTGCACATGAGCGACGTAATAGGTACTCCATTTTTCTCAAATGAAATACCTATTGCGTTTTCTCCCATGCTGATTTCAATTGTAAGCGTTACTTCTTCTTCAAATTCTTCGTCATTTTTTGTGGAGATCTTCTCCCCTTTAAAAAATGCCATTGTCAGAGCACGAACTTCATATTCAAATTCTTCTCTTGTTCGCTTAATGTGAATCATACTATTCCTCGTTTTCTATAGCTCGCTGTTATACTGTTTTTCATATCCAATCGTTGTAATATCGTTATGGCCTGGAAGTACCTGTACTTCATCATCAAGCTCAAATAAACGTGTCTTGATGAATGTCAAAAGCGTATCGTAATCTCCTGTTGGGAAATCCGTTCTTCCAACCGTTCCTCTAAATAACGTATCCCCGCTGATTAACAACATATGCTCTGGGAAGTAATAACAACATCCGCCTCTCGTATGTCCTGGCGTATAGATGACCTGAATTTTAATTCCAGCTAACGTAAGCTCTTCTTTATCCTTTACATAAATATCTGCATTTGTACTTACAGGATGACCTGTAAATGAGGTAGACAGATTTAGTTCAGGACTCTTTAAAAGTTCCTCTTCATTTTCGTGGGCATATAGCTTGCACCCACAATGCGCACGTAATTCATCCGCCGCGCTTATATGATCAAAATGTCCATGAGTAAGAAGGATGCCTTTTACAGTAAGTCCTTCCTTCTCAATACACTTTATAATTTCTTTTGCATTGTCTGCAGGATCAAATACAATTGCTTCCTTTGTATCTTCATTTTCAACGATATAACAATTGGTTTGCACTGGTCCTAAGACAAGTCGATTTATATTAAGCAATCGCTTTTCCTCCTTGCTTATCAGCCGCTGGTACGCTGAATGTCAAGCACGCTCTCTACATTTTGAAGCTTGCCGATTAAGATCTGAAGCTGGCTTACACCATTTACTTCGAATCCTACAGCAATCGTAGCTGTTCCTTGCTTGTTGGTACGAACATTCATGCTTGTCACGCTGATTTTATTTTCTGTAAATACTTTCGAAATATCCACTAGCACACCGTTACGGTTGTTGGCAAAGATCTTAAGCTCTGCAACATAAAGCTCATCTTTGGCTTTTTCCTGGTTTGCAGGGATCTGCCAATCTGCTTCGATCAGACGGGCACGATCATCTTCCGGCAAATTCATCATATTGATACAATCTGTCCTATGGATGGATACCCCTCTTCCTCTTGTTACATAACCAACGATTTCATCCCCTGGCACCGGTGAACAGCATTTACTAAAACGAACTGCAACATCATCAATTCCTCGAACAATGATTCCGCCTTTTTTCTTCTTCTTAGTAAGTTTGCCTTCTTTTTGCACATCACTCATTTCATTTAGAATATGAGCATCTGTGATTTCTTTTTTCTGTTTCTTGCGATACTCCTCAGACAGTTTGCTGATGATCTGCCCTTCCTTTAAGCCGCCATGACCAACTGATGCATATACGCTCTCCCAGTCTTTGAAACCATATTTCAACATAACCGGCTTCATAAATTCTTGCTTTAACAGATCGCTAAGAACAATATTCTTACCCTTGCAGTAAGCAGTAATCAATTCCTTGCCTCGTATGATGTTATCTTCTTTTAACTGTGCCTTAAACCATTGATTGATCTTATTTTTAGCCTGTGTGGATTTTACAAGCTTTAACCAGTCCCTGCTAGGCCCTTTGGAATTCTGACTTGTAAGGATTTCAATACGATCACCGTTTTGTATCTTATAGTCAATGGTAACAAGTCTTCCGTTGACTCTTGCACCAACCATCTTATTGCCCACTGCACTATGGATGGAATATGCAAAATCAATTGGAGTCGAACCATTTGGAAGTGTCTTAACATCACCTGTAGGGGTAAACGCATATACACTTTCCGAGAATAAATCCAAATCACTCTTAAGCAAGCTTAAAAATTCTCTATTGTCTGATAAATCTCGTTGCCATTCCAAAATCTGACGAAGCCAAGTAAGTTTTGCTTCTTCGTTATCTTTGGAGTTCTTGCCATCTTGCGCCTCTTTGTATTTCCAATGGGCAGCAATACCATACTCAGCCGTACGATGCATTTCAAACGTACGAATCTGGATTTCAAACGGCTGTCCGTTTGGTCCCATTAACGTAGTATGAAGTGACTGATACATATTTGGCTTTGGCATTGCAATATAATCCTTAAAACGTCCCGGGACAGGAGTATACATTTCATGGATGACACCAAGGGCTGCATAACAGTCTCTTACATTGTCTACGATGATACGTACTGCAAATAAGTCATAGATTTGGTCCAATGTCTTATTCTGATTTACCATCTTCTTATAAATACTGAAGAAATGTTTTACACGGCCATAGATGTCTGCATCAATTCCTGCTTTTTCAACATGAAAGCTTACATCATCAACAATACTACTGATAAATGCTTCACGTTCACTCTTTTTTGATGCAATCTTTGTTGTTAATTCTTTATAAACATCTGGTTCTAAATATTTTAATGATAAGTCATCTAATTCAATCTTAATTTTAGAAATACCAAGTCTTTGAGCAATTGGAGCATAAATATCCATTGTCTCTCTTGCTTTTTCTTTTTGTTTTGCTGGCTTCATATATTGAAGCGTACGCATATTGTGAAGGCGATCCGCTAATTTTACGATAATTACACGGATATCTTTTGCCATGGCAAGAAACATCTTTCTAAGATTTTCTGCCTGAATTTCAATCTTGTCTGCATCATAGTTTAACTGAGTTAACTTTGTAACACCATCAACTAATAATGAGATTTCTTCACTAAACTCTTTTGTAAGTTCTTCTGTTGTAAGCACCGTATCTTCTACGACGTCATGTAGAATACCTGCTACAATCGTTTCCTTATCAAGCTCCAGTTCCGCCAAAATAATACCTACGCATAATGGATGAATGATATAAGGTTCCCCAGACTTACGTCTTTGGTCTTTATGTGCATTATACGCGATTTTATATGCTTTTTCGATCATGCTTAAATCGGCAGATGGGTGGTAGCCTCTAATTATATCAATTAATTGCTGATATAAAACCTCTGGATCAGTAAAATCTGCTGGTTGCAGAATTTCGCCAGTTTCATCAAATTCATTTGTTACTTTCTGTTTACTTTTCGCTTTACTCTTTTCCATACGCTCACCACCGACTTTAGACTTTATCATTTTATTATAAAGACTTTCTACGTAAAAATCAAATTATTTATGCGAATAATGTCACTTTAAAGGCCTACTACCAGCCCATTACCAAAATTTATGTATGACATGTATTAAATTAGTTTTGATTTTTTATATTAACTCCATTCTCACCTATATCTTCAGCACTTCACAAGGAAATTTCAGAAGGGGCATGGGGGACGGAGTCCACCATTTAAATCAGAACGGTGAAACCGCGTTTTTGCCGTTCTGAACTAGCACCTTTAGGTCAGCATAAGCTGACTTGCACGAGAAGGGGCTAGTTGGCTCCTTATGTTCTTTTAACCGGATGAAATCCTGATTTCATCCGAAGCCTAGCGTCCCGCTAGGCGCCAAACCGCGCTTTTGCCGTTCTGAACTAGCACCTTTAGGTCAGCACAGCTGACTTGCACGAGAAGGGGCTAGTTGGCTCCTTAAGTTCTTTTTATCTTTTAACTGGATGAAATCCTGATTTCATCCAAAGCCTAGCGTCCCGCTAGGCGCCAAACCGCGCTTTTGCCGTTCTGAACTAGCTCCTTTAGGTCAGCATAAGCTGACTTGCACGAGAAGAGGCTAGTTGGCTCCTTATATTCTTTTATGAGGCTTTTTTACCCTTCCGGGAAATTGTATAGCAATTCCCCGGAAACGTAAAAAATGGGGATGTTCTAAACATTCCCCATTTTTTTCATATCTATACGTTATTCTATTTACCTTCGTATTGAAGAACAGCTTCTACATCATAGCCATCAAGTTTCTTTCTACCTTCAAGGCCTTTTAATTCCATTAAGAATGCGATGCGTACTACTTCACCACCAAGTTGTTCAATTAATTCGATAATTGCTTCAATTGTACCACCTGTAGCGATTAAGTCATCGATGATAACAACTTTTTGACCTGGTTTGATTGCATCTTTATGAATTTCAATTGTAGCTGTACCATATTCAAGTGAATATTCTTTTTCAATTGTTTCACAAGGAAGTTTACCCTTTTTACGAACAGGAACAAAAGATTTCTTTAAGTTATATGCGATAGGTACGCCAAAAATGAATCCTCTTGATTCTGGACCTACTACTACATCAAAATCTATATCTTTCACTAAATCTTGCATTTGGTTGATTGCAAGCTGAAGACCGTCTGGGTCTTGTAAAATACTTGTGATATCTCTAAAAATAATTCCTTCTTCAGGAAAATCCGGAATACTTCTTACATATTGTTCTAATTCTTTCATCTCTTTGGCTCCTTTAAAATACCATAATTAAATACCGCAACAGTCATTATAACAAAATTCAAGAAAAAATACAAATATTATCGATAATTTTGTATCATAAGTTGAATTGTCTGAACTCCATTGTACTCATTAATATCCGGATAAAATACCAAATCTAAATAGACTGGGCTGGCAAATCCGCCGTACAATGCTCTAAGTCCATCTTCCCCATATTTGCGGATTACCGTCTCTTCAAATCCATCCACATTCGAGAAGATCATTGCCGTAAATCTGGCAGAAACATGGTCATCATCCACCACTGTCATCTTTAAAACATTTTTATTTTTGCCGATAACGTTTGCTTTTATTACATGAACATTACGTAATGCAAATAAAGGCTTGGTATTTCCTTTTCCATAAGGCTCTAATAATCCAATTTCATGAATTAATTTATAATTAATCTCCGGAAGCGGAAGCTGCATGTCGATAGAAACCTTTGGTATCATTTCGTCCTCTGTAAGGGTCGTACACTCATTCAAACGGTTTCGTAAGTTATCAATATCTTCCTCTGCAAGGGATAATCCTGCTGCCATCGGATGCCCACCAAACTTAGTAAGTAAGTCCTTACATTTTGTAAGTTCTTCAAACATATTATATTCTTCAATGGATCTGGCACTTCCCTTTACCCCCTCATGCGCCTTGGTAAGCACGATGGTTGGCTTGTGGTAGCGCTCTTTTAATCGTCCTGCAATAATACCCGCCAGACTTTCATGACAGCTTGGAAGATATACAACCAACACCTTGTCATCTTGATTTTCAGACTCCTCAATCTTAAGAATGGCTTCCTCCACTCCATTGATGGTCATTTCCTTACGGTCATCATTTAACTCTTTCAACTCTTTTGCAAGTGCTTTTGCAAATTCCTTGTCCTTGCTTAAGAATAACTGAAGTGCTAATTTTGCACTTTCTAAACGTCCTGATGCATTAATGCATGGTCCGATGACAAATCCCAAATGGTATACTGCTATCTTCTTACCTGTAATACCTGTAGCATCAATTAGTGCCTGAAGTCCAAGGTTGGTTGTCTTGTTGATCTTATCAAGTCCATAAAATACAATATCGCGGTTTTCATTTACAAGGTCCATAACGTCACATACTGTTGCAATCGCTGCAAACTCAAGTAATTCGTCCATTGCAGAAGATGGAACCCCCATAACGCTATATAAATATTCCACCAGCTTATATGCAACAACACCACCGCATATACCTTCAAATGGATAGTTACAGTCATGCTGTTTTGGATTTACCACTGCATCCGCCTCTGGCAGAAGGAAAGTTCTCTTGCCATCTTCCCCTTCCACAAATGGAATATCATGATGGTCCGTAATAATTACGGTTAATCCTTTTTCCTTGGCATGCTTTACCTGCTCAATGGCTGCAATCCCATTATCACAAGTAATAATTGTATCAATCCCATCCGCGATTGCCGCATCAATTATGGAAATGTTAATTCCATATCCATCTTTGATACGTTCCGGAATTTCAAAATCTACGTTGGCTCCGCACTTAGAAAGTCCTGTATATAAAATATACGTAGACATTACACCATCCACGTCATAGTCGCCAACAATACGAATTCTGCTTCCATCCGCAATCTTATCTTTTAGGATTTCACAAGCTTCCTTCATTCCCTTCATAAGCTCAGGTTTATGAAGATGAGTCATGGACGGATTTAAATATGCCTTTAACTCTTCATTACTTTTTATATCTCTATTCACCACAAGTTTGGCAAGAATTTCGCTAATGCCAAATGTTTGTGCAATTACTTTATAATTTGCTTTTTTATTTTTTAAAAACCATTTTTCCATGTTTGTTCCTCTCAAATGCGGGGTCTATATATAAACTTAAAATTCATTCAGAAATATACTTCGCAAAATATTAATATACTTTACTTCTGCCAAAAAGTAAAAGGGAACTTTCTTCCTAACTAGCACTGATTTGCTTTTCTACTTTTTCTTTTAAGAAGTTGAGAAGACTCTTTTCCAATGTCGCTTCCCCATAATAAGGCGCCTTTGCTACTCGCTTCATTCCCTCTTTATAGCATTTTAAAGCTGCCACATCATCCTGATTATAGAGTTCTTCATAGGCCATCTGCACACGATACGTGGAGACCTCATACTTCATTGCCTTTAAAAACTGCTGAATTTCTTTTGTATACAGCTGGTCTACTGTTCCCCTTCGATTTTCACCTATTAACTCAAGAAAGAGTTTTTCAAGCTGCACTACTTTTTGATGAATTGCATTTAAATTACCCTTATTGCAATATAGATACTCTACCTGTCTTCTTGCTTCATCAAACTCCTTGTTCGCATAAGCCATATTTACTCGATATAAATAGGCAATCAGATTGAAAGAGTCCACTTTGTCCTGGTTTTCATCCACTTTAAAATCTTCGGGATCCATTTCGGTCCATTGCTTTCCATCCGCAAGCTGCGCCACCATGGCCAGCTGCATATAAAAATACTTAATTTTTTCCGGATGACGATGCAAGTTTAATATATTACATCCATCGCTCATCCCTTTTTCAGAATATGGAAAAATATTACTCACTCCAAGAAATAATCCAATGAGTATGCTCATTGTAAAAAAAGTTCGAACAAAGTAATTATCATTCATTGCATTTACTGCCAAAGAAACTCCAACCAATAAAAAATTAAATAGTGCACCGCCAAGATTGTACCAGATATAAGGAATTCTCCCGTCTTTTAATTTGGGTGGCTCCATCAATGCTTGCCCCAAGGTTCCCGGAACTGAGTATCTGTTAATACGGACACCCTTCTTTGTCCTTTGAATTACAAAAGAGAAAAAACGATAGGAAATAAATCGGTATCCTGTACACAAGCCAAACACTACATGACCAAGCTCATGAATTGCAATATGTAGTAATAATACTAATATAACAAAAAACCAAATAACGCCTATGGAAAGACCAATGTTCACTTCTGCCCCTTCTACCAGACCAAGTCCTACCGTATCTAGCATCATAACAATCCCGATTGCTCCTAGAGCGCCACACAAAGCGCATACAAAGCCTAGGCAACTCTTCTTTATCTTTTCCCTCATATCTTTTCTCTCCTTTTTCTATCAACCGACAGAACACACTTTTTCAAGTCTCTTTGACTCCTTGCTTGCGCAAAAAAAATGCTGGAGGCATGCTACTGCACACTCCAACATTTTTGTTATTTCTTATGCTTACGCACTAATTTTCTTTTTACCAACTCTTGTCTTTAAGATATACCATAAAGAACCTGTGATACAGATAGAAGAATATCCACCACCAATGATACCTACCATTAATGGTAATGCGAATTCACGTAAATCTGTAACGCCGAATAGGTAAAGAACAAATACCATGATAAATGTTGTTAAGGAAGTATAGATACTTCTTGTAAATGTTTGAGAAATACTTTGGTTTACAACCTCACGTAATCCTTCACGGTTTCTGTTTCCTTTATAATTTTCACGAATTCTATCGAAGATAACGATTGTCGCATTAATAGAGTAACCTACGATTGTAAGGATACATGCGATAAATGTGTTACCAACGGATAATCCACGAAGCACTGCGTAAACAGTAACAACGATCATAACGTCATGAAGTAATGCAATTACAGCTGCAGAACCGAAACGGATATCTTTGAAACGGATCCAGATGTAAAGTAACATAAATACAGCTGCTACTAATACGGCTTGTACTGCTTTAGTCTTCTGATCATTACTGATTGTAGAAGAAATACTTGTAAAGCTGATTTGTTCTTGATCTACTTTATAAGTATCTACGAACATTTTAGATAATTCTTCTTGTTTGTCAGCATCAAGTAAAGTTGTCTTGATAGAGAATTGGTTTCCTTGGTCTACTGTAGAGATTTGAGGAACTTCTCCAACTACTGCTTCAACAGAATCACTAACTTTATTCTTTAATTCTTCTGTACATTCTTCTTTCATTGTTACTTGAGTTCCAGTACCACCTTTGAAATCAAGACCAAAGTTTAAGATATCAGAACCACTTGCTTTATGGTAAACCATAGAGCCAATACCAACTAAGATGATTACACCGGAAATTGCAGCAAATTTGCCGAAGTTTCCAACATAGTTTCTTGTCTTATATTCTTTTACTTGTCCATAAAGTTTTTCATCTGTAATGCCTAAAGCAAAGAATGCATTTAAGATGAATTTAGTTACTACTAATGCAGTAAACATGGATAAGATAATACCGATTGCTAATGTCTGAGCAAATCCTCTGATTGTACCAGTACCGATAAAGTAAAGAACTGCTGCAGCGATTAATGTTGTAATGTTACCATCCACGATTGCAGATAACGCTTTTTCAAAACCTAATTTGATTGCAGAACGAACTGTCTTTCCTTTACCAATTTCCTCTTTGATACGAGTGAAAATGATAACGTTGGCATCTACCGCCATACCGATGGAAAGGATGATACCTGCAACACCAGGTAATGTTAATGTAATATTTAAACCATTTAATGCAAGAAGTACTAATAATACATAAATTACTAATGCAATACTAGAAGCGAAACCAGGAATACGGTATACGATAATCATAAATGCTAATACAATAATGAAACCGATAACACCTGCAAATAAACTCTTTTCAAGTGCATTAGAACCTAATTTTGCACCAACTACTTGGGTACTAACTTGCTCTAATGTAATTGGTAATGCACCAATGTTAATGTTTGTTGCTAATGCTTTTGCTTCTTCTAATGTCTCTTGACCTGTGATAATCGCTTCACCAGTTGTAATTGTTGATTGTACTGTTGGAGCTGAGATTTCCTCACCATCATAAATAATAGAAATAGGTTTTTGAAGATTTGCAGCAGTTGCTTCCGCAAACTTCTTTGTACCCTCTTCATTTAACACTAATTGTACTACGTTTTGGTTTACACCTTGTTCATTTGCTTGAGTAACACCTTTTGCACTCTTAATGTCAGAACCAGTTAAAACCGTATTACCTTCTGAATCTTTGAACAATAATTCAGCAGGTTTACCTAATGTCTCAAGAACTTTCTTTGCATCATTTTCACCTGGAATATCGACAGTGATTCTATTTTCACCTACAAGATATACATCAGATTCTACAGCGATACCTTGTACACGTTGTTTTAGCTTTTCTAATGCTAAATTCATATCTTCTTTTGAAACATTGTCATCTTTTGCTTGGTATGTGATACTAACACCACCAGCAAGGTCAAGTCCAAGGTTAATGTTATTCGCTTTACCACGATGCCATTTACCAATACCTAAGGTAATGATTGCAGTAAGTGCTCCAATTACAGCAACAACACATAATAATTGCAGTAACCCCTTCTTTTTGTTTTTCATCTTCTTGTCTCCTTTAATTCATATTTCCCTTTATAAAGGTATATGTGGTAGCTAACATCATTTCGCGTTAACTACCACATATTGGTTCTAAATGACGATATAGACTTATTTTACTTCTTTTTCACACGTCTGTCCACTTTTAGAACCTGTAAAGTTCAACAATTTTTATAAAAATTATTATTAAAAATGACTATTCTCATCGTTTTTGATTATTCTTCGTCGAAAGTTTCCGCCACTTTAATCATAATTGCGCTTTCTACACGTTTTCTTTGTAATTTACATCCAATTTCATATGGCTTATTGATGCTGCCATTGAAGTTGAAGGAGTTTGCTGCACATCCGCCACTACAGTAGAATTTTGCAAAACATTGTTTACAATCATCTTTTGTATAAACGTTACAGCATTTAAAATCATCTTGAAGTTCTGGAGTAGTAATTCCTTCATATACAGTACCCATCTTGTATTCTTCTGTACCAACGAATTGGTGACATGGATATAAATCACCCCAAGGTGTTACTGCAAGGTATTCAATTCCTGAACCACAACCGGATAAACGTTTGTAAACACAAGGACCACCAGTTAAGTCAAGCATAAAGTGGAAGAAGTTAAATCCGTTTCCTTCTTTTTTACGTTTGATCATTTCTTTTGCTAAAAGATCGTATTCTTCAAATAATTTTGGAAGATCTTCTTCTTTGATTGCATAAGGCATTTCGTCTTCTGCAACTACTGGTTCAACAGAAATTTGTTTAAATCCAAGGTCAGCAAGGCTTAAAACGTCTTTGGAGAAATCAAGATTATTATGAGTGAATGTTCCTCTTACATAATAGTTCATTTGATTTCTTTCTTCTGCAAATTTGATAAATTTAGGCATGAAGATATCATAGCTGCCTTTACCGTTACGAGTAGGTCTCATCATATCGTTGATTTCTTTACGTCCATCAACACTAAGAACTACGTTGCTCATTTCTTTATTTGCAAATTCCATCATTTCATCATTTAAAAGGATACCGTTTGTAGTTAATGTGAAACGGAATTTCTTGTCATGTACTTTTTCAAGTTCACGGCCATATTCAACTACACCTTTTACAACATCCCAGTTCATTGTTGGTTCGCCACCAAAGAAGTCAATTTCTAAGTTATGACGGTTTCCACTGTTTTCAATTAAGAAATCAAGTGCTTTTTTACCAACTTCAAGAGACATTAATGCACGATGTCCTTTATATTCGCCTTCTTCTGCGAAGCAATAGCGACAAGCTAAGTTACAATCATGAGCAATGTGTAAACATAATGCTTTTACTACTGTCTTTCTCTTTTTGAAGTCGATGATCTTATTTTCATAAATATCTTCTGAGAATAAAGTTCCATCTTCTCTTAATTGTTCGATTTCACCAAATGTTTCATTGATGTCCTCTTCTTTAATGCCTTCTGCACTATATTTTTCAAGCATTTTTGCAATAATTGCTGCTTTTTCTTCTTTTTGTTCGCAAAGTTCAATCATGTCATAGCTTAAATCATCTACTACATGAACACTACCACTATTAACATCTAATACGATGTTATAACCGTTACTTCTATACTGATGTACCACTTAAATAAATCTCCTTTCAGTCGAAACTTACTTTTCAAGTAACTCTCAAAACTGCTTCTATAAATTTTATATTTTTGTATATTTCCCCTTAATCGGGTTTCTCAATTTGGATTGTTATAAGCCTATTCGGCATGATTCTTGTCCTAATTTGCATTTTCTCCTCAAAACAAGAATTAAGCAGCGGCCACTAAGCCGCTGCTAACTTATTAGTTGTTTTCACAAGTTTGATTTCCAACTGTACAAGATGTTTTACAAGCTGATTGACATGAAGTTTGACATTCACCACAACCGCCTTTTTTTAATGTATCCTTAAAACTTTTAGTTTGTAAAGATTTAATACGTTTCATAAGTATTGCCTCCTTTTTACTCATTGATTTTGCCATTATATCATACTATATTATCGAATAAAAGTACTTTTTGAGATTTTATAGCATATATGTTTTTTTTATCCAAAGTCCCTAACTAATCATCCCTCCGACCATTCCACTTAATCCGCAGATTAAAAATACTGCAATTGTACTTCCCAGTTCGCCAAAAATGTCCTTACTAAAAATCAAAGAGACCACGAGGATAATTAGGAAGTATGCTATTCCCATTCCCATTCCCCATAGATATCTCTTTTCTTTCTTGGCCGTTCCTAACAAAAAGCCCCCTGCAAAACATGACACTATGTATGTCAATACGATGCCCACACTGATCACAGCACTTGGCGGATCGATCTTATACATAATCAAGGCAAGCAGTAACAATAGAACTGCCGTTAGGATGTAACTTACTAATAAAGCCTTTACTATTACTATAGCTTTGGACGACTTTGTGGATACCTTTGCCACCACATCTCCTCCTTTTCACCATATACTAGAATATATTAAGGATGTGTCAGTTATATGCTTGTTTTTAAATTCCGTTATGTTATACTTTAACCAAACTAAAATGAACTAAGGAAGGATTATTAATGGACTATATTGATTTACACGTCCATTCGAATGTATCGGATGGAACAAGTACACCAAGCGAACTTGTAGCATATGCCTACGAGAAAAGACTAAAAGCATTTGCCCTTACTGATCACGATACTGTTGACGGAGTTAAGGAAGCCGTTGATGCTGCGAAACGACTTGCCACTGATACGTATGAACTTACCGTTGTTCCAGGCGTTGAAATTTCTGCTGCCTATAACGGAAAAGACATTCATATCCTTGGCCTCTTTTTAGATTATGAAAATAAGATTTTAGTAGATACACTGCATCAAGTTGCAGATGAAAGAAAACGTCGTAACGAGAAGATGTGCAAGAACTTACAGGATGCCGGCATCCTGATTACTATGGAAGATATTACAGAAGGCAATGAAGATGCTGTCATTACGAGAGCGCACTTTGCCAAAGCTTTATTAAAGAAAGGCTATGTAAAAGAAATTAAAGATGCCTTTACAAAATATCTAGATGCCAGCGGTCCTTACTATGTGCCAAGAGAATATCTTTCGCCTAAGACGGCCATTGACTTAATCTTAAGCGCAGGAGGCATTCCCGTGCTTGCCCATCCCCTTCTATATAAATTATCTTCAAATGAATTAAAAACTTTAGTAAAAGAACTAAAAGGCTATGGCTTACAAGGTATTGAAGCTGTCTATAGCTGTAACAAAGGCCTAGATGAAAGTTATGTACGCTCCATTGCCCGTGAAAATAACCTTGCAGTCAGTGGTGGTTCTGATTATCACGGCAGCGTCAAACCAGACATCGATCTTGGAACAGGTCGTGGCAACCTTAAGGTCCAGGCTTTTATTTTAGATGACTTGATTGCTTTAAAAGAAAAGAAATAAAAAAGTGTGTACGTCCTACTTAGTAAGACGTACACACTTTTTTTAATTATTCTGCTGAATCAGCTTTTTCGATATCAACGATAGCTTCTTTTTTCATTGGAATACGGCAGTTTTTGTTACTACCAAATTCAACGATTACAACTTCTTCCATAATATCAATTACAACACCGTAGAAACCTGCAGTAGTTAATACGCTGTCACCGATAGCTAAACTGGATAATAAAGAAGCATGTTCTTTCTGTTGTTTCTTTTGTGGTCTGATTGCGATAAAATAAAATGCAAAACCAATGATAACAAAGTAAAGAATTGTAATCATTAATCCGCCGTTAGCAGAGCTTTGAGCTAATACATTATTTAACATAAGTGATCCTCCTATATAGCTGTTACGCAATTTTTTATTGGTCTCCTCTTTGGAAACCTTCTAATTTATTTTTCTTGTATTCCTTATAACGATGTTGTTCAATCGCTTCGCGAATTTCTTCCATCATAGTGTTATAGAAATAAAGATTATGAAGTACTACTAAACGTAGTCCTAACATCTCTTTTGATTTGTGTAGATGACGAATATAAGCTCTGCTGTATGTTGTACAAGCCGGACATCCGCAACCTTCTTCAATTGGTCTGTCATCTGTTTCATATTTCTTGTTTAAGATATTGATCTTACCAAAGTTTGTGTAAGCATGTCCATGACGTCCATTACGGGATGGGTAAACACAGTCAAAGAAATCTACACCACGGTCAACAGCCTCTAAAATATTAGCAGGTGTTCCTACACCCATAAGATACGTAGGTTTTTCAAGTGGTAAGTAAGGAACTGTCGTTTCGATAATACGATACATATCATCATGACTTTCTCCAACAGCAAGTCCACCAAGTGCATAACCGTCAAGATCCATTTCGCTGATACGTTTCGCATGTTCAATACGAATATCTTCGAAGGTACCACCTTGATTGATACCAAATAACATTTGGTTCTTGTTAATTGTGTCTTCTAAGCCGTTTAAACGAGCCATTTCATTCTTACAACGTTCTAACCATCTAGTAGTTCTGTCTACAGAATCCTGCATATATTGTCTTGTTGCTGGATGCGGTGGACATTCATCGAATGCCATTGCAATGGTAGAAGCAAGGTTAGACTGAATCTGCATACTTTCTTCTGGTCCCATAAAGATTTTACGTCCATCAACATGAGAGTTAAAATAAACACCCTCTTCTTTAATCTTACGTAAACCGGATAAAGAAAATACTTGGAATCCGCCTGAATCTGTTAAAATTGGTTTATCCCAAACCATGAACTTATGAAGCCCGCCCATTTGTTTTACTACCTTATCACCTGGTCTAACATGTAAGTGATACGTATTGGATAATTCAACTTGTGTCTTAATCTGTTGTAAATCTTGTGTGGAAACAGCACCCTTAATCGCTGCACATGTACCTACATTCATAAATACAGGAGTTTGAATTGTACCGTGAACTGTATGAAACTCTCCACGTTTGGCATTTCCATCTCTAGTTATTAATTTATACATCTAAATGTCTCCATTTCTGCTCACATGTGCCACTCATGTGATAAAAGATAATTCATCTAACAAGTATACAGAGTATCGACAGTATTTTCAATCAATTTTTAAAAACTTTCCTAATTTTTAATAATAGTAGAAAATTCCTGTAAATCAATTATTTGTCGTCTTTGTCGGTATCCTTTCTCGTCAACGTCGTCTTATAATCCGGGAATGACAATTGTGATTCTAAATACTTATAGTAGTCATTCTCTAAGATACCCGCAGATGCCGCAAATAATGCTTTTACTTCTTTTACTTTTTCTGTCACATATTCGTCTGAAACTTCAGATTTATCTACCAGATACGTAACATCCTTTGTCGAGTTATTGTATTTGATCTTATCCGTAATGAAATTCTTATTATTAAAGATTACCAATCCTTCAGAATCTGATAAAATATCTTTTCCCGACAACAACCTGGAGTCATAGGTAAATCCAAATAAATTAGACAGGGTAGGCAAGATATCCAAGCTGCTGCATGGCTTTGAAATCTCAATTGGTGTCTTAATCTCTGCGTTCCATAAGATAAAATTATTTTTATACAGATCAAAATCACTATCTACCGTCGTTCCTGCAATAGAGTCAATATCCTTCTTATCCAGTTCATAAGGATAATGATCTGCACTGAGGGCAATTACCGTATCATTAAGAATTCCTTGTTTTTCAAGCTCATCAATTAAATATTTGAGTGCACGATCCAGTTCGATATTTTGGGCAACATAAGCTTTTCCGCCTTCAGTATAAGGAAGGTCCTTTACTAAGTCTTCGTTTTTAGCAGCCATATTATTTCCTTCAAATGTATACTGGCAGTGGCCGCTCAACGTCATATAGTATGCGTGGAATAAGCTGTCCTTACTATATTCTTTAAATGTTGCCTGTACACAGTCGTAGTCAGAATTTGGCCAAAGAGCAGCATTTTTCATTGTAAAAATATCTTTTTGATACTCATCCGACAACTTCCCTAACTTGGCAGCCCTAAAATCGTATCCCAGATTTGGATGAGTCAGATAACGATCGTAATAACTCAGACTATTGCTATGGTATGCTTTGCTTTCTATTCCAAATCGATTAAACTGTTTTGCTATGGTAAATGGCAAGGAGTTCGTCTTAGAACGCTTCATGCTGTTTGTACCATCTGGTATCAGCCCAGTTAAAGCCACATATTCACCATCTGATGTGGAAGTCTGCCACAAGGACGTATAAAAATTATTGAACACAAATCCTTCATGGGTTAATTTATATAACGTAGGAGTAAGTGTCTGATTGACTGCCCAAGGTGAATAACTTTCTGCTGTCAGCAAAATCAGATTTTTTCCTTGAAACATGCCTGTATATTTATTCTTATTGGTAGGTGTCTGATTTTTGAAAAACTCATGTAAAATCTTAACTTCCTTATTGCTCTCATTTTTAATCAATGAGTCAAAATCAATGTCCATTATATTAGGCGATGTGTCTACCGTATCTTGGGAAGCGGTTGGCTTTGGCGTTGCCGTTGCAGCCGTCCCTTTTTGATCCTGATTTTTCACAGATGAGGAGGATGCATTGGCAGCCAATAACTCCGATAAATCTCCGCTTCCTCTTCCGACTCCCTCCATATCCCTGCAGAATGTCGTAAAGATCCCCATCTGTTCTGCTGCTAGAGACTGGTCATTTAATTCATAATAATGCTCATAGATCATTGAATTCTTCCCCATTGCATTGATAAGTGCTACCGGAAGAATTGCAAGTACCAATGCCACAATCAGTGAAACGCCAGAAACCCGGTACATATGACGTGTAAACAACTGTCGCTTCTTAAGAAGCCAGACCAATGGAAGGATTGGTAAGAACATTAATAGAATTGCAGGTCCGTTCTTTACAATCTCCCGTAATGCTTCTTTCCAGTACTGGGTAACGTCACCAGCCCCTCCTACTGCTAAATTCATAACCAATGGCACTTTAAAAAGTGACTTATATACTAATTCTGTACAATAGAACAAAGCCAATGCCACAACAATTATCACACTAAGTACCTTATTCATTCGTTTTGGAAACAATCCTGTTAAAAAGGCAAATGCTGCCCCTATACCAATAGAAAATAAAAAAGGGTAGATAAACTTAAAATCTATCGCCTTAAATGTAAATATATGATAAATCAGTTCCATCCAAACTGCCGAAAACGAAAAGAATAAAAACTGTGCAAATGTATCATACATATTATTCTTAAAGCGTCGCCTACTCCCTCTTCTTCTCCGATCAAATGTCCTTACTTGATTAAATTCCATACACCACATCTTCTCCCTTCGCCATCAAAACTCCAATATTTCCTAATTATACCATATTATTTTAACTTAAAACTATTTTTAATAAATTCGTTAAAAAAGTTAAAATCTGTGTAACTTTTATATGAAATCAACAGAATTCGGACTAACTGAAGTATGAAGATAAATGTGGTGTTTTATACAACTCGTTAGAATTATTGTCAAAGTCCTTTATAAAATTGAACTGCCTTTCTCTTTTCTCGAACTAGATAGGTTACTGCCATTCCTAAGAAAAGCTTGCACCCCATTCTATTTCAAATGGAATACAAGCCTTTTACTAATCATAATTAAAATTGTTTATATGCTGCCAAGAAATCACTTAACTTGTTCATAGATTCCTTTAACACCTTTATCTCAGGAAGGTATACGATTCTAAAGTGGTCTGGCTCCTGCCAGTTGAAACCACCGCCATGCACCATAAGTACATGTTTTTCACGAAGGAAATCAAGAACGAATTTCTCATCATTGTAAATATTGAATTTCTTTGTATCAATCTTAGGGAACATGTAAAATGCTGCCTTAGGTTTTACAACGGATAGCCCTGGAATATCATTTACCGCATTGGTAATATATTCTCTTTGCTCATATAATCTTCCGCCTGGAAGCAATAATTCATCGGCACTTTGATATCCGCCTAATGCTGTCTGTACAATATACTGTGCTGGTACATTGGAGCAAAGACGCATGGAAGAGAGCATATTAAGTCCTTCAATATAGCCTTTTGCCTTTGCCTTGTTTCCACTAAGCACCATCCAGCCTACTCGAAATCCTGCACAACGATGGGATTTACTTAAACCGCTAAATGTTACAAAGAATACATCATCTGCCAAGGATGCAATGGAAGTATGTTCAAGTCCATCAAATACCAGGCGATCATAAATTTCATCAGAGAAAATGATCAGTTCTTTTTCTCTAGCAATCTGAATGATTCCTTCTAGTATTTCTTTTGGATATACAGCACCCGTTGGATTATTTGGATTGATGATTACAATTCCCTTTGTCTTATCTGTAATCTTGCTTCTGATATCATCAAGGTCCGGATACCATTCACTTTCTTCATCGCAAATATAGTGTACTGGATGGCCCCCAGCCAAGTTTGCTGCTGCAGTCCATAATGGATAGTCAGGAGAAGGAATTAAGATTTCATCCCCATTATTAAGTAACCCCTGCATGGAAAGAGTAATCAATTCGCTTACACCGTTTCCTGTATATATGTCATCTAAGGTAACACCTTTGATTTTTCTAAGCTGAGTATATTGCATAATTGCTTTTCTTGCTGAAAAAATACCCTTTGAGTCAGAATACCCCTGTGCATTTCTTAAATTATGAATCATGTCTTCAATTACTTCATTTGGTGCATTAAAACCGAAAGGTGCTGGATTACCGATGTTAAGTCGTAATACATCTACCCCATTTGCCATCATTTTATTCGCTTCATCAACAACCGGTCCTCTTACATCGTAACATACATTATCTAACTTGGTTGATTTTTCAAATGTCTTCATAACTATCTACCTCTCTTTTTCTATCTATATTTCTATTGAAATAAAAATAGCCCTAAGCCATATAAATTCTATACAGCTTAGGGCGAATTATTTAATCCGTGTTACCACCTAAATTCAAAGCATCTGCTTTGCTCTCAATCAGTACAAAGTATAACTTTATACCAGCTCCATGTAACGGTGGAGATCCGTTAATCCCTACTAAGTTTCCCTTTGAGGATTAAAGCTCGAAGACTGCTTCAGCATTACCATCATGAAGATTTTCACCATCCATCTTCTCTCTTGGCTTCTAGTAATTGCTTACTCCTTCTTGTCATTGCCTTTGTCTTGTATTAATATACTCCGAGACATTAGAAAAGTCAACCAATTCTTTAGCAAATTAACGTAGGTGCGTACTTTCTACGAGCAAAACGCATTATTTGCCTGATTTATTTACGTCCTGTAGAACCAAATCCACCTTCACCGCGTACAGTTTCAGTCAACTCATCTACAACGTTATAATCTACTGCTAAAAATGGTGCAATTACCATTTGCGCTACTCTTTCGCCGCTTTCTACAGTAACTGCCTCATTAGAATGATTATGAAGTGCAACCATGATTTCTCCACGGTAATCTGCATCCACAACCCCAACTTTATTTGCTGGAGCTAATCCTTTTTTACAAGCAAGTCCACTTCTTGCATAAACAAGTCCTGCATAGCCAACTGGCACTTCCATTGCAATTCCTGTATGAATTAATGTTGTTTCTCCTGGATTAATTGTTACAGCTTCCTCCATACAAGCATATAAATCAGCTCCTGCGCTGAATTCAGTTCCATAAGTAGGAACAATTGCATTTTCATTTAACTTTTTGATGTTAACTCTCATATTAGCCATGTTGTCTTATCCTTTCTCGTTTACAAATTCATGCCTTCCCAAAGTTCCACGTTTCCGCTTCTTAGGGAGTCTTGTACTTTAATAATTCTTTGATTGCTTGATCCACGGAAGCGTAAAGAAAGGCTTTTCTTCTCTTCTTCAAACTTACCGTCTACAAGTATATCAATCAATGATAGTATTTCCTTTGTTTCCTCTAACGTATTACACATTCTTCCTACAATATCTGTATCAAACGTATAGCCTGAAAACATCCAGATGTCCTTCTTTGGATATACCTCTTTAACCCTACGTAGCAACGGAAGAAGGCCTTTCTGATTTGCCGGTTCTAATGGCTCTCCACCAAGTATCGTAAGCCCTGCAACATGGTTTGGCTTTAGATACGCAATAATTTGTTCAATTGTCTCTTCAGTAAATGGTGTGCCATACTTAAAGTCCCATGCGACCTCATTAAAACAGCCTTTGCAGTGGTGCGTGCATCCACTTACAAAAAGGGATACACGTACACCTAATCCGTTGGCAACATCAAATTGTTTGATATCTGCGTAATTCATTTTTTTATATCTCCAATCCGCGTGACTAAATATGAAGTACACGTGATTTAATTTCTTTTGTCTTTCCTACGTTCCAGAAGTTTTCGCCAAGGTAACCGCAAGTACGACGAGTTACGTTCATCTTGTTGCGATCTTTATTATGGCATTGTGGGCATTCCCATTCATTCTCTTCGTTAATTCCGATTTCACCATCAAAACCACATTCATGACAGTAATCAGATTTTGTATTGAATTCTGCATATTGAATGTTGTTGTAGATATATTTTACGATTTCTTCTAATGCTTCTAAATTATGACGCATATTTGGAATTTCGATATAACTGATTGCTCCACCAGTACTGATTGACTGGAATTGGCTTTCAAAGTCGAATTTAGAGAATGCATCGATTTTCTCGCGAACATCTACATGGTAAGAATTTGTATAATATCCTTTGTCTGTAACATCCTCAATTTCACCAAATCGTTCTTTATCAATTCTTGCAAAACGATAGCATAAGCTTTCTGCAGGTGTTCCATATAAACCGAAACCAATTCCTGTTTCTTCTTTCCATGTGCTGCAAGCTTTTTCAAGACGTTTCATAAGACGAAGTGCAAATTCAGTACCTTCAGGATTTGTATGAGATACACCTGTCATTAATTTTGTCACTTCGTATAAACCGATATATCCTAAACTGATTGTAGAATATCCGCCATGAAGTAATTTGTCGATTGTTTCACCTTTTTCAAGACGTGCAATTGCACCGTATTGCCAGTGTATTGGACTTACATCAGATAATGTTCCTTCTAAGGCTCTGTGTCTGCACATAAGTGCTTCAAAACAAAGACTTAAACGTTCTTCAAGAATCTGCCAGAACATTTCTTCGTCACCTTTTGCAAGAATACCAATTTGAGGTAAGTTAAGGCTGACAACACCTTGGTTGAAACGGCCTTCAAACTTATATTCTCCATTTTCGTCTTTCCATGGAGATAAGAAGCTTCGGCATCCCATACAGCTGAATACGTTTCCTTCGTAAGTCTCACGCATTTTCTTTGCACTGATATAATCAGGGTAAAGACGTTTCGCACTACATTTTACTGCTAATTTTGTAATATAATCGTATTTTCCGCCTTCTAAACAGTTATGTTCGTCAAGAACATAGATAAGTTTAGGGAATGCAGGAGTCACATAAATGCCTTTTTCATTTTTGATACCTTCAAGACGTTGTCTTAAGATTTCTTCAATGATCATTGCATTTTCTTCAATATATTCGTCATCCTTATCAAGATTTAAGAATAATGTTACAAATGGAGATTGTCCGTTTGTAGTCATTAATGTATTAATTTGATATTGGATTGTTTGTACGCCTGATTTTAATTCGTCCATTAAGCGATCTTTAATGAATTGATCCATTAATTCTTTGCTGATCTTGTCGCCATAGCGTTCTTCGTAATGTCTTTGATATTTTTCACGACTCTTACGTAGGTATTTTCCTAAATGTTTAACATCAACACTTTGTCCGCCGTACTGACTGCTTGCTACTGCACTGATGATCTGTGTCATAACCGTACATGCAACTTGGAAGCTCTTAGGGCTTTCAATTAATTTGGCATTCATAACTGTTCCATTTTCTAACATGTCACCAATGTTGATTAAACAGCAGTTAAAGATTGATTGTAAGAAGTAATCAGAATCATGGAAGTGTAATACACCTTCTTCATGAGCCTTTGTAATCTTTTCAGGTAATAAAAGTCGTTTTGTTAAATCTTTTGATACTTCACCGGCAATAAGGTCACGTTGTGTAGATGCGATTACTGCATTCTTGTTAGAGTTTTCCTCCATAACGTCTTTATTATTGCAATTAATTAATCCCATAATGGAATCATCTGTAGAATTAGATTTACGAACTAATTCTCTTCTGTAACGGTAAATAATATATGTCTTAGCTAATGTAAACTTCCCATAAGCCATTAATTTTTGTTCAATCATGTCTTGAATATCTTCCACGTGCATCTCTTCACGGCCAAGACCTTCAATTCCTGCTACGATAGTTTCGATCTTATCCTCTGTAATTTTATCATAATCCTCAACTTCAATATTTGCTTTACGTACAGCTACTAAAATCTTGTTACGATTGTATTCCGTAACACGTCCATCCCTTTTAATAACGTTCATTTTTTTTCGTTCCTTTCGTAAAAAACTAAGTTAAAGTATAGCATAGTGAAAACAGTTCGTCTAGACCCAAACACAATATTTAGTGTTGGTATTATCTTTCAAAACTATATCTTGTACTACACTTGTATGATAGGCAAATGCCCATTTCATCATAGTTTCACAAAAAGTAGTCTTTTGTCAAATAATCATTTATAATTAATCTTCATGTTATTTAGTGTTACTATTAAGTATTACTAATAAATTATATGTACAATCTGTCGAATTAATTTATCCAGAAAATCTAAAATCCTATTCATATGACTTTGGCTCGTTGTTCGCATAAATTAACAAAGAAGCTGTCTTCATTTAAGAATGAATTCAGCTTCTTTCAGCTTCAAATTAAGCATGTAGTTTGTAACCGATTTGTTCTCCAAGTTTCACAACTGTTTCAATGTTTTCCTTGGAGTTTTCGAGTAGGTCAGCATCCACCTGGATTTGGTCTTTCTTAACCAATAACACAGTGGTTGAACCGCCAAACTCAAACATTCCTTTTTCTTCACCACGTTTGAACGCATGCTTTCCATGATGATTTTTGATACGTCCAATCATCATAGCGCCAACATCAACCTGAATGACCTTTCCAAAATGCTCTGTATTTAGCACCGTATATTCTCTGCAGTTACGTTTGTAAATATTGTAATGTTCTAAGGCGATTGGATTTACAGTATGTAATTCCCCCTGGATAAAATAATTCTCCCCCTTAGTTCCATCATCAATATAGCAGTAGCGATGATAGTCATCTACCGTCAAACGAAAGATCATGCAATATCCACCATAAAATTCTTTATAGATTTCGTCTCCATCTAATAAATCTTCTAATCGATATGCGCTGCCTTTGATATGAAATACATTTTTATCATTGATCTCATAAATGGACAGTTTCGAGTCACAAGGACTGATAAAAGAATTCGGATCTCTGTTAATCACTCGCTTGTCTTTTTTGATCTTTCTAGTAAAGAACTCATTATAACTGCGATAGCGGCATTTTTCATATTCTTTTAAATTAATGTTATGATTTTTTATAAAGGGTTTAATCAAGCCAGTTGATAAAAAGCTATTCAAATAAACACCCACAGCTTTCGAAATAAATGGCTTAGTAAGTACTTTTAACACCATTCTTCCTGGTACAGTCTTATATAAAAAGCCTAGAACCACTTCCTGCGATTCACTGGTCGTTGTATATTCCCCATCACGATTTTTTATTACACTCATACTTTAAACTCCACCATATACCATATAAATTCTAAGATTCCCAGTACCAACAGGCCTAACATGCCTCTCATCTTTAGCTTTACAATCTTAAATTTTAAAACAAATAATAATGAGATAATTGCTAAACTTGCAAAATAAACTTCTGTAAAGCAATTTCCCATATATCCTCTAAAAGAATACACCAATGGAAGAATTAATGCAACTGTTGTTACAGGCATTCCTTCGTAATATTTTCTAGCTTCTGTCGTCTGTTGCTGTCTTTCTTCTTCGCAAACATTAAAATATGCAAGTCGAATAAGGGCACATAATGTATACGCAACTAAGATTACATAGTAAATAGGGTTACTACATTCACCTTGAATAAAGCTATATCCTACCACAGATGGTAATACGCCAAAGCATACTAAATCGGCTAAAGAGTCGATCTGAATACCAAATTTTTTTTCTTGAATTGTTCTTTTTCTTGTCTTTGCAACTGTTCCATCGAACATATCGCATAATCCTGCTGCCATAAGAAATAGCAGTGCAAATGAAGCTCTTCCTTCCATTGCATTAAACATACCTAACATTGCACATGCTGCACCAATGTAAGTTAATACTACTGTATAATTATAAAATCCTATCATTTGATTGTTTCTCCCTTCAGTACTTTGCCCGGTCTTCTGCAGCATAAATGAAACACTAATGTCACAATTCCCGTCAGCAATAACATCATATAAAAGTTAATTCCTCTAGTCAACAATATCGCGGGTGCGATCAGCTCCTCCATATACACTTTGGTGTATAACAAAAATAACATTGCTTCGGAAACACCTACTGCACCTGGTAGCGGTAATGAATCAACTGTAATGGAGATAACTACTTGAATTGCAATAATATCTCGAATGCCGAATTCATTTAATCCTAATGCTTTGTAGACAAAATAGCCTACAGAAAAATATGCAACTCTCTCTACCAACGTTGTAAATAACATTTTCCATAATACTCGATGATTGTTTTTTACAAATTGTGCACTTGCTTGATAATCATCTAATAATGAATAAAAAACATTTATTTTATCTTGTGGTCTTTTTACGATATGTAAAACAGCCAAAAGGTTAATTGTCTTAATTACAATTCCTTGCACTATCTTTGTTGAATACATACACATTAAACAAACTGTTATAATAACTATATTTATTACAATCCCTAGCATAAATAGCCCAATTGTAAGTGAACTTTGTGCAATAAAGTCAAAATGCACGAGTAATACAAGAGATCCTAATAATAACAAGACAACTTTATACACTACTGTATATAACAAAATCATTACAGAGGACTTAGATATTGAAATACCATCCTTTGACATATAATATGCCAAAATCGGCTGTCCGCCTGTTGCCGATGGTGTTATTCCACAAAAATAAATATCGATACACGCATAGCAAAAGCTCTTGATATATCCGAACTTCACGCCTAATGAATGACCGATAATATGGAAGTTAACCCCTTCTAATCCAATATATATAAGCATAGCTGTCATTCCCATCAAAAGATACACGACCTTTGATTCGCAAACTACTTGCCCTAATCCTTTGAAATTACAATTTTTGAAAATAAAATAATATGTAATTACCATTAGAACAATCAGGAATAGAAAACTACTTACATACTTTTTACTTGATTGTTGTTTTTCCATTTTTTCACCCGTATGAAGTTTTCATTTTATGAACATGCCTCTCTTTTTGTGTCTCTGATAAACTTACAAAATACCCCTATTCTCTATCTTTCAAAGACACAATGGCATTATACCATAGGGTACCAGTGGCAAGTCAAGTAAATCGCCAAATTAATTTAATTAATATAAATTTTCTATTAAATGCTTATTTCAATTTTATGTACTCAACGCCCCTTCGACACGTCATCCTTCCACTTTTCCCAGCCAGCAAGGAGAAGGGGCTTTGCCGGCGCCGAGCCCGGTCGCACTTGCGACCTCTTCCTTTCGGGCGAGTGCGCATCCCTAGCGGAGCGATTTTTATGCTTTCTAATAAATTGCTCTAGCAATTTATTAGAAAACCTTTGTTGCAACGCCCCTTCGACACGCTACCCTTCCACTTTTCCCAGCCAGCAAGGAGAAGGGGCTTTGCCGGCGCCGAGCCCGG
>JAUNJY010000009.1:82160-91988 GCA_030535455.1 bacterium
CCTTTCGGGCGAGTGCGCATCCCTAGCGGAGCGATTTTTATGCTTTCTAATAAATCGCTCTAGCAATTTATTAGAAAGCATAAAAATGCACCCTCAATTATACATTACTTTCGTATATGAGAGTGCATCTTCTATTGTCCTTTTTCCATGGCATCACCTTTATCCTCTTTTATCTTTCATCAACAAAATGGACATCGGTAACATAGGCTTCTATTTCATTACTATTAGTAGTCTGGTAAGCTTCAATATAATCGTCTGTATTAGAAATACGATCTGTAACATTAAATGCATCGATGTCTTCAGGAGTCTTAATAATTCCTATGACTGCTATACAGAAAGAGATGATCATTGTAACACTTACAAGATTTAAACTTTTCCTAAATGCCTTCTTATTCATAATATTCTAGTACTCCTTTCAAATCTTTCTTTTTGTTACAAGATTAGGATATACATATATTTATGAAATATACTTCTTTCTGTCATTTCTTCTAAACTTTTTCACTTATTATTTTCTTACTTTCGGGTTTAGTACATTTTCAAGGCCTTTAATCTTCCGCTTCATGGCAATCGTCTACTAGTGATTTCGTTTTCCATTTTCCAGTGCCGTAGCGTAACCTTGAAATAATCAGTCCTAATATCCATCCAATTGGAATTGACCACCAGATTGCATGTTCCTCAATAAATATGGACAACGTATAGGCAAAGATTACACGCGAAGAAAAATTACATAATGTGGATAACATGAAAAACCGAATATCTCCCGATCCACGCAACACTCCATTTGTCACGTTCATAAATCCCATAATAAAATAAAAAACAGAAACAACATGGATATACTTTACACCAACCGCAATAGAGTCTGCACTCTTTCCACTATCCATAAAAACGCCAATGATCTTATCACCAAAAAGAAAGACCAGCACCAGAAGCACACCACAAATCACTGCATTCATCATAATTCCTGCACGATATCCTTTGCTCACACGTTCAGGCTTATTGGCGCCAATATTCTGTGCAGTAAACGTAGAGACTGCATTTCCGATATTGACCATTGGATTGATTGCAATATTATCTATCTTTGTGGCTGCTGCATATCCTGCCATCACGACGCTTCCAAATATATTGACAAGAGACTGCACGCATACAGTGCCAATGGATACAATTGACTGTTGCAATGTGGATGGAAGGGCAATTTTACACATACGATTAAATGATGCAAAATCAAAATAACGAATTCCCTCTTCTGTCTTAAACTTTCGCAGCCGTATCAAAAGTACACATAGACTAAGGAACGCCGCTAAGGCCTGTGAAATCAAAGTTGCCCAGGCTACACCGGCAACACCTTGTCCATACTGTATTACAAACAGCAAATCTAGCACAATATTTAAAATAGAAGAAAAGGTTAAAAACATTAATGGAATTTTCGATTCACCCAATGCATTAAAAATAGCATTTGTAATATTATATAAGAATAAAAAGACAAGTCCTAAAAAATAAATATGAAGATAGATAGACGCTTCGTCAAACAGCTTTTCCGGTGTATTCATAAGCCTTAAGATACTCTGATTTAATAATATCCCTATTCCCGTAAGCACCAATGCAATGACTACAATTGCAATTATTGCTGTATAAATGCTGGTCATCATCTCTTTCATCTGCTTTGCACCATATAGCTGGCTAATAACCACTGTGCTACCGATGCTGGAACCAGTTGCTATGGCAACAAATAAAAACGTGATCGCACTGGATGTTCCAACAGCTGCAAGTGCATCACCACCAACACATCTTCCAACCACGATAGAGTCAACGATATTGTAAAGCTGCTGAAATAAATTTCCAAGTATGATTGGCAAAGTAAATAACACAAGAGAACTGGTTGGATTGCCATTTATCATATCGGGTGCTTTCCTATTTGACATACGAATGCCTCCTGCTTATTCATCTGGTAAATTTAGGTTCGACTACTCTAACTATTCCTATTATGGTATAATTAATCGAATTTATTTCATACAAATTTATCCCAAAGGAGACGATCATCATGGAACAAATCTCAAAAGATATGATTATTGGTGAATTATTAAGAATAAACGAAGGAATTGCCCCAATCTTAATGGGCTCAGGCATGCACTGCCTTGGATGTCCTTCTTCTCAAAACGAAACATTAGAAGAAGCTTGCATGGTTCACGGAATCGATGTTGACGATTTAGTAAATCGTTTAAATTTCTACTTATCCATTCGTAACTAAGCATCCTTAAGCAAAAACACTTTCTTTTCTATTTACGGAGTATAAAGGAAGCTCTGCTAAGAGGGCAAACATAAAGACAACATAAAGTACGGTCAGGCTTCTATGGCTGCCGATATTTTATGTTGTCTTTTTCATTTACATTCCAGGTTTCATATAATTAATCACAAGAGACATCTTTGTCATTATTTCATTTAGAAAATATTCTTTATCATTTCCATATCGATAATCTAACAATGCATTCTTTAATTCATTGATATCATCTTTTAGATTTACTATACCAATTTGCTGATAATACTTATTTGCATAGTTTTCTGCCAACTGCGCCTCTTTAATCATTACATCCACCACCTGTTCAGAAGGCGGTTCTTTAAAACATTTGGCCGTGTTAGGCTCATTAAAAGCAAGTAATTCTTTATTATAATGATCTATTAACCGAAGCAAGGCTTGCTCTAATGCACTCCACTCTTTGTGATTATTCTTTTCATATATTCCAAATACAGATATTTTCACAAACGTTTCTGGCACATTATATATTACCAATTGGGAACCTCGAAGCGTTCTCTTTTCTAACCTTTCCATAATGAGCGATTTTACAGAGACTTCCCAAGGTACGATCACAAATGAATAGTTCTTTATTTCATCTGAGAAAGCAGACTTTTCTCCATCTTTTATCAGTTTGGCCGTATCTTGTGCCTCTACCACATTGTTCTGGCGAAGCATTTTAGAATATTCCTCAATGCATTTAACCGTAAATGCATCTCCCACCACATAAATGACTTGATCAAAATATGTGGTAGACAGTAAGAAAAATAATTCATTATGTAAGTGTTGCTGATTTATCTTCCAAACGCTGTCGTTTGGCTGTCTTTCAATTATTTCAATTAGCTGTTTTTTTCTCTCTGATATTGCAGTTAAGCTGGCGCCCGATAAATTCAGATAATGTTCTTCCATTTTTACTCCTCTCCCTCTATTTGTAACAGATGCATGATTTTTCTGATTGTAATCGTATAATCAAAATACCTAGTACAATATTTCTGTATTTCTAACGAAGACTTTCTCATAACTAAATCATAATCAGGAGATAATACCTTCTCAAAAATCCCCGCCAGACAATCAATATCGCCAATAGGAAATACCATGCCACAACGTTTCCAGTTGGTAAACTCATCTGCGGCATCAATCCTGCTACAGATCATATAGCATCCATACCGTGCTGCCTCCTGAAATACATTTGGCGTGCCACCCTCCACATAGGATGTCATAACAAAGATCTTGGCCTTTCTATACTCTTCATGCAACTTTTTCTTATCAACTATTTTTCCAGTAAAAACTACACGTTGTCTTAACTGCGGGAAACGTATCCAGTAATTATTTATATACTCTGTAAAACCTTGATCTATAGAACCTACTAATTTTAAAATCCAGCACGGGTATTTGTCGGCACATTTTGCAAATGCTTCTAACAAAATATGATTTCCTTTAAGTGTATTTCCAATTCTTCCAACGGTTAGTATGACATTCTCTTTTTCCTCATATATGGTTTCATCAATACGTTCTTTCGACGTATTCAAAAATCCATTTGTCAAGTACTCTAGCTTATATGGCCACTTATTAGATAAAAACCGCTTCAGCCGTTTCCCTTCACAAGTAATGATATCACAATGTTCAAAAAGGCTTTTTAGCGGTTCTCTCTGTACACTAAGCTGGTCCTGCCAATATGAATTAATATCTAGTTTAAGAATAACCTTTCCATCAGGCCGCAAACTTTTATAGTAAGGAATAATCGTTTCATATAACCCATAGCTTCCAAAACAGAACAATAGATCCATGTCCGAACTATGCTCTAATACATATTGTTTCATCTGGGCTATCCAGCAATCATAACTATTATTTTCCGGCGCCTTCTGCACATCTACTACTAGTCCGGTCATAGACCTTGCATATACATATTCATCCGGCTGTGCTGTCACAATCACTGGTTCAATACCAAAGACCTTATAGATGCAATATGGTATTAGAATACAATCCTTTTGAAAATCCTCATTGTGATAATATATAATCGGACAGATACTATATACTCTTTTCATCATTGGCCCATCACGCCTTTGCACAAACTCCATAGTCACGTTTTTCATTCTTCCTATTCACAACAATTTATGTACTAACTTATGCAGATCCCCTTACATTTAGACCCTTTTAAACTGCTGTCTAGCTTCCTATCCCCTACATAAACTCACTATATTATATTCCTTTTATCAGGACGATAACTTAGTAAACAAATCCTCAAATAAGCGATCCCGATATATGTAATAGACATACTTAATGTCATGTCGATTTTCATCAAATGAGTACGTATTGTCATACTCAACAATTGGACTTTTGATAATTCTCTCCTCCATAAACTTCTCATCTAGCAGCCAAGCCACCGCTGTTACATCCCAAATCGGCCTGCTCCATGTCTTTTCTTTGTGATGTGCCTTCGCTTCCTTTTCAGTTACCTCAACCAAATAATCACATAACTCATTTTTCCCTTTCAGCCAATACTCCAGTTCTGGACCAGTCGTTGTAAAGGAGGAAACCACACCTTTGCACGGTAATTGCACTACACGTACACCACATCCAAATAAAACTCTTGCTGCTGCAATATCCTGTTTCATATTAAATTCCGCAGTATCTTTATAATCCTGGCCGTGGCCGCCTAGCCACACGACTACAATTCGATCTTTTATTTCTGGATTTATTATGATTGCAGAGGATACATCCGTTATGGCTGCAATCCCTATAACATATAATGGGTTTTGTTTTGTATAATTCATAGCTCGTTCTGCCAGATCTTTTGCTGCATCGGAGATGATTGGTGTCTCCTCGTTTCTCATAAATTTTTCTGAACCAGCATATACTACGGCTTTTAAATCCTCCCTCTTCATCAAAGACAGGATATTCATAATCTCGTCTCTACTCTTTTCCATTCCTTCTTTTGCAGTCTTTACCTTGCCATTTAAAAATGGAGCAGCATAAATCGCCTTAAGATTCAGCTTGTCATTGGACTTAATCAAATACGCCAGAGCATACTGATCATCAATTTCATTAAATGTATCTGTATCAATCACTACATCTACCTTGCCTTTGGGGCGTTCCGGGCTATTATGTATCTTTTTCTCCTCATCTTCCTCATGGCCACGTCTCTTCTTCAGCCAATATTCTTTGGCTTCGAAGGCTGCAACTGCCAGAATTAATATAATGAGCACAATCACTTTTCTACTGTCTATATTCATACTTTTCTCCCCTTCCTTTATTATATCATAGTGCACTTTTCACACTTTGTCCCGAAAAATTCACCATAAGAATCAAAAAAAGAGCTGTTACATTGCTGCAACAACTCCTTTTGCATTATAGACAAATATCTTTTGTTTCTCATAACGCCCTGCTAGGGGGAAAGTTTGAAAACCATCGGTGTTCATTTAAATCTATATCCGGAAACCACGCTTTTCGGATATCGGATTAGTGCGAATAGGTCCCATCATTTAGGGACTTGCACGAATGAGCACTAATCATTTCCTTTAGTGACTGGATAAAATCCTGATTTCATCCAAGTTTGTCGACTTTGTCGACAAACTAAAAAAAGAGCTGTTACATTGCTGTAACAACTCTCTTTACAAGTACTGGGCTAGCTGGATTCGAACCAGCGACTGCAGCAGTCAAAGTGCTGTGCCTTACCGCTTGGCGATAGCCCATCAATCTTGTCTGTTCGACAAGACTCAGTTAGTTTACAATAGAATAAAATAAATGTCAACAAAAAATACTGTTTTTTATCTTGGAAATTTTTACATCCTAACTTGCAAACTGACTATTGTATAAATCAGCATAGAAACCTTTTTGATTTAATAACTGTTCATGCTTTCCATGCTCGATGATATGGCCATCCTTCATCACCAGAATATGATCCGCCTCTTTAATGGTGGATAATCTATGGGCAACAATAAAGCTTGTTCTCCCCTCCATCATCTTTAGAAATGCTTTTTGAATTCGCACTTCCGTTCTTGTATCAATGGAGCTGGTCGCTTCGTCTAAAATTAGCATCGGTGGAAGACAAAGCATAACTCTCGCTATACAAAGCAATTGTTTTTGGCCTTGTGAGATATTTCCGCCTTCTTCCGAAATCACGGTATCATACCCATCCTCCAGACGACTGATAAATCCATGGGCATGGGCAGCTTTAGCAGCTTCTATAACTTCTTCCCTTGTAGCATCTTTCTTTCCATAAGCAATATTTTCTGCAATGGTTCCCGGCTTTAGCCAAGTTTCCTGCAATACCATTCCATAATTACTGCGCAGACTATCTCGGGTAATATCTTTTGCATCATGATGACTCACAAGGATATGTCCGCTATTTATTTCATAAAAACGCATCAGTAGATTAATGATGGTAGTCTTTCCACATCCTGTCGGGCCAACGATCGCAATTCGCTGACCAGGTTCTACTGTCAGATTTAAGTCTTCAATTAATTTTACTTCCTCATTATATGAGAAGTTTACATGTTCTAGTTTGACACTGCCATCCACTTGCTCCAGTTCAATAGCTCCTACCTTATCCGGGATTTGTTCCGGCTCATCAATCAGGTCAAATACTCGTTTTGCACTTGCCAAAGCACTCTGCAATTCTGTAACGACTCCTGAAATCTCGTTAAATGGTTTTGTATACTGGTTTGCATACGTCAAAAAGCAAGATAGCTGACCAACCGTAATCCTTCCATTTAAAGCACTGATTGCACCAAAGATTCCAACCCCCGCATATACAAGTCCATTGACAAATCTAGTACAAGGATTTGTTAATGCAGAGAAAAATAACGCTTTTACACCGCATTCATTTAAACGGTCATTGATTTCATTAAAGGTAGACTCCGTCTCATTTTCATAAGAAAAGGCCTTTACCACCTTTTGATTTCCAACCATTTCTTCCACAAGGGAGGTCATTTCACCGCGAGTCTCAGATTGAACGCGAAACAAGGAATACGTTCTTTTTGCAATAAAGCTTGCCACAAACAAACTTACTGGCGTGATTACCACCACTACCACGGTAATGCTGACATTGATTGAAAACATAAAGCCAAGCGTACCGACAATTGTGATCACTCCACTAAATAATTGGGTAAATCCCATTAACAGACCATCTGAAAACTGGTCAACATCCGAAATAATCCTGCTGATGATGGAACCATAAGAATTCCCATCAATATATTTTAACGGCAAATCTTCTAGATGTTCAAATACCTGATTACGGATATCCTGTACGATATGGTACGTAATCTTGTTATTACAAAGGTTCATAAGCCATTGGGCAATTCCGGTAATCACGATTACGACTCCAAGCTTTATTAGTATCTGCGAAACACCACTAAAATTCACATTTGAGATATCGATAATATAATCAATGGCATTACCTGTTAATATCGGAGCATATAAGGTCAATGCAACAGATACAATGGCAAATACAAATGAACCAAGTAGAAAGAAACTATATGGCTTGATCATTTTCAGTATGCGTTTTATAGTGTCTTTTTGACTCATCTAGCTTCCACCTCTTCCTTTGATAATTGGGATAAACAGATTTCTTTATATTCTTCACATGTATTTAACAGTTCCTCATGGCTGCCAAGTCCAACTACCTTCCCTTCTTCCAACACAACAATCTGATCTGCGTGTTTGATAGAAGTTGCTCGCTGAGAAACAATAAATACTGTAACTTTTTCAGCCATTGTACTAATTGCATTTCTTAATTTGGCGTCCGTTGCAAAATCAAGAGCTGATGCACTATCATCTAAAATCAATATTTCCGGCGATCCCACCAAGGCTCTTGCAATCGTAAGACGTTGTCGCTGACCACCACTTAAGTTTTGGCCACCCTGCATAATCATGGTGTCTAATCCGTCCGGCTTTTGATCTACAAACTCTTTTGCCTGAGCAATCTCTAATGCTTTATAAATTTCTTCATCTGTTGCATCTTTTTTTCCCCATTTCATATTTTCACGAATGGTTCCTTTAAATAACACTGCTCTTTGAGGGACTATACCGATCTTGCTTCGCAATGCCTTATAGGTATACTCTCTTACATTTATGCCATCCACAAGTACAGCACCTTGCTTTGAATCGTAAAATCTCGGTATCATATTCACCAAAGTCGTCTTACCATCTCCAGTACCGCCGATAATTCCGATTGTCTGACCTGCTTTCACTTTTAAAGTGACATCAGTTAACGAATCTAACCTGGCATGTGCATATACAAAAGATACATGGTCAAACTCTACCTTGTATTCACTTTCTGGATTTCCTTCCATGGCAGTTCCTTCTAACATACTTGTGTGTACTGCAAATACATCGTTGATACGACTGGCAGAAGCGGTTCCTTTTGTCACATTTACAATCAAATTAGATAATGCAATCAAAGCAATTAAAATCTGCGTCATATAGCTTACTAATGCAATTACTTCCCCTTGCTGCAATTTACCGACATACACTTGATGTCCACCCTGCCAGATAATTGCTACAATAGCGAAATTGACAATAACATAAGTAAATGGATTTAATAATGCAGAAATACGTCCCACAAATGTCTGTATATCTCGTAAATTTGTACTTGTCTCTTTAAATTCTGCTACTTCATCTTTTTGTCTTGAAAACGCACGGATCACTCTGGCTCCTACCAGATTATTTCTTGTAATCAGGGAAACTTGATCCAACACACCCTGTACACGCTTATAAATAGGCATAGTGATAAGCATAATTCCATAAATAACAACTGCAAGCAACGGAATTGCAATCACGAAGATCATTCCCATCTTGGCATCAATTGTAAAGGCCATGACCAATGCACCAATTACAATAAATGGCGATCTTGAAAACAAACGTAATACAAGGTTTACACATGTCTGAACTTGATTTGCATCACTGGTAATCCTGGTAATCAATGTTGAGGTCCCTATTGTATCCAGTTCTGTATAAGACAGACTATTGATATGCGTATACAGATCCTTTCTTAACGCTGTACCAAATCCCATACTTGCCCTTGCTGCAAAATACTGTGCGGTCAAAGAGCAAGCCAGACCCAAAACTCCAAGCAGGATCAAGACTCCTCCAAGTTTTAATATATGGCTGGTATCCTTGTTCGCAATTCCAACATCAATAATATTAGCCATAACAAGAGGTACAATTAATTCAAAACAGGCTTCTAATAGCTTAAATAACGGCCCAATAATACTCTCTTTCCTATAGCCCTTTAAATACTTAGCTAAATTCTTCATTATTTGCTCCTTACATCAAACTCCATTGCTGGATGTTACTATTATTTTACGTTTCGTACATCTTTACTCTATTAAGGATATTATAATACTTTTTCCTACATTTCTCAACATTGGAACATTTACGGTACTACTTAGCTTACTTAGATCAAGTTAATTATGTAATATAGAATAAAGAGAAGCTTGAATAATCTAAAAAAAGGCTTGTAACTAAAGTTACAAACCTTTTAAGTGACAGGGGCACCAGGAATCGAACCCGGCTCTGGAGTTTTGGAGACTCTTATTCTA
>JAUNJY010000067.1 GCA_030535455.1 bacterium
CCTTTTGTTACGCTGCCTTTTTTGTAGAAGTCATTGATTAATGCCATCATAGCTGCAATTGCAGTGTTGTATTTAAGGTTTTCAAAGTCATTAGATACTTTTTTGATTGTTTGGTGCATCTTAGTTTCCATATCTTTGGAGTAACCTTCTTCATCTGTTACGATGTCTTGAAGTTTCCAAACTCTTTCAAGGAAACGACGGCAGCCTTTTACGCCATCTTCAGACCAGCATGCTGCTAATTCAAATGCACCGATGAACATTTCATACGTACGTAATGTATCTGCACCGTAATCTCTTACGATATCATCTGGATTAACTACGTTACCACGGGACTTACTCATCTTTTCACCGTTGTCACCTAAGATCATACCGTGAGATGTTCTCTTTTGATATGGTTCTTTTGTAGGCACAATTCCTTGATCATATAAGAATTTATGCCAGAAACGAGAGTAAAGTAAGTGAAGTGTAGTATGTTCCATACCACCATTGTACCAGTCAACTGGTAACCAGTATTTTAATGCTTCTGGACTAGCTAAGCTTTCAGTATTCGTAGGATCTGTATATCTTAAGAAGTACCAAGAAGAACCTGCCCATTGAGGCATTGTATCCGTTTCACGTTTTGCAGCACCACCACAACATGGACAAGTAGTGTTTACCCAGTCAGTCATAGCTGCAAGTGGAGATTCACCGTTGTCTGTTGGCATGTAGCTTTCTACTTCTGGAAGTTCAAGTGGTAACTGGCTTTCATCCACTGGAACATAACCGCATTTATCGCAATGAACGATTGGAATTGGTTCACCCCAGTAACGTTGTCTTGAGAATACCCAGTCTCTTAACTTGAAGTTAGTTTTCTTTTCGCCGATTCCTTTTTCAGTTAAGAATTCGATCATTTTTTCTTTTGCATCTTTTACTTCTAATCCGTTTAAGAAATCAGAGTTTACTAATTTACCAGTTGAAGTGTTAGTAAATGCTGCTTCTTGAACGTTTTCTCCACCAGCAACAACTTCGATGATTGGAAGGTCGAATTTCTTAGCAAATTCCCAGTCTCTTTCATCGTGAGCAGGAACTGCCATGATAGCACCTGTTCCGTAAGTCATTAATACGTAGTCAGAGATCCAGATTGGAATTTCTTTACCGTTTACTGGGTTAACTCCTGTAAGACCATCGATTTGTACGCCTGTTTTATCTTTTGCAAGTTCAGCACGTTCGAAATCAGATTTCTTAGCAGCCATTTCACGGTAAGCCATGATTTCATCCATGTTATTGATGGAATCTTTGTACTTATCGATCATTGGATGTTCAGGGGAAACTACCATGTAAGTTACACCAAATAAAGTATCTGGTCTTGTAGTGTAAACTCTTAATTTGTCTTCTTTATCTTTTAATTCGAAGTCAACTTCAGCACCTTGGCTTCTGCCGATCCAGTTCTTTTGAGAAGTCTTAACTTTTTCGATGTAGTCAACATCAGCTAAATCGTCGATTAACTTATCAGCGTATTCAGTGATCTTTAACATCCATTGGCTCTTAACTTTGTGAACTACTGGAGAACCACAACGTTCACAAGAACCATTTACAACTTCTTCGTTTGCTAAACCAACTTTACAAGATGGACACCAGTTGATTGGCATTTCAGATTTGTAAGCTAAACCTTCTTTGAATAATTTTAAGAAGATCCATTGCGTCCATTTGTAGTATTCTGGATCAGTTGTATTGATTTCTCTATCCCAATCGAAAGAATAACCTAAAGAATGTAACTGATTTTTGAAGTTTTGTACGTTATTTTTTGTAACGATTGCTGGATGGATGTGGTTTTTGATTGCATAGTTTTCAGTTGGAAGACCGAATGCATCCCATCCCATTGGATAAAGTACGTTGTACCCTTGCATTCTTCTCTTTCTTGCTACGATATCAAGCGCAGTGTATGGTCTTGGATGACCTACGTGAAGACCTTGTCCTGATGGATAAGGGAATTCAACTAATGCGTAAAATTTTGGTTTTGTATAGTCGTTAGTTGCTGCGAATGCTTTTTCATCATCCCAGACTTTTTGCCATTTCTTTTCAATGGTCTTATGGTTATACATTTCTGTCATAATTTCCTCCTTCTGTGTTTGACACTACTTAAGTGAGTGTGCATCCGTATATGGAACTTTTTTAGTTAATGGAGCTATGCTCCATTAACTAAAAAAAGGCCCTCATCTCTTTATAAGAGACGAAGGCCATAAGCTTCCGTGGTACCACTCTATTTCGTAAAATCACTAATAAACTTATCTTATAAGCTTTCGGATTTTTAACGCACTCATTAATTCTGTAACGTGAATGAAACGCTTCTACCTACTTAGTTTCAGTAAAAGAACTCAAAGGCGAGTTGGGAGCTTCGGCTGCTGCCTTTCACCAACCGGCAGTTCTCTAAAAACCTGTGACTCTTAATACTCCTTGTCAACGTTTTTCTCTTATTTTAAAAACACTTCCATTCTACCATATTCACTATATTTGTCAACCGGATGTGTCTAAAAATTACTACTCATAGCTTCTAGTATACCCTTTTGTCATGAAGTTAAACTTACTGTATCCTTTTCTTGATTTCAAACAGATACGTATCCTGTTCCTCATCATACCAATAGAACTTAAAGCTTGCCCCTGCCTCTGTAATTTTTCTTCTCCAGAATCGATGGGCCGGAATATTTTCTTTTAATACATGCAAACTATATTTTCCAGGGTACTTCTTAAAGATTTCACGCACTGTTCTCTTTGCAAAACCAGTCTTTCTAAATGGACGAAGGATAAAGAATTCCTGTATCATATAATCCGCTTTATGCTCTGCTTTGCTGCCCCAAGAAAGACAGATGAAGCCAGCAAGATGCTCATGATAATAGATTAAATATACAATGGTCTCATCATCAAAATACTTGTCCGTAATTCCTTTTAGATAAATTCCGTCATCCCCCTGTCGTTCCCCAACCCATGTGCTATATTCACTTAGGTCATGTAAATACAGGTTAAATAAATTATCAAATGTCTCTCTGTTCTTCTTTCCAACTGCTACAAATCTCATATTCTTTATTGGACATCCCAAACGCTCTGTCCAAGCTGCCTCCTCTCTATTTATTTCTTAATTGCTGCTTCTTTTCTTCATTCTATCACATAACCTATGTTTGTCAAAGAAGATTAGCGAAACGGCTTTCCGCAACAAAAATACCCTGCAGCCAGTGGGAACACTACTTGCAGGGTATTTATATTTATAGAGTATCCAATTGTTTATGAAAATCTTGCACACCGCTCTTTCCTATTATGTAGGCAATCCTTGGTTTACACTATTTATAGCAGATTACAGGAGTACCAGCCTCTATATTATTGTAAATAGTCTTTGCTGTTGCAAATGGTAAGTTTACGCATCCATGAGAACCATTATAGGAATAAATCTTACCACCAAATACGCCATGTCTCCATGAAGCATCATGTAAGCCAATTCCACCATTAAATGGCATCCAATACGTAACATGAGATCTCCATGTAGGACCTACTAACCATCTGTCATAATCTTTGTAGGCAACAACATAAGCTCCACTTGGTGTCGCATGACCTGTACTAGGATTTCCTGTTACGATGTTAGAGGAAAGAAGCTTCTTCCCATCTTTATAGAAATACAGTTTTTGATTTGTAAGATCGACTTCAACATATGTACTTCCAACAAGATCTGAAGTTCCATATGCCCTGCCTTTCTTTTTACAAGTAGGGTCCTTCTGTTTCTGCTCTCCTTTTTTAATAGATGCTATGAGCTCTTTCTGTTCGGTATCAGTGTCTAATCGCCATCCTAAGTCAACGTTGTTTACCTTAACCTGAGTACCCGTAGAAGTCTTGAAATTAATTGAGTCCGGAATTAGATTATATGTCTTAGCAACACTGGCTACATATTCTTCTATCTTATCCTCATCAATAGAAACCTTACCCTTTTTACTTACTTTTAGCGCTGGCCCAATCTCAGTCTTATCAAATACTTCTGTCTTATCGCCAAATTTATATGTAATTTTTGTACTCATATATTTATTAATCGTATTCATTGTACTTTGAATTGAAGCGTCAGTACTTGTAATCTCAGGCTTTACATAGCAGTCTTGTTTTTCAATTGTAACTTCAGCATCTAAGTTCTTGATGGATGCCTGAATTGCTGCGATCAGCTTATCCTTATCGATCTTTGTCCCCTGTTTCTCCTCAATTACAGTAAAACCTTTGTCCTTACTATAACTGCTAACCTTAGCATTTACAGGCTCTACTTGATTTTCTTTCTGTAGGCACTCTAGCTTATCAATTACGGTATTAAGCTTGTCTTCATCATAAGTAAGTTTATAAGGGTTATCTACTTTGTTATCCTGCCAGGTATTTAAAATCCATGAGTATGCCGACTGTTCATCCAGTACCTGATCAATATCTTGATCAAAGGTACATTTCAAACCAATATCAGCACCTACGATCCGTTCGGTAACATCATTTCGTTCCTTAACATTAAGAATATATGTATTCACATTCTCTGTAATTCTCTCTCTAGCCTCAGCAGCCGTTAAGTTGGAACAGTCCATCCCATTGATAAACGTCTGAGCGTAGAAATGTTCTTTGTAATATTGGGAAATGCATAGATACGCAATTAATAAAATCGTAACTATTAATGCAATGCATCCTAGTATTATCATTCGTATTCTCTTCATATTCGTTTGCCCACTTACAACCTTTTTACTCATATCTACCTCTTTAACTTCTTTCTTCCCACCAAAAGGTGTTTTTTTGTATAACCCTCTATGCTTTTCTATTATACATTAATCCTATTATACTTCTAGTAAAATTTGGAAATTTAATACTTTTTAAAAGTTTTGTAATAATTAATTAAACAAAAGAAAGGTTCCCCCTTGCCATTGTTCATGCTTCCTGGCAAGGAGAAACCTTTCTTCTATTGAGCAGACTTTGGTGCTCTGCTCTTTGCACTTTCATATTGTTTTACATTATAGCTTTCTGTACCGGATAAATGATAACAGACTACTGGCATTCCTTTTTCAACATAGCCGAAAATCTTCTCTGCCATTGCTGGTGGTAAGTTGATACAGCCATGGGAACCATTATTAATAAACTGGCTTCCGCCAAATGATGATTTCCAAGAAGCATCATGCATACCTATATTACGATTAAATGGCATCCAGTACTTAACTGGAGTATTATAGCCTTGACCTTTTAATGTAGCATCTGTCTCTTTGTATTGAATTGGAAATACGCCTGCTGGAGTCTCATATCCCTTTACAACGCTTCCTGAAACAAAGTCTGTCTCTAATACTTTCTTTCCGTCTTTATAAACAAAAAGATGCTGCGCAGATAGGTTGATTTCAACATAACTGTCTCCTAAGTCGTTATCACCATACTGAACTGCTGTCTGAATATAAACAGGTTGTTTGTCTTTTTGCTCACCGTTCTTAATGCATTCTAAGATTTCCTTTAATTCTCCGTTAGCATTAAGCCACCAGCCATAATCTCCACCCTGTGTCGTAATGGTTTTACCATAGGATGTCATAAACTGACGATTTGAAAATACGGTATTATAAGTCTTTCTGATATAAGCAACAAATTCTTCAATCTTGCTTTCATCAAGGGTTACAGTTCCTTCATCATCTACTTTGATTGCAGGACCAATTTTCGTGCCATCAAAGATTTCTGTCTTATCACCAAATGTATAAGTTAATTTTGTACTCATATATTTGTCAATTGTCTTCATTGCGGTCTGTAAAATCTGATCATCACTAGTTATTGTTGGCTTTTCATAACAGTCTGCCTCATCAAGTACAAGTTCCCCATCTAAATTTTCAATTGCGGATTTTAAGACTTGTGTTAACTTTTTCTTTGTAAGCTTGCTTCCTTGTTCTTCAGCAATGATGGTAAAGCCATTTTGCTCATCATATTCGCTGATTGTAGCATTTTTAGGTGCTACCTGATTCTTTTTCTTTAAAAATTCTAACTTACTGATTATTTCTGTTAGTTTATCTTCATCGTAAGATAATGTATATGGATTATCTACCTTATTGTGTTTCCATGTATTTGATAACCAAGAATATGCGGACTGGCTCTCTAAAACCTCGTTAAAATCTTGATCAAATGTACATTGTAAGCCAATGTCTGCACCACTAATTTTTTCAGTCACATCATTTCGCCCTTTTACTGTAAGGACATATGTATTGACATTCTGCGAAATCAGTTCTTTTGCTTCTTCTGCAGTTAAGTTGGAGCAATCCAAACCATTTATAAATGTTTGTGCATAAAAATGGTCTTTATAAAATTGCGATACACATAGGTATGCAATTATAAGAATTCCTAGCAACAGGCCAACACAACCAAATACAATCTTCTTCGTATTTCCACTGATTTTGGTTCTATTTAATTCCTTCTTACTCATATCTACCTCTTTTACTTCCTTTTTTACACCTTTATTGGTGTTTTTTTGTATAACTCCGTCTGCTTTTATTATTATACATTAAATTTTCTCTCTGTCTTAAATATATCGAAAATTTAATACTTTTTTAAAATATTGTAATATTTGTCTATATTATCAAAAACATAACAAGAATATACTATTTCCTATATAAATCGACTGCCATACTCTTCCTAAATATGAGTTTTATCGATATGACAGTCGTAGAAAAACTGATTAATAACTAATTGTAGCCTCTACAAATCCTGCTGCATAAGGTGCTAATACGTACGGATCAAAATAAAAAACTATTCCATTTTCAGTAAAATAATATCTTAGGTCTTCAAACTTTGTCTGCTCTACAATTGTATAAGCATTGTCCCAATATAATGACTTATCCTGGTCTATTTTTTTCTTAAACGCATCATTTACCTGTTTCTTAATCTGCTCTTTAGACTTGTTCATAAGCTTAGTCAGATCTACCTCGTCTCCACCCCGTAAATCAATATTGGTCGGTGTACGGTAAGGCATCCCATGAGCGCCTCCTGTGAATAAATATCCTTCAAACAATACACTGAATATATTATTTCGATTAAACGTTATGGTGTAGCTGACTTCATTTCCATATTTCGAACCACCTGTGTTTTCCTCTTCCGATACCGAATCGATAATTTCATCCTGTTCCTTCAGCCAATTGCTAAACAGCGTTGTATAACGGCAGTTTGCCTTGTCAATGCCTTTATACTCACCAGACAGATTTGGATACTGATAAGATAAGATCAGCCGGACTTCTCCTTTTGAATTACGGTACTCCTGCTTAAACGTTTCTGGTTTTACTGTGACCTGGTTTTCCTTATTATCATTGTTTGCCTTGACTCTCTGATCTTCGCTATAATAAATTAGTAAAAATGTGATTACAAGGGCAGCCAGAATGTAAATGGCTACTATTTTTAACAGATGTTTACGTTTTTCGTACATGATTTTCACCTCAACATAACAAAATAAGTATATGTTATTAATTTACGTTGAATTTTCATTTTTCACTCTGTATAATACTTGTAACTTAAGTGATTCTTACCAACTATAGGAGCGATGTATCATGACTAAAATATTAATGATCACAACAGGGGGCACAATTGCTTCTAAACAGACGGAATATGGCTTGTCGCCACTAATTACCTCAGAAGAAATTTTGGAATTAATTCCAGGAGTTTCTGATTTCTGCGAAGTAGAAACTCTCCCTTTATTTAATTTAGACAGTACCAACGTTTCACCGAACCATTGGCTTCAAATTGTAGACTGTATTAAAAAGAATTACGAATCATTTGATGGCTTCGTGGTTACTCATGGAACGGATACTATGGCTTACAGTGCTGCGGCTCTTTCTTATTTAATTCAAAAATCAAAAAAACCGATTGTCTTAACCGGTTCACAAAAATCAATATTTGAAGAGAATACAGATGCCAAGCTTAATCTTATGAATTCCTTTATCTTTGCTTCTGATAGTGAAAGTCATGGTGTTCATATTGTATTTGATGGGAAAGCAATCATTGGTACAAGAGCACGAAAACTGCGTACCAAGAGCTATAATGCATTTTCAAGCATTGATTATCCCGCTACTGCCATTATACGCGATAATAAGATTATTCGATATATAAAAGATATTCCATTTGAGGAAACTCCAGTATTTTATGATACATTAAAAGAACGTGTCTTCTTACTTAAACTGATTCCTGGGCTCAAAGCCGATATCTTTGAATACCTGAAAGAAAACTATGACATCATCATTATGGAAGGCTTTGGTGTGGGTGGTATTCCTGTTTATGAAACCAGTTCCTACTTAGACTCCATCAAGGACTGGATACATTCTGGAAAAATGCTTGTAATGACAACTCAGGTTACTTACGAAGGCAGTGATATGGAAGTCTACGAAGTTGGATACCAAGCGAAAAAAGACTACAATGTATTGGAAGCTTATAATATGACGTTAGAAGCAACTGTCACAAAGTTAATGTGGATTTTAGGACAAACCGACGATTTGAAAAAAATCAAAGAACTGTTCTATACTCCAATCTGCTTTGACTTATTTATCTAATACAAACTACTAAAAAACATCCCTATGAATAACTCATAGGGATGTTCAGACTGTAGACAATTAAATTCTAGCAGTCACTTCAACGCACTGCTTATAGGAAAGTTTGAAAACCATAGGTTTTCATTAAAATCGATATCCGGAAACCGCGCTTTTCGGATATCGGATTAGTGCGAATAGGTCCTTATTTTTAAGGACTTGCACGAGTGAGCACTAATCATTTCCTTCGGCACTGGATGAAAGCCGGATTTCATCCAAAGCTTGGCGACCTTGTCGACAAGCTGAACATCCCTATGAATAACTCATAGGGATGTTTTTTAGTTTGCAATTTCATAAGATGCAGTCTTTGTAATTGTCTTTCCACATACTGTTAATGTATACGTTACTTTATATGTTTCATTCTCTGCAATCTGTTCAACCTTCATATGAATGTTTGATTTGAACTGGGACGTAAAGTCTTTTCCAGACGCTTTGAACATAACATTTTCAAGTGCATGTTTTGAAATTTCTGAAACACTATTTACTGTTACTGTATCTTTTTTCACCACTAATTGTGGATTTTTTAGTACATAAACAGTCTGGTTTGCTGTTGATTTATTGTTTACAGCATCTTTTGCAGTATAAGTTACACGGTACACATTATCGCTTACTTTCGTAACCTTATTGGATACGTTAATCTTGTTCGCTTTTGTTGTGTTATCTTTTACCGTTACATGTTTATACTGATTTTTCTTAAGCTCTGCTCTAAATGTATTATACGCTTCACCTGTTAAGTATAGGCTGGAACAAGTGATTTGTGGGCCTTTCTTATCAAGCGTGATCGTAATTGATTTCGTTGTTTTCTTCTTTGTGGTTACGTTAGTTACAGAATACGTAATCTTATACACTTTTTGCTGGCTATCGTTCTTTATTACTTCAGATTTATACGAAATCTTATCCTTATCTATCTTGTGTTTTCCAGAATATGCGGATACACCATCCATTACATAGTCTTTTAACTTTTTATTTTTGTATTCGTTATAGTTTACTACTTTGTTGCTAACCCCTTTAAAAGTAATTTTCTCTGGAGCAACAACCTTTACCTTGATTGTCTTCGTTGCTTTTCTATTAATTGCATCAGTTACAGAATAAGTCACCTTATATGTACCTGCCTTCTTTAAATTAAGCTTGGAGGTATCAATTTTAAGTTTACTTGTTATGTCATTTCCGCAAGTATCGTATGCCTTTACTTTCTTCTTTAAGTTTAGGCTGTTACCTGCTAAGACTGTTTGGTCACTTGTTCCCTTAATCGTAGGTTTCTTTCCATTCCATGGATTGTTTTTACTCCATTGATCGGATGGATCCCAAGTATATTTGTTAATCTTGATTGCACTAGGCTTTCCTAATGGACCAGGATTAGAAGAATTATAAATCGTTACTGTTGTTCCGATCGGACAGTTGTCATAAATCCATTTTGCATCTGCTGTGGAGAGTCGCACGCATCCTGCAGAAGCCTGTGTTCCTAATCGGTTATATTGTCTCACAGAAAGTGTTGATGAGTCCTTTTCATAGTACCATACAGAATGGAACAAGATGCTCCCTGTAATACGTGTAGAATATTGCCCCCATACATTATGGCTTAATATCTTCCAACGGTACTTTACCGGTGTACGGAATGTTCCTAATGGGGTGTCAGCTCCAGTTGAACATACCATAGCCTTTACTGGCTTTGTATACTTCCCTTTGGAATCTTGTTTATATACGGTTACTGTATTCATCTTCTTATTTACCTTGATTAGATACGGGTACTTTGATGAAGCCTGTGCCTTTTGGCTGCTTCCAAAGCCTAGTAACAGAACCAACGAGAAAAATAAAATGATGCGTAATAACTTGTGATTTGAGATTTTTATACGTTCCATGTTTCCCTCCTGATTTTCTTATAATAATACTTTTAATACTATAGATGTTAAGGCCTACTTCGTCAAGTGAATTAACTAAAAAGTAATATAACTGTAAAAAGTGCTCGAATTATTCATATTTTGGTAATATTTCTGTTCAGGTATTATTTTGCCGCACTTGAAATATAATAGGATAAAGACTAGCCACGGGAGTATGTATGAGTTTCTTTACCAATTTAATCTACGAATATGGATTAATCGCCATGTTTTTTTTAATTCTACTAGAATATGCCTGTTTTCCTGTTTCAAGTGAAATCGTCCTTCCTTTCTCTGGAGCAGTTGCTTCCATACAGCACGTTAGCTTCTTAGTGATTATCCTGGTCAGCGTTGCAGCCGGCCTTATTGGTACCAGTATCTGTTATGGTATCGGGCGATATGGCGGTGTCCCTTTGCTTGAGAAAATCAAACGAAGGTTTCCAAGTACGGAAAAGGGACTAAATAATTCCTTTGATAAATTCAATAAATACGGGCATATCGCAGTATGTATCGGCCGTGTTATTCCTATCTGCCGTACCTATATTGCCTTTATCGCAGGCGCTGTAAAGCAGCCTTATAGCATCTTTTTGACCTCTTCTGGAGTCGGGATTACTGTATGGAATATCATCCTGATCGGACTAGGCTATACTCTTCGGGAAAATTGGGGCATGGTTGGTACTTATTATGAAGAATATAAGATTATCATTATGCCCGTTCTGATTATTGGAGTTGTTGTTCTTCTTTTTAAAGTAACTCCATTAAAAAAACTGTTTATCCGAGAAGACAAGAAAACAGAAGAATGATTTTCCTTAAAAAGGAGCTGTAGCAGATAAACCTGCCATAGCTCCTTTTTCTTAACTAATGATCCTAATAAGAGCAATCACCAAAAGTAAACATCCCGATAGTACTCCACATAATTTGCGGCTCATCCTCCTTACTATGCCTACCCGTTCTAACAAAATATCTCCTATATAAAGAAATATTACTTGCATACCGCCAACGCAAAATGGAATTATCATGCTTCCAAGCCCCATGGTTACTGCTGCAATCCCTGCACTTATGGAGTCAGCACTTAACGCAATTCCAAGTATTACTGCCTCCCATATATCGATATTTTTTGATTTATTAAAGTCGTACGTTGTCTTCTCTGTCCCAAATAATGCATTTCGTATAAATGTCAGTCCAATCAGTACAAGAATGCTAATACCTAATATATTTGCAACTTGTGGAGGCATGAAGTACTTCACTGCCTCGCCAAGCTTTAATGATCCCCACATAATGAGTACGGATACAAGCCCAACTACAAACTTTGCCATATGGGTAATCCTTACACCCTTTAGCTTATATGAAATGCCTATTCCCAGTGCATCGAGACTTAATGAGATTGAAATTAAGATCACATTTATGAACACTGTTTTCACCTAATCACAGTTATGTTGTCATATTTAAGATATGTATTTTTATGTACATGGTTACAATCTTTTTAAGAGGTATGTCTGTTATATTTTAATTGCTCGGACATATACTTAGACTAAGCATGATTTGGCTTAATAACAACAGGTAGAAGGAGGATTTGGATGTATTGGCACAATATGTCTTATAAGGATGTTGCAACCGAACTGGAAGTAAATCCGGAAATAGGCCTTACAAAAAAGGAAGCAACACAACGTTTACATAAATATGGCCCTAATGAATTACTTACTAAAAAAAATAAGCCTTTGATCATGAAGTTTATAGAACAGTTTAAAGACTTTATGATTATTACCCTGATTGCAGCCGCGGGAATTTCATTTCTTGTATCCCTGCTAGAAGGGCAATGTGACTTAGTCGACCCCATTATCATCCTATTGATCATAACGCTGAATGCAATCCTTGGCGTAATACAGGAGGCCAAGGCAGAACGTTCTCTAGATGCACTCAAAAAACTTTCTGCTCCCAATGCGCTGGTAAAAAGGGATGGAACTATTGAGACCATCGAGTCCTCCAAATTAGTCCCTGGCGATATTATTTATCTGGAAGCCGGTTATTTCGTACCAGCCGATGCAAGACTGATTGAGTCAGTAAACTTAAAAGTTGAAGAAAGCTCTCTGACGGGAGAAAGTACTCCTGTGGAAAAAGAAGCAGATCTTATTCTTAAAGAAAATACCATTTTAGGAGAGCGTCATAACCTGGTACTTTCCTCCTCCATTGTAACATATGGACGTGGAAGCGCCATCGTCATTAAGACAGGAATGAATACGGAAGTCGGACACATTGCAAGGATGATTATGAACGATGACTCTCCTTCTACTCCTTTGCAGAAACGTCTGGCTGATACAAGCAAAATCCTTGGAGTAACTGCATTAGGAATCTGTATCGTTATTTTTATCCTAGGCATCATTAAGAAAATGCCGATCTTTGATATGTTTATGACTTCGGTCAGCCTGGCTGTTGCCGCTATACCAGAAGGACTTCCTGCCATTGTGACAATTATGCTAAGTCTTGGCGTACAGCGAATGGCAAAGAAGAATTCCGTCATTCGAAAGCTTCCTGCCGTTGAGACTCTTGGAAGCGCCACCATTATCTGTTCTGATAAGACCGGAACATTGACACAGAACCAGATGACCGTTACCAAGATTCATTCTTCCGATGGGGAGGAGCGAATGACAAGTACGTTCTCCAAAGATATTCTGACCATGGCCGCACTTTGTAATGACTCTATTCTTCAAATTGACCACAATGAAGTCACAACCACAGGGGAACCAACAGAAAATGCCCTTGTACTTGCTGCATTCCATAACAATATTAATAAACAGAAGCTAGAGCTAAATTATCCAAGAGTCAATGAAATTCCGTTTGACTCTACTAGAAAACTAATGACTACCGTCCATAAGATGGATCATTGCTACCGTGTCATTACCAAGGGCGCTCCTGAAGTAGTGCTTAAACTCTGCAGCAATATTTATTCGAAAGGTTCTATCCATGGGGTTAATGCTTCCAACTTAATGGACATTGTAAAGCAGAACCAGATTATGGCCAGCCAGGCCTTACGTGTAATTGCGGTGGCCTACAAAGATATGAATTGTCAGGAAGCGACTTCCTCTCTTGAAAAAAACCTGACATTTCTTGGACTTATCGGAATGATTGATCCACCAAGGGAAGAAGTCAAAGATGCCGTAAGTGAATGCAAGATGGCTGGAATTAAGCCTGTCATGATAACAGGCGATCATATTAGCACGGCATGCGCCATAGGAAAGGAACTAGGCATACTAGAACATAACCGAGAAGCAATTTCAGGTGCTGAGCTTAATACCATGAGCGATGCCTGTCTTTCTGAAAATATATATGACTACAGCGTGTTTGCCCGTGTATCACCTGAACATAAAGTCCGCATTGTAAAGGCTTTTCAGGCTAATAATGAAATCGTTGCAATGACCGGTGACGGCGTCAATGATGCTCCTGCCCTTAAAGCTGCAGATATTGGATGTGCCATGGGTATTACCGGTACCGATGTAGCCAAAAATGCTGCAGATATGATTTTGACCGATGATAACTTTGCCACGATCGTATCTGCTGTAAAAGAAGGCCGTGGAATTTATGATAATATTAAAAAGGCCATTCATTTTCTTTTATCTAGCAACATTGGAGAGATCATTACCATATTTGTAGCAATTCTCCTTGGACTTCCAACCCCATTAGTTGCTGTTCAGCTTTTATGGGTTAACCTGGTCACAGACTCTCTTCCTGCTATCAGCCTGGGTGTTGAGCCGGTAGAAAAAGACATTATGAAGCGAAAACCAGTTCCACCGGATCATGGGCTGTTTGCCGATGGACTAGGATTTAAGATTGTATTTGAAGGCATTATGATTGGAGCATTGGCATTAAGCGCCTTTTATATTGGATATAGTGTATATGACACTATGAATGGTACGTTTATCAGCCAGCCACTGGTTGGAAGGACCATGTGCTTTGCTGTCCTTTCCCTAAGCCAGCTCTTCCATGCATTTAATATGCGTAGCCATCACAGCCTGTTTACCATTGGCATATTTACGAATACAAAACTGACCCTTTCCTTCTTTATCTGTGTATTTATGCAGGTCATCGTAATCAGTTATGCGCCACTTGCCAAAGTATTTAAAGTAACTCCTCTGACCCTTTCCCAATGGTGTATCGTAGGTTTACTTTCTTTCCTTCCTATTATCATTGTGGAACTTCAGAAAAAAGCAAACTCACCACAAGACATTTAGTTTGCTTATGTCAATACTTTAATTTTGTAATCATTTATTCTATAATACTACTATTAGAATGAAGGCCGAACGAGGTGTATTATGGATTACATGAAGAAAGCAGCTAGATATGATGCTTCTCTTGAGAAACAGGTTACAATTTATGACCAATTACCATACCAGCGTAATCTCGCTATTTGTGGTAATGACTGTATTCGTACCTTTAGTGGAAATGTTGTAAAATACGCTATGTATCAGGAACAGGAACCAAAAGAAGTTCCCAATCAAGATGAGGTTTTATTCGAACGTATTAGGGAGTAATGATGTACCGGTGAATAAAAAAGCCCCTGGAAAGCAGTAGAAATCTACTCTTTTCAGGGGCTTTTCTATTCTAAAATGCTCTGTTTAGTTTAAAGGCACGTTTTCCTAGATAGCAGCCAGAACTTCCAAGCTCTTCTTCAATACGAAGCAGCTGATTATATTTTGCAACACGGTCTGTTCTAGATGGTGCACCTGTCTTAATCTGCCCAGCATTGGTTGCTACTGCGATATCTGCAATAGAGGTATCTTCTGTCTCACCAGAACGATGGGAAACTACTGCTGTCCATCTATTATTCTTAGCCATTTCGATAGCATCCAATGTCTCAGTAAGGGTACCAATCTGATTTACTTTGATCAATACGGAGTTACTTACACATTCCATAATACCTTTGGTAATACGATCTGTATTTGTTACAAATAAGTCATCTCCTACAAGCTGAACCTTATCACCAAGCTGTTTTGTAAGCATGGACCATGCTTCCCAGTCTTCTTCGGATACGGCATCTTCTAAGGAAAGGATTGGATAACGGCTGCATAAGTCTTCCCAGTAAGATACCATCTCTTGTTTTGTCTTATACTCACCGGATTTCCAGAATAGGTAGTCTCCTTCTCTTCCAGCTTTCTTTGCTTCGTCATACATTTCAGTTGCTGCTGCATCGATGGCGATAAAGAAGTCATCTCCAGCCTTATATCCTGCCTGTTCGATTGCCTTTACCAGATATTCTAAGGCCTGTTCATCTGAACTGAATTTAGGTGCAAAACCACCTTCATCACCTACTGCAGTAATAAATCCTTCTGCCTTTAAAATCTTCTTTAATGTATGGAAGACAGTAGCTCCCCATTCCAATGCCTGATGGAAGGAATCTGCACCTACCGGCATAATCATAAATTCCTGTATATTTAAGCTGGAGTCCGCATGTTTTCCACCATTTATAACGTTCATCATAGGAACCGGAAGAGTCTTTGCATTGACGCCTCCTAAATATTGATAAAGAGGAAGGTCTAAATACTCTGCTGCTGCATTGGCAACTGCAAGGGATGCTCCAAGAATTGCATTGGCGCCTAGTTTTCCTTTGTTATCAGTACCGTCTAAGGCGATCATTGCCTCATCAATCTCAACTTGATTTAATGCATTCATGCCAAGTAACTCTTCACGAATCAGCGTATTTACATTGCCAACTGCCTTTAGCACGCCTGTTCCTAAGTATCTGTCCTTATCACCATCTCTAAGCTCTACTGCTTCAAATGCTCCTGTAGAAGCTCCTGATGGAACTGCTGCGCGTCCGATTGTTCCATCTTCTAATGTTACCTCAACCTCAACAGTTGGATTACCTCTTGAATCCAAGATTTCTCTTCCATGTACATGAGTAATATAAATTCCTGATCTCATTATTATCTCCTTCTACAATTATTCTCTACTAAAAATAAACCCAGCCATACTTCTAGAATGAGTTCATCTTCTGTTAGAATGTGTAAAAAGGAAACTTTTATACATAAAAAGGGTTATACTGAAGTTTAATCTAATCCGTACAGCTTTCCATACTTCTCTTTCAGGTATTTAATATAGTAAGAAGGATTAAACTTCTCTCCAGTTACACTTTCTAATAGCTCGTTCATATTATAAATCATGCCATACTGATGAATGTGCTCTCCAAGGTACTTCTTGATCTGATCTAAATTACCGTCTTCAAGGAGCTTATCAAATTCCATCTGAGTCTTCATAAAGTAATAAAGCTGTGCTGCTACCGCACTGCCGATTGCATACGTTGGGAAATATCCAAAATCACCGCTGGACCAATGAGTATCCTGGAGTACCCCCTTTGTATCTGTATCCTCTTTCATTCCAAGATACTCCATATATTTCTTCTTCCACTCTTTTGGAAGCTCTTTTACTGTGATCTCATCTTTAAACAATGCTTTTTCCAGTTCATATCGGATCAAGATATGCATAGGATATGTCAGCTCATCCGCATCCGTACGGATGTAGCCAGGAATTGATTTATTGATTGCCTTAACAAACTTGTCTAGATCAACGTCCTTTAATTGCTCTGGGAAAGTATCTACTAACTGGCTATAGATTGGTTTCCAGAACTCTTTGCTCTTTCCGACTATATTTTCATAAAAACGACTTTGGCTCTCATGAACTGCCATAGAGGTTCCTGTTCCGATCAATGTAAGGGTCAGGTCATCACGAATTTGCATTTCATAAATGGCATGCCCGGACTCATGAATCGTAGAGAACAATGCGGTAATTAGATTATTTTCATAATAATGATTGGTCATTCGTACATCTTTATTATGAAGGTTGGTTGTAAATGGGTGAGCGCTTTCTGCTATTACCCCTTTTTCCTTTTCAAATCCAACATAATTTGCAAGAAATTCATTAAACTCCTTTTGCTTCTGCACATCAAAAGTCTGGGTATTGAATTTATCATCAATTTCATCCTGTTTGTCTGCTACCTGCTTAATTAAAGGTACAAGTTCTTCCTTTATCAATTCAAAGAATTCATCCAGCTCCTTTGTAGACAGGCTAGGCTCAAAATCACTTAATAATATGTTATAGATTGCATCTGGATCGTCTTTTTGCTCCTGGCTTTTTAATCGATAGCCGGCAAATTTTTTCTTATACTCCACGATCTTTTCCAGATATGGTTCAAAGCTTTTGAAATCATCATTCTTTCTAGCCTTTGCCCATACACTGGAGCTTTTATTTGCTAATTCACAAAATTCGCTATATTCTCTTCCCGGAATAGATGCTAGTTGGTCGTATGTTCTTCGAAGCTCTCTCACCACTGCTTTCTGCTCTAAAGTCAACTGCTTATTATTATCTGGTTCCTCTAGCTTTCTTAACAGCAGCTTCACTTCTGGATTAATTAAAGAACGAAAATAATCATCTGATAAAATACCAATAATCTTTCCTGTGTTATCAGACGCCTGCTCTGGTGCTAATGTCTCTGCATCCCATTCAAATAATGCAAGTGCTGCCGTCAATGCTGCACTTCGATCTAACATTGGTGTTAACTGGTCAAATAATTCACTCATAATTCCATCCTTTCCATGCTCAATTACTATATACATATTATAGTATACCACATAAAAAATAAGCTATGAAAACGTAGCAAGAATGAATATTTATTAACTATTTATACATATTTTCTTGCATTTATGCATAAAACAGGGTAATATATAGAATAATTACACTACACTAAAGGAAAGAAAGAAGGAAACCTATATGAAACTTTGGGGCGGACGCTTCACAAAAGAAACCAACCAGCTTGTACATAACTTTAATGCTTCAATCTCTTTTGATCAAAAATTCTATAAACAAGACATTCGCGGCAGTATCGCGCACGTTTCCATGCTTGCAAAACAAGGGATTCTAACGGAAGATGAAATGTCACAAATCATTGATGGACTCCATTCCATTGAAAACGACATAGAAAATGGTACTCTCATTATTGACGGCACCAGCGAAGACATACATAGCTTTGTAGAAGCAAACTTAATTGAACGCATTGGGGATGCAGGCAAGAAACTCCATACAGGAAGAAGCCGTAACGATCAAGTTGCATTAGATATGAAATTATATACACGAGATGAAGTAAAAGAAGTAGATGCCTTATTAAAGAACCTGCTGCTTGTTCTTCATCGTATTATGAAAGAAAATACAACAACCTTTATGCCTGGGTTCACTCATTTACAAAAAGCACAGCCAATTACCCTTGCTCATCATATGGGAGCCTATTTTGAAATGTTTAAACGTGACAGAAGCCGTCTTTCAGACATCTATGAACGTATGAATTATTGTCCTCTTGGATCTGGAGCATTAGCAGGTACTACCTACCCTCTTGACCGCGAGTATACCGCTTCCCTCCTTGACTTTGCAGGAGCTACCTTAAATAGTATGGACTCTGTTTCTGACCGTGATTACCTGATTGAATTTTTAAGCGCAATGTCTATTACGATGATGCACCTTAGCCGCTTCTGTGAAGAAATCATACTATGGAACTCTAATGAATATCAGTTTGTTGAAATTGATGATGCCTATTCCACTGGTTCAAGCATTATGCCACAAAAGAAAAATCCAGATATTGCAGAATTGGTTCGTGGAAAAACTGGTCGTGTCTATGGTGCCTTAACATCACTTCTCACTACAATGAAAGGTCTGCCTCTTGCATATAACAAGGATATGCAGGAAGACAAAGAACTTAGCTTTGATGCAATTGATACTGTAAAAGGCTGTATTGCCTTATTTACAGGTATGATTGATACGATGAAATTCAATGCTCCTGTTATGGAAGCAAGTGCTAAGAATGGATTTACCAATGCAACTGATGCTGCTGATTACCTTGTAAAGCATGGCGTTCCTTTCCGTGATGCCCATGGTATCGTTGGTCAGTTAGTGCTTTTCTGCATTGATAAGAATATTAGTCTTGATGAAATGACCTTAGAAGAATATAAGGCAATCAGTCCTGTATTTGAACAAGATATTTATGAAGCAATCAGTCTTAAAACTTGTGTAGAAAAACGACTAACCCTTGGAGCTCCAAGTAAAACTGCTATGGATCAAGTCATTGCAATAAATGAAGCCTATTTAACCAAATAACCATGCTTTACGAGTTTCTCTGGTTATCGCGATAGTTGCCAAGGTGGTGTTCACATGACTTTGGCTCTTTGTTCGCGTAAATAAGAAAAGGCAGCGTCCCTCACTAAGAGAAGACACTGCCTTTTTTCTGTTTAGAATAAATGAATCACATGAAGCTGACCTATGATTGGCAATTCCTTTGCCTTTCCCTGGGCAGCATTTATAATACCTAAAATTATAAATACAAAGAGTGCAATACTTAGTAACGAACATAACAGACTCCATAGAGCCGATGCAATTGTGAAATAACCAAATGCTGCTCTTCCCACTCCTCTTAATACACTGACTACTATTCCTGCAAGGAATAAAGTAAAGCCTTGTACCGTGTGGAAACGTGCATATCTAGAAGTATGGTTTGCAAATAACGGAATTAGACATAAGATACCGATATAAGATAAGATTGCCATTGCTTTATTTGCTTGAATATCCATTGGATCATACATATATGTAGTATCTGCTCCTCCCATTGATTGATTAGAGTAATTCTGATTTGTATATCCTTGGTTTTGATAAGTTTGATTTTGATACCCTTGATTTTGAT
>JAUNJY010000068.1 GCA_030535455.1 bacterium
CAACTGTTGGTTCTACGGTTGGCTCTGCTGTTGGTGTTGCCGTTGGCACTTCTACAACATCATTATATACAGTACTCATCCATTCCACACTGCTCATTGTAAGCACGCCTGCTCCTACATATGGATATACCCTTTCATTTAACTGATCTGCGTCATAAAGTTCTGACACTTCATAAGGTAACTCTTGCAGGAATTTATCTGTATCCAATACCAAGTTGCTTCCTGTCTTATCTGTAACAACAAGTTCCTTTTGTACATTGTTAAGACGGTAATCACAGCCGGTTGCACCAATGGCTCCTGCCGAACTATTTCCATTACCACTTAAAAGGGCATTTACAATTCCGTCCATATAGGAATTCTGAACAAGGACAGATGCACCACAAGTACTGATCGCACCATTGCTGACAATCTTGCTTTTTGCACTGCTATTCTTTACTTCATTTCTTAATTGATACAAATCAGAAGAATCCATAATTGTATTGTACACATGAGCATATCCACCGCGAAGTCTAGGAAGACGATCCATAGAATTCTTGTAGTAGTTATTTGCTAATGTGACTCTAAGGTTTTTTATATTTGCTTCAGAATCTGATGCACCAAATAAATGGGTCTTCTTTTGACCATTTGCATAACTGTATACTTGCTTTTCAGTCATGCCATAAGTTGTTCTTAACTTATTGTAATACGTATATTTACTTTTGTTCTGTTTCAATTCATCCATCATAAGATCAAAGAATTCACCTTCACTTCCAGGTAAAAACTTAGACCAGGAGATTGTCACATCGGTTGTATCGGTTGCACTGGCTTTCTTTACATCCACAATACCATCATATGCTTTATAGAATGTACAGTGGTCAATCCAAACGCCTGTACATGCATTTTGAAGCGTAATGTAATCCCAGTCATTACGATCATAATCGCCTGATGTTGCTTCGTCCCATTCCCAAATCTCATCAAAAACGATATTACGAATAATGATATTGCTGCTTTTACTAAGGTTAAAGCATGCATGTGTAATCTTTGCACCATTTTTTGAATAGATGGTAAGATCTTTCATCCCCTTAATATTAATCTGAGAAACACCAGTTTCAAGTAAAGTCGGATGAAGCAATGGCTGGTTTGCCGATGCCGTAATCACACTCTTATAAGTTGTAAGTGCACTTCCCACTTCCTTAGAGCCTAATGCAATATCCTCTGTAAGTTCAATTACACTTGCTTCACCATTTTTATTTACTGTATATAATGCCTTTAAAAATTCTGTTGCTGTACTAACCTTGTAGTAGTTGGCATTTGTTTCTTCTAAAACACCTCCGCCTGTGACATTTTTCGTTGCCGCATATCCCTCTAAGGAATACTCGCTTGTAGCTCCCAATATAGCACTTTCCTTGGCAATCCCTTTTGCGTTAGCCGACATCATCGGTACATTAACTGATGTCATAGCAATTGCAGCTAATGCTAATGCGGCCACTCCTTTAACCATTGTTCTTCTCATAACATTCCCCTTTTGTACGATACTGCATTTTGCAGTTTTTTTTATTTTCTATCTCATGAAAATAGAGGAGAAAGAACCATGCTTTCACATGTCCTTCTCCTCTATCTTTATCGAACTATTTTCATTTTTTCTCCATGGAAATATATTCCCTATAACAATCTCATCTTATATGCAATTGCCACAAGTTTTGTTCCCTTTGGAAATCTCTTTAATTCCTCTTCACTGACTCCACCTAGCTTGATAATAGAAGCAAAGTAAACAACGATTGCAATAGCTACTGCAATAATTAACACAATTCGGTTACTTGGGTATACTTTGTAAAGCAATTGATAAACACCACAAGAAACAGCTCCCATAATCAACGCCGAGATGATTGGATAAATATAAGTGGTCATTATGTTTTGTTTGTAGCTTAAATAACGTAATACCGTTGTTCGATTAAGTATACACATGATCACAGCATAAAATACACTTGCAATAGCTAAGGAATACACACCTAAATTGGTCATCGTCAACAATGCTACCAATAAAACTGTCTGAATGACTAACGCAATAGAAGCATTTACTACCGTCTTTTGTGGTTGTCCCAATGCCTGTAACACTGCATTGCTAAGAGTTGAAATGGAAATAAACACGACGTCAACGCTTAAGACGCGAAGCAAGCTTGCTGCCATTTTCCATTGTCCTGCTCCTGGATACATAAACATCATGATTGGTCCTGCAAAGATAAACATTCCCACTGTAATTGGAATTACAATAATCATAAGCAGTTTTAATGTATCATTTACCTGTTGGGATGCCTCTTTTTCCCCATGTAATGCAAATGTTCCTGCGATATTAGGAAGAAGCGCACTAGCCATGGCAGAAGCAATTGCAATCGGTACATTGATTAACACAACTGCTTTTCCCGAGAATACACCATAAAGTTCTGTTGCCGTATTCTTATCATACAGGTTCACCATCGTTGATACCTTTTCAAAAATCCCTGCATTTAACGTAGTATTAAAGTTATAAATAAACGTACTCAGTACAATCGGAGTAACCATGGCAATAATCACTTTAAAGATTGTTCCATAAGACTCCTCATATCCCGACTGATCTCGTTGCATCTTTCTTTGAATTCCCTCTTTATTTACCCTGTACACCACCAGCATAAATAAAAGCGCCGTAAGAACACCGGCTCCAGTACCCATCGCACTACCAATAGCACCATTTACAGCCACCGTCGTCTCGTCACTGCCGGCAACCATATTAACAAAAAATGCAGCCATGGATAGACTGACTACTGCATTCATGATCTGCTCAAAAATCTGAGAAATACTAGATTGGACCATGGTTCTATGGGCTTGGAAATAACCTCTGTATACGCCTAATACACCAGAAAAGAATATAGTCGGACAAAATACACGAAGCACTGTTGCTGTCTCATGACTTACCAAAAATGGCGCTGCAAAGAAGGTAATCAAACTTGCTAACCCACCAATGACTACGACATAAATCATGGAACAATGAAATACCTTCTGAGCATTCCTATACTCTTTCATTGCAAGGCGTTCCGCCATTACTTTAGAAACTGCTCCTGGAATACTATATGATGTAATTAACAAAATAATGGAATATACATTGTATGCATATCCATAATAACCATTACCACGATCCCCTATGATGTTCGTCAATGGGATGCGATAAATGAACCCTATTATTCTACAGATAAATCCAGCCATGGCAAGAATTCCAGCCTGCTTAATTATCTGGTTACTTTTCTTCGACATTTTACTTTAGAAACTCTCCTATCATACAAGTATTACAAGCAATTTTCTCTCATAAATTGTATTGTAACATATCAGGACAGAAATATAAATATTATTTCTGTCCTGTTTCTAACCCTCTATTAACGAAAAGAAAGAAGATCACTCACTTCTTTTCTTCTTGGAGCCTTAGGCTCATCAGCTGGATATCCTAGTGCAACAAGGCCACAAACCACCTGACCCTCTGGAATCTCTGCTATCTCAATTACCTTTTCCTCATCAAAGATCCCAAGGATTACGCTTCCTAGTCCATTGGCATGTGCTGCAAGACAAAATGTCTGTGTTGCAATTCCTGCATCAAACACTTCCCAGCGATCCTCTTTTGATGTGGAATAAGAACCATCTCTTTCAAATCCAGAACGCCCGTGTACACAAGTCACAATTACAAGTGCAGGACACTTTCTAATTATTTCTGCATTATGCTCAAATCCAATAACTGCTTCTGCTGCAATCTTCTCTTTGATCTCTTCACTGTCTACAACCACATAGCGGGCAGTCTGACTGTTTTTCCAAGATGGTGCAAATGAAGCCACTTTTACCAGCTCCTCAATCTTTTCTCTTTCCACTTTTCTTTCTGCAAATTGTCTTACGCTTCTTCTCGTCTCTATACATTGAATTGCTTCCATTTTTCTTCTCCTCTATGTTCTCTTTTTCTTTGTTTTCATTTTTAGGCTTCACCAATACTAACACCAGCATGATAACTGTCAGGAGGACAAGCAATATCGACAGACAGATACTATAATGACGCTCACTCTGCTCTTTCATGATTGCCGTCTCTGCTTCATTTTCCTTCCACCAGCAATTCTCGCCTACTGTGATTGGTTCACTCCATAAAGTAACGCTTTCGCCTACTCCTCTTTCATCATTTCCATCATAATGATATCGAACACGTAACTGCACTCCTTTAGGATCAGTTACATACCCCTCTGGCAATTGTACCATCCTTTTACTATATAAATAAGGGGAAGTTCCATTCACCACATGGGCCTCTTCCCAATCGCCTCCATTATATCTGATCTGGGCTTCCAGCCGATAATCTTCTTTGCAAAGAGCACGTACCTTTAGTAACTCTTCACAGAGTTCTTTGGAATTATGGCACTCAAAGGTCAAAAATGGATCCACACCTGTCTTGCCCATCTCAACAACAGCATTAGAGACCTCTATCGTTTCCTTCTCCGCATCCCCAAGCTTTACGCTATAGTCTTTTCCAATCTTAACGGCGGATGTCCACTCTGAACTAATCCATTCTGCCTTTTTCTCGGGACTAGTAAGACGAACAACATATTTGGACCTTATATATAAGGTATGCTTTTTATAGTCAAAAGTAGTTTCCTTCTGCTTTCCATGATGCTGAATACATTCCAAAAAACAGTCCCATTGTTGCCTGTATGTAAGCCAAAATACTTCCGCTTCATTAATGACATTTTTATTAACAATAGAATATAAGGGGGCTTTTATCTCCTCACCACAGTCCCACGAACTATCATAATGCCATTCCTTGTCACTGTCAATCGACCAGTCAAAAATCAAATACGCCGTACACCTCTGGAACCCGTATTCTTCCTGAAGTTCAACTCGCGACTTATTAACCATGGCATATAATTCTTCCGGCAGCAAATAACTTGCTATTAGCGCTGAATTATTATTCCATTCCTCTTTTTGATAGACCACTTCATTGGGAGCATCAATTTCTGCTCTCTTTTCTTCCTGGTCAAGACTCACCTTTGTATTCCCAATATAAAGAAAAACTATTGTGATCAGCATAACAAGCAACCCATTTTTCATACTATTCCCCCAAGGCCATATGACCACACAATCAATCGCTTTAGCAGTATAGTATATTTATATGAATGTCCCTTGTCCTTTCTTCACATTAGTTCTCTTTATTATTTGCCCAAGTCACGTATATATGCCCAATACCAAAGATCACGCCAAATGCTATTAATAAATAATGTCTAAGCATTATTCCTGTAAGCACAAATATTACAATAGGGATAATTGCCAATGCCATGGGCAGCTTTACTGTTTCCTTCTTAAAATATATAGCCCATGAAATCATGTACAATAGCAATAGAAAATACGCAATGCCAAGCCAGACATAAAACACTGTCTGAGAGCATGCACCCTTTTCAAATATGCCAATATTGAAAATCATTAAAAAGAAGGTGCCATACCTGCCGATTTGCTCGACTACATTCATAAACTGGTTTTTACACAAATTTATTATGTCATTATGCCGCAGCCCAAATATTATATTCGGGATCATCATTATGCAAATAATGATTAGTCCATTGGGATTAATCCACTGCACAAATACCGCCTCCTGTCTTTTATTCTCTTTTCTCGTCTAATACCGTATGTATTACTTAAATCATAGCACAACAGAAACTGGACGTAAACAAAAAAGACCGGAAGCAAGTTTCCTCACTTCCGGTCTTTCACAGTAAGCGCGAGACGGGGGTCGAACCCGCGGCCCCCTCCTTGGCAAGGAGGTGCTCTACCACTGAGCCACTCGCGCATATATTTTCTCTGTTGCATCAGCAACACGTTTAGTTTACCATAAGAAAAATAAAATTGCAATACTTTTTTGTATATTTTTTTGTTTTTTTATTCTATTCAAACAATAGCCCCTTTTTATAACCAAAACTTCCAATTCAGGTGAGTGAGCATCCTATGTCCTATTTTCTAGTGGGGTTCTATTATTACAAAAGCACCAGAACAACTTCATGCTCTGATGCCTTTTCTTTATTATTGGTCTTCAAATGAAAGACTCACTAAATATTTATAATTATTGTGTTTCTTCTCTGAAAAACGTTCCATCTTTTTTACTACCATGGTCATCCACTGCTCTTCTGCCTTCAGTCCTAAATAGGCCAGCATAATGCCACAGTCTAAATATACGCACATTCGTTGGGAACTGGTCATCATGGACTCTGCTTTTGCTAGTATATGAGCCTTTGTGCCTTTTACTACAAATCGGTAAGGACTTACTAACATCTTGGAGGGTGCCTGTATACCAACCGTTAGGATTGATTGTACTCTAGGGTCGATCTCTGTAACACAAATACATTTTTTATCCGAAAGCAGTCTTCTCAGTCTTTTGCCTGCCTGACGCAGCTTATGCTCTGGTTTCCCAAATGCCATGATTGCAACCCATGTCTTCTCAGGAAACTCTGCATTATCCTGTTCTAGCATTGAATATGCAGTTTCATTCTGAGTCACATATCGCTTCACGGTCTCTAATCCTACCAGACAGGAACCTACTTCCTTGGTCATCAAATACAGAGCCAGCTGGCCCATCAAATAACCTGCATTTAATAATTGTGTCTCCAAATCTTTAATGTATACTACGAAATAATAAGGTGCTTTTGTCGTAAATAATCCTAAATGAGCTTTTTTTATCTCTTCGCTACGGATTATCTCAAACTTTTCCTCACCGTCTTCCTGAAACCCTTTTAAATGCTTTATATAGTTTTGTATTTTGCTTTCAACACCACTGTCTAACTTCTCTTCGTTAAAAGTTTTCACCCAGCCACGATAATTAATCGCATCATAATACTCCATGATCACAAGACGTCCTTCCAAACATTTTACTATCCCCATTTTTATATACAAAAGTTTACCATAATTATGACATAATTGTTTCACAATTATTTCACAATATTTAATTATTTTTTGTAAAAAATTTTAGGCAGCTCATTTTCTCTGAGCTGCCTATCCTAATCCTTATGCCTTTTGCTGCTGACTCATTGACTTTTTATAATACAATGGGCTTATACCATAATACTTTTTAAATAATTTGGAGAAATGATATACATCATCATATCCAACGCTATTTGCAATATGTTTAATGCTTCCGCCGTCCCCGCTGATTAAGATTTCACTGGCCTTTTCAAGACGTATCTTTATTAAGTAATTGATTGGGGATTCCCCTGTCTCTTCCTTAAAAATCTTTGAGATATAAACCGGGCTCAAATACATATTCCTTGCAATCTTATCTAAAGAGATCTTACTTGCATAATTTTCATTTAGGTATGTAACAATTTTTTTCACCACATAATTTTTGTTATAGGACTCAAAATTACAACTCTTTTGTTTCTCTTGTGTTTCTCCTCCTAATACTTCACGAACAATCAGTAATAACATCCGTATCAATTGGGCTTTTAACATAAAATACTTGCCAGCCTGGTTTGCTTCCTGTTCCGAAACCATTTCCCAACAAATCTTAGTGATTTCTTGTTTTAATTCCCCTGAAGTATGCAGGATGCATTCATCATTTGGAAGAACAATGGAGTTTGGCGGCATATTTTTAAATTGGAAATCTGTAAATCCGATAAATACTTCTACGGTTGGTTCTTTTTCATTAATAACTATATTATGATGTTTTACACCAGGATTACAGATAATTAGGTCTCCTGCTTCTACGTCATAAACGGTTCCATTTACATAATATTTTCCTTTTCCCGATATAATATACGTTATTTCTGCATAGTCATGATCATGGTAGTGATAATCCGTTACCATCTTTCCCTTACTTGAATAAAAGATCGTAGGGTTAAAATCATTTACAGTAATATCAAATTGGCACACTACAAATCACCTCACTTATCACGTGTTTAATACTATTATCAATGTTTTTCAACAAAAAAACAAGGGTAATCAGAAAATTTCTTAAATTACCCCTGTTCCTCTATTTATTATTTAAAGTATGCTACACCAGACTCGAAAATGTGCTGATTTTGATCGCCTACGATATTAAGCGCAACACCGTCACCTCTACGTTCAGAGTGGGCCATCTTACCTAATACACGGCCGTCAGGACTTGTAATACCTTCGATTGCATAGTAAGAACCATTTGGATTGTAATCTTCATCCATTGTTGGGTTACCATTGATATCGACATATTGAGTTGCCACTTGACCATTTTCAATTAATTTCTTAATCCATTCTTCACTTGCTACAAAACGGCCTTCTCCATGGGAAGCTGGAATTGCATATGTCTTGCCAAGCTCAGCCATTTGAAGCCAAGGGGATTTATTGGTTACGACTTTTGTATAGACAGATTTACTGATATGACGTCCAATACTGTTTGTCGTAAGAGTAGGTGAATCTGCTTTCTGCTCTACGATTTCACCGTATGGCACCAAGCCAAGTTTGATCAATGCCTGGAAGCCGTTACAAATTCCAAGTGCAAGACCATCTCTCTTATATAATAAATCATGTACCGCTTCCTTAATGCCTGCATTGCGGAACGCAGAAGCAATAAATTTAGCAGAACCGTCTGGCTCATCACCTGCACTAAATCCACCTGGGAACATAAGGATCTGTGACTCATTAATTGCTTTGATATAAGCATCCACACTTTCCTTAATGTTTGCTTCACTCATATTCTTGAATACGATTGTATTTACTTCGGCTCCTGCTTGTTCAAATGCCTTCATCGTATCGTATTCACAGTTTGTTCCTGGGAATACTGGAATAAATACCTTTGGTTTTGCAATTTTATTCTTACATACATAAATATTCTTTGTATCATATAATTTTGTTTCTACTTCTTTTTGTTCCACATCTGAGCTTGTTGGGAATACTTTTTCTAATGTATTTGTCCAAGCTGCCAACGCTTCTTCCATTGTGATTACTGTTTCACCGCATACAAACGCTTCCTCTGCAAGTACTTCACCAATCACCGTATATTCTGCATTAATTTTATCCAAATCTTCTTTGCTGACTTCGGCAATGATATCACCATAAGCAACTTTGTACCATTCTTCTTTTGCAATCTGATCACATAATTCAACACCAAGCTTGTTACCAAATGCCATCTTAGACACTGCTTCGATCACGCCGCCAAATCCAAGTGCATAAGTCGCTACTAATACCTTGCTGTTTACTAATGCTGTTACCTTTTCATAAAGGTCTTTTGCCTGTTCAAACTCAGGTAATCCATATTGGTCACGTTTTACAGTAAAACGAACCAACTTGTTACCAGCTGCTTTTAACTCTGGAGTCACGATATCTTGTACTTTTGCAATATCTACTGCAAAGGAACATAATGTTGGTGGTACATTGATATCATTGAATGTACCGGACATACTATCCTTACCACCGATACTTGGAAGACCAAGCTTGATTTGAGCTTCATAAGCACCAAGTAAAGCTGCCATTGGTTCGCCCCAGTTCTTAGGATCCGTGCCAAGACGTCTGAAGTATTCTTGGAACGTAAATCTAATTCTGCTATAATCACCACCTGCAGCTACGATTTTCGCTACGGAAGACAATACTGCATATACAGAACCATGATATGGGCTCCAGCTTGATAAATAAGGATCAAGGCCATAACTCATCATTGTAACTGTATCACATTTTCCTTCTGACATTGGAAGTTTCGCAATCATTGTCTGCGTTGGAGTCAATTGATATTTACCACCATAAGGCATCAATACGCTTGCAGCACCAATGGAAGAGTCAAACATTTCTACTAAGCCTTTTTGAGAACATACATTTAAGTCGCTTAATGTAGAAAGCCATTGTTTCTTCATATCAGTAACCGTAACTTCACGATCAAGATAGCTTTCTTTTTCATTTGGCATTGTTACAGTTACATCTGTTTCTTGGTGAGCACCATTGGTATCTAGGAATGCTCTAGAGATATTTACAATTTCCTTATCTCTCCAAAGGAGTACTAATCTTGGCTCTTCAGTTACTTCTGCAGCAACAACTGCTTCTAAGTTTTCTTCTTCTGCATAAGCAAGCATCTTGTCAACATCTGCTTTATCTACAACAACTGCCATACGTTCCTGAGATTCACTGATTGCAAGTTCTGTACCATCAAGACCTGCGTATTTCTTAGGCACACGGTCAAGATAGATGTGAAGGCCATCTGCTAACTCACCGATTGCAACGGATACACCGCCTGCACCAAAGTCATTACATTTTTTAATGATTGAGCTGACTTCTTGTCTGCGGAATAAACGCTGGATTTTACGTTCTGTAGGAGCATTACCCTTTTGTACTTCTGCACCACAAGTCTCAATTGACTCAGTCGTATGCACTTTAGAAGATCCAGTTGCACCGCCACAGCCGTCACGGCCTGTTCTTCCACCAAGAAGGATAATCTGATCCCCTGGGTCAGAGTTTAAACGAATTACGTTCTTTCTTGGAGCAGCGCCCATAACGGCACCAATCTCCATACGTTTTGCAACGTAGTTTGGATGGTAGATTTCACTTACAAGGCCAGTTGCCAGACCAATCTGGTTACCATAGCTGGAATATCCGCTTGCTGCACCTGTTACAATCTTACGTTGTGCAAGTTTTCCTTCTAATGTTTCTTTTAAAGAAACGGTTGGATCTGCCGCACCAGTGACACGCATTGCCTGGTATACATAGCCACGACCTGATAATGGATCACGGATTGCTCCACCAAGACAAGTAGCTGCCCCACCAAATGGTTCGATTTCTGTTGGGTGGTTATGTGTTTCATTTTTAAAGAAGATTAACCATTCTTCTTCTTTTCCGTCGATTTCCACTGGCACTACGATGGAACAAGCATTGATTTCATCGCTTTCTTCCATATCGTCAAGCTTGCCTTCTTTTTTCAGCTTTCTCATTGCCATTAATGCCACGTCCATCAAGGAAACGTATTTATCTTTACGGCCAGCAAAGATTTCTTTTCTAGCCTCTAAATATTCTTCATAAGATTTTTCAATTGGAGCTTTGTAATAACCATCTTCAAAGGTTACATTTTTAAGTTCAGTAAGGAATGTCGTATGTCTGCAATGATCTGACCAGTATGTATCAAGTACACGAATTTCAGTCATGGATGGATTACGTTTTTCTTCACTGGAGAAATAATTTTGAATATGTTCAAAATCCTTAAATGTCATTGCAAGGTTAAGAGAGTCAAATAAGTCATGTAACGCGTCTTGATCCATATCAATAAATCCGTCAAAGATCAAAACATCCTTTGGTTCTTCAAATTTCGTTACTAATGTCTCTGGTTTTGCTTCATCCGTTTCTCTTGAATCTACTGGATTGATACAGTATGCTTTAATTCTGTCGAACTCTTCTTCTGTAATAGAGCCTGTAAATACATAAGTAGTTGCAGTCTTAATAACAGGAGCTTCTGTCTCATTTAATAATTTTACACATTGTTCTGCAGAATCTGCTCTTTGATCGAATTGTCCTGGAAGGAATTCCACGGAAAATACATGTTCTTCTTTTCCTTGCTCAAATGTTTCTTCGTATAAAACATCCACTGGTGGTTCTGAGAATACTGTTCCCAGTGCTTTCTCATATGTAGCCTCACTTACATTTTCTATATCATAACGAATTAACACTCGAACGCTGTCTAAAGTCTTAATTCCTAAATAACTTCTGATTTCATTTTTTAGTTCTTTTGCATGTACTGCATATGGTGCCTTTTTCTCTACATAGATTCTCTTAACGTTGCTCATAACCTTACCTCCATTTTACTTTCCGTCACTTAAGTCTTCTTTATTGTATCATATAATGTTTTATAAATAAAATGAATATACATAAACGTATTTATTAGTATTTCTTATTAATGTAACTATTGCTCCCCATACTTAAGGAAGGATCCTAATACTTAAAAAGATGTCATAATAATCGATTGACTATCATGACATCTTTCTTCTATTATATCTATTTTCTTTGTAAATTCAACTCTAGTTTGATGGAGAAGCTGTTGCTTTCGCTGTAGCTTCTGGAGTTGCACTTGCTTTTGCGCTTGCTTCTGGAGTTGCACTAGCATTTGCAGTAGCTGTTGCTTTTGGAGTTGCTGTAGCGCTTTCTTCCTCATCTTCTGCAAATTCATCTAAACTGTCAGTTGGATAAACTGCAACTGTACCAAGTTCAACTGCATCCCAGCCTTTTTCTTCAGTTAACTTATAAGTTTCTTTTAAACTTGCAATATCTTCTTCAAGTTTTGTTTGTTGTTCTGTAGAAATTTGATTTTCAACTGCTTGGTCATATTGAGTCGTTACTTTGTTATTTGTCATCTTTACAATATAGTAAGCTTTATCAGCTTCAATAACGCCATCATATACAGTCTTGTTCTTCATATCTTTGATCTTAGCCATTAACTCAGCATTTGAACTATCGCTTGTTAATAAAGATTTCTTTTCATACGTATAAGTCTTTTCATCACTTGAAAGAATTTTACTTAATTCAGTTCCCTTTTGTGCTTCTTTTAAGTATTCTTTCATCTGTTTAAGGTAAGCAGCCTTATCTTTTTCAGATACATCTACTGTCTCGCTATCTGAATTTGTTGTTGTTAATGGTACTTCGATTACTTCAAACTCACGTTCATCGTAATTAGCTTTGTCTACTGGAGTTGTTAAGTTATCTTTTGTAATTCCGTAATCTTCTACTAATTTATTCATATATTGATATGCTAATTTGATTTTAAGAGCTTGTTCAATAAACTCTTCTCTTGTCATATCAAGTCTTTTTACTCTTTTTTTAGACATTTTGTCAAAGATCTTACCATAATCTTCTTCTGTAGTCGTTTTATCTTCATCAGATAATGTTTCACCTTGTTTTACTGCTTCATTATACATTAAGAATGTTTCTTCTAAGCTGCTTAAAGCATCTGCTTTTGCTGAAGATTTGTTAGCTTCGAAGAATGAAGCTGCATCCATGCCATAGTAAACGCCATAAGTCTCGCCTTGGTTAAGAAGACTAGCTTCTGCCATGTATACGCTGAACTTAACTTCTGGATCGCTTAAGTAATATTTCTTACCTTCCACTGTCATAACCGGATCAACATGAAAACTTTCATATCCAATTACCACACATGCAGCGATAAATGCGATTACCCCAAGTACTCCCCCGATAATCTTAAATAAATTTGATGTATCAACTCTTGATACTTTTACCTTTTTCGTGCTATTGTCATCAACTCGCACAACTTGTTTTGACTTATTCACAACATTTCCTCCAAACATCTTAGTCTTGTCTGCAAATGCAAACGTATATTAGCCTACAGAGCCATCATCTCCGTCAGCTGTATCATCAGGTAATCCAGTTTCTGAACCGCCTGTCAATCCACTTAAATCAAAAAACTCATCTTCTGTAGCCATACCAGAACCATCTGATGATGCTTCTATTTCAGAATAGGCATAACTTCCTAATACAAGCTTTTCCCATTCTTCCTCATTCTGTGTAATCGTATACTTATCAAGCATCTCTTCATAGGACTTGTTATATGCTTCCTTCTTAGCTTCATAAATAGCTTCTGCCACATTGTTTTCATAAGCGTCTGTCGCGTTGTTTGAAACTAATCTAAACAAATAATATCCTTTATCTGTTTCCACGAGGCTATCATATAGCTCGCCTTCCTTACATTCACTCACTGCTCTGACCATTTCTTTTTCCAGGTCAGCATTTAAGATTGCTTCTTCATTATAATAAATATTAGTCTCCGAAGCGGAAGTTGCATTGTTACAAACCTCTTCCATGTCTTTTCCAGCCTGAACATCTTCAAGCATGCTTTTACCTTTTTTAATTAATGCAGTTGTCTCTTCTGCACCAATATGATTTTCCTCTTCATCCAATGTTCCAAGGAATATATATTGAAGCATGACTTGCTTGTTTTCCTCTGAGTTTGGATCCACCGTTGCTCTAATCTTGTCTTCATCAACTTTTTGAGCATTGATTTGATCTTGTACATACTGATTGACAATTGAAAATGTTTTCATTATCTCTACTAAATACTCTTTGGTAAATCCTGTACGTTCAAGATTTTCTTTCGGCAGATCTGTAAGGATCATGTCTGCTTCCTCTTCAATCTCTTCTATCTCGGCAGCATCACATGTATATCCTGCTTCTTTCGCCACCTGTGGTAAGACTGCAATCATCGCTGCCGTTTCCATCATTGACTTTCTTACTATATCGGATCCTGTTTCATTTGTGTTTTCATCATAGATATCGTTCCAAAAATCAATTCCATACTGCTCTAAAAAGCCAATGGCTGTGGAACTATAATCTTTCTCCAAATAATAAATCACATACATAAGGTCACCCAACGTATATTCCTTATCATTCACAGTCATCATAACCGTATCTAACGGTAATTTGGTAATTTGCTTGTCCGTTCCAGCGTCATTATTGTCTTCTGTCAAATTCCCTGGTGTAACCGGTGTATTATTTAAATCACCGCTCTTATTGTTGCTGCAACCTGTCAATATAGACATTGCAAGTGCTAACGTAAGAATGCCACACACAAATTGATATAATTTATTACGTGTAACTTGCATATTTCCCTCCTTAAGTTTTTTATATTTTGACATACTATTTTGTCAAATAGTTGCTAAGTACAAAAAACTTGTCATATATTATTTTAAGTAAATTTGCAGTATAGTCAAGTAATTTAGTGGAGTTCACAAAATCTACTCAAAACAAATATATATATGTAAGAAAGGGACGTTTTTTCACCAAACCAGTTACTTCAGAAGTAAGCATAGTTTTATTAGCATTTGTAGCCTTTGCGTGAGCGCTAAACGTATCATACTATAATTGCATATTCAAGTCAAACAATTGACCCAAATTAAAAATAAAGATTTGGTGAACTTTTCTATAATTGTTCAAAACAACGAAATAACCGTTGTGAATGGTTGTCTTTTATGCTAATATTAATAAGTAATGCTTATAAAACGCACTATAATAGGAGAGTATTATGGATATTAATTACGAACTATACAAAGTTTTTTATTATGTAGCAAAAACTCTAAGTTTTTCAGAAGCTTCAAAAGCACTGTTTATCAGCCAATCAGCGGTAAGTCAGTCCATTAAAGTACTAGAAAAAAGGCTCAATCAATCCCTTTTCATTCGTAGTACAAAAAAAGTCAAATTAACAAAAGAAGGCGAGCTATTATTTAAACATATCGAGCCTGCAATCAATTTAATTCAGCGTGGTGAAACTCAAATATTAGAAGCAAATTCCTTAAATGGCGGACAGCTTCGTATCGGCGCTTCCGATACTATTTGTCGTTACTTCTTAGTACCATACTTAGAACAATTTCATTTAAAATATCCAAATGTGCACATAAAAGTCACTAACGGTACTAGTCTGCAATGTGTAGACTTGCTAGAATCAAACCAAGTTGATTTGATCATTATCAATTCTCCTAATAAACGTCTTTCTACGGTTCACAACATTACAGACGTACGAGAATTCAGGGATGTGTTCGTTGTTAACAAACAGTTTATGGATATCAATACAGAAGATGTCGAGCTAAACGAGTTACAAAGCTATCCAATCCTTATGTTAGAGAAAAAGTCAACAACAAGTGAATTCTTACATGGTTTATTCCTAAAAAATCAGTTGGACCTTGTCCCAGCCGTTGAGCTTAGTAGTAACGATTTATTAATTGACCTTGCAAAAATAGGGCTTGGCATTGCTTTCGTTCCTGATTTCACAGTAAAGGATGTTCCTGAACTTACTGAAATCCAATTAAAAGAGGAACTGCCAAAACGTAAATTAAGTGTTGTTCACAATCACAACATTCCACTTAATTATGCTGCTGAAAACTTTATTGCATGTATGCTTGAGGACGCTCCTTTAAAATAGGCGGTCCTCTCAACTTGTCGACAACGTCGACAGGCTTGGATGAAAGCAGGCTTTCATCCAGTGCCGAAGGAAATGATTAGTGCTCATTCGTGCTAGTCCTTAAGAGACAGGACCTATTCGCACTAATCCGATATCCGAAAATCGCGATTTCCGAATATGGATTTAAAATGAAAACCAAAGGTTTTCAAACTTTCCTTTCAGCATTTTCTCTAAGCGGATGCAAGAGTTCATTGCTCTATATTCTAAGAGGACCTCCATTAAAATAGGAGGTCCTCTTTTTTTGTTTCTTGTTCATGGTAGAATACGAAGGCTTCATTTCCTAGGATTACACTGCAGCCAGATAGTAAATCCATCTCGGTTGCCCCCTTTACCAGCATACGGTTTACAAATGTATGGTTGGTAGAATCCAAATCTTTAATAAAATAACTGCCCTCGCGGTTTATGATCATGGCATGCAGTCGGCTAATTGCACCATTTCCCTTAACCGCATAATCCGCCTTGTTCTCATCACTTCCCAGGGTAAACATGGACTTCGTGATTATAATTTGCTCACCAGATGTACAACGGACCAAATATGCCTTATGAACGATTGTCTCTTCTTCCATCATCTTTGTCGTTGCCAGTTTTGGCGCAGCAATCTCTAACAGTTCTTCTACTTGGATGCTTTTGTCTCCTAGCCTGCAAGACAAAGACTGCTGTCCTGAATAATACTTCTGTTCAAACAGCTGGTTTTTCATATTCACCATATATTCTTTTAAATCAATCACATTTACTTGATTATTCTCTTCAAGATATTGCTCTATGTATTTTGTCACATTATATTGATTATAGTTAATTTGTACGCTTTCTAAAAAGCTTTTGACGAATCCCTCAATCCCCGGCAGTCCCTCCATATAATCAGAACTATGAAATAACATAAAGAACTCCTTTGTCTTCTCATCTACAAAGATACACTTCTTATCCAACAAAACGTTAGATCCGTCCATACCAAGCGCTTCAATCTGCAGGATGATCTCTGTTATATGGATCAGCATGTTCAGCATCTCTTCTTCAGACATGCCATTCTGTTTTAATGCCTCTAGCGGCCTTCGCTTCCCAATCAAGTACCTAACCACTTGGTTTCCTTCACGTTCCATTACTTCCATTGGCGCGATGCCTTCAATCTGGCTGTTATCCACTCGTTTAATGTCCTGCAAACGAAGCTGTTCTCCATAATAGGGTTCATAAAATAATTCCATGCCATTTGGACTTTGCTCTATAAAATACTTTCCCATTATACACCTCAGCTCCCACATCATATATGAACTATATTACCATTTAATTACATGTACTTCAATGAAATGTGTTTAAAACTACCATCCGTGTAAAAAACTCCAAATGACTTGCAGTATTTAAAAATCAAAATGTATTTTTTCCGTTTTCTTGTAGTATATTCTATATCATGATATAATACGTGTTGCTTACAAAACCTTGACTCGTTATTTAAAAACTAAGTAAAGGAGTACATAATGAACGCAATTTATACTAAAAGAGAACAGTTTCAATATGGATTTAAGCGGGGGCTTCCTATCACCATGGGCTATCTTCCGGTTTCATTTGCATTTGGACTTACTGCCGTAAAGGCCGGCATGAATCCCTTTTTAGCAATTCTTATGAGCCTGACTAACCTAACAAGTGCTGGCCAGTTTGCCGGGGCTAGCCTGATCAATGCCGGCGCGGCTTATTTGGAAATTACACTCACTACATTTGTCATTAACATTCGATATATGCTGATGTCGTTATCCTTGTCACAAAAACTTGACCGGTCTGTGACTTTTCCCGAACGACTTATTTTTTCCTTTGGGATTACCGATGAAACTTTTGCCGTTGCTGCAAGCGAGGAACATGATCTCACCTATCACTATATGATTGGGCTGATTGTTGGGCCGATTGCCGGATGGACCTTTGGCACCATGCTTGGAGCATTTATCTGCTCAGCACTTCCCGAAGCACTGTCCAATGCGCTTGGCATTGCATTATATGGTATGTTTATCGCTATCATCATACCGCCTTGCAAACATTCTGTACATATTCTTTACGTGATTCTTTCTTCCTGCCTTTTATCCTGCATCTTCAAGTATACACCTGGATTATCATGTATTAGCGCAGGCTTTCGAGTAATCATCGTAACTTTGGTCATCTGCAGCATTGCTGCTTATCTATTTCCTATTCCAGAGCAATCTGAAAAACAACAAGAAAGGAGTGAGTAGCCATGTCCATATCCCAAGCTTTGATTGCAATTTTTCTCATGGCACTTGTGACCTACATTCCAAGAGTGTTACCCATTACAATTTTCCAAAAGAAGATTGAATCTCCATTTATTCAATCCTTTTTAAAGTATGTTCCCTATGCAGTGCTTAGTGCACTGACGATCCCTGATATCATCTATTCTACCAATAACTATATTACAGCCGGCATTGGTACCGCCGTGGCACTCACCCTGGCATATTTTAAAAAAAATCTGGTGATTGTTGCTTCCGGAGCAATTCTATCCGTTTATGCAGCAAGTTTTTTCTTCTAGCTAAGAAAAAACCATCAGGCTTTCATCCACAGCTTGGTGATTTTGTTGACAAGCTGAGAGGAGGCAATGACTTATAAAAAGTCATTGCCTCCTCTTATATTAAAATCAGCTCACATAATGATAAAAAATAATATCCTTTGTTCCGTTATAACAAATCCCTATCGCATTACTTTCTATTCGATTGGATTTCAAAAAATAGATTTCATCCATGCAATAGTCCATTCCTATATATTTTTTACTAATCATGCGTTTTATTAAATATTCGAACTCTTCCTGTAGCTGCACTATGTTTCTAGCAAAGCAGTAGTTTCGTAAGTCATTCAAAGACATCGTTCCTTGCCGATATACTTCTCTTAAGATATAGTCAATCTGCACTTTCTGCTTCATTGCATCCTCCTAACGATTATGCATTCCATATCTATACTATAGTATATGCGTAAACCTCCTTATTTATTGTAAGAAATTCCATTTATGATATTACAAGCAATTGCTTCTAACAGTACAAAGGAGTTACGCTTCAATCCTTGTAATGCTAAATCACTAGTGATATAATATGCTTTTATTCTAGTGACTAGACAAATGGATCGATAATCATGTCATTGAATCATTAGAAATTGACTTTAAAATCAATTACGGGAGGACCATATATTAAATGCGATTAACTATACATAAAATAAAAAAAGTTAATTTTATATTCAATTATATTAAATATTTATTACTGTATTTTATAATTGGACTTGTTGTATCTGCAGTATATGATAATTTTATTCATCAAATACCATTTTATGAATATCGGTTAGCAGATGATTTAGGCCGAATTATTGTTACTAGTATCATGATCACAACTACGCTGTTTATAGCAAAAAAATCTAATGGCGATGATTTATAGGCAGAACAAAGTGTGCTTTGCACACTCTCAACTCCCCTGGCCCCTCATTCATGAGG
>JAUNJY010000010.1:0-15165 GCA_030535455.1 bacterium
AGATTAATGACAGGGAACTTTATATGAAGGGTATTGATACGAGCTATTATTACGAAGGATATACCGTTTATAAGACCGAGGAGTTATAGAATAGTATAAAAATATTACATGGTTTATAGAAAAGTACTTAAACTTTATATAGACAATGTAATATTTTTTTATAGCACTAGTTTAGTGCAATATTGAAAATTAATACATAATCCATAAGGGAAAATCGTATATTGTTGCGATTTCTAATAGTATTACCGGACAGCGTATTTATAAAAGAGATACTGAAATCAAAGAGAAGACGACAGTCGATGTAACAAATTACTATTATCAAAATGGAATGGTAGCTTACACAACAGACGAAAGTGGAAAACTGAAGACATTTAATTACTATGGTGCGGATAATAACATTATCAGTACCACAAGATATAATTCTAGTGGTGCTGCAACTTACTATGTGTACAACAAGGACATTCAGGGAAGCACAACCAACATAATTGATAGCACAGGAAACAGCTGTATTGGTTATACCTATGATGATTTTGGTACAACAACGGTTTATAATGTGAAAAACAATCTGCAAAATGAAATCACATATACTGGTGCGATTTATGATAGCAGTACTGGATTATATTATATGAATGCAAGATACTATGATTCAGAAATTGGGAGATTTATTTCTCAAGATACGTATCGTGGAGAAAAGAATGATGCGGGAACATGGCATTTGTATGCATATTGTGCAAATGATCCGATTAATTATGTAGATCCTAGTGGGCACTCTAGATTATGGAATACCGCAAAAAAATTGTATAAATATGCTTTTAAATCTATATCTCAGACATATAAAGTGTTAAAAAGCGGACAAGTACCAAGAAGTTGGATAGCAGGAGTGGATTATAAAGAACTTCATGCGTATAGAAGGTCATATATAAGTATTGCTCTTGAGGATGGTATGGACGCTAGAACAGTGAGCAAGCAGGCGGAACAGGTGAGTACCCAAATGAGCACTGAAAATATGTAACAAAGAAAGTTATAAGCATAGATAGAATAATTCTAAAGGTACGCCCGTGATACTGATACGGAGAACCGTATCACAAATAGGTTAAGAGCATGTGATGGCGCTCTTTTCTTATTTGTGAGTGAAGAAGGAAGAGTGAGTTAAGCAGGATATAGACAAAAATAATGAAATAGGAGTAATTAAGATTTTTTAGTTGAATAATTACAAGTAGTTAGGAGAGTGTTGAAATGCCTAACTGTAGAAAGTGGCAGATGTTGTATGTAAAATTTCTAGCTACATATATTTTGCAAAAAGAATAGTAAGGTCTATGGATATGGAAGTATTCAGTGCCTCAACGTAATAATAGAAATAACAGTTTAGTAGGAAGGTACAGAAAGAGAAATGAAAATAGAAGAAAAACTTTCATGGATTGCAGATGGACCATGGAGAATGGATGATTATACGGAAAGTCTGGAGTTTGTTCATTCTTTTGGTTTGAAGTGTGATTGTGTTGGATGGACAACAATAAATATACAGTCAGAAAAAGATTTAGAACTATTAGAACAGATTAGAGAAAAAGCAGATAAAGAACATATTTTCCTACGGGCTTATTATGAAAAGAAGATTTCTGAGATAGAGACAGATTGGTATATTTTGAAACCAAAGGTGTTACAAGATGTTGAGGGGGCAGACCTTAATACTATTAAAGGATATAAAGTGCCAAAAGGTTGTCATATATTTAATTTTTCAAATACCCTTCCAGGAGTATCTGAGAAATTTATTAAGGCATGCAAACAGAATAATTTAACAGGAGCAACGTTTAGTTGGCTTCCAGATACTGCACGATATCAGGCACTACCATACTATAACCTTATTCCAGAACAGATGATTTCTAGGATAGCAGGGGAGACTGAAAGCTTTCGAAAATATAGTTATCGTTTTCATGGAATTGATAAAAATACAAAAAGAGAACGATATAGGAAAAAAGGTTATAATCGTGAAGAATTATTAAAACTATATAGTCAAGCAGATAGTAGCGGGGGGCATTTAACATTTTTAGAAAGTATTATAGATAATTATGACTATGTCGATATTCCAATCATGATAGATGAAAAAGGAGTACCAGACACAGATTTTGCATATTTGGCACATGAGCGACGTTTTGAAATCCTTATTCGAAAATCAGCTACTGTAAAACTTATAGCGACAGGAGTATTAGCTGAGAAAGATCTTGTACCAGTCTCATATTTTGATGAGAAGAAAAATAGTCTTATGATTATGGAGTGCGAAACAAAACAGTTCTCTATGTTAAAGTCAGCGGAAGAGCTGTTTCAATTACAAGAGGAGTGGAAAAAGAAGAAGTATCCAGTCTATATTCCTACAGAAAAGATTACATTAAAGGCATTGCGTCAGGCGAAGAAAGAGAACAAAGAGTTTTATCATAAGCCATTGAAAAAAGTAATAGCCGAAAGTCTTATTGGTACAGAACTAGAGAGTATGCTCCCTTATTATCGTATTTCAGATGGAGGATTTATTTCTGATGAAATAGAATACTATGCATTTGAAAATGTAGAAATTAAAACAAAAGAGTTTCTTACAGAAATTAAGAACGAGGAAGAGTTATTAGAGGAGATGCCACAGTTGTTAAACTGTAATGTTATTGGACATGCCATAAATGGGGATCATATTCTTCTAGAAAAAATGGGAAGTGTTCTTAGATACGATCATGAAGATCCAACGTTAAGCATAAGGTGGGATAGTATTTTTGAATTTTTCTATGAAAATATAGAAATAAGTTAGTTGGATTATTAGTTTAGATGAGTAATAAGAATAAGTGATTTATGCTATAAGTGGGTCCTAACAAATTATCTAAGTAATTATAGGTTGTTTGGATAGTAGAGACGGACTATAATAAGAATAAGTAAATTTAATAATTATAGTGCTATATGTGTTTCAATAGAGGACAATTAGTTATGTCCTCTATTTTTTTAATTGCTAGGAAACTTCTCTTCGAGAAGCCTCCTAGCAATTAAAAAGGCTTTCTAAAAACCAGAAAGCCAAGATGCGCACTTACGTGGAAGGAGTTTATCACTTCGTGATCGCGTTCGGCGCGGAGTGTTTTGCAAGCAAAACACTTTTTTCTTATAGGTACTAAAGAGGGAAACATAAGGATGAAAAAAAGAAAAGAAGTAATAATGATCGTAGTGTTAATAACCATCTGCTGTGCAATAATGGCGATTGTAGATGGAATAATACAGCCAGATTATGCAGTTAAATCATGTATTAAGATTGTAGTATTTTTAATTGCACCGATTGTATATTCACAATTTGACAGAGAGTTAAATGTAAAAGAAATTTTTATATGGAAGAAGAAAGGTGTTAAATTAACCATTGTTTTAGCTGTAGGAGTATACCTCATTATTTTAGGAGCATATTTCGCGGGTAAGGATTTATTTGACTTTTCAGGTGTTACTAAATCATTAACGAGTAATATTGGAGTAACAGGGGAGAGATTTGTGTGGGTTGCACTATATATATCTTTTATTAATTCCTTTTTGGAAGAGTTTTTCTTCCGCGGATTTGCATTCTTAACAATAAAAAACATATGCCAAGAAAGTTTGCATATGTATTTAGTTCCTTTATGTTCGCGTTATACCATGTTGCTATGGTGACTGGATGGTTCTCTATTGGTATGTATTTGATTACAGTGGTAGGACTATTTATTGGTGGAGTGATTTTTGACTATCTAAATGAAAAGAACGAAACGATTTACAGCTCATGGTTGGTTCATATGTTTTTTGACAATCTAGAGGGAATTGAGTATCTCTATGAGCTGCTTTTGCTTCCTCTGAGAAATAGCTAGATTCATATTTGGAATAATCACTAAATTGATAAGTGTCATAGCTATACATCACTTCTGGCTTAGAAATTAAATGTTCAATACCCATATGTGTTGGAGCGAATGCTGCTTTATAACCCATTGCATCTACGTATGCTTCTGGTACATTCATTGTATGAATAAAAGCTGTTGGCATTTTCTTTGGGGCAAGTGAAGTTAACTCTTTATTATATTGTTCGAATGGGAATAAAAATCTTTCTAGGAAGGATTGTAATTGCCCAGATATATTACCGAAATATGTTGGGGAACCAAATATTAATGCATCGGCTTGAGAAAGTTTTTCTAAAAGTTCTTGAATATCATCTTTTACAATACATTTTCCATAACTTTTGCCCTCTAACATTTTACAGGCAAAACAACTTTTACATCCGGTAAAGTTTAAATCATATAAATTAATCATTTCAATTTCAACTTCTTCGTTTTTAGTACTTGCTTTTACACCATCTAAAGCCTTTTGAAGTAGAGTAGCAGTATTTCCATTTTTTCTTGCGCTACCATTTATTGCATATACTTTCATATAAATTCTCCTCGTTTATATTATATTTATATGACATAATATATAAGAAAATATAAAAAAAAGTAAGTACGCAGTATTTTCTGCCTTAGTATATAACATAAGTTGATTTAATAGGAGTGCAATAATATGAATAGTCAAAAAGACATGGTGAGCATTTTTCCAGAGCATAATATCTATGAGGCAGAATGTCCATTATATTATGCAATTAATATTTTCCAGCAAAAGTGGAAACTTCCAATTATATGGTATCTATCATTAAGTGAAAAGGCAAGATACAATGAGTTAAAGCGTAGAGTTAAGGGAATTACAAATATAATGTTAACAAAATCATTACGCGAATTAGAGGATGATAATATTGTTATTCGAGAAGAATATAATACAGTACCGCCTAAGGTAGAATATTCTCTATCTGAGAGGGGGAGAAGGTTGCTGCCTATATTGGAGAAATTAAACGAATGGGGAGTAGAACAAATTAAAAGTAAGGAATTAGAATAATCGCAATCATTGAATATATAACTAGAATGCTGTAAAAGCGGGGAAGTCGTTAAGTATGAAATCAAAGATCGTTTGGAGTAATAAACGATTTTTGAAAAGTAGGTAACACTTTATACGAAGGGAGAAAATTATGAATAGACGTAAAATTATGGATGTTTTAGAAGAGGCTATGGAAATAGGAAAATCAGTTATACCGGAGGGGAGCGTTGCAACGTATATTCCAGAACTTGCTAAGGCAGATAAGCACAAGTTGGGCATTTGTTTGCATACAGTAGACGGCAGCTTTTATAACATTGGTGACTATGAGGAACGTTTTACTATACAGAGTATTTCCAAGGTTATAACTCTTTGCAAAGCATTAGAAGAATTTGGCGAAAAGCATGTGTTTGAATTTGTTGGAATGGAACCGTCTGGGGAAGCTTTTAATTCCTTAGTAGAACTAGACCTTAAACATAACAGACCATTTAATCCAATGATAAATTCAGGTGCTATTACTGTTGCAAGTATGCTCCTTAACAAGTGTTCGTTTGAAGACATGTTGGTGTATACACAAAAGGTATGTCTAGATGACCAAATCAGTCTAGATATGGCAACTTTTCAGTCTGAAATGGCTCACTGCTCAAGAAATCGTGCAATCTCATATCTGCTTGAAAGTAAAGGAATTATCAAAGCTAATGTAGAGGACAGCCTTACATTTTATACACAGATGTGTTCGCTAACTGTTTCCGCAAAAAGTCTTGCTAATTTTGGACTTATTTTAGCTACTAATGGAGTAAACCCTGAAAACGGGGAAAGGCTGATCAGTAGTTGGGTTGCCAGAACAGTAAAAACTATAATGTTAACCTGCGGTATGTATGATGGCTCTGGAGAGTTTGCTGTTTTAACTGGAATTCCAACGAAAAGTGGTGTTGGAGGCGGATTGGTCAGCGTTGCAAATGCCAAGCTTGGAATAGGCGTATATGGACCGGCATTAGATGATAAAGGCAACTGCATAGCAGGCTGTGAGCTTTTGAAATATGTATCTAAACAGTTGGATTTGCACATGTTTAATACCAATGAATGGGAGGAAGAATAGGTTATTGAATAAAAAAGTTTATGTTAATGTGTATTAGGTAATAATAAAGGCAAGGGAGCGGTAACTCCCTTGCCTTGCCAAGAGCATTATAGCCGTTACTTTTGCATCCCCCATTACGTAAACACTTATCCTCAGATTATTTTTTGAGTGTAATAATCATGATACTCAGCATTAGTAGTGATAAGATAATTTCTAGGAAATCACCTATCACTGACAGTAATGAGATAACATCAGTGACTGAAATAGTATCACCTTCTTTATAAAAACTAAAAGGAGCTTTCTTGTACAAGTTTTATTACTTTGCTATACTTATAGTAAGTAGACAGCAAGGTAGATAACAACGAAGATCTATTAGCGATGGAGCAAAGCCTGATTAAGGATATTGAAATCAAGTATGTTTTAATCGGCCATTAGCGGAACAGTTATAGAATAGTATAGTAATATTGCATGGTCTGTAGATCGATTAGAAGATCTATATAGACGATGCAATATTTTTTTTGTAAGATTATTTGATTTGGCTAGTCTAATAAGTGAAAGGAGTGAAAAGGTGACAAATTCAGAATTTGAGATATTAATACAATTATTTCATATGCTGCTATAAAAAATTGCCTGAAAAGGAGAAAAATCGCAAGTAAGACAGTTAAAAAAGTAGTTTTAAAATAGTGGAACATTGTAGAAAGTATATAAAGAATAAAAAATGGCACTATGGTAATGTGATATAGTGCCATTTGGGGATGTGATCTAATTCATTGGAGAGTTCTCTTTAGTCTTCTGTACCAGGATAGTTTTTCTTCATCTATATAATCTATTTCATAATTAAGCTTTTCCAAAATTAACTTCTTATTCTGTTGAAAATTTGTACCTGAAAGGTTCGTAGCAACTGTATGATGTGTAATAAGATGGGTATCGATTTCTAGATGTTCAAAAAATGTTCTAAGTTCAATAAGCATTTCCTTTTCGGAGAGTGGTGTAAATTCGCCTCTTTTTGCTTCTTCTAAAAGTGGTGTTCCAGGGAAAAGAGTGAGTCCAGCTGTACCAACCAAGTCAGGTCTGCACTGATTGAATATCTTTGCAGAATTTACAGCATGCTCATGACTATGTTCTCTGCCAGCTACTCCATTAAGAAATGTCATCCAATAATGTATTCCCGCATCTTCTAGCTTATGACATTGCTCAAGGATATCTTCGGCATGATACCCTTTATTAATTCGATCTAGCGTCCAATCATCTCCGCTTTCAATTCCAAGACTGATTTCTTTCATGCCCTTGTCCTTTAAGATTTTTAGTTCTTCTAGTGTTTTGCTTTTTAAATCAGTTACCCTTGCTTGCATATAAATATTTTTGACTTTAGGAAGATATTTATGGATTAAATCAAAAATAGAATCTAAATATTCAAATTTCATACAAAGTGGATTTCCACTTATAAGTTGAATGTGATCAGTGTGTGGATAAATTGCTGCAAGTTCTTGCAAGTCTTCTTCTATCCATTCAGTAGGAGACATACGGAAAGGTACTCCTTTGTACATAGTACAAAATTTACATGAGTTATGTGTGCAACCTTGCGTTACTTCAAGTAATGGCTCAGTTGGCCAATATGGATTTCTATAAACAGTTCCTGTATAATGCATTTATTATTTCTCTCTTTCTTTCGTTATATCACTATAGTTACACAAATTGTTGCATATGTCTTGCTACAAATATATAATTATGTAGCAAAATAAAACATAATTATATATTTGTATTATAGGAGGATTTTTGTGAAACCTAATATGAAACTTTGGATTGCAAAGCAGATGAAAGAATTAATGAAGACAAAAACAATTGATAAAATCCGAATTACGGATATCTGTAAAGTAGCTGAAATTGAACGTTCCACCTTTTATTATCATTTTCAAGATAAATACGAATTGGTTACTTGGATTTTTTATCATGATGCCTGGGATAAAGATATTCTGGATCTTAAAAGTTCTACTGAAGCGATGGAGAAGATGCGTAAGGAATACTTATTTTATAAACGTGCTTTCGAAGACAATTCTCAAAATCCTTTTTGGAAATATCTTGTGGAGTATTTTGCAGAGCGATACGAAATGGAAGCAAAGAAAAAGATGAAGGCGGATACACTAGATACCCAACTTATTTTCAGTATCCGGTTATTCTGCCATGGAGCCATAGGAATGACAAGGGAATGGATTCTTGATGATAATAAAATGGATGCATCAACAATTGTAGAAATGCTCTTTCAATCTATGCCAAAGAATATGACTTTCCTCTTTAATCCTTTAAATAATGTTATCTAAGGAAAAAAGTACGCCAATGATACTGTTATCATTTTGTCTAGTGGCGAAGGCCTATAAAGCGAATAAAGGTGAGTTTCTCTCATTCGCAGAATATGTATTATCAAGTGGAAGCGTGATTATCACGGTAGAATAGTCGTAGCACAAATAGGAGGAGTTCTGAGTGAGAAAGGTATATATGGAAATTAAAAGAATAGAAGACTTATCAGATGTTTGTTTGGAACAAATGGAAGGAACAAGTGAATGGTATTTTTGTAAGCAGTGTGAAGATGATTTTTGTGATATGTATGAGGCTGAGGAAATTATAAATAATAATGGAGAATTTTCAGGTGCAACATGTTATTTAATTCATTTTCCAGACGGAGAGGTGTTTCGACCTTTTGAAATGAGAAAGAATATTTATATTGAAAATCCGGTTTTTGATAATGGTAGAATTGGGTTTCTTGAAGTAGATTTTACGATGAAAACTATAACTATTTATCATTATATTTGGGAAGAAAAAAAGTTAGTTACATTAACAGAACTTCCATTAGCTTTAGTAGAGGACTGTTATAATTTAAGCTTGAAGAGTACGCCATTAATGTTGGGACGAGATGGAAATGATGGTAAGTATGAAGTTATTTGGCCAGTGAGAAAAGATTTAAGAATTGGGGATAGAGAAACACTAATGTTTCGATATGATGAAAAGCTATATTTTCATGACTGGTATGAAAATCCAGAGTATCATGAGGAAGTAGTGGTAAGAGATTTAAATACCGGCTTAGTGCTAGAACGATTTTCAGGGAATATCTATAGGATGCCAGATGGGTCATATTGGAGAGTTTAATATTTTAATATGAACAAAGAAAATATCAAAGAATACAGCTACATACAATAAATTTATTGAGCTATCACGACGCATAAATCATGAATTAGAAATAAGTAAAAAATAGATGGACTGGAGAAAAATTCAAGTCCATCTTTAAAATAAGTTGACTGCTGTTTACTTCAGTATTATTCTATATTTCGTGCAGTAGATACAGCAGCTACGAATTCTTGGGCTTTGGCAGTGATTGCAGCGTAATCTCCCGTTTTAGCACCTTTAGTAAGGCTGCTTCCAGTACCAACGGCACAAGCGCCGGCTTTAATCCAATCGGCTACATTATCCACATCGACACCGCCAGATGGCATGAAATTACCTTGAGGAAGTGGCCCACGGAAGGAACTGATGGAAGAAGGGCCAAATAAATTTCCAGGGAATATTTTGATAATATCGCATCCATAAGTTAAGGCAGTGACTGCTTCGGTTGGAGTTAAGACACCTGGCATCATTGGAACACAATATCGATTACATAATTTAATTGTTTCAATATCAAGAGCAGGGCTGACTACGAAATTTGCACCTGCTAAGATAACAGCACGTGCGGTTTCAGGATCCAGTACAGTTCCTGCACCGATTACAATATTGTTGTCATGAGCATATTTCTGGCACATTGCTGCAATAATGTCAATGGCACCAGGAACTGTCATTGTAATTTCGATAAAATTGATTCCACCGGCAATAACTGCATCAATGATTTTTTCGGCTTCTTCTTTTGACTCAGCGCGGATTACTGCTACGAGACAATCTTGTTTCATTTTTAATAGTACTTGTTCTTTTTTCATAGAGAACTTCCTCCGTTTTGTAGTATGTGAGTACATAGTAATCCATAAGAAGTAAGTCCACAATAAGCAGAATTGATAGGGGTATCAAGTAATAGTTGATGTAGAGATAAATAATTTATTGGCAGAAAAAGAAGCATTAGGAGTGAGACATATAAATATTAAAGAGCTAGACTATTTTACGGAAATGATTGAAAGTGGAAGTATTACGAAGGCAGCAGCAAATGTATATATTTCACCTCAAGGATTAAGTAATTCCTTAAAAAAGATGGAGGCTGAATTAGGAGTGGAACTACTACATCGTAGTAATAGCGGAGTAGTTCCCAATGAGTATGGAAAAATTGTTGCAGAAAAATCAAAAATGATTTTGAAGTTATATGAAGAAATGCAATATGAAATAGAGAGGTTGAAACAAAAGGAACATAGAGTTATAAAGCTGGTTTCTGCATATGGAGCATTAAAAAGGATGACTCCAGATTATATTTTAGAATATAGTCATAAGGAAAGTGATACGAATTTGGATTACATGGAGTTTCCCGATTGTTATGTAGATGCCATGGTTATGGAAGAGAAGGCGGATGTAGGACTAGCCATTGGGCCAATTATGGATCCAGGATTAGAAGCTGTTTTTCTATATGAAGAAGAGGTGCAGCTACTTGTAAGAAAAGATGATCCTTTATCTAAATTTGAACGAGTTTCATTTAAAGACATAGAAAATCGTAAATTTATAATTGAAAGCAGTATGTTTAAGATACATGATTTATTTCTAGAGAACTGTAAAAGACATGGATTTCAACCCAATATTATTTTTCAAACCAGTGGGTATAGTTTGTGCCATAAGTTGTGTAAGCAAGGACGGGGAATTTCATTAACATTGGAGAAGAATTGTAAAGATATGTTGGATGATGAGTTGGTGTGTATTCCATTTGATGAAGAATTTAAATGGAGGATATATGTAATCACCAAGAAGGAAAAGACGATTGAAGCATATGTAAATGGATTTCTTGAGTATACAAAAAGCTGGAACATTGTATAGGGAAATAGTGAAAAGGCAAGGGAGATATGACTCTCTTGCCTTTTCTACTATGGAGGCATTTTAATGAGTTGACATAAATGGATTTAAATGGTATGTTTGTCCTCAGATTGGCGTATACAATAGAAAAAAGTTTATATAAGGAGATTTAGATGTCTAAAATAAAAAATCAGTACCAATGTGCGTTAGTGTTGACCCATGATTTAATCGGAGGTAAGTGGAAACTGCGTATACTATGGCATATTTTCCAAGGGGATAATCGTTTTTCCATGCTTGTAAGGGCTATTCCTGAAATTACACAAAAGGTTCTGTCATCCCAGTTAAGAGAACTAGAGGAGAGTGGAATTTTAATTAAGCAGATAATCAGTGAAAAACCGCCTAGGATAACGCTTTATCAAATTAACGAAGAATATATGAGTCTGATACCGATTATTGAATCCATATGTGAGTTTACAAGACAGTATGGGAAAAATAATAAACTAGAGATCAAAGCATAGAAACCAACTTACATAGTTGGCTATTTTTTATCAATAGAATAGATAATGACTATCATTTTCATACTTACAAAAAAGTAAGTTATTGACGCATGAGGTGACACAAGATAAAATCCTACTTAAAGTTAGCGCAAACTAACTACATAGATTTAAGGAGGATATTTTGATTAAAAAGAATAAATCAACACTGATCTTAGCATTAGTTTTAATAGTAGCATCGATTGGTTCTCTGTTTATAGGAGTAATCGATGTAAGTACCAGTGGACTGTTAGCTGGAAATACAGATGAAATCAAAGTCTTTCTGGTCTCTCGAGTACCGAGACTGATGGCGATCTTATGTACCGGATTTGGAATGAGTGTTGCCGGATTGATTATGCAGCAGCTATGCATGAATAAGTTTGTGTCGCCAACTACGGGTGCCACAATCTCATCTGCTCAGTTTGGCATCCTGATTGCTTTGTTATTTTTTGATAAGTCCACCTTATGGGGAAGAGCGGTATTTGCTTTTACGTTTGCAATTCTTGGAACATGGATCTTTGTGTTCTTTATCCAAAGAATGCAGTTTAAAGATGTGGTCATGGTTCCATTGGTAGGAATTATGTTTGGAAATGTCATAGGAGGCATCACCAATTTCTTGGCATATAAGTATGAGATGACCCAGGCATTGTCTACCTGGCTGGTTGGACATTTTTCCATGGTACTTAAGGGAAGATATGAAATCTTATATCTTACGGTTCCATTGCTTATCCTGGCGTTTGTCTTTTCCAATCATTTTAATATTGTTGGAATGGGAAAAGATTTTTCAAAAAACTTAGGACTGCCGTACAACTTTGTGATGTTTATGGGCCTTACCATTGCAGCTATGATTACGGCATCCATCGTGGTAGTTGTAGGGTCTATATCTTATATCGGATTAATTATACCTAATATTGTTGCAATGCTTAAAGGAGATAAGATCCGAGGGACATTGATTGATACAGCTCTTTTTGGAGCAATCTTTGTCTTGGTGTGTGACATGATTGGCCGTATTGTAATTGCGCCATATGAGTTGCCAATTGAGTTGATTATTGGAATTTTAGGAAGTATTCTCTTTGTCGTAATGCTATTGTATCGTCTTAAAAATGGGCGAAACTCTATTCAGATTGAAAATATGCATTTCCTGAAACTTTTCAGAAAGAAGGAGGGACAGAGAAATGAATAACGTTTCACTACAAAGAAGGAATATACGCAAGCTGGTAATATTGGCAGTCGTTACAGTAATTGCATGCATTGCTTATATGTTGGTAAATATGAATTTTCATAATGAGCGATTGTTTCGTTATGCATTAAGCCTTCGAACACCGAAAGTAATCGTAATGCTGATTACTGCATTTGCAATTGGAAGTGCGTCCATCGTGTTTCAGTCAATTATTAACAATACCATTGTCACACCATGTTTATTGGGTATGAATTCCCTATATACCATGATACATACTATGGTTGTTTTCTTTGCAGGGTCCGGAAGCATCTTGGCAGTAAATGCAAATGCAGCTTTTGCAGTGGACTTACTGTTGATGGCAGTGGTAGCGACGATTGTTTACAGCTATTTGTTTAAGAAGACAAAACACAATGTATTATATGTGTTATTGATTGGAACCGTATTATCTTCTTTCTTTTCCAGTATTCAGAATACACTTACCCGTATGATGGATCCCAATGAGTATGACAGTCTGCTTGCAACATTAGTGGCCAGTTTTAGTAATGTCAACTCAGAGATTATTATTTTTTCTGTAATTGCACTCACCATTCTTATTTTTGTATTGCGAAAAGAATTAATGCTTTTAGATGTCATAACCTTGGGAAAGGATCAGGCAACTAATCTGGGAGTCGATTATGATACAACGATTCGAAAATTACTATTAGGAGTGACAATTTGTATTGCAGTGGCAACGGCAATGGTTGGACCAATATCATTTTTAGGATTAATCATTGCCAACCTGTCAAGACAACTATTAAAGACATTTCGACATTCACAACTAATCTTAGGTGCTTCGCTGATTGGCATGATTGTCTTAATCATGGGACAAATGGTGGTAGAACAGATCTTTGTTTATGCGATTCCAATTAGCGTATTTATTACAACAGGCGGAGGTATTTATTTTTTATATCTCTTATTGAGAAAAGGGAAATAGGATGAAAATTAATAATTTAATAAAACAGTATAACGGAAAACAAGTAGTTGACTCAGTGAGTTTTGAAATTCAGAAAGGAAAGGTGACCTCTCTTATTGGACCCAATGGTGCAGGAAAATCTACCGTAATGGGAATGATTTCACGTTTAATTGCAAGAGACAGCGGTGCAATTGATATTGAGGGAAAAAAGATAGAAAAGTGGAAAAGCAAAGAACTTTCCAAACACCTTGCCATCTTAACACAAAGCAATAACATTCAGATGAAGCTGACAGTAAGAGAATTGGTAAGCTTCGGCAGGTTCCCCCATTCAGGAAGCCATTTAAACCAAGAGGACCTAAAAAAAATCGACGATGCAATTGCCTATATGGAACTGGAGGACTTTGAAGACCGTTTTATTGACGAGTTATCCGGGGGACAGCGTCAGCGTGCCTATATCGCAATGGTAATTGCACAAGATACAGAATATGTACTGTTAGATGAGCCAACCAATAATCTTGATATTTACTATGCAACCAATATGATGAAAATTCTTCGCAGACTCTGTGATGAGTTAGGAAAAACAGTGATTATCGTATTGCATGAAATCAACTATGCAGCCTTTTACTCGGATTATATTTGTGCATTTAAAGATGGAAAAATTGCAAAATATGGACCGGTATCTGAGGTGATTACCAAGGAAGTACTGGGTGAGATTTATAATGTTGAATTTGAGATCATGCAGATCAAGGGAAGACCATTATCAATTTACTACTAGGATAAAAAGGTGTTCATGACATCTTTATATAAATAGAAAAAAGAAAGAGAGAACAAGTATATGAGAAAAATTACGTCAGTATTACTAGCAACAGCAATGGCATTTAGTTTAGCTGCGTGTGGTCAGGCGAAAGACACAAATACAGAAGGAACATCAAGTGAGAAAGCAAAAACCGTAAGCATTGCTTCATTAAATGGGAATAAGGAAGAGATTAAATTAGAAGTCCCTTATGATCCACAGCGTATCGCTATTCTGGATTTAGCTGCATTAGACATTATTGATAATTTAGGTAAAGGTGACCGTGTAGTGGGAACTGCAAATACCTCTATTGAATACCTTTCAGAGTATTCTAAAAAAGATAGCATTAAAAATCTTGGAACAATCAAGGAAGCAGATTTAGAGGCAGTAATGGCTTGTGAGCCAGATGTTATCTTTATTGGTGGTCGTTTAGCTGCATCTTACGATGAATTAAGTAAGATTGCACCAGTAGTATTCTTATCTACAGATACGGAAGCAGGCTTAGTAAAGAGTGTAACTAAAAATGCAACAACAATTGCATCTATGTTTGGATTAGAAGATCAAGTAAGCACAAAGACAGCTGCGTTCCAAAGCCGTATTGAAGCACTACAGACAGCAGCAAAAGGCAAGACTGCATTAGTAGGAATGACAACTAGCGGAAGCTTTAACCTTCTTGGAAATGATGGAAGATGCTCTATTATTGGAAAAGAAATTGGTTTTGAAAATGTGGGACTTGACTCTATTGCATCCACAGAAGGTGGAAGTGGTTCTGACTCAAAAGGCGGT
>JAUNJY010000010.1:15175-83742 GCA_030535455.1 bacterium
TAAGACTTCAGGAAAAGACTCTGAAAAGGCTGCAACTTCTTCAACGCATGGAAATGAAGCTTCCTTTGAAGTTGTATTAGCAAAAAATCCAGATTATATTTTTGTTATGGATCGTGATAGTGCAATCGCTACAGCAGGTGCTCAGTTAGCACAAGAGATTGTAGAGAACCAACTAGTGAAAGATACCAGTGCTTATAAAAATGGACAAATCGTCTACTTAGCAAACCCAGCAGTTTGGTATACTGCAGAAGGTGGAATTACAGCACTAGACATGATGTTATCAGACTTAGAAAGTGCATTAATCAAATAGTAAATAAACAAAAGAAGCAATCATTTATAATCAGTGATTGCTTCTTTTATTATATAAGAAGTTTCTTCGAGCAGCCTCCTATTAATAAAAAAACGCCCTAGAAGATAGGGCGTTGGATCCTCACTTTCCAAATAGTTAATCTGGAAGACGGTTAATCATGCCATGTAGCATACTTGCATGTCTGGCTTCATCTCGTGCAGCATGATCGATAAAGGTATAAAGTTCCTCTAATCCAGCAGCTTTTGCTTTTTGAGCAAGTTCTGCCTTAAACTTATTGGCACCGATTTCTCCATTCATCATATTAGTCAGGTTAGTTTTTGTACATTCAGATACCTTGCCAGTTAATTCTGCATATTGTGCGGCATGTTCTGCTTCTTCCCAAGCAATAACTTTTAATACTTCTGCAATTTCAGGATATCCAGAGCGCTGTGCAACTCTAGCCATGGCAAGATATAAGCCAACTTCAGCAGTTTCACCTGTAAATTGTCCGTTGAGACTAGCCTTTAGTTCTTCATTACCTTTTGCATGTCCTAATTCATTTTCAATTACAAATTTTAGTTTTTCCATAAAAAATCTCCTTTTCTTTATTACTTATAGTATTTTGCAAAAGTAGAAAAAAATATTTATTAACAGAACAGTTTAAAGAGTGTGTTAGTTAGAATAATTTGTTTAATAAGGAAAAGAGCATGGGATGGATTATAAAATAATGTCATATGCTCTTTATTTTTACCAATTTAAGGAGCTTTGAAAGTCCTATTGACGAATAATATGATTACTGATATGATTAGTAATCATATTAACGAAGCATCAGATTAATCAACGGGGAATCGAGGTAAACTTGAATGGATAAGAAAGTATACGATAACTATGTTAAAATTTTAAAAAATGAATTGGTTCCAGCACTGGGATGTACAGAACCTATTGCAATTGCTTATGCAGCAGCAAAGGCAAAAGAAGTGTTAGGCTTGTTTCCGGAGCATATCAGTTTGTGCTGCAGTGGAAATATCATTAAGAATGTAAAAGGTGTCGTTGTTCCCAATTCAGGTGGACTTCGAGGGATTGATGTGGCAGCAACACTTGGAATTGTCGGTGGAGATGCATCTAGACAATTAGAGGTATTAGAAGGTGTAACTAAAGAACACATTGAAAAGACAAAAGAGCTGGTGGCACAAGGATACTGTAGCTGCAGATTGCAGGAAGATGTAGAAAATCTGTATATTGTAGCAAGAGCAGAAGCACAAGGTCACTATGCGGAAGTCACAATTATCAACCGTCATACATTGATTAAAAAAATAGAAAAAGATGGAGAAATTCTATCTGATCACAAGATGGTACAAGACTCTTCAAATTATATTGATAAATCATTATTAAATATTGAAAATATTGTAGCATTTGCAAATAAAGTTGCCATTGAGGACATTGAGGAAGTAATTGGTCAGCAGATCCGATTAAATACTGCAATTGCCAAAGAAGGTCTGTCAAAGCCTTATGGTGCCCAAGTAGGACGTACTTTGCTTGAGACTTATGGAACGGATGTGAAAGTTCGTGCCAGAGCAAAAGCGGCAGCAGGGTCCGATGCAAGAATGGGTGGCTGTTCTCTGCCAGTCGTGATTAATTCCGGAAGCGGAAACCAGGGAATGACAGTCTCTCTCCCTGTAATAGAATATGCAGTGGAACTAGGGGTATCCAAGGAAACATTGTATCGAGCATTAGTGGTAAGCAACTTAATTGCCATCCATCAAAAGAAATATATCGGAAGCCTGTCTGCATATTGTGGAGCGGTAAGTGCAGCATGTGGTGCAGGTGCAGGAATTACCTATTTACATGGGGGCAGTGTAGAGGAAATCAGCCAGACAATTACCAATACTATAGCAAATGTTGGTGGAATTGTTTGTGATGGTGCAAAATCCTCTTGTGCTGCGAAAATTGCCTCTTCTGTAGATGCTGCAATCCTTGCTCATTCCATGGGAAGTAAAAATCGTTGCTTTAAGCCAGGAGAAGGTATTGTGCAGGAAGATGTAGAAGATACTATTCGAAGCATCGGCTATATTGGCCGTGTTGGAATGAAAAATACAGATGTAGAAATCTTAAATATTATGATTAACCGTGTAAATGTAAAAGAAGAACAAAAACAATAGATATAAAGAAAAGGGATTGCCTATGTTTAAAGCTAAGGCAATCCCTTTTTGGATAAATAAAATACGCCCTAAGAAACAGGGCGCAGGAGACATACTTTATTTTAATTTTAGATGGAACGAAAATCTTGTAAATCTAATTGTAGATACTTAAGAGCCCCTTCAATGTCCTTGTCTTTGATGCAGGCTAGGATAGAGGCATGATAACGCATGTCGCTTGGATTATACTGAGAGTCCCATTTATCCCAATAAAACTGAGCATATGCACGCTTTAAGATGTCCATGGATTTTTGCAGCTGGCCATAGGCATACTTATTCTTGGAAAGTGAAACTAAAGCGAGGTGGAAGTTGGTATTATACTCCCAATGCAGCCACATAGTTTCTACCGACTGGTTACATAACTCATCTAACTCATAAAGCTTTAACAGATCCGTTTCTGTAATGTTCTGGTAGCATTCCTTAAGCAGGCTGCTTTCCAAGATAAAACGGAATTCCATGATTTCATTGGCTTCTTCACTGGAGAGGCGAATTACCTCATATCCGTATCGAGGAATATTACGAAGGATTTCATCATTACAAAGTGCAATGAGTGCTTCACGGATTGGGGACTTGCTATAACCAAATTTTTTTACCAGTTCCTGTTCGTTGATAATCTGGCCAGCTTTGTATTCTCCACGAATAATACCATCTAGGGTCTCTTGGTATACAATTGACTTTAGGCTTTTATTTTCTTTTTTCATTGTTTTTCTCCGTGTTATTAATAGACTAATCATAGCAAATAACATAGGTAAAGTAAAGGTTGTAAGGCATACTTCCTTTTTGCTTGACCATAAGCTTTAAGAATTAAAGGAAGGGATTATTTTTGGTAAGGTTACGTAATTGTCTTGGTGTACAATCATAAATATCCTTAAACATTTTATAGAAAAGTTTCTGATTGTAAAATCCATGTCGCTCTAAAATAGTACTAGTAGAGTCCTCAGTATGGATCAGGTCGTGGTAAATATGATTAATGCGTATCTGATTTAGGTAAGTAATAAAAGAGACTCCTGTGTTCTGCTTAAAGAAGCGACAAAAATACTCTTTATTGAGAAGCAGTTCATCTGCAGCTTCCTGCAGCGTGATGGGCTCCTTATAATGTTCGTCAACATATTTGCCAATCTGATTCATCCGGTCTATATTTTTTATATCCTTAATAGAAAGCGTTTCTGTCAAGGGGATGCTAAAATGCTCGATCAGACAGGAAAGGATTTCAAGTACAAGGGCATTGCTTTTTAACTCATAGGTCTTAGGCTGGTTTACATATAGCACCGTTAATTCTTTTAGATACTCACATAACTGGGTGTAGGCAGGCTTTTGGTCGGGTGTCAGATCTTCAGGAGAACACTCGATGCGAAGCAGCTCAAGATCGGGTATGTATCTACGCATGAAATTCTTTGAAATATGAATACTGATCCCCATGGTGTGAGGAAGTTCATAGACGGCGTCATGAATTTTTGATGAGTCAATGACTAATACGTCAAGTGGATCAAGATGGTGGGGAGTCTGTTCAATATTGACATTGGCATTTCCATTTAGGATATATAAGATTTCAAGTGCCAAATGCCAGTGAAGAGAAGTATTCTGATTCATGGTGACAAAGGAAATATTAAATCCGGTATCTAAAAGTGTGTCAACATTCTCATAGTTTGTCTTTTTTATCATATATTTCATTTTTCCTTTATATAAACGAATAATTGGTAGTAATCCAGTGATTTCCATTATAAAAAGGAGGGGAGAAAAAGTCAATATTGACTAAAAACAAGTTAAAATACTATCTATTTATAATTTAGATGCCATGGTATCATTAGTACCATAAAGAAAGCAAACAAGGAGACGACAAAAATGGTAAAAGACATGATGAGAAAAATTAAAGCAAACTATTACGAAGCAGTATTACTTTTAAGCAAGGGATACTATATTGGTGAATAATAATAAAGATCAAAAAAATACAATAGTAAGTCTAAGGTAAGAGCGTTCTACAGATAATAGGTAGGATGCTCTTTTTAGTTATACAGAAACCAGTAAAAATTAATTGTCTAATAATGTAGAACCAAGTATAATATGAAGTATTGTGAATTATAGTAATAAGAATAGATAGAAAAAGGAGTGTTATAAATGAGCAAACCTTTTGTCAAATGGCCAGGGGGAAAAAGCGAAGAAGTAGGTATTATCCATCAATATAAACCAGACCATATTAACAACTATATTGAGCCCTTTTTAGGGGGAGGTGCACCTTTTTTATCTTTTAATAACATGGAATATCAGGCTGCTTATCTGAACGACTTTTCAGATGAACTAATCGATTTATATACAATGATAAAAGAGAGAAATGAACTATTTATAGATAGTGTATGCTATATTTGGAGCTACTGGTGCTTTACAGGAGAACTGGCACGTGAGTGGCAAGAACCTGTTAGAGAGATGTACGGAAGATATAAAGAGAATGTGATTACGGATGATGAGCTTAAGAGTGAAGTCAATGCTTTGATTGAACAGAATACAGATCGAATTTTTGCGGAATTGCCAAAAGCATTAAATGTAAGCTCTGACCGATTAATAACGGAATTTAAAAAATCAGTATTGTCTAAATTAAAGAATACAAAGCGAAAAGAAGGAAAGGACGGCGACTTGCCAGAAGAAGATTATCAGAGTAATTTTGAATCTGGTATAAGGGCATCCTTATATACTTACTATCGATATTTATATAATAAGAGTACGCAATATGGCTTGTCTCGTGAATTACATGTGGCATTATTCTTCTATTTAAGGGAATTCTGTTATTCGTCCATGTTCCGATACAATAATAGCGGAGAATTCAATGTGCCTTATGGCGGATTAAGCTATAACAACAAGAATTTCGGCTTGAAGATTGCCTATATTATGAATGATGATGACTTGCATCAACGTCTTGATCAGGCCAATTTATATAACTTAGATTTTGAAGCATTTTTAAGGGGGATTGAAATCGACCAAAACGATTTTATGTTTTTAGATCCTCCTTATGATGGCGGATTTTCGGACTATGCAAATAATGTGTTTGATCAAGAGGATCAAAAGAGATTGGCGGACTACTTGATTGATGAATGTCCATGCAGATTTATGCTGATTATTAAAAATACTGATTTTATTGCAGATTTATATAATGGAAAGCCAGGGATTTATGTTACAGGCTTTGGAAAAGATTATCGAGTAAGCTTTATGGATCGAAATAACAAAAGCGTAAAGCATTTAATCATTTCCAATTATGAATTACCAGAAGTGACAACAGAATAGACAGCTTTATAAATGGGATAGGCGTATTTTTATATGTCCTATCCTTTATAGGTAGCAATTGTTTTAGGTTCAAAGGAGGAATAATATGAGCGTATATACAGAACAAGAAATTATGGAAGAAGCAATTAAGGTGATTGAGGAGTATGGGGAGTTAAGCACCACAGAGTTAAAAGATCTTTTAAATGAGATTATGGAACCGGATGGAGAGGACTTAGTAATTAATAAAAATCGTAGTGATACTAAGTTTGACCAAAAGGTAAGAAATATGATTTCCCACAGGGAGAACAATGATTTATATAAGTATTTTGATTACAAAAAAGTAGGGAAGGTGGGAATCCTTACTTCTATTTCTATGAAGCAGGAAGCAAAGCATGTCTTAGTTGATCACAACGAAGAGGTTACTAGAAGAGAAAAGAAGAAAGCGTTTAATGCTAGAAAAATTAATTTCGAAGAGGAAAATAAAAGGAAGAAAGAAATTGGGGATGCCGGTGAAGAGTTTGTATACCGATTAGAGGTAGCAAAGCTTGGTGAGGAAATCGGAAGTAAAGTCAGACATGTAGCAAAAGTGGATGGAGATGGTGCAGGATATGATATTTTATCCTATAATAAACAAGGAGATGTTCGCTTCCTAGAGGTAAAGACAACAACTGGACCAAGGGATACTCCATTTTTCTTATCTGAAAATGAACGTTTATTTTTAGAGATTTATGGAGAAGAAGCGGAAATCGTAAGAGTGTATAATTTTAACATGGAGAAAAGAGTAGGAGAGGTATATCGTATTTCTGGAAATGAGTTTCTTGATAGAATTAAGTTACAGCCAACCGGATATAAAGCAAGCCTTAAATAACATAAAGTTTTTTAGGAAAGGGAAAGGAGGAGTTAACCTTGGAGCAGCAAAGAACATATTTATGTATCGATTTTAAGTCCTTTTATGCATCGGTGGAATGCATGGATCGTAATTTAGACCCGTTGACGACCAACTTGGTAGTGGCAGATCCTGAGAGATCCGAAAAGACCATATGTCTTGCTATTTCGCCTTCTATGAAAGCATTGGGAATTCCAAATCGATGCAGGGTATTTCAAATTCCAAAGCATGTAGAATATATTATGGCGCCACCAAGGATGAGACGCTATATTGAGTATTCTGCAGACATTTATTCCATTTATTTAAAATATATTTCAAAAGAGGACATCCATGTTTATTCTATTGATGAAGCATTTATGGATGTTACCGACTATCTGCCTATGTATCAGATATCTGCAAAAGAGCTAGGAATGCAGATCATGCAGGATATTTTAGAAACGACTGGGATTACAGCGACTTGCGGAATTGGCACCAATCTGTATCTGGCAAAGATAGCGTTGGATATTACGGCAAAGCACACTCATGATGGCATTAGCATCCTAGACGAAGAGACATATAAAAAGACATTGTGGGAACATAAGCCGTTAACGGATTTCTGGAGGGTAGGAGCAGGTACTGTGAAGCGATTGCAGACCATTGGCATTCGCACCATGAAAGAAGTGGCAGAGGCAGATGAAGCAGTATTATATAAGATCTTTGGCATTGATGCAGAGCTGCTAATTGATCATGCATGGGGAAGAGAGACAACTACTATTGCAGACATCCATTCTTATAAGGCAAAGAGTAATTGTCTGACCAGTGGACAAGTATTAGGGACAGATTATACGTTTGAACAGTGTAAGCTGATTGTAAAAGAGATGATTGACTTATTATGCCTTGATCTGGTTGACAAGGGGCTTGTAACTGAGTCCATTACATTGCAGATAGGGTATGCCAATGAATACGGAAAGGAACCGGCCAGAGGAACGATTTCTATGAATACGGCAAGCAGCTCCATGAAGACAATCATGCCTTATGTAGAACAGCTATATGAGAGGATTATGGATAGACATACGCCGATTCGAAAGGTAAACATAGTATTTAATCATGTAGTGGATGAGGCATATCAGCAATATGACCTGTTTTGTGATCCTGTGGAATTGGAACGGGAGCGTAAGATGCAGCAGGCCATGCTGGATATTAAGAGGAAGTTTGGAAAGAATGCAATCTTAAAGGGAATGAACTTGGAAAAGGGTGCAAAGACCATAGAACGAAACCATCAGATCGGAGGGCATAAAAGTGGAGAATAGACCAAGAATGGGCCGCGCGGAGCGGGCAAAACAGTTTATGCCTTTTGATGCATTAAAGGGCTTTCGTGATGCGCTAAAGGAAAAGGAAAAAATCATCGTTCCTAAAGTGGAGCTATCGGAATATGCAAAAAGCATTTTGGATCGTAAGCTACAGCAGGTGCAGAAAAATGATATTATAACGGTAGTCTATTTTGAAAAAATGGAATATTTAAAGGTGACAGGAATGGTATCCAGATTAGACCTGTCGTCTAGATACTTAAAAGTAGTAAATACCAAGATCTCCTTTGATGATATTTATGATATCCAGGGAGATAAGGTAAAAGAAGAATAACGAATGAGTGATATCTGTTTAAAAAGCAGTCAAGACCATCAAGAAAGTGGTTTTGACTGCTTTTTCATGTTATACAAATTGTGCTTGCAATCCCCTATAGCATAAAAAGAACTTTAAAAAACGGGTGCAGAATGTACACTCACCTGAAAGATAGATGTCACTGCCGCAACCAGGTTCGGCACGGACAAAGTGTATTCTTCCTCAAGATTGAGGGCAGGGGAGCAGAGCTTGGCATGTGGAAGACGCATTGTTCTTAATCCGGACTAAGATTTACTTGCAATAAACAAAATTAAAAAGTGTTTGCTATACAGTAGACAAAATGAAAAAACAGAGCTACAATAATAGAAAATAATGGAAAGGATATAACGAGATGATTTGGAATTATGAGCTAGATGAAATTACAAAAGGCTTTCATGAGGAAAAGGATGCTTACCGTTGCGTGATATGTCAGAAAACATTTGAAAAGGGACGAATTTATAAGCATGACGAGGTGTTATATGATGCCGTGGGAGCAGTAAAACAGCATGGAAAGTCTGTACATGGCACAATTGCATCATATTTATTAAGCCAGGAATTAAGCGTTACAGGTCTGACGGAAATACAACGAAGACTCTTAGAGCTATTATTAGAGGGAAAGTCAGATAAGGAAGTCGGCAAAGAGCTTGGTATTGCCCAGTCCACGGTGCGAAACCATAGATTTAAGTTACGTGAAAAAGAAAAGCAGGCAAAATTATTTTTGGCATTGATGGCATCTTTAGAAGAGGAAACAAAGAAATCCATCGTCAAAAGTGATACAGGAACTCTTGAGGAAGTACATAACTTTGCGACAATGGTGGATGACCGATATACAATAACCGACCAAGAACGTGCAAAGACCATTGCTACATATATGAATGAAAACGGTGCGTTAAAACAATTTCCTGCAAAAGAAAAAAAGAAGATTATCTTATTAGGCGAGATTGTAAAGAATTTTAAACCAAATACTAAGTATTCAGAGGCAGAGGTTGACAAGGTATTAAAACGAATTTTCGAAGAAGATTATCCAACCATACGACGGGCACTGATCGAATATGGCTTTATGGACCGATCAGTGGATTGCATGGTTTATCAGGTGAAGGAGTGAATGGAAAAATGAGTTTAGAGAACTTTTATGATGCAGAAGGAAAGCTAAAACAATATCCATCAAAGAGACCAGTCAGACTTTTGGCACTGACTAAAATTGCAAAAAGTTTTATAGCAGGAAAGAAGTATACGGAAAAAGAAGTGAATGCAGTAATCAGGGAACATATTGCATTTAGTGATGTAGAATTAATTCGTCGAGAAATGTTTCAATATAAGATTTTGGGAAGATTACGAGATGGATCATGTTATTGGATTGAGGAAGATTTTGTCGTACAAGATAATAAATAGATGAAAAGCAGGAAATACTAACCCTATGTTTTAAAGTTCCTTGGAGGTAATTATGAGTAAAGGATTAGAAAAAAACTTAGGGTTCTTAGCGGCATTTTCCACAGTTGTAGGACTTGTAATTGGATCAGGTGTTTTTTTTAAGCCACAGGCAATTTATTCTGCGACCAATGGAGCTCCTGGATTGGGAATATTGGCATGGATCATCGGTGGCCTGATCACCATAGCCGGCGGACTTACTGCAACTGAAGTATCTGCAGCCATTCCTAAGACCGGAGGTATGATGATCTATATTGAAGAAATCTATGGCAAACGCTATGGTTTCTTAACAGGATGGATGCAGACGGTGTTATTCTTCCCTGGTACTCTTGCAGCATGTGCGGTTATTTTTGCACAGCAGGCTGTAGAGCTTCTGGGAATTACGACAAATGTAAGAGTATCAGTATTATTAATTGCAGTTGGCCTCATATTGATTATTGCAGTATTTAATGTGATTGGCTCCTCTTTTGGTGGCTATATTCAGACAATTGCTACCATTGGTAAGCTTGTTCCGCTGGCACTAATCATTATTTTTGGATTTTTAAAAGGTAACAGCACATCAATCTTTCGTCCAATGACTGGACCTGGGGTAACACTTACAACTACATTGGGCCAAGTCTTGATTGCAACTTTATTTGCATATGATGGATGGATCAATGTTGGTGCCATTGCAGGAGAAATGAAAAATCCTGGAAAGGATCTGCCAAAGGCAATCGTAGGAGGACTTGCATTGGTAATGGCGGTCTACCTGGCGATCAATGTTGCTTATTTATGGGTAGTTCCAGCAAGCGAACTGGCAACAGTCACTTCACCTGCCTCCTTGGTAGCCACAAAGCTATTTGGTAATATTGGCGGTAAGATTATTTCCGTTGGTATCTTGATTTCTGTATTTGGTACTGCAAACGGATATGTACTGACCGGCTCAAGAGTACCTTATGCATTGGCAAAGGAAGGCCTTATGCCTGCCAGCAAGGTATTTGCAAAAGTAAATAAGGGAAGTGCTCCTTATAATACCATTTGGCTAGTTGCGATTCTTGCATGTCTCTATGCATTGACAGGACAGTTTAACTTATTGACAGACTTAACAATTTTTGTGGTATGGGTATTTTATGTATTGACTTTTATTGGGGTCATGCTTCTTAGAAAACAAAAGCCGGATCTTCCTAGGCCATACAAGGTGCCATTATATCCGGTAATACCAATTTTGGCGATTTTAGGAGGATTGTTCGTAGTAGTCAATCAGATCATCACATCACCGCTGATTTCCATTGGGGGTATTATCATTACTCTAATTGGTCTTCCAGTTTACTCAATAATTAAGAAAAATAAATAGATATAAAAAAGAGGACATACGGATTTAAAATGCAAAAATCGTATGTCTTCTTTGCATTCTCTTTTTATCTATGATACGATACAAAAACAGAACATACATTCTGAATACAATAGAAAAGGAAAGACTGATGACAGGTAAGACACATTTAACAGTAGGAACAGCATCGGCATTAGTTTTTACTAAACCACAAACGCTTAAGGAACTTACTTTATGCATTGGTGTTGCAGCAATAGGCTCCTTAATCTGCGATATTGATGTGAAGACAACCAAGTCACATAAGACAGCAGATCGGATCATTCCATTATCCATAATTGCTGCAGTACTTTGCTGGTATATGGAGTATCGTTATTCCCTTGGGATTTTTGACAGTTTTAAAAGAGACAGCAATATTGCTCGTCTGATGTTGGGATTTGCAGCATTTTTAGTAATCTGCTGGTTCGGAAAAGAGCAGCCACATCGTTCTTTTATGCATTCCATTTTGGCATGTCTTTTGCTGACTGGAGCTGTATATGTTATGTTTCCCGCAGTGGCAGAATACTTTGGCATTGCAATGGCATCTCATATGATCATTGATACGTTGAACTATAAAAATGTAAAGTTACTCTACCCACTAAAAACTGGAGTTAGCTTTAACGTATGTCATGCAAAAGGACCCATTAACAATTATGTGGGATATGCCGGTATGATTGTGATTGTGCTAGAAGGCATACTATTTTTTAATTTTTAAGCAATAAAAATCGTTTTCTGTAAAAATGATAGGAAGTATCTTAAGTAGAGGGGAAACTCGAAAAAGCTGCTTCCTATTATTTTTGTTCCATTTTACATAGACAACTATAAAAGTAATAGCAAAACGAACAAAAATAATGGAAATTATGTGGATAATTATGCTATAAAATTAACAATGTTGCAAATATTACAAAAAATATTAACAATTTATACAAATCGAAAAAAAAAGATAGAAATGAATGAATAAGTTTGATATTATCAAATTGAACAAACAAAATGTGATACTATGTTACTTAAAACGACAATTACAAAAAAAGAACTCGTATCATTGGGTAACACATTATTTTGAGAGTATCGAAGGAGAGAATTAAATATGATGAAGAGATTTATCGCGTTATCTTTAACAGTTGCACTATGTGCAGCAACATTTGTTGGGTGTGGAAAGAAAAGTACAGAGACAGTTGATGAAAATGGAAACAAAGTAATTGACAAATTATCAGTATACTTCGTACCTTCTAAGGATCCAGATGAAATCGTAACAGCAACAGAACCTTTAAAGACATTATTAAAAGATGAACTTTTAAACGAAGGTTATAATGTTGGAGCAATTGATATTTCAGTTGGTACAAGCTATGAAGCAGTAGGGGAAGCACTTTCTTCAGGAACTGCTGATATCGGTTTAATTCCAGGTGGAACTTATGTTTTATATGATGACGGTGCAGATGTTATCTTAACTGCAACGAGAGCTGGTCTTAGCAAAGATTCTGACAATGCAAAAGACTGGAATGACGGAAAAGCAACAGAAAAAGCAGATACACAAGCAGCTTCTTATCGTTCTTTAATTATTGCTGGACCAACTGAAAAAGGTCAAGCATTAGCAGCAAAAGTAAATTCTGGCGAAGAATTAACTTGGGACGATTTAAATGGTGTTAACTGGAGTGTTATGTCATCCTCTTCACCAGCAGGTTATATTTACCCTTCTCTTTGGTTACAAGACAAATACCAAAAAGGAATTACAGATTTAGCAAGCGTAGTACAATCAGATTCTTACGGTAGTGCAATGGCTCGTCTTGCATCCGGACAAATTGATGTAATGCTTACTTACGCTGATGCAAGAACAGATTTCGCTGATAAATGGACTAGTGAATACGGCCGTACAGCTTCAATCTGGGAAGAAACTAATGTAATCGGTGTTACAGCACCAATTTACAATGATACAATTTCTGTAAGTAAGACTTCTAAAGCTATGGATGAAGATTTAATCAAAGCTCTTCAAGATGCATTTATGAATATTGCACAAACAGAAGAAGGCAAAGAAGTAATCGGAATTTATACACATGAAGGATATAAAGTTGCGACTTCTGCAGATTATGATGCTGAAAGAGACGCACAAAAATTAATTCAAGAATTAAATGCGAAATAAATAAGTAATTTCAAGAGGGAAGTCATTATGATTTGCCCTCTTCGTGCATAGGGACCTAAGGTTCTCTATGCATTTTTCAAGCGATTAGACGGAGGATTTTATGATCGAATTTAAACAGGCATCTAAGACTTATTCCAATGGAACAAAAGGTCTAGACAACGTATCTTTAACAATTGAACAAGGGGAGTTCGTAGCAATCATCGGTTTATCAGGTGCTGGTAAATCTACACTTTTACGTTCTATCAACCGTATGCATGATATTACGGAAGGAAGCCTTGTTGTAAATGGACAGGAAGTAAACAAATTAAAAGGAAAGCAATTACGTCAGTTCAGAAGAAACGTAGGTATGATTTTCCAATCATTCAACCTAGTAAGCAGAACGACAGTAGTTCGCAATGTTTTGACAGCTAAAGTTCCTGAGATGCCATTTTGGAGAGTGTTACTAGGAATATTTAAAAAAGCGGATAAGATTGAAGCATTAGAAGCATTAGATAAAGTAGGTATCTTAGATAAAGCCTATATCCGTGCAGATCAGCTTTCAGGCGGTCAGCAGCAACGTGTTGCGCTTGCACGTACGCTTGCTCAAAATCCACAAATCTTACTTGCAGATGAACCAGTAGCAGCTCTTGATCCAATCACTGCAAAACAAGTAATGGATGATTTTAAAAAGATTAACAAAGAGATGAATATTACTATCATCATCAACATTCACCATGTAGATTTAGCGCTTGAATATGCAGACCGTATCGTTGGTATCCGCAAGGGTCAAATCGTATATGATGGAAAGTCCGAAGATGTGACACAAGAAGTATTAGATGCAATTTATGGCGGAAATGTTCCTGATGGTGTGGAGGGCTTATAATGCAGTTGTATGATAAGATTTTTAAACCAAAGAAGATGACGCTCTCCAATGGGAAAGTGGTAGAGGAAAAATTCACAAGAGTGCCATTAATCCTCTTATTACTTGTTATTGGTTTCTATATTTCTGTTCAGATTACTGGATTTAATTTATCCGTAATTGTAGAACGTGGTAATGAGTTCTTCATTATTCTGAAAAAAATGTTCCCACCAGATACAAGCTATATGCCTAAAATCTGGGGACCTTTATTTGATACAATCAAAATGTCACTTTTAGGTTCTTTTGTCGGATCCGTAGTAGCAATTCCATTTGCAATCCTTGCATCAAGCAATATTGTGAAAAACAGAGTTGTTTTAAGCATTACGCGTATTTTCCTTAGTATTGTACGTACATTGCCAACATTAGTATATGCATTAATCGCAACATATATTTTTGGCTTAGGTACTATGGCTGGTACTTTTGCAATTGCTGTATTTACCTTTGCTTATGTAGGAAAACAGCTGTATGAATTAATCGAGACAGCAAACATGGGTGCATATGAAGCAATGGAATCCATGGGTACTAAAAAATTATCATCCTTTGTTGTTGCAATCGCTCCACAAGTAATGCCATCTTATATCTCAACATGCTTATTCTGTTTAGAAGGTAACGTTAGATATGCATCCATTCTTGGATATGTTGGTGCAGGTGGTCTTGGTCTGATCATGCAGGAAAAAATCGGCTGGAGAGAATATAGCAGCGTAGGTATGATCCTTGTTACGTTATTCCTTTCTGTTTTCGTAATCGAAGCAATCAGTAATGCAATCCGTAAGAGACTAGTATAGGAGGCCCCAAAAGTGAAAGAAACTATTTTAGAAAAATATAATAAAGAACCAAAACGATGGGGATACAACCTTGCAGTTGCAGTAGTTGTTGTATTACTTATGTTATGGTCCTCTTCAACTGTTCAGTTAAATACAATTGAAAAGGGTGGGCTTACTGTTACGAAGAACATCATTGCGGGTATTCTTCATCCAGATACAAAACTGTTATTTAACTTTACATCATCAGGCGTTGCTTACTTGTTATTAGAAACGGTATGTATCGCATTTTTAGGAACAATCGTGGGTGCAATTCTTGCAATTCCACTATCCTTTATTTCAGCATCTAACCTTGTGCCGAAACCAGTGGCATGGGTAGGCCGTTTATTCATTATGGCAGTTCGTACAATTCCAGCATTTATCTATGGTTTAATGTTTATCCGTGTTACAGGACCAGGTGCATTTGCAGGTCTTTTAACTATGTCAGTATGCTCCATCGGTATGGTATCGAAGATGTTTATCGAGTATATTGAAGACTTAGATACTAAGATCTTAGAGTCTTTAGATGCAGCAGGATGTACAATGTTCCAAAAGATCCGTTATGGTATCTTACCTCAGTTATTCCCAGACTTCGTTTCCACTTTGATCTATCGTTTTGATATGAACCTTCGTGATGCGGCAGTATTAGGATTAGTTGGTGCAGGTGGTATCGGTGCTCCATTAATCTTCGCCATGAATGCTTACAAATGGAATGAAGTTGGTTCCATCTTATTAGGCTTATTACTCTTAATTTTCGTAATCGAATTTATTTCTACGAAAATTCGTGTAAAGCTTGCTAGAGGTTAATGGCAATGAAAAATCTTAAAATATATTTTACTTCTGACGTCCATGGATACCTTTATCCGACAACATATGGAGACCATGAAGAAAAGAACATGGGACTATTCAAATGTTCCAATCAGTTTAAAAAAGACGGCAATACGTTAATTATTGATGGCGGAGATATGCTCCAGGGGTCTGCCTTTGCAAGTTATTGTAAAGACAGCGTAAAGTCTCCGGAGCCAATTGCAAAGGCAATGAATGATGCTGGATACGATTTTGTAACTCTTGGAAACCATGATTTTAATTATGGAATGGAATATCAAGAAAAGTATTTAAGTGCATTAGATGCAACCTGTATTTGTGAAAATCTGCTTGATAAAGAGACGAAAGAACCATTATATCCTTATGTGATCAAGGAAATGGAAAATGGACTGAAAGTCGGCGTTGTCGGCATCGTTACGGATTACGTCAATGTATGGGAGAAGAAAGAAAATATCCAAGAGGTAACTATTTCAGATCCATTTACAGCGGCAAGACAGGCACTTAAAGAGTTAAAGGGACAGGTGGACCTTACGATTGGTGTATATCATGGCGGATTTGAACGTGACCTTAATGATGGAAGAGTCTTAACAGACTCCACTGAAAATGTGGCTTATAAAATCTGTGAGGAATTAGACTTTGATCTTCTTCTTACAGGACATCAGCACATTCCAATGGCTGGTCAATGGGTAAATGACACGTATATCGTTCAGACACCAGAGAAGGCAGCTCAGTTTGTAGAACTTAATGTAGAGCGTACAAATGAGGAAGTGGCTGTGACATCAAGACTTTGTGATGCACAAGGAGAAATCACCTCTTTAGCATGGATTGAACTAATGGTATTAGAATCAAAGGTACAAGTATGGCTAGATCAGACAGCAGGTGTCTTAGACCAGCCTCTTCTTCCTAAGAGCAAGATTGATATGGCAGTAAACGGTACGCCAATTGTAGATTTTGTAAACCAGATCCAATTTGCCTGCTCAGATGCTCAGATCTCCGTAACCAGCCTTGCAAATGACATTAACGGCTTTACAAAAGAAGTGACTGTCCGTGATATTATTGCAACGTATCCATATCCAAATACCTTAGTCGTATTTGAGATGACAGGAGCAAGCTTAAAGAAGGCAATGGAACGAAGTGCAGAGTATTTTACAAAGGACGAACAAGGCCAGACTGTAATTTCTGAAACATTCCTAATGCCAAAAGTAGAACATTACAACTATGACTTCTATGCAGGTGTACATTATGTAATTGATGTGACTAGACCAGTAGGAGACCGTGTGACTGAGCTTTCCTATAAAGGAAAATCGGTTGAACAGGATGATCTATTTACGGTATGTGTAAATAATTATCGTGCAAGCGGCGCCGGTGGTTACGATGTATATAAGGACTGTAAGGTGATACGTGAAATTAATACAGAGACAGTAGAAATGATTCTTTCCTACTTTAGTCAGCATGAAGTAGTAGAAGTAAAGAGCTATTGTGATTTTGTAGTAAAATAGAATAGCGGGGAAATCCCCTTATAAGAAAGAGCTAGATATATTCAATATATCTAGCTCTTTCGCTTGTCTACAGTCTGAAAGGGCTAGAAATATATCATATTACTAATAGAAATATATCATATTACTAATAGGAAGAGTGTAAATATAGTTACTAAGGGGGGAATAGGATGGAAAGATATCGTATTATAGATTTGGAACACTGGGAAAGAAAGCAACACTACTGGATTTTTAAAGACTATGTTAATCCACGATATGATATTAGCTTTGAACTAGATATTACAACATTCTTAAAGAAAGTAAGAGACAATGGCTGGTCGTTTACATTGGCAATGATACATTCCATAGCAGTATGTGCAAATCAGATCGAGGAATTTCGATACCGCTTTGAAGAAGGGCAACCAGTGGTATATGATATATTAAAACTATCTTTTACATATCTTAATCAAGAGACAAGGCTTTTAAAGAATATCGTGATAGACATGAAGGACGATATGGAAGAATTCAATCAATACGGATTAGAAGCCATTGCTAGACAGAAGGCGTATTTTACAGGGCCAGTGGGAAATGACTGTTATCAGTTCTCATCGATTCCTTGGATCTCATTTACCCATATTTCGCATACAGTTTCAGGAAAGAAGGATTTTGCAGTTCCTATGTTTGACTGGGGAAAGTACTACAAGTTGGGTGAGCGGGTGATGTTGCCGTTTTCTATGGAGGTACACCATTCCTTTGTGGACGGGATTCATATTGGTCAATTTGCTGAGTTGTTACAAGAGCAGTTTCTGCAGTTATAGGACAATAGCACAATCTAAATTAGCAGAAATTATACTTTTTTTTATTAAATTTGTATGTAAAATTAAAAAATTGAATAAATCACCATAGTCAGTTACTCAGAAATGTTATATAATATCGAAATGTATGATAATTTGTAAACAAAAAAGTTTATCGGAGGATTTTATGAATATAATTATTGTTGGCTGTGGTAAAGTGGGATGCACATTAGCAGAACAACTTAGTCAGGAAGGCCATGATATTTCGGTAATTGACATTAATGAGCAATTAGTAGAAGACATTTCTTGTAGTTTTGATGCTATGGGGGTAGCTGGAAATGGTGCAAGCTATAGTACGCAAATGGAAGCGGGAATAGAGAAGGCACATTTGCTAATTGCAGTGACAGGTTCTGATGAACTTAACTTACTTTGCTGTTTAATTGCCCGTAAGGCTGGTAACTGTAAGACAATCGCCAGAGTACGTAATCCAATTTACAACGAAGAAGTAGGATTTATTAAGGGAGAGCTTGGTTTATCCATGATTATAAATCCAGAATATGAAACAGCATGTGAGATTTCACGTCTGCTTCGTTTCCCATCTGCAATCGATATCAATTTATTTAATAAAGGTCGAGTAGAATTACTTAACTTTAAAGTTGAAGAATCATCTGTGCTTCACGACATGAAAATCAAAGAAATTCATAGCAAGTTAAAATGTGATATCCTAGTCTGCGTCATTGAACGTGGAGAAGAAGTAATTATTCCAAACGGAGAATTTATTATTAAGGAACATGACATTGTGTCTGTAATTGCTTCTCATAAAAAAGCAACAGAGTTCTTTGTGAAAATCGGAGTGGTAAATAATCCAGTTAAGGATACCATGCTAATCGGTGGTGGAGATATTTCTTACTACTTATCACAACAGCTTCTTAAGAATGGAATTAACGTTAAAATCGTTGAAGAAAATAGAAAACGCTGCGAGGAATTGACAGAGCTCCTTCCTAAGGCAATGATCATCCATGGTGATGGAACAGATAAGGAACTGTTAATGGAAGAAGGAATTACCGAAACAGAATCCTTTGCCTCTTTAACAGGAATTGATGAGGAAAATGTTTTATTATCCTTATATGCACGAAGCAAGACACGTGGAAAAATCATTACAAAAGTGAATCGAATTAAATTTGACGAGGTAATCGACAGCTTAAACTTAGGCAGTATTGTTTATCCAAAATACATTACATCTCAATACATTCTTCAGTATGTACGAGCAATGAATAATTCCATTGGAAGTAATGTAGAGACACTATATAAGATCAAGAAGGATAAAGCGGAAGCATTGGAATTCTGTGTAAATGAAGGGTCTAAATTAATAGGTGTTTCTTTAGAAAAATTAGATTTAAAACCAAACTTAATCATCTGTTCAATTTACAGAAATGGTGAGATTATTACTCCAAAGGGACAAGACTGTATTCAAAAGGGTGATCACGTTGTTGTAGTAACTACCAATATGAGATTACACGACTTAAGTGATATACTAAGGAGCTAAAGAAAAATGAATTTTGGATTTATAAGATATATTTTAGGATGGATACTTAACTTTCAGGGAGCATTTCTATTAGCACCTTGCATCGTATCCATAATCTATAAAGAGAAGAGCGGATATGCCTTTATCATCGCTTCTTTAATCAGTTTTACAGCTGGGGCATTATGCACATGGAAGAAGCCGAAGAATAAGTCGTTTTATGCGAAAGAAGGATTTGTAAGCGTTGCACTTGGATGGATTGTACTTAGTATTTCAGGAGCATTGCCATTTTTAATAAGTGGCGAGATTCCTAATGTATTTGATGCATTGTTTGAAACGATTTCCGGTTATACCACAACAGGGGCAACCATCCTTTCTGATGTAGAGGCTATGTCAAAGACAGTCTTGTTCTGGCGCAGCTTTACTCACTGGATTGGTGGTATGGGTATCTTAGTATTTGTACTTTGTATCCTTCCTCTTGCAGGCGGTAACAATATGCATTTGATGCGTGCAGAAAGTCCGGGGCCTAGCGTAGGGAAGCTGGTACCTCGTGTAAAATCAACGGCAATGATCCTATATGGTATTTATACATTTTTAACTGTATTGGAGTGCATTTTATTATTAATTGGCGGAATGGGCGCATTTGATGCAATCACTACATCCTTTGCAACTGCTGGTACTGGTGGTTTTGGTATCCGTAATTCCAGTATGGCTGAATACAATATGTTTATTCAAAATGTAGTAGCTGTATTTATGGTACTGTTCGGTGTAAACTTTACGATCTACTTCTTAATCTTAGTTCGTAAGCCAAAGCAAGTATTTAAGAGTGAAGAGCTTAAAGCATACTTTGGGATCATACTGGTTGCCACTTTAGTTATCGGATTTAATATCAGAGATTCCTTCTCATCCATCTGGGTTGCCCTTCAGCAGGCATTCTTCCAAGTTGGAACGATCATAACAACCACAGGATTTGCTACAACGGACTTTAACTTATGGCCGACATTGTCTAAATCTATTATTGTATTGCTTATGTTCATTGGCGCTTGTGCAGGAAGTACAGGTGGTGGTATTAAAGTATCGAGAATTGTAATTGCATTCAAGAATGTTAAAAATGAGATTGCATCCTTTATTCATCCAAAGAGCGTGCAGATCATTCGTCTAGAAGGCAAGAAGGTAGGAAATGACGTAGTACGCTCAGTGAATACGTATCTTGTGTTATACGCAGTTCTATTTGTAGTTTCCGTACTTTGTATCTCCTTAGAGAATTACAGCTTTGAGACAAGCTTTACGTCAGTTGCGGCTACGTTAAATAATATTGGACCAGGTCTTGACGGAGTTGGACCAATGGAGAACTTCGGGAAGTTTAACCCATTCTCCAAAGTGGTATTTATGTTTGACATGCTGGCAGGGCGATTAGAGTTAATTCCAATGGTAATTTTATTCTCACCATGTACTTGGAAAAAAAGCAAATAAATAATACAAAAAAGCAAGAGAGCAAGAGAGCATTTATGCTCCTTGCTTTTTTTGATACTTTTTTACAAAAAGCAAGCTTGACAAGGAGGATGGATTTATATATAATTAAGTAAAATTTAATTGTATACAATTTAATTTACGAAGAATAAATAAATTAGGGAAACAAAAGATAGGGAGAAACAAAGGATGAGTATTTATGATTACAGCTATGTAGGGATTGCAGGGGAAGAGAAAAAGTTAGAGGAATACAAAGGGAAGGTCATGCTGATTGTGAATATTGCCAGTAAGTGTGGATTTACACCTCAGCTTGATGATTTAGAAGAACTTTATAAGAAATATAGTCAAGATGGACTTGAAATTATAGGATTTCCTTGTAACCAGTTTGCGTTACAGTCACCAGGAACGAATCAGGAGATGCATGAATTCTGTAAGAGAAATTACGGGGTAACATTCTCACTTTCACAAAAAGTGGACGTACTTGGAGAAAGCCAGCATCCACTCTATGCTTATTTGACTAAAGAATGTGGATTTGAAGGGTTTGATGCTGAAAACAGTAATGAAAGATTATTACGTTCTATCATTGAAAATGAAATGCCTGAAAATATTCTTGGAGATACTGTAAAGTGGAACTTTACAAAATTTTTAGTAGATGGTTCAGGAAATGTAATCAAGCGTTATGAGTCTTTTGTAGAACCAATGGACATGGAAAAAGATATAAAGAGAGCAATCTTATATAAATAAAAAAACCGGAGCTGTGGATGGCTCCGGTTTTTTATTTATAACCAGCTTACTGTAGCTTCTTTTCGTGGAGTCGTTCTTTTGTAAGTCACGTCAGGATAGCCAACTACAACGCAGGAAACAAGTGGAGTTCCCTCCTTAGTGAATGTTAGTTGTTTTTCTTTCTCCAAGATACGATATAAGTGTAATTGGAATTGTTTTGCACATCGAAAGGTTCTTCCTCTGTAAATACACCATCCAATCCTAGTTCTTTTGCAGTCAGATCAAAGTGGCAGAGTGCAATTCCTAAATCAATTCGTGAAAGATTCTTTGTACTGGCAAGATAAAAATGAACCGTATCACCGATGCGTAAGGCTCTCCAAGGCTGCTTATTAATTGCCGAAGGTGCCAGTCTGACCATTTCAAGTGGTTGTGAAAACTCACCGGAGCGTTCCAGTGTAAGAGGAGTGGCAAACGTATTTTCAAAAAATATTTCTGAGAAGTCTTTTCTAACATTGCTGCTCTTTGAGAATACAGAGCTAATCAAAGTCTTCTTGCTACTTTCATATCCAACTGGTGATACTACGGGTAATACCTGGTCCTTAGTAAGGTTTACAGCTTTTGAAAAGTTGGATTTTTGGAATGTGCCACCAAGCCATACAGTGCCTAATCCAAGAGAAGTACAATAAAGAATTACTTTTTCTAGGCTATATCCTAATGCCATAAGAGCATTTTCTCCTTTATCACAAGAAGCTACAAGGAATTGGCTTGCTCCTTTAATTACACCATAAGTACCAAGTTTGACAGATTCCCCTTCTTTTGAAGTTCCAACAAGTTTGATTGTAACTTTTTTATGAAAAGGATTTTCAGTAGTTTCAATATAGTCATTGATTTTTTTGATCAATTCATCTGACAATGGAGTGTCATGATAGTTTCGCACAGAATGACGGGCCTGTATTGTTTCGCGTATGGAGTGGTTAACGGTTGTATCCATAGTAAGTCCTCCTTAAATTTGTTTAAGTGTTGTATACATAAAAATTATAATTTATAATATTGTAGAAAATTAACAATATAAAAGAGTGTATTGATTATACCACTAAATAGTAAAAAGAGTCTATTGGTATATAATTATAAATGTATAACTAAAAGTTAAGTATGATACACTGTTTCATCTGTAGAGGAGATAACATGAATTTACAACAGCTAGAGTATTTTAAAGTGATTGCAGGGACAAAGACAATCACGGCAGCATCTAATAAATTATCAATAAGTCAGCCGGCCCTTAGCAAGGCTATTTCCAAATTGGAAGAAGAACTAGGGGTAGCTTTATTTGAGAGAGATGGAAGGACTATAAAAATCACAAATTACGGAGAGGTATTTTTAAAATATGCGGAGACAGCGCTGGATGATATTGCTCGAGGAATTGAAAAGATTGAGGAAATGAAACAACAGAAGAATTTAGATATCTGCATTGCGGCAACCAACTGTATTGGGGTGACCTATATACCATTTCTTATTAGTGAATTTCTAACCAAGCATGGCTATGCAAAATTTAATTTTAAGACAGCAAGCCCAGAAGAATTATGTCTGGAATTAAAGAATAAGAGTATACAAGTGGCATTTCTAGATCAACAGGAGGAAGCAGCAAAGTACCCGGAACTTCAGACTGTGCTGGTAAAGAAAGAGGAGTATGTACTGATTGTCTCAAAAAATCATTCTTTAGCAAATCGAGAAGAGGTGGAATTAAGCGAATTAAAGGAAGAATACTTTATTGCTTATGATCATAAGAACCATCAGGAAAAAATATCATATCAGGAGTTGTTTGGATATACTCCAAAAGTATCCGTACAGCCAAGTGAAATTACAATGTTAGCAGGCTTGGTTGCAGCAGGTGCAGGAATTGCCATTGTACTCAATACCCCTTTGATCAATACAAATAAAATATCCATTATAAAAATTAAAGATGATATTGGATATAAGAGTATTTACATGGCATGGAATAAGGAGGTTGAGCTGACAAAATACTCAAAGGTATTTCAGGATTATGTAATGAGCTTAGAAACCACAAACTCATACTCATACTAATTTGTATTTATAAAGTGTTAAAAACAAAACAAGTAATAGTTGGTAAAAACATAGAAAGAAAACTTAATTACTCAAAAAACACATTATAATAAGAAGAAATGTATATACAATTCTGTAATTTGGTGGAAAGTAAAGGTAAAAAAGGTAATATAATTGACTATTATTTAACTATGTGCTACTGTATTCCTTGTCAGAACGTTAAAAAAATAACGGACATGATGAAAGAACGGGGACGAGGTAACGTATGAAAAAAAAGATTTTTGCTCTTGCAATGGCAACATCTGCATTCATGGTTGGATGCTCTAATCAAAGTACAGATACTGCTGACAAAAACAATTCCGGCGTAAGCAAAGATAGTTCTGTGTTAGAAGGAACAGGAAGTGGTTATGGCGGAGAATTGAAAGTTAAAGTAACAACAAAAGACGGTAAAATTACTGATTTAGAATTAGTTTCACAGAATGAAACAAATGTAGTAATTGAACGTGCTTTCCCAGTAATCAAAGAAAGAATCATTGAAGCACAAAGTCCAATCGTAGATAGTGTATCAGGGGCAACCTTCTCATCATTTGGTGTAAAATCTGCAGTAGCAGACGTTTTAAAACAACAAGGACAAGAAGTAGAAACAATTACTTTTGCGACAAAAGGTCCTGAAACTGAAAGAAGAGATTTGGAAGCAGTTAATACACAGATCGTAGTTGTGGGTGGCGGCCCAGCAGGTTTATCTGCAGCAATTGAAGCGAAAGAAAATGGTGCAAAAGACGTTATTGTAATTGAAAAACTTGATATCTTAAGTGGTAACGGTAAATTCGATTTGGATTTCGTTGATATAATTAACACAGAAGCTCAAAAAGCAAATGGTGTTGAAGACTCTGTGGAAGCATTCGTTAAATATCTAAAAGAAGAAAAGAAAGTATGGGATACAGATGCTCGTATCCAGGCACAAGCAGAAGGTGCTGCAACAGCAGACAAATGGCTTCGTGATATGGGTACAGAGTTAAACTATAACTTTGATCTTCGTAACCACATGTCTGAATGGGATCGTTACGCAGGTGAACAAATCCAAGAGAACATGGAAAAGAAAGTAAAAGAACTTGGTATTGAAGTGCGTACAGGTACTGAAGGTCTTGACTTAATCATGGAAGATGGCAAAGCTATTGGTGTAAAAGTTAAGAATAAAAACGATTACTATGACATCAAAGCAGATGCTGTAATCGTTGCAACTGGTGGTTTCTGTAGCAATAAAGAATTATTAGCAAAATATGCACCAGGTACAGAAACACTTGCAACATCCAACCAAATGGGTACAACAGGTGATTTCATTCCAGTATTTGAAGCAAACAACATTGCGCTTGATAAAATGGACGTTACTCGTATCTTCCCTATTATCAACTCTTTAAGAAGAGACTTAACTGGTGGTGGCGCAGGCTATTTATTCGTTAATAAAGAAGGTAACCGTTTCATCGACGAGTCCAAACGTGAAATGGAATTAGCTTCTGCAATTCAAAGTCAGACAGACGGTAAAATCTACTATATCTATGATCAAAAATTATACGATAAGACTTACCGTTTACAAAAACACAACAAGTTAGGATACCATACAAAAGCAGATTCTTTAGAAGAATTAGCAGATAAATTAGGTATCGATGCAGCTAACTTAAAAACAACAGTTGAAAACTACAACAAAGCAGTAAATGGCGAAATCAAAGATGAATTCGTTGAAGAAATGACTACAGAAGCATTTAACGTAGACGGTCCATTCTACGGTGTGCAAGTAGAATCTGCAATTCACATGACTAGAGGTGGTGTTGTAGCAAACGAAAAAGCTCAAGTTATGAATAACGACGGCCAAGTAGTGGAAGGCTTATATGCAGCCGGCGAAGTTACTGCAACTAGCCAAGCATACAGTGCGGCTGTAATCTTCGGTAGAATTTCTGGTGAAGAAGCAGCGAAATTTATCGTTAATAAATAAGATATAACCCTAATAATAGTAACGAAGATAATTTCATGTGATATATATTTTTAACTCTCCTAAAAAATAGATAGAAGGGATGGCTTATGCGGATAAGCCATCCCTTTACGTGTTTATAGGTACGACAAGTTAAGAAATGTAAAAGTTTGCCATTCTTTTAAAAGTTATGTATGATGGTAGAAGAAAAATATATAGGAGGAAATTAAATTTAGAAAATGTCTGATAACAATAAGATACATACGGAAGAACATATTATGAAACTTTCTTTTATCGGTAGCGTTGTATTTATGCTGGTAGAAGGACTAATGGCGTATCTCACCAATTCCCATTCCATATTAATGGATTTTGTGTTTGATATTACAGATCTGATTATGATTGGCCCATTTCTATTACTTGTGCCATTGCTGTATAAACCGGTCACCGAGCGTCGTCCATATGGATTTTCCCAAGTGGAGTCACTATTCTTAGTCATCAAATATAGCATACTATTAATTATTACGTTTCAGCTTGTGATTGAAAATGTGGAAAGCATCATACAGGGAGGATATGAACTGGATGCAGGAGCAATCGCAGTATTTGAATTTTGCGTCTTTGCAGGATGCCTTGTAATGTATCTGCTTTTATCCTATTACAGTAAGAAGTATGAGTCCGATACAGTCCGGGCAGAGCTATATGTATGGAAGCTGGATGTAATCAGCAGCATCGGTGTAGCTCTTGCATTCTTTGCACAGATTGGACTTCAAAAGACCTCTCTTTCTTTTATAGCTCCTTATATTGATCCCGTAGTTGCCATTGTAATGTCCTTGTTTTTGATTGTGGAGCCTATTAAGATGATTGGGATAAGCCTAAAGGAGCTGGTACTATTTGCACCAAAGAAAGAAATCATGGATGAAATACGTATGATTTCAGAACAGCGACTGATTAGCTATTCTTATGAACTTACATTTTTAGATGTAATACAGACCGGAAGAAAGACTTGGGTGGAATTATATATTTCCAGTGAAGATGATAAGATAAAGCTAAGTGAATTACATAGGATACGTGATGATATCCGCAATCTGCTAAAGAAAGATTTCGACCAGATTTACGTAGAAATAATTCCTGATATCGATCAGTAATAGTTTTACAGTAAATGATTGATTTTTTGTAACAGTGCTAAGTTAAAGGTAGAAAAGTAGTAGGAGGGAAAGATGTCTAAAGTATTTTATGCAGGGGACCATATTATGCTTATGACAGATTACAAGACACCGGACATTCATAAGCATCTGGCAACCCATATGATTGTATCATTAGGAGGCAGTATGGAATGGATTGTTGAGGACGAGAAGGTAATCTGCCAGGGGATCTGTATTGGATCTAATATCAGACATACGGGCAGTATGCCAAAGGAAGGCACACTTGTGCTCCTTTTCTCCAATGTCAGCAGACTTGGACAGTCCTTTAAAAAAGAGTATCTAAAGGAACAGCCATATACCATAATATCGGAGACACAGGTGGATGAAATAAGGCAGGTATATGAAAGATGGAAAGAGCTTCCTAAAAGGCTAGATCTGGAGATCGTAAAGTTATGTCACCTAACAGCGAAGGAGGCTACAGGTTATGATTTAAGGGTTGAGAAGGCCATAGAGTATTTAAAGGAGGCCCCTTCCATTGGAAATGATATTTTTAAGGAGTTAAGTCAGGAAGCCTGTTTGTCAAAGTGCCGCCTAAGCCACTTATTCAAGGAAGAGACGGGTATGAGCTTACATAGCTATATTGCACTATTAAAGCTAGAGAAGACATTTGACTATATTAAGAAAGGTAGTAGCATTACAATGGCCAGTATGGAGGCTGGATTTGACAGCCCTTCTCACTGTGCGGCTACCTCCAAGCGTATGTTTGGCATCTCTATTCGAGAGTTTCATAAATCACTAGAACATAGCGTTTAAATGAAAGTTTAATTGCTAAATTATTGTTACCATGGATTTATAAAGTGAAAAAGATGGGAGCAATCATAGATGAATGAGATATTTTACTTTTCAGGAACAGGAAACAGTCTTCAGATAGCAAAAGATCTGGCAAAGGAATTGGGAGAATGTGCAATACGAAAAATTCCAGAGTATAAAGGAGAAATGGTAAATTCGGATACCTTAGGCATTGTATTTCCAGTATATAACTGGGGCGAACCTTTGATTATTAAGGAGTTTACAAAGAAACTACATGTCAGTAAGAATACGTATGTTTATGCCATAGCAAACTACGGCGGATTGCCAGGAAAGGCACTTGATCTATGCAAAGAAGGCCTTGAGAGTAAAGGAAACCATTTGGATGCAGGATTTCTAATTCCTATGCCAGGCAACTATATTCTTTGGTACGAAGCTTTTAGTGAGGAGAAGCAACTGGCATTATTTCAAAAGGAAAAAGAGAAGGTAAGTAAAATTGCAGCAATGGTAAAGGATAGAAAAAGAAAAAGGATTGAAAAGAGCCATGCAGTGATCGACCGACTCTTTGTAAATCATTATTATAAGGAAGTGGCAGGCTTTCACACACAGGATAAAAATTTTGTGGTAAATGATCAGTGTGTTGGATGCGGACTGTGTGAGAAGCGATGCCCAGTGCATAACATACAAATGGCAGGGGGGAAGCCAAAATGGAACCATAAGTGTGAGCAATGTTTTGCATGTGTTCAGAGCTGTCCAAAACAGGCCATTGATTATAAGGAAATTACAAAGGGGAAAAAGAGATACGTAAATCCTAATGTCTCATTATCCTGATTTATTGCATAATTTCTACATAATTATTCCATACTGATAAGGAAATCATTAGAAGAAGGAGAATAGTTATGGCAAATTTAAATCAATTGGAATTACAGAATTTAAGACATTTAATTGGCGCACATGGCACAATTGAAAAGAAGCTTAGATTTTATTCCGAGCAATGCACGGATCCAACAATTAAGAATTTAATGGCTAACGATGCTAATGCGGCAAAGGAAAGCAAAGAGAAATTAATGCAGTTTTTAAATTAGGAGGTTTTTAAAATGCAAGAAAAAGAGATGGTAAGCGATTATCTAGCAGGCCTAAATGCAAGCTTAGCTGGATATGGTGGAATTATTGCCCAATGTGAGAACCAGGAATTACGTCAGCAAATTCAGGCAATGAGAAATCAGGATGAAATTCGTCAATATACATTATTTAAACTGGCAAAGGATAAAGGCTACTATATCCCAGCCGAGCCAGCAACTCCTGAGGAAATCAATCAAGTGAAGCAACAAATGTCTCAAGGATAGAATGGAAAAAATAAAGCTCTTATAACAGTCTAGTGTGATTAGTTATAAGAGCTTTATTTTTATTAGTAAATAAGGTTTATAATTCTTTTCCAAGGATATGCCCCTTTTTCGTTAGGCGAATGGCGCCTTTCGATGTGATGGTTAGGTAGCCATGTTCCTGCAGACTTGTCAGGGCAGTATCAAAAAGTTCTTTTGTCATGCCGGTGGTAGTATGAGTCACAGTAGTTATTTCCTTATGTTCCGTTTTCTCTAAATCATAAAATACTTTTAAGAGAGTCATTTCAGCCATCATAGTATCACTTCCTTCTTATCCATTATATTCCTTTTTGAGAAATGCGCAAGCTGACTATTTTTAATAGAATGCATATTTTTAGCGTATTGGGCAATAACTCAGGTAGAGGCTGGAATAAATAATGAAAGTGTTACATAGGAAAGAGTAAGAAAAGACAGTATATGTAGGAGCATAAATGATAACGTTTAGAAATTTGGAAGAGAAGGATATTCCATATATATTGGAATGGAATGAACCGTCTAGGACTTTTTTAAAACAATGGTCTGATTTTTCATATCCACTTACAGCAAGACAATTTAAAATGAGAATGGCATCAGAACAGTATTGTGTGGTTGCCATTGAGCAGAATGGTAGACTGATTGGTACCATACAGTTATACCGTGAGGAGAAGAAGAGCAAATTTGCCACGGTGGGGTGTTATTTGCTAGATCCTAAAGTCAGAGGAAACGGAATTGGAACAGAAGCGCTTCGAAAAATAACAGATTATGCCTTTCGAAGTTTTGGATTTGCGAAAATAGGACTGGGAGTTTATGATTATAATATCAGTGCAATTAAGTGTTATTTAAATGCAGGATTTGTAAAAATCGGAGAATACCGTCATCCATTTGGCTGGACCGGATACCGAATGGAGCGAACAAATTATATAGAAAGATGAATGAGTTATGACAAAAAAAGCAATCAAACAAATTTTAGATACTTTAGACCAGGAATATGGAACAACAAAAGAAGGCTTCTTGCATTATGCAGACTGGCAGCTGCTTCTTGCAATCATGCTAAGCGCCCAAAGTACAGATAAGCAGGTATATGACGTGCTTCCGGGGTTATGGGAAAAGTATAAAGAAGTGACCGATATGGCAAATGCGCCGGTAGAAGAGATTGAAGAGGCCATTAAATCCATAGGACTATATAAAAGCAAGGCAAAGAATATGAAAAAATGCTGTGAACAGCTTGTAGAACAGTATGAAGGCAAAGTACCTTTAGAGCTTAATGAGTTAGTGAAACTTGCAGGGGTTGGCAGAAAGTCAGCCACCTTATTTTTGGCAGATGCCTATGGGATTCCCGGAGTTACGGTGGATACCCATGTACTTCGAATTGTAAAGCGTCTTGGATGGGCAAAAGGGAATACACCAGTTGCAGTGGAAAAGGAACTGATGGAAGTATTGCCAAAAGACAATTGGAACCGCATTAATTTTCAACTGATTTACCACGGGAGAAAGCTTTGTACAGCGAGGAAATATCACTGTGAGGAGTGTCCGCTTAACACATGGTGTGAAAAGAAAATATAGTAATCAAGGGAATTGATGGAAAGAGTACCTTGATATTGGAAATGTAATTGACTTTCCATAGGCCCCTATTTACAATACACATATACTGTAAGATAAATGTGGGAGTAGATATGAGCCAGACAGAACAATTAGTGTATATTATTGAGATTATTGGTACCATTGCCTTTGCATCTTCCGGTGCGCTGCTTGCAATGGAAAAACATATGGACATCTTTGGAGTCAGCATTCTGGCAATTACCACATCCGTAGGGGGAGGTATTATCAGGGACGTTGTTCTTGGTAATACTCCGCCTAACGTATTTCGCAATAGCTCTTATGTATTGGTGGCAATTATTGTTGCCGTCCTTCTGTTTGCATGCAGATATATAAGAGAACGCCATAACAAGGTAATTTCAGAACGACTTTTGGTCTTTTATGACAAAGCCATGCTTTGGATGGATGCCATCGGACTTGGAATTTTTACTGTAGTCGGTATCAATACCGCAGTAAATCATGGCTATAAGGAGCAGTATTTCTTACTAATCTTTGTAGGAATGGTAACAGGAATTGGCGGAGGAATGCTTCGTGATGTAATGGCACTTCGCATGCCATTTGTATTTGTAAAACATATTTATGCATGCGCATCATTGGTTGGTGCGGTGGCATATATCTGGCTTATGAATTATGTACCAGTGGCAGCAGGCATGGCAATTGCAGCATCAATCGTTACTGCAATACGTGTGGCAGCTGCACATTATAAATGGAACTTACCTAGAGTCTAAGAGGCTATAGGAAGTTACATGCAATACGAAAAGAGGTGTTATCCAAACAAGTAATTAATGTTTGGGTGGCACCTCTTTTTTTGAGCAGGAAATGCTCTTTAAGGAGTGATGTAATTAGCCCCGCCTGGGCGGGAGAGTTTTGCAAGCAAAACTCTTAGTGTGTGTAAATCATGAATGTACAAGTGACACTAGTAGTATCCTATAAAAGTCAAATTGTTATTCTAAATAAATGGAAGGCATAGAATGAAGGAACCAAGGGAAACCTAATGGCAATAGATGAGTGAAATAGTTAGGAGATAGGAATGTGTTTACAAATAGAAGGTTATCATGCGTATATTCTAATTCAGAAGTGATTGAGTTTGACAAGGACTCAAAGTTTGTAATTCTAAGCGATCTTCATCGTGGAGATGACAGTATTTCTGATGAATTTACAAGAAATCAGGTGATTACTGTTTCAGCTTTAGAATATTATTACCGAAATGGTTATACCTATATTGAGGCAGGAGATGGTGACGAAATATGGGAGTACAAAGAGTTTCGCCATATTCGTACAGCTCACACAGATGTATTTACAGAGATTAAAAAGTTTTTTGACGATGACCGATTTATTTTCCTGTTTGGAAATCATAATATCCACTGCAGAAGCAATCTGTATTTGAAACAACATTATTATTACTTTCATGATGTATACAATGATTGTCTGCAGCCACTTTTTCCAGGAATAAAGTCAAGGGAAGGCATTGTGCTGCGTTACCAGGAGACTGGACAGGATATTTTAGTTGTCCATGGACACCAAGGAGACTTTTTAAATGATCAGTTCTGGGTTCCAACCATGATTTCGTTGCGCTACTTTTGGAAGTTTATGCATTTAGTAGGATTCCGTAATCCTGCAAGTCCGGCAAAAAACCAATCCAAACGACATAAAATCGAAAAGGCATTTACGAAATGGATAAAGAAGAGTAAGGTTATGTTGATTTGTGGGCATACCCATCGAATGAAGTTCCCAAAGAAGGGACAGCTTCCTTACTTTAATTCTGGCTGTTGTATCCATACAAAAGGAATTGCAGGTATTGAAATTGTCGATGGAAAGATTATGTTAATCCAGTGGAGGGTGCAGGCAGATAATAATGGTGTGCTTACAGTGAGAAGATGTGTGGTTCGTGGACCTAAGCCGATTGAGTACTATAATATGAACCGTTGATAAAAAGCATCAATTGAAACATATACAAAAAGCTCCAAAAGGAGTAAAATATTCTCAGAAATGTTATGTGTCACAATATAGAAAATTCTCATACATTTCAAAGGAGGAGAATATGAAATTATCAACGAAAGCCGTCGTACAGACGGGGGTGCTATTAGCAATCTGTATCGCAAGTCAATTTATGAAAGGTCTTTCTGTCTATATTACAGGATCAATCGTTAACCTTACCATTGTAATGGCAGTACTTCTTGTAGGAGTAAGCAGCGGTATTATTCTATCTGTAATTGCACCAATTACAGCATTTTGGATTTCCCCATCACCAATTACGCAAAGTATTCCAATGGTTATTCCTTGTATTATGATCGGAAACATTTTATTAGCAGTAGGCATTTACTTATTCCAGAAAAAAGTACTTACAAAACAAATGAAATTAAATATAAGAGTAGCAGTAGGAATGGTTGTCGGTTCCTTAGCCAAAGCAGTATTTATGGGGGTATCAATCGTATGCATCTTGCTTCCAATGTTTAAAGGAAATCTTCCTGCAAAAAAAGCTGATATGATCTTAAATACAGCAAAGGTTACTTTTTCTGTAACTCAGTTTATTACTGCAATCATTGGCTGCGCCATTGCTTATGTAATCTGGTTAAGAATTAAAGACGTCGTTTCAAAAGAGTATTAAGAGGGCTTTTGTAGAAGGTATGAAATGCCTTTTCTAGCGGCTAAATCTCCATTATGTAAATTGAGGAAAGGCATTAAAATATTCACAGACTACAGAACAGGGAAGGGAGTTTCTAACAATAGTATTGCTAGGAAATCTCCCTTCCCTGTTTCGTAAACCTACAATATTTTAATGTCTTGCCTCATCAATAACCAACAATCGCGTCAGCCTAAAGCATGGTATTAACACCGTTAACATTGGCTTGTTCATCATCTTCCATTGGAATGATGATGCATTTCTTACCGTCAATGATTTGGGATTTAATCTGTGTAACCTTTTCTGGTTTTACACGTAATATTACGTCATAGTTTGGCTGAGCAGCATCTTTGGATGCTTCTTCAAGCTCGTCCTTTAGGTAGTCATCGCCTGCATCTTCATCTACAGGAGAAGAAGGAATTTCCACGTCCATTGAGGAAACAACATCATTCATGGAGTCAAAGTCATTCTCGATATTATTGTTAGAAGAGAAAGTTTCGGATTGTGTTTCTTCTAACTTTTGTTGTAACTCGTCCACTTTTTCACGTAATTGAAGTTCGGTTCTTCTCTGTTCGCTTACGGCAAGTACTTTGGAGTCAATTAAATGTTCCACGACTGGAAGTGCTTCACCGAATTCTTCTTCATACTGTTCTTTGATCTTAGCAGAAACTTCTTCAGAAACACCGCTTTCTTCTAAGACTTCTTGGATTGCATCATTTGTTAAGATAATTGGATCACGATCCTTATCGTAAATGGCATCCATTTCTTCCACCATGTTATTGAAGTTTTCTTGAATCTTCATAAATAAAGGACTGTTCTTTTCATCATCGGCACCAATTGCACGGCGAATAATGGATTGGAAGGTCTCTTTTTGCTCAGTAGCTGTCTGTTTGGAAGGGCAGCCAAGGCCGGCTTCCATAAATTCAGGATGAGGCTCTTTCGCATTTTTTGTATAGAACATAACAGAATGAATGTCTGTACTGCGGTCGGTAAAGGCAGGGAAAACAAACCCATTTTCAGGAGGATTTACGACCCAGTCACGCTCTCTGGCACCAATGCGATCCTGATCTTCAATATAGCCAAGGCCTGGTTTGGATAAGGTTACCGGACAAATCGCACAAAGGATATATTCGTATACTTCTTCGGACTCGTCTAATTTATTGTTATCGGATGTCTTTGTCATGACATCGTAAGCATCATGGAAAAGTAGAATTAAATAGTTTCCGGCATAATCATACGTATCTTTGACTAATTGATAGAAACTTTCTAATAGATTTTCGTCTTTTAAACGGCTCTCTTTGAGTGCCATAAGGGATTGTTGTCTTCCGCCGATTTCTTCCTGGTCAAGAGGAAACTCAAGCTCTAATAAGTTATTTCCAATGGTTCCGGATAATGTCTTTTTAGCAATTTCTAAGTATTTAAATAACTCTTCTTCTTGCAGATTTAAGAAGGTTTCGGAGATATTTAAAATCGTATTTTTTTCGCAATCAACATAACAGCCACACATTTTTGTGAAGGTACATTCTGTCTTTTTAAAGCGACGCTTTAGTTCTAACACATCTTTCTTGTTCATATATAATCCTCTCAGTTCGTGAGTTATTGGTAAACATGCAAGCACAAAAGTAGTGCCCATCTAGTTATTATAATTGGCAATGGAAATGTCTGCAAGCCATAAAGTTTATTCTTTAGGAAAGTTTTTTATTAGAAATGGTAGGTATGTATATTTACATTCCTTGGAAACCATGCTACTTTTAATGCATAGGAAATACTTTGGATTGTTAACTATGAAGTATTCATTTAGTGGGTATACTATCCATTAAGTTTAGATAGAAGGAGAGTATCAATGAGATTAATATCATGGAATGTAAATGGGCTTCGTGCCTGTGTCCAAAAAGGATTTATAGATTTTTTTAATGAGATCGATGCAGACGTTTTCTGTATTCAGGAAAGCAAATTACAGGAAGGCCAGATAGATTTAGACCTTCCGGGCTACTATCAGTATTGGAACTATGCGGAAAAGAAAGGCTATTCCGGAACAGCCATCTTTACAAAGCAAGAGCCAATCAGTGTGTCTTACGGTCTTGGAATTGAGGAACATGACAAGGAAGGCCGCGTAATTACCTTAGAATTTAATGAATTTTATATGATTACGGTGTATACGCCAAACTCACAGAATGAGCTGGCAAGACTTCCTTACCGTATGACTTGGGAAGATGAATTTAAGGCATATCTTAAGAAGCTGGAAGAAAATAAGCCGGTCATTGTATGCGGTGATTTAAATGTTGCCCACAAGGAAATTGACTTGAAAAATCCAAAGCCAAATCAAAAGAATGCCGGATTTACCATAGAAGAGAGAACAAAGATGACAGAGTTATTAGATTCTGGATTTATTGATACATTCCGTTATTTCTATCCAGATCAGACAGAAATCTACTCCTGGTGGTCTTATCGTTTCAAGGCAAGAGAGAAGAACGCAGGATGGCGTATTGATTACTTCTTGGCATCTAAATGTTTAGAGGACAAGCTAAAAGGTGCAAAGATCCATACAGAGGTGTTTGGCTCTGACCATTGTCCGGTAGAATTAGAAATCGAGTTATAATAAAAAAGAGCTGCATTACGCAGCTCTCAGACTGTAGACAATTAAACTCTAGCAGTTACTTCAGCGCACTGCTTATAGGAAAGTTTGAAAACCATAGGTTTTCATTAAAATCAATATCCGGAAACCGCGCTTTTCGGATATTGGATTAGTGCGAATAGGTCCTTCTTTTTAAGGACTTGCACGAGTGAGCACTAATCATTTCCTTCGGCACTGGATGAAAGCCTGATTTCATCCAAAGCTTGGCGACTTTGTCGACAAGCTGAGAGCTGCATTATGCAGCTCTTTTTTCAAGAATAGGAAACTTCTCTTCAAGCAGCCTCCTATTCTTGAAGAAAGCACACTGAAAAGCGGGTGCAGGATGCGCACTCACTCGAGAGGAAGATGTCGCTTAAGCGACCGAGTTCGGCGCGGTAAAGTGTCTTCTCCCGGGGGATTGAGGGAACGGGATATATTTCGTTTTTAGGAACTATTTTTCGCACTCTTTTCCAACGATAGGAGTCAATATAATTTCAGAAGCAAGTCATAAATAAAACTACATAGAAATAATAATACACAACATGGAAGTTATTCCTAAAAAGGCTTACAATGAAGTTAGAGAATAAAAGGAGGGAAAATAATGACAGAAACTGTAATTGATGCTGTGAGTAAATATCGTCAGACTGAAGAAGTCCTTCGGAAGATGACTAAGCGGGCACTGGGAAAGTCTTTTGAACACTTTTCTTACCAGGAGCTTTCAGGAGGCTTATGTAATGTTGTCTATCTAATTGAGGCGGATCAAGAAAAGATGGTACTAAAAGTTGCACCAGAGTCAGACGTACTTATGATGCGACATGAGAAGGATATTATAAAGACGGAAGCAAGAATGTTAAAGTTAATTGAAGAAAAGTTACATATTCCAGCACCAAGGCTTATTTATTTTGATATGACATGTACAGTATGTGATGTGCCATATCTCTTTATGAGCGTGATCGAAGGAAGGCCACTAATGAATCTGTCCCCTCAGCCGGAGGAAAAGGCAGTGTATGAGATCAAACGTGAAGTGGGAGAAATCTGTAAACAGATTTGTTCTATTCATGGAGATTATTTTGGAATTCCGTCCGTAATGGAGACGCATATGGACAATAACTGTGATTTCATACTCACTTTGTTTAAGATGCTATTACAGGACGCGAAGGAGAAGGATATTGAAGTGCCAGGAATGGAAGCCACTGAATTGCTAGCATTGATTGAAAGCCAGAGAGAGGTGTTAAATGAAGTACTTCACCCATGTTTAATTCATACCGATACGTGGGATGGTAACCTTATGGTGAAGGACGATCGGTTAATGGGATTAATTGATTATGCAGCCATGTTATATGGAGATCCTTTGATGAGCCATGATTTTCATGACTTTTCCCCAGAGCCCGGAAATGCATTTTGTGAAGGATTTGGAAAAGCAAGTTTTACAGACAATGAAAAGATAAGGATTAGCATTTATAAACTCTGGCATCGCCTTGGTATGATTGTAGAGAGAGGATATCGCAACTATATCGATACAAGCCTATATGCCTGGGTATTAGACGAATATACAAATGAACTAGATCATTTAATGAGAATAACAGCCAGATAGAGGATAGGGGAAAGGTGGCATACACAATTTGATACAAGCATATACATAAACAAACTGTTCGATAGAAAGAAATGACAGCAAGAGGTAGGAAAAGTGCGAGTAGAAATGGTGTATGTATTAATATGGCCGGTATTATTGGCATGCTTTAGCATCGTAATTATTTCATATGCAAAAAAATATGATAGATGGATAGGCGGGATTTATGCAGCAGTCATGGCAGTCATCGTCATGTTTACCGCCATTGAGTCAGAGTTATTTAGGGGAACAGAAGGACTAAAGGATCCATTTACCATGTTACAGGCATTCTTTATGTATATGGGATTTACCGGATGCACAATCTTATTGTCTTTAAGTACTGTGGCAGAGAAGCGTCCCATCAAGGTGAAACGGTGGCTTAGGTTTAGCTATTTATGTTTAGGTGTCTCCTTATTGTTTAAAAGCATAATGGTATATCGAGCTAATCCAAGTCTTGCAATTTGGAAATGGGACGGGCAAGCAAATGCGTTGTTGGTGCTTTGGTTAATGCTTTACATGTTTTTACATGGAAAACAAGCCTATACAAAGAAAACATGCATCCTTCCTATGATGTTAATCATAATATGGAAGGACATGTCCACCAGAGTCAGTCTTTTGGCAGTAGTCATTATGGGCATCTTAGCATTGGTAGTGATAGTGAAAATGAGACTGCTCTCCTTGCCGGAGATTCAGTATAGAGACCCGAACCATCTGTTTCAGTTCGCTACCATAGTATATGGTGGAAGTATCTTACTAGTATCTGCATATGCCGGGCTCTTCTTGAAGTATCCATCCAGTATGATTTATAACATATTGACCATTGCATATATACTGGTGATAGTCTTAGTATTACTGCTTCGACAGGAAAGGCTTAGTTATTTAAGCTATGCAATGATTTTGATATGGGACATTGTCCTGACATTGCTGCTTAAAGTGCTATATCCACAACTAAATATTGCCGTAGTAGTCTTGTTTGGAATTTGTCTTCTGCCTGTCTTATTCTTTTTACTTCGAATTAAGCGGACTTGGAAATCTGGATTTGAAGTAAGCCACATGGCATTGCTTGTTATGATCATTTCAGGCATTTTATGTTGTGGACTTAGAGGCGTATATAACGGAAGTGCCCACATATTTCTTTATTCATTTTGGATTGGAGCGGGAACCGTATTGGCTTATACGCTATATTGTATGACGAAACGGCTGGTATAAAGGAAGCAAATCCAGCCTTCTTTCTAGGAGTTAAGGAAGAAGGCTGGATTTTTTAATTGCTAGGAAACTTCTCTTTGAGAAGCCTCCTAGCAATTAAAAAAAGCTTTCTAAAAACCAGAAAGCCAAGATGCGCACTCACGCGGAAGGAGTGTGTCACTAACGCGACCCGGTTCGGCGCGAGCAAAGTGTCTTTTTCCAGGGGATTGAGGGGCCAGGGAGGTGAGAGTGTGTGCAAAAAATCAGTAGATTTAATTAAAAAGGAGCAAGAAAACAGTAGAATAGGGTCGATAGCAAAACTTATAATAAAAGGTGAAACTTGTAAAGACATAGAAAGTGGGGATTTTTTATGAGAAAGAGAATGACTAGGATTACATCATTAGTGGCAGCAGCTTCTATTGCATGCTCTATGTTTGTATCTCCAGTAGGAATTACAGCTTATGCAAAGACTGCAAGGCTTACTTCAGAAGTAGGTTACAATGATGTAACCGGATTAAGGGTACCAACATTGGCATATGATGAGACATCAATCTCACTTGTGTGGGACAAGCCAGAAAAGTATGATAATATTGCAGATTACAATGTATATATGGATGGCAAATTTGTTGGAACTGCACGTGAAAGCTATGAAAAGAATGCAGAATGGGCATCCGCATACATGAATTCATTTTACGAAGGATATGCAAAGAAAGATGTAGACATGGTAGATGTGGACATCCACTCTTATAAGGCAACCGGCTTAAAACCTGCTACTCAGTATGAATTCGAAGTACGCCCAGTCAATGCGGCAGGAAAAGAATTAGGCACAAGCAAGACGATCAAACAAACGACCGCAAAAACTGCAAACGTGTGCAACATTGTGGACTTTGGTGCAAAAGCATCCGAGAAAGGCTATACATATTATAATGATGAAATTAATCAGTTAATTGTGAATAATACCAAGGCGATTCAGGCTGCAATCGATGATTGTGAAGATGGTGGAACGGTTGTGATTCCAAAAGGAATTTATATGTCCGGAGCAATCTACCTTAAGAGCAATATGACCCTTGAATTACAGGAAGGGGCGATCCTTTGGGGTTCACCAAATACAGATCACTATGAACATAACTATTTATTATACCCATATTCCACAGATACAAGAGCATGGGCATTGGTAAATGCATATTCAGCAGATGAAAACCAGATGCTTGAAAATATCCGTATCACAGGTCAAGGTACGATTTACGGAAACGGATTTAAATATGGAAAAGCAGATGCCATCTTAGGTGATGGTGTGTCTGAAGTGCAATACCAGTCTAAAAATGAACTTGATCCAGCGGATGACAAATATAAGCTAGAGCAATGGGTGAGTTCATCCAATGTAAAAGTAAGTGACACAAGTACAGATAAGGCAATGGATCCTAACAAGCAAAATTATGGTGTATTAGCGAAAGATGCTTTTGATAAAGCAAAAGCGGAAGGCAAGAGTGATACAGTAGCTTATGCAAGCAGACCAAATCTAGTAGCACTTCGTGGCGTAAATGGAATTTATGTAGAAGGCGTTACCTTTAAAAATCCAGCATTCCATACACTTGCAATCCTTGATAGCAAGAATGTGGTTTCAGCAGATGTAAAATACATCACATATGACTGTAATAATGCAGATGGTATTGAAATCGGTAATACGGAAAATGCATTGATCTACAATAACTTCTTCGATACCGGAGATGATTCCATTAACTTTGCAACAGGCCTTGGTAATGGCGTAAAAGATGCAGAACAACAGCCATCCAGCAAGATCTGGACCTTTAATAACTTTATCCGTAATGGACATGGTGGTGCAATCGCAGCCGGAAGCCATACAGGTGCAGGAATTTGCGATATGTTAGTGGAAGACAACGTAATCAACTTAAATGAAATGCCTTTCCGTTTTAAAAGTGCTCCAGTAAATGGTGGCGGTATCTATAATGTCACAATCAGAGACTGTGCAGTAGCAAACTGTAAACAATTATTCGTTATGACAACAAGCTATGGTGATGCAAATCAGGCATTTGCAGTAGAACCAGCAGACAAGCCAGCAGAATTTTATAATATTTCTGCTTATAACATTACAGCAGATACCATCAGCAAAAATTCATTTTACTTAATGGCAGATGTGGCTGCAACTTATAAACCATGGCATACACACCATAATTTATATTTTGAAGACATCACTTGTACCAACATTACAACACAAAAATCTGAGTTAATCACAGGATGTGAAGATGTTGAATTCAAAAATGTCTCTTTAAATTGGAATGCTTCCAAAGTAGCTACACCAGCACCTTGGTCAACCATCACATATTCCAAAGATATTAAGTTTACAGGAACTACAACATTAGCAGACAAAGCAAAAGATGCTATGGCAGCACCTATATGGGGAGATGCAAAAGTATCAGGCGAAACAATGGTAGAAGACAAGACATCCTACAAGACTGCAAGCACTACCCTTACTTGGGATGCTGCAACAGATAATACAAAAGTAGCAAGTTACTCCGTAGATGTTTATGTTGGAGATACAAAAGTTGATCAAATCGATGATATTAAGAATACAAACTATACAGTAACCGGTTTATCAATAGGTGTAGACTATACTTATAAAGTTTATGCAAGCGATGCAACAGGCAATAAGACAGAGGGACCAGTACTTACTCAAAAATCAGCAGGTGAAAAAGATACCACTGCAATTCTTACTTCTGAAAACAAAGAAGTTACTTTTTCAGGAGAAGGTTATACTTGGGCACTTGCTAAATTTGCAAATGCAAAAGTAACTGATGAAAGAGTCAGAGGATACAAAGTTTATGTAAATGGAAAAGAAACAGAGACCTTCTATAACTATAAGATCCAAAATTCTGCGTTTTCCGAAACAATCAGTCAAAATGTAAGAAGAATGACTGCTGGAAAAGATAACAGTGTTAAAATCGTTGCATTTACAGATGCAGGCTTAGTAGCTGAGTACAAAGAAGCAACCGTAAAGACAACAGAAAACTATGACCATAAAGCTCCAGTATGGTCAAAAGATGCGAAGATTACAGTAACACAAAAGGGAACAGACCTGGTTCTTTCCTGGCCAAAGGCTACCGATGACACAGCAGTATTAGGATACCGTGTCTATGTGGATAGAAAACCAATGTTAGCAGATGCAAATAAAGAGTTTAACCAAGTAAATGGTAACCTTACAACAACTGCAACTACCTATACTGTGAAAGGTTTAGACCTTACAAAAGAGCATACATTCAAAGTAGAAGCAGGAGATACCTGGTGGAAGGCAGCAGCTGGCGAAGGCCCATTCCACTGGACATTCAGTGGACCAACAGCTACTTACAAACAAGTAGTAACTCCAGTTGTTCCTGTAACAGTATCCCCAGTAAAAGGATTTAAAGCATCCACAAGCACAGCAACAACAGCAACAGTAGTTTGGACAAAGGCAGCTGATGTAACAGGTTATGTGCTTACTTACAAAGATGCAGCAGGAAAAACAGTAACAAAGACACTAAAAGCGTCACAAACATCTTATAAGGTATCCGGATTATGTCCAGCAACAAGCTATGCATATTCCATTAAGGCATATAAGACAGTAAATAACAAACCAGTATACAGCAGTGCAGTAAATACGACAGTTAAGACCACAGCATTAGCAAAGGTAACCACATTTAAGGCTACAAAGACAACGAATCAGTCAATGACACTTAACTGGAATAAGGCAGCAGAAGCAAGCGGCTATGTAATCACTTACAAGAATGCATTAAATAAGACAAGTACAACTAATGTAAATAGTGGGACTAAGACAAGTGCTAATGTTGCAAACTTATTAGGAAACAAATCTTATACATTTACAATCAAGCCATATGTAGTAGTAAATGGAAAAAAAGTGTATGCAGCAGCAACTACAAAATCATTTAAGACAGCTAAGACTGTAAAACCAGGAAAAGTAGAAGGTGTTAGTGCTAAAAAAGCAAGTAAGACAAGTGCAAACATCAGCTATAAGAAAGCAAAAAATGCAGCTGGTTATGAAATAGCTTACTCTACTAAGAAATCTTCTGGATTTAAGAAGGTCTCCGTAGGAAATGTATCCAAAACAAAGATTTCTAAATTGAAATCCAAATCTACTTACTACGTAAAGGTTCGTGGATTCAGCTATGAAAATAAAGTAGTAAAAGGTAAAGTCGTTAAGACAAAGGTTTATGGTGCATATTCAAGCGTGAAAAAAGTAAGCTTAAAATAAAGTAAGCCTAAAAGTAAGTAAAGAAGGACTTCCTATTTCGCTGGCCGATCTGGTCAATGGGATAGGGAGTTCTTTTTTCACTCTATAGGAAAGCTCTCTCCGAGCCCTTGCCTATAGAGTGAAAAAGGCTTTCTAAAAAATAGAAAGCCAAGATGCGCACTCACTCGAAAGGAGAATGTCGCTGTCGCGACCGAGTTCGGCGCGGGCAAAGTGTCTTCTCCTGGGGGATTGAGGTCGAAGACACTTTTTTGCTACTAGTTTTAATCCGTAGATGGTATACTATACAGGAATGAATTCAACTTGAAGAAAAAGGAGGCACAGATTATGTTTGGAAAAGAAGATACTACGTATAATGACATGAGATATGATTCCATGATGCAGTGGTTATTGGAGACAAGGGAAGGTGAAGACGTTGTCAACCGAGGTGGTGCAAAGCTTACCATCGAATATATTGAACATTTAAATAAAAAGATCAAAGAACTAGAAGATAAGAATGCATTAAAAGATGAGTTCTTAAAGAAAATGAAAAATAAAGTGAATACTAGATAAGTTGTTCATGAAGTAAAGCATGGAAGAAATAATTCCATGCTTTTATACGTCAGACAGCATGCATTCTTCCAGTAAATCCATATTCCACCAAGGAAGAAACTCATATATACTGGGAGAAACGACAGGAGGATACGAAATGAGAAAAAAACTAATAACAATGGCACTTGGCCTTACATTAGCTTTTAGTGCACAGACAATGGTTGTAAAAGCGGACAGTGCTACCGTTGTAACAATTGGGGCAAACTTAAATGATGATCAGAAGGCAAAAATCTTTGAGTACTTTGGCGTCAGTGAAAACAGCGTAGAGGTACTTGAGATTACCAATAAAGATGAACGCGAGTATTTAGAAGGCGTGGCATCTGAAGCGCAAATTGGGAAGCGTACGTATAGCTGTGCTTATATTGAGCCTACAAGTGAGGGGAACGGAATTAATATTAAGACGGCAAACTTAAGCTGGGTGACTCCATATATGATTAAGTCAACTCTTACAACTGCTGGAATTTATGATTGTAACGTGCTTGCGGCAGCACCATTTAAGGTAAGTGGAACAGGTGCCCTTACCGGAATTATGAAGGCATTCGAAAGCGTAACAGGGGAAACGCTAGACGAAGAAAAGAAAGAACTTGCAACAGAAGAATTGGTTATGACAGGAAATCTTGCGGATGAAATCGGAAGCGATCAAGCCACAGGAATTATTACGGATGTTAAAGATAGCGTAATAAGCCAAAATGTTGTTAATATTGACAAAATAGAGCAAATTATTATTGATTCTAGTACTACTTATAATGTATCATTAACTAGTGAACAAGTTGATGCAATTGCAGGTACGATGGAACGACTTGCAAAGCAGGATTATGACTATGATCGTCTTGCAGATACATTCCAAAGTATTAAGGAAAGTACGGCAGAAAAATTAGGTATTGAATTAGAAACCAATGGATCTGGATTTATTGAAGGCATAAAGAAATTTTTCGTGAACATATTTAACTGGATAAAAGGATTGTTTGATAATTCAGAGAATACAGAGGAACCTTCTACTGATCTAGGCATCTTAGATACTACGAATGATCAGGTTTGGGGAGAGGATGTAATTATTGATTCTACAGAAGAAAGTGTTGTACCAAGCGCAACTCCTTCTATCAGTCCAACTCCAGAGGTTACATTGGAACCGACATTGGAACCAACTGCAGATCCAACGATAGAACCAACGGAAATGCCAACGGAAGTGCCTACGATGGAACCAACGGAAGAGCCAGCGGAATAACCTTCTGGTACACCACAGGATCCATGCTGGTAAAACACGAAAGACTGTTGATGATACGCCTAAGGCGACAGATAATAGAGCAAATGAAAAATAACGATAGATAATAATATTATTATTTGAAATAAAAGCTGTCATAAACCTGTGTAGCAGATTGTTTATGGCAGCATTTTTTATGTTTTTATAAGATTGTTTTTTACAATTTTATAAAAACATAAAAAATAAATCCGCAAGGAAGATATGGCATACGTGACCGGGACTGGCGCGGGGAAAATTACGATATACATAATGCACTGGGGAATACAGAGAACGATTAATTTACAACTTTGATACAACTGGAAAACAACCATGTTATTTTCCTTAGTTATTATTATTTTTAGAGAGAAAAATTTAGGAGGCAGGGGAATGAGAAGAAGAGAAAATGGCTATGAAAGATATACTGACAGAGCCAGAATAAGCCGATTTGAAAGAAACAAAAGAAGGAAGAAAAAAATAGCGATAATTTCAGCGGCAGTTTTAGTCAGTGCAATAGCGGGGATTGCGACAACGCTAGCATTAAGAAGCGATAAGATCACGGTAAAAAAAGAACAGCCACAGACTGAGGTATTACAACAGGTGACAGATAAGCCCAAACAACAGTCTGCGGAGGAAAATAAAGCAGAAGCTACAATTGCTCCAACAACAACGCCAACTCAAAAGCCTGAAGCGACGACAGAACAATGGGTAGGTGTAAATGAAGAAGGAAAGAAGTATAGCTACGATGCTTCTATTATCTCCAAAAAGTTAAATAAATATGACTATAAAAACAATGGAGAAAAAATTGTATTCCTTACATTTGATGATGGTGCATCTACATCGGTAACTCCTAAGGTATTAGATGTATTGGATCAGGAAGAAGTAAAGGCTACATTTTTCGTAATGGGAAGCAATATTGTATCTGGTGGAGACAAGGCCAAACAATTAGTACTTGAAGAGTTCAACCGAGGACATGCGATTGCAAACCATTCCTATAGCCACAATTATAAGACGCTGTATCCAAATAGAACTTTAAATCTAAAGAACTTTATAAAAGACTTTAATAAGAACGAAAAATTATTAAAAGGGATTATTGGCGAAGGCTTCTCAACTCGAGTATTACGCTGTCCAGGCGGTTTTATGTCTTGGAAGGGCATGTCTGAATTAACTGACTACATGGGAAAAAATGATATGTACTCGATTGACTGGAATGCATTAAGCAAGGATGCAGAAGGAAAGAAAAAGAACGCAGATGAATTATATAAATGTGCAATAGAAACAGCGAAAGGAAAAGAAGTGGTTGTCCTTTTAATGCATGATACTTATGGAAAAGAAGAAACAGCAAAAGCATTACCTAAGATTATCAAGTATTTCAAGAAGAACGGATACGAGTTTAAAACATTAGTATAGTCTATAAGGTGGGGGAAACACTATTCGTGGTGATGCTATGAAGTATTGGAAGAAAATATTTATGTATTCGGTAATCCTGTTTGTAATCCTGTTAAATATCGCAGGATCTCTGCTGATTGAAAAGACATTTACAGATAGCAGACAGGAAGCGTTACGTTCAGCAGTCAATAAGTATGTAGATATTGAGAATAACCTGTATTTAAATGCAGATTATCTCATTGATGTAGACGTAACAAATAAGGCAAGCGTTCAGAATTGGAGCGATATCATTGTGAAAGGATATACGCTAAATATGAATGCCGACGCCTTTTTTATGGAATTATATACAGAGTCAAATGAATTGATTACCTCAGATATCAATGCTAAGATTTCTGGACCAAGGCAGGAAATCATCGAAGCTAAGCCAGATGAAAAACAGTTCATAATTCGCAGAATGGAAGGAAGACGATATGTCTTTATCAGTTCCATCATTAACTTAAAGAATACTAATTTCAAATTGGTCCTTTCTAAAGATATTGAACATGTATATTCAGACAGAGTTGCAGATTATAAGTATTTTCTTTTATTGAGCGGCAGCATCTCTATTATTTTGGCAATTGGAATGTTCGTGATTTCTAAAAAGTTAACGAAGCCTATCGTTAATCTTAGCAGGATCTCCCAAAGTATTGCAGAAGGAAATTATAGCATGCGTATCTCGGAAAGTAATGCAAAGGATGAGATTGGCGTACTGGAAAAGAATTTCAATGGCATGATCGACGTGATAGAGCAGAATATTATAGAGCTTCGCTATCACAATGAGGCAAAACAACGATTTATTGACAGTCTGAGTCATGAGATAAAGACTCCCATTACCTCGATTATTGGATATTCGGATCTATTGCTTCGAAGCAAGGTGAGTGAGGAGACAAGCAGGAAGTCATTAATGTATATTAATTCAGAGGCGAAACGTTTAGAGCATTTAAACAGTACTTTGCTGAAGCTGACATTTTTACGGGAACAGCCTTTGGAAAAGGAGATTCTTTCGTTATCGTACTGTCTGGATAATGTAGCAAGTATATTAAAGTATAAGCTGGAAAAACAAGAGGTTAGTCTTATGATGGAGGTCAAGGAGGTTAATCTTTATGGAGACAAGAGCCAGCTTGAGGTACTCCTGATTAATCTGATTGATAATGCCTGTAAGGCTTCAAAGCCACAGGGAACGATTAAAGTCATGGGGGACTTTGCTAAGGAAAACATGGACTATAGTCTCCGAATTAAGGACTATGGAATTGGTATGTCAATAGAAGAACTTGATAAGATCATAGAGCCATTTTATATGGTGGATCGGGCTAGGACGCGAAAAGACAATGGGGTTGGACTAGGGCTTGCAATCTGCAGCGAGGTATGCAAGAACCAAAACATCAGAATGTCATTTACAAGTGAGCAAGGGGCAGGTACGGAAGTATGCCTATTATTTGGTAAGGAGAGCCTTGTCTTATGAAAACGAAACTATATATTACATTAGCAATGCTGCTTTTTATAGTCCCAGCACTTGTGTTTTATCGGAGCAACAGTATTCATCAGAATGTCATATACAATGTCAGCATACTTGATACAAAGGACCAGAAAGAAAAGCCCCAGAATTATTTTATAACAAGAGTGGATGCCCTTAATCAGGCGTATACTCTATTCTTAGAGGGGTTAGGTATAAACTTAAGGTCTTCTGAGATTACGATGTACATTAACCTATATAAGGATATGGAACACAAGAATTCTTATAATTGGCTGGTCTCTTGGTATAACAAGAAGACAATGGAAAGTTATACTTGTACCATTAGTGCAAGTGAGGATAAAGTGATTAATTTGTTTGTAGTAGAAGAAAGAGAAATTTTTCCTACGTTAGAAGAGGAGAAGAAGGCTTATTCATCTAAGGAAGTGCAGGAGGTTGTACAACGCTTCTTAAGTGTGCTTGGAAAAGATGAGGCAGAGTATCAGATTACCGAAGTCGATCCTCAATATAGCTATGAGCACTATTACAATAAGTATTTATTTATAAATAAAGAAGATGAGAAAGATAAATTTTATATGGAAATCGATATGAGTCAGAAGTTAATCATATCATACGAGATAGATCCAGGAGATGAAAAATGAGAATTTTAGTTGTAGAGGATGAAGAGCCAATTAGAAATCTGATTGCGATTAATCTGGAGATGGTTGGTTATGAGGTACTTACTAGTGAGAATGGATCAGAGGCACTTGCATTACTGGAGAGGGAACAGGTTGACCTAATTCTTCTTGACGTGATGCTTCCTGGAATAGATGGCTTTACATTAATCGAACAAATTAATTTAGAAGAGACACCAGTTATTTTTCTGACAGCAAAGGAAAATGTATTAGACCGTGTAAAGGGACTTCGCCTAGGCGCTGACGACTATATCGTAAAACCATTTGAGTCTATTGAATTGATTGCAAGAGTGGAAGCAACCATGCGCCGATATAAGAAAAGCAATGATAAGATCCAATTTAAAGATATTGAGATATTTTTGGATCAGAGAATTGTAAAGCAAAATGGAAAAACGGTAAATCTGACCGTCAAGGAATTTGATTTGCTACAGCTATTCTTGCTCAATAAAAATATGGCATTATCGAGAGAGCAGATCCTTGACAAGGTGTGGGGATTTGATTACCTGGGCATGACAAGGACTGTGGACATTCATGTGCAGAGAATTCGAGATAAACTGGGATTAAAGGATAATATTAAGACTGTGTTTAAGATTGGATATCGTCTTGAGGATTAACTTTTTAAAATAGATCAGTATAAGTTGTGTTAAATCTGACATTTTTGGAAATGCTATATAAGTATAGACAAAAAGATAGGACCGAGGTAGCACATGTTTAATATAGGTGAGTATGTTGTTTGTAATAATGGCGGAGTCTGCCAGGTTGAGGATATTAAGACAATTAATATGGATGGAGTCTCTAAGGAACGTCTGTATTATGTTCTTAGTCCAATCAATCAAGGGAAAAATCGAGTGTTTATTCCTTACGATAATCCCAAAGCCATCATCCGAAAAGTAATGTCAAAAGAGGATGCCACCAGCTTGATTGAAGAGATGCCGGATATTAAGGAATTAGTAGTGGACAATCAGAAGTTCAGCGAGAAAAAGTATAAGGAAATCCTTAGAAACAGCGATGGCTCAGAATTGTTCAGCATGGTGAAGATGCTTTCTAATCAAAAGAAGCAGAGAATGGATGATAAGCGTGGACTGGTTGCAATCGATGAGAAATATCTAAAGATTGCAAAGGAACGATTATGTTTTGAACTGGCATTGGCGCTAGGGATTACAAAAGAAGAAGTTGAGAAGACAATTACTAGCAGGTTCCATTAAGCTCCCTTAAAAGGGGACTTATGGGGAACTGCTATTTTTTTAGTTCTTTCTCATTAGAGAAAAATGGAGTACAATAAATAGTAGGATACGTAGTGAGAATACATAGTTTAAAAGGATATCGAGAATACTAATAGGATGGTAAAAGAAGTCGAAGGGAGTCTATAACATGTGTGATTTTGTCAAAAATTTATTCACAAAAGATTGGGACTTGGATGATAAGATACTGATGGTAACGGTTGCAGCTTTGGCAGGTGCATTAGCCGGAATACTCATTTCTCCATTAAAGCAGGGCATTAGTGTAATGAGCCACAATGGATGCAATAATAATGGAAATGGTACATGTCAGAAAGAGGACAAGGATAAAGAGAAGAAAGATAAAAAGAAAGAATGCTGCGCTTAAGAGCAATAAAGAGAAGAGCTTCACAAAAACGGAAAAGTTTTTGTGAAGCTCTTCTCTTTTTAAATGATAGGAAGCGAGACAAGGTTCGGCGCCGACAAAGTGTGTATTTTACACGCTTTTATTCCTAAATAGTTAGTCTAGGCTTCTGCAAGTTCCGGTTCAGAAACCTCAGAAGAGTTATCAATCTTATTTACAAGAGTTGCAATTGCCTGATCACCGGTTACATTACAAGCAGTACCAAAGCTGTCTTGTGAGAAGTGTAAGGAGATGATCAATTGCTGCATAGGTTCTGTGAAACCTAATAAAGAAGTGATAAGTCCAAGAGCCGCCATAACTCCACCACCTGGAACACCAGGAGCTGCAACCATTGTTACTCCTAACATAAAGATAAACGGAGTGAACATGGAAAGGGTTGGAGTAAGCCCGTTTGCTAACATAATGCCCATTGCACCAACCACAAGACAGATTGTATCTCCGGCAAGGTGGATGGTAGCACCTAGTGGAATTACGAAGTCAGCAATATCGCTTTTGATTCCATTTTTCTTTGCACATTCTAGGTTGACCGGGATTGTAGATGCACTGGACTGTGTGCCAAGCGCAGTTACATAAGCAGGGATGATATTTTTTAGTTTCTTCACTTGGTTTTCTTTTGTGAATACGGAGGCAAATAAAAATTGAAGTAAAATATATCCCCATTGGAATAGTAAGATCATTGCATACAGCTTGATGAACATTTTAATGGTTGGAAGAAGTTCTCCTTCTGCAGCAATCTTACAAAATAGTCCTGCGATGTGGATTGGAATTAATGGAATAATGACTTTGTTCAAAGTTGCACTGATAATTCCTTGTAAATCGCGGACACAGTTTAATAATGCAGTACTTTTGCTGTTTGCCATACCAAGGCCTAATAGGAAGGCAAGGATTAAGGCGGTCATTACACCAAAGATTGGATCAGCAGTAATTGTAAAAAATGCTTCAAAAGATGTAGCAGTAATTTCTGTTGTTTCAATTGGCTTGATCAGGGAAGGCAAAATTCCTTTTCCCAATGCAAATGCACCAAAGCCTGCAATGATAGTTGAAAGATAAGCAATTAGCAAGGTAATTCCAAAAAGCTTGTTTGCTTTTTTACCAAGATCAGCAAGTCCGACTGCTACGAATGATACGATAAGCAGTGGAATGATGAAACTTAGAAAGGTAGAAAAGAGCGATGTGAATGTGGTGAATGCACGAACAATGCTTTTAAATACAATTGTATTTTCAATGTGTAATAGGCTTCCCAGAGATCCAATCAGCATACCGCTTAAGATACCCAGAAGCAGCTTAGTAAGTAGACCTAGCTTTTTTTCTTTCATATGTAGTTCCTCCAAAGACAGTCCGCCTGTTGCGGACATAAGTATTTATCACGTGGACATGTTGCTAATAATACCAAATAATAGTAAGTTTAGCAAAGGTAAAACATGGTAATTAAGTAAAAAATAGTAAGTGCCAAAATATAAAATTATTGACAAACGATAATTATATTCCTATAATGACCATATAATTATTGTAAAACGATAATTAATATAGAATAAATAAAAAATATTATCAAAGAGAGGCAGAGCTATGAAACCTAGAAAATTGTCATTGTATCTATGGATCGAGGTAGTTGTATTCGGATTGTTTGGCGTATTGCTATATTCCTTGACCAATGTGAAAGAGACATATCAGCTGTTAAGCGCACCATTTGAGTTATTGGGAAAGGGGCTAAGAACGTTGTCTTTGTCTTCCACCATGGGAAATGCAGCTGCAGTCGTATTATTTATTTTGATATGCTTATTACCAATTTTGTTGTACATACCAATTGTCATTAAGAAAAGAACACTAGCAAAAGCAGATGCAATGGTTGTAGTTCTTTGTGCCTGTCTGGGAGTTTGCTTGTATTATTTTATTAATCCCAGCTTGATGGAGGGGCTGTTTTATCAGAGAGTGATTGGAAACAAAACAGAAGAAATTGCTAAGTTTACATTAAGCATGCTATTTTATATATTTTTAGCAGCATATATCATGACAAGATGTCTAAAAGATATAAAAGCAGAACACCAAAAGCAAAGTATCCTGGTAAAACGTCTGCAAAGGCTCCTTACCATCCTTACTTTTTTGTACACACCAATACTTACCGTCAGTGAAACTATGAAGATGGCGGAAATCATGACTCGAAAGGTAGCAGAGGGGAAGGAAATGACCAAAGTATGTTATGCAGTAATTGAGACTTTCACTATGCTGCCATCAGCATGTATCATTCTTTTGTTTGTTAGTGCAATCGCACTTGTGACACAGTTGAAAAAAGAGCAGTATAGCAAAGAGACAGTGGAAGCTGCAAGACAATTGTCGAGAGTAGGTGAAACCACAGTATATGTGTCACTGCTTTGCTGCATAGGTGTGAACCTATTGCAACTGGTTTTAGCAGGTAAGTTATCCAGTGTGAACTTTACATTTGAAGTTCCGATTTTACCGCTGCTAATTGCATATGTTTCTATGCTGCTGGCAAACTATTTTAAGACAAGCAATGAGCTTTATGAAGATAAGCAGATGATTATTTAGGTAAGGAAAATTGAAGTAAGGTGGTGGGAACAGTGGCAATCCGAATATATCTAGATGAAGTCTTAAGGCGAAAGCAAATGACGTCCAAAGAGTTGTGTAAGCTAATCGGAATTACCGAAGCAAATTTATCCATATTACGAAGTGGAAAAGCAAAGGGTGTCCGTTTTCAGACACTAAATAAAATTTGTTATTACCTGGATTGTGAAGCAGGAGAGATACTAAAATTTGATGGTAACTTGGAGGAAGAAGAGCATGAATAATAAAATCAAGAAAGTATTAGGCACTGTCATGATTGTAGGCCTTGTGGCAGGAATGACAGGGTGCCAGCTGGCAAAGGAAGAAACAACGGAGAATACGATTACTGCAACCGCGGGAATAGAGGATCAGGATCAGCTTTGTGGGGCATATATTACTCTTGATGAGAACGACTTGTTAGGACAGGACAGGATATATGCAACAGAAACAAAGAATTCTGAAGAAGAAAGTGAGTATGAATTTGAAGGACTTAAGGGTTCCGTTGTATTCTATATGAAGCACAAGGGAAAAGGGGAAGAAGACTCATATGTAAGCAATACAGTCTCAGGTGCAGCCTTATTAAATGATGTTGCGTTTCATGTAGGTGTCCATGATAATGAAAATACTAATGACAAGGATGAGGTGTCTACTACTACTAATACTACATATGAATTAGAGGCAACATTAAGAGTCGTTAAAAACAAGAAAGCAATCGCGTCTATGTATCCAATCTATCAGCAAAAGGATGGAAAGGTCTATCTTTTGTGTGATGGTGGAAACAGAGCAGATATAGGCGGACTAGAAGGCGATGTTGGTCTGACACTGAATGACACATATAAAGAAACGGAAAATGGAAAAGAGAAATCAAATTCTACTATAGTCAAGATAACGATCCGACCAGTGGATGAGGTTCAATTTGTAGTTGTAAAAGAAATGGATCAAAAAGATCACGTGCTTCATACTACTACTTATAAAAAGAATGACTTCAAGGAGAAGACAGGGAAAGACAATGATACAAGGTATGAAGAAAAGAAGTTAAAGTTACAAAAGAATACAGAATATTTGATTGTGGAAGAACATGTGGTGGATCAAGAGAAGAAGAACATAGTAAATCGAAGTATCGTAGTATATGATTCCGAAGAAGAGGAAAATGAAATTTTATGTGATTTTGCAAATAATAACGGGATAATTGACATAAGAACCATAAATTTATTAAAATAAAAGATAAAAAAGAAAAATTTGGTAAGGTCAATGGAGAGGGTGGCCTTGCCTTATGGGAGGAAGTACATATGAAATACAAGAATCCGATTATACCAGGCATGCATCCAGATCCAAGCATCTGCAGAGTGGGGGATGATTTTTATCTAGTCAATAGCTCGTTTGAATATTTTCCGGCAATCCCTGTTTTCCATAGTAAAGACTTAATCCATTGGGAACAGATTGGACATTGTATTGATCGCAACAGTCAGTTAACACTTAGAAAGGGCTTCCCAAATTGTACCGGTACCTACGCTCCAAGCATTCGCTATCATAACGGCATTTTCTATGTGGTATGCACCAATGTGGCATATGGGGGAGCAGATGAAGGGAACTTTTTTATATGGACAAAAGATATTTATGGAGAATGGTCGGATCCAATTTTCTTAGATATGCCGGGAATTGATCCTTCTCTTTTCTTTGATGAAGATGGAACAGCTTATTACATAGGGACTTACGGAGAAATCTTTGTAAGCCAGATTGATTTGACCACCGGAAAGGCAATTGGAGAACGCAAAAATGTCTGGCCGGGAACTGGCGGAAATGATCCGGAGGGCCCACATATCTATCGTATCAACGATTGGTATTATTTATTTATCTCAGAAGGCGGTACTGAGTATGGGCATATGCTTACGGTTGCAAGAAGCAAGGACATATTTGGTCCATATGAAGCGTATGAAAATAATCCGGTACTGACCAACCGAAGCACTTCTTTGCCAATTAAGGCAGTGGGACATGCTGACCTAATTCAGGATCAAAGAGGAGAATGGTGGGCAGTCTGTCTTGGAATACGTACCATAGGCTATCCATTCAAGCATAATCTGGGGCGTGAGACCATGCTTTTAAAAGTGGAGTGGAATAAAGAAGGGTGGCCAATTATGGGGGACCATGGTACCATAGACTTAGAGATGGAAGCAGACTGTCTTCCACAAATACCATTGAAAAATAAACCAGTAAGAAGTTATTTTGATCAGGGTAAACTTGATTATGAGTGGAATTATCTTTATAATCCGGAAGAAGGCCTTGTAAGCCTTACAAAAGATGGTGTGTTGCTAAAGGGAAAGGAAAGTGGATTGTCAGAAAAGACTTCCCTTGCCTGGCTTGGAAGACGTCAGGAACAGCATACCTTTGTGGCAAGGGCCCATTTTACATTTGAGCCAATGAAAGAAAAAGAAGAGGCTGGGCTGGCGATCTATATGAATGCTTCCCACCACTATGAAATAGCAGTTACCAGATTGGATGGAAGACGTGTGATTATTGTTCGAAGGACCATTGGCTCTTTATGGAAAGTAGAAGAGGTAATTCCTTATGATAAGCAGGAAGTAGTTCTGGAACTGGCCGGTAATGAGGAGTGGTATACCTTTGGATATGGTGAGGCAGAAACTAAGATTACCATGCTAGGACAAGGAGAGACTGCATATCTTACCACAGAGGTTGGCGGCAGATTTACAGGAAACTATATAGCCCTATATGCAACGGGAAATGGAAGTAAATGTGAGAATGCTGCAGTAGTTTCTTGGTTTGAGTTAGACAATAAGGAGAAAGAATGCAAAATACAGGAATAGTAGAATTAGATGTTCATAATATGACATGGATTCAGGCAAAAGCATGTATCGACAGTAAAGTAAAAAAGGCCGGTAAAGATGTTTATGTCATCCGAGTGATCCATGGATATAATAAAGGAACTGCAATTCGTGACAAGGTTAGAAAAGAATATCGTGGAAATGCAAAAATAAAGAGAGTGGAACTAGGCATAAATCAGGGAGTAACAGATCTTCGTCTACGTGACCTAATCTAGAGACTGCGTCCATAAGAGGCAAAAGAGGCAGGCGTCATCCAGACAGAGTGGATGGTGCCTGCCTCTTTAGTTTATAGACAAAGTTTAGTTACAAGGACTTAGGTTCATTATTTAGAATGTCTTCCACATAAGAGCGAAGGATTTCTCCGACGCTCCACGCCTGGGCATAACAGCCTCTGGACTGATTGGGCTCATCACCATCAAAGATTTCTGCAATAGAACCAATACAGCCATCCATCAGGTGGTCTTTTATTGGGGCAAGTAGCTTTCTTGCAAAGGCAATACTTTCAGGGCTTCTATGATGGACCTTAACATAGGCAGTCACCAAAGCACCTAGCGGATAGGCCCAGGCAGTCCCTTGGTGATAGGCGGCATCCCGGTCGTGCAGTTTTCCAAAGTAGGTTCCCTTATAGTCTTTATCAAAAGGGGACAGGGAACGGAGTCCATAACTTACATAGAGTTCGGAAAGAACTGTATTTACAATACTTGTTGCACGTTCATCAGAAAGCATGGTGTAAGGAAGAGAGACTGCATAAATCTGATTTGGGCGTATCTTATCATCCTTATAATCAGAGGAGACAACGTCATATAGACAGTTTTTTTCTTTATTCCAAAACTGTTGATTAAACGAGTCTTTTACTTTGTTAGCCAGTTCTTCATATTCTTTGTAAAGCTTGCCAAAGCGTTTAGATAAGTGCTCCATTACCCTTAAGGCATTATACCAGAGGGCATTGATCTCCACAGGCTTTCCATGGCGGGGAGTAACCACCCAGTCACCAACTCGCACATCCATCCAGGTTACTTGGTCAAGTCCGCTTCCGGCATGAATTAGCCCATCCTCCTCCATATAGATAGAAAAGTCAGTCCCTTGTCTGTAAGCTAAGACAATCTCTTCTAACTTTGGGTAAAGCTCTTTCTCAACAAATTTATATGCCTCACTAGAATTTGCGTAGGAGAGGTATTGGCTTACAGAATGAAAGTACCAAAGGGAGGCGTCTGCTGTATTATACAGTGGTTGGAGTCCTTCATCGGGAAACATATTAGGGACAAGTCCGTGGCTAACATAAGCGGCAAACGTACGTAAGATGCTTTTGGCATCGTCAAATCGCTTGGTGACCAAGGTAAGCCCCTGTAAGGCAATCATAGTATCTCTTCCCCAGTCGGTAAACCAAGGAAGTCCTGCAAGAATAGTCTTTCCATTGGTAGATGCACGGGTTACGATAAATTGATCTGCAGCAAGGACCAGGTCATTTGCAAAGGAGTCATTCAGACCTGCAAAGTCTGTCAATTCTTGTTTTCGTGCTCTCTCAGTAGAAATGGTGACTGCTGCATCCTTTTCAAACTCCTGTTCAATAGAGCAGATTACAGAAATTCGTTTCTTTTCAAAAGGCTGTAGTGAGATAGTGACTTCATATGGTGTAAAGTTATTATCGATGCTTGTCATACCTGTATCAATTTCTGTTTGAAGCACCAGATCAGAATCATATATTTCTTTTCGTGGTGTGATGGTTCCCTCACTGGTATAAAGCTGTATTGAAATAGCTTTATTTCTTTCTGGAGTCAGGGTAATCATATGGTCAGAATGGCTATGTACAAATTGTAAGTCTGCTCGTTCGCTTCGTTCTCCATGGTCTCGGTAATTAAAGAAAGGGACAAAGGTAAAGGAGGTCTCTTCCTTTTGAGCTTCGATTTCATATTGGATGGCAACCGTATTCTTGCCATATTCAAAACTGATCGTCTTTGTTAGAAATACACCTGAGACGGAGTAGACAAACCGTGGAAGCCCGTCATAGAGAAAACGCTGTAAATACCGTTGCCCCTCTTCGTTGATATTACCGGGACGCTGGTTTGTGGCAAGGTCGTAAGTCCTCCCACCGATGCAAAGGCTTTCATTTAGTTTGGAAAGGAGCAGGTAACGTTTTACAGGAGCATGCAGACTGGCAATCAAAAGTCCATGATGTTTTCGTGTGTTAGCGCCAATGATGGAGCTGCCGGCATATCCGCCAATGCCATTGGTAATGGCCCATTCTCGTCTGATACCAGAGGAAAATGTATTGTAGTAGCTTTTCCCAAATTCTTTCTTATTCATAGTAAACCTCCAAAGGTAGTAGTTATCGTTTGGATTTATTATACAGAAGAAGGACTTGGAAAAAAAGAAAGGAAACTAAGGGATTTTCCCTATTTATATCAGTTTTTTAAGCAGTTGTTTTATCAAAATGGTAAAGAACAGTTACAATGATTCGTTAACTTGTAACTACATACAATTCTAAGTACAATTAAAACATAAACAAAAACGTTTTTGATTTAGAGAATAAGATGTTAAATAAACAATAAAGATAGGAGGAGTTTGTATGAAAGATATAGATAAGCAATTAATTGATTGGGCAATTGATACAATAAAAAGTGAGTATAAAGAGGATGTGGCATTGTTAATAGGACAAAAAGGCGGCTGTAAAATTCCCACTGATCCTCAAAATGTGGCATTCGACTTCTTTGTTCCCGCAACCAATCGTGGATATCAGCTGTGCCGGACTTTCATCATTGAAGACATGGGCTATGATTTATATCCAATCTCATGGGAGCGTTTAGAAGGAATTGCTGACTTAAATGAGAGAATTACCTTTGCATTTATGAATGGAGTGGTCCTTTATGCAAGGACAAAGGAAGAGGAAAAACGTTTCCTTGATTTACAACAGACCGTAAGAAGGCGCCTGGCAGACCGATCATATTGTGAGAAAAAGGCATTGGAAAAGCTTGAAGCAGTGATGGAAATCTATAAGACGATGGCATTTGCCAAGGAGCTTGGCCAGGTTCGAAAAGCAGCAGGTGGAATTATGATGTATTTATCTTATGCAATAGCAACAGTTAACGGAACGTATATCAATGGCCGTTTCGGCAAGGACCAGTATGTGTATGAAGTGATGGAAATGTTGGAACGACCAGACGACTATGCTAAGAATTGTCAGGAAGTAATCGGCGGAACTACCGTTGAGGAAGTTTTGAAAGCCACCCATCATTTAGTGGAAACAGTGCGTGAGTTCTTGCTTGGAAAAATAAAAAAGGAAACAGAGGCACGAAACTATAATTATGAGGATTTGGCATCCTGGTACTATGAGGCAAGATATAGTTTCCGAAGACTGGCCTATTACACACAACAAGAAGATGCATTTAGCAGTTATGAACTGGGATGTTATCTACAGATCGAGTTTGATGAGCTGGAAAATGAATTTGGCTTAGAGCATATGGATTTACTAGGCACATATGATGTACATAATTTAAAGGAATATGGAAAGAAAGCAGAGCAAATCGAACAGTATGTTCTTACGGTTCTAAAGGATCAGGGAATTGCGGTAAAGATTTATCCGGATCTGGCACATTTTTTGGAGGATCAAAACAAAAAAGAAAGGGAATAGGGGGAGGTCTTATGAAATATAAGAATGCATCATCCATATTGCCAGAACAATTGTTAAGAGAAGTCCAAAAATATGTGGTTGGTGAGAATATTTATATCCCCCAGCCTGAGGAAAAAAGAAAATGGGGGGAAGGAACCGGTGCAAGGGCATACTATCGAGAGCGAAATGAACATATAATATGTGATTTTCAAGGTGGTGATAGTTATGAGAAACTGGCAGACAGATATGGGTTATCAATTGATTCTATTCGGCGCATTACGCAAGGGCGAAAGAGACAGTAATTTTAAGAAGGATAGGAAAAGGGGAACACGAAAATAGTTTAAGATAAAAATAAAAGGGGGAGGTTACCTAGCAGCACTGTTGTTAGGACCTCTCTCTTTTATTCAGATTAACAGATAATATATTTGTCGTAGTAATATTTAAGAGTAGAGTAGTGAAGCTGTTCATCTAGGACAATTCGTTCTAAGACAGCGGTCACATAGCAGTCATTAATCTTTTTAATATGATCTTGGTATTGTTCAATGGCAGCTTCTTCACCGTTAATAAGGCCTGCTAGAATCGTTTTTAAAGAAGTGTTGTAGGTGAGGCAGGAGGCATTCCAGTCGGCCTGCTTTCCATCAGTATTAGTCTGAAATTTTGGACTGCATCCCAAGGTAGTTAGCAATTTTCCAAGCATAGAAATATGAGTCATTTCAGCAATTCCAATTTGCCTTAGCAAGCAGGAAATCTCTTCATTCATGGAAGCGGTAACTATGCTGTGATGCATATAGGAAGCAGTTGCAGTAAATTCGGAACCTTCACCGGCATAGTCCTCATATAGTAAGCAGCCATAGAAACTGTTCTGTTTTTGTGCCTTGATCACTGGGTAAGGAAGCTCTACACGAAATGGCTGATTTAAGCATTCTTGCCCGTTATTACAAGATGTCATATTAATTCCCCCTAGATAGCATGATTATAATATATGACTATTCGAAGCCTGAGGAAACTATGCATAGAAGAATTCGTTGACGAAAAATAATTACTAATGTAAGATTTAGGTAATTAAAGAAAAGAGGTGTATGTATGATTTATACTGTTACATTTAACCCGGCATTAGATTATGTAGTTAGGGTGGAAGACCTGACACTTGGAAGGGTAAATCGAACCACAAAAGAGAATGTTTTTTATGGAGGAAAAGGAATTAATGTATCTATTTTGCTAAAAGAACTTGGATATGAAAGTATAGCATTAGGTTTTGTTGCCGGATTTACAGGAATGGAAATAGAGGCAGGAGTAAAAGCATTGGGAGTTCATACGGAATTTATTCACTTACAAGAGGGGATGAGCCGTATCAATATAAAAATCAAGTCTAAGGAAGAGAGCGAAATTAACGGTCAGGGACCTGTGATTACAAAGGAAGCATTAGATGCCTTGTTTGAACAGATAAAAACATTAGAGGACGAGGATGTATTAGTACTTGCAGGAAGTATTCCAAGTACGCTTCCAGATGACAGTTATGAGAAAATCATGGAGCTTGTGCAAGAGAAAAATATACGTATCGTAGTGGATGCAACCAAGGATTTATTACATAACGTCTTAAAATATAAGCCTTTCTTAATTAAACCAAACAATCATGAACTTGGTGAGCTGTTTGAAGTGACGGTGACTACAGATGAAGAAATTATTTATTATGCAAAGGAACTTCAAAAGTAAGGAGCAAGAAATGTGTTGATTTCCATGGCTGGAGATGGTGCAATCTTGATTGATGAAAATGGTGCTGATCATAAGATTGGTGTGCCAAAAGGAGTTGTAAAGAATTCGGTAGGAGCCGGTGACTCCATGGTGGCAGGTTTCTTAGCAGGATATCTTGAAAAACAAGACTATGACTATGCATTAAAGCTAGGAACAGCAACCGGAAGTGCCACCGCATTTTCTGAAGGCTTAGCAGAACGCCAATTCATAGACGAACTACTAAGACAAATTTAGGAGGTTGGTTAAAGCTTCCTGAAAGGCGGATTCAAGATGCGCACTTACCAAAACAGCCTATCGCCATTCAATGGAGGCCTGCTTTCTTGGAACCGTTCGTTTATAGGTTACACTAGGGTGGCCTATTACAAGGCAGCAGTTTAGTTGTGTGCCCTCTGGTATCCCATAGTTAGCAAGGATTTCCGGATGATCAGAAAGAGCATGAATTACAAAGCCGTTTAGAAAGCCCCCAAGTCCTAGCGCATGTACCATCAAAGACATGTTTGAAGCAGCAAGTGAGGCGTTGATCGCAGCATTGGAACAGATCAGGATGACAGCAGGTGCGTTATAGAATAGACCATCATTTTTTACCTTGTCTTGCTGATAGGCTTTGTACATTAGTTCCCAAAGCATGGCATAGCGCTTTAGATGCATGGTCTCATTGGTCATGTTATTTAAGATTGCCTGGCTCTTTTGATAGAGTACTTCCATGACTGTGTCTTTAAATGCAGGAAGCTCATTTTCAAGAACTACATAGGAGACATCCTGGGAGTTGGTGCTTGTCTGGGTGAAGCGGCCGGCCTCAATTACGGTTTCAATTAAGTGATGCTCCACTGGTTTATCCTTAAACCTTCTGACACTTCGACGGAATTTAATGAAGTTCATCAATACATCTGGCTGGATGTCAAAATACACCTTCTCATATGGCTTTACATCGGCCATATCATACGTATCAGTAGAGACAGCCTCTACTGGGCATATGGCAATGCAATGTCCGCACTTGATACAGGTTTCATTTCTTATATAAGCCTTCTTTGTATCTTTCATTAGGATATCCCGAACAGGGCAGTCATTCACACATTGGTAACAGCCAATGCACTTATCTTCATTTACCTTAAACATAGTAATTCCTCCATCTGATTTTGTATTAGTCATATAGTATTGGCCATTGAATTAAAAATATACGTATTTTTCCAAAAGGGATATTTAATTAAGGGCTTCTATGGTATGATAATATTAGTTACAAATACTGGAAATAAGCAGAGGAAAAGGAGGATATAAGATGAATCATTTAGGTACAAAGACATTATATACAGGCCGGTTGGCATTACGAAAGTTTAGGGACCAAGATGCAGTCGTTATGTATAGGAATTGGGCAAATGACCCTGAGGTTACCAAGTATTTAACGTGGTGTGCCCATGAATATATGGAAGAAACAAAAGCCTATGTAGCCTCACTTATTGATTCCTATAAGCAGCCAGATAACTATCAATGGGCCATTGAGCTAAAAGATATTGGAGAAGTGATTGGTGCAATTGGTGCAGTGAAATGCAACGTGGAAATTGGTTCCGTACATGTGGGATACTGTATAGGAAGAGAGTGGTGGAACCAAGGAATTACATCAGAAGCGCTGGAGAGGGTAATTCAGTTCTTTATGGAAGAAGTGGAAGTGAACCGGGTAGAAAGCCGGCATGATCCTAGAAATGTAAACTCAGGTAAGGTAATGCAGAAATGCGGTATGCAGTATGAAGGCACATTACGACAGTCTGATTGGAATAACCAAGGAGTCTGTGATGCTTGCTGGTATTCCATTTTGAAAGAGGAATATTTTAATCTAAAGGAGAAGTAAGATACCAAAAAGGGGGAACGGTTATGGAGTTTGATGAATTACTTGTAATTGCAAATGATATTCTTGATCCAAGGGAGTTATCAGGAACATCGTATGCAGGCTCGGTTGCATCGGCATTGGTGACAGATCAGGGAAATGTATACAAGGGTGTTTGTATTGATACACCATCATCCATGGGATTTTGTGCGGAACATGCTGCCATTGCGGCAATGATTACGGCAGGTGAGAACCGAATTGAGAAGATTGTATCCGTAAGTGCCAACAATGGAATCGTACCACCATGTGGCAGATGTCGTGAGTTTATGTATCAGATCAATCCTAAGAATTTAAACTGCAAGATACGCTTAAAACATAAGGTAGTAACCTTGGACGAGTTATTGCCAGAACGTTGGTAGTAGTAAGGCTTTTAAAATAGGGGTGGAAAAATAATAACTTTCATGTAATAATACATCGTAAGAAAGAAAAACGGTGAATATGATGATGAAAGAAAAAGTAATTTCATTTTGTAATTCCATAGGTCTTGATACGGTGGGAGTCATTCCATGCCGTGTCTTTGACGAACTAAGGGACTTTTATAAGGAACGCCAGGAAAAGAATTTGCAAAATGAATTTGAAGAAAATGAGATAGAGAAGCGAATTAATCCGGCCCACTATATGGAAGACGGAAAAAGCATTATTTCCATAGCCTTTCCTTATGTTTACGATGAAGAGGAAGAAGCAAATGGATTTTCCATTTATACAAAACGAATGGATTACCATCGGGTGGTGCATGGATATCTAGATCAAGTCTGTGAGTATATCAGAAGTCTTGGTGGAAAAGCAGAAGCCTTTGTAGACAGCAACACCCTTCCAGAACGCTATATAGCCTATCTCGCGGGAGTAGGATTTATTGGCCGAAACAATATGATTATTACAAAGCAATATGGTTCCTATGTATTTCTAGGAGAGATCATTACAAATCTGGACCTAGGAGCAGAGGACAAGCGTAGTTTTCAGGAAATCAGCCTTCACAAGGAATGTGGAGAGTGTTCCATTTGTTATGGAGAATGTCCAACCAAATCTATCAATGCCAATCGGAAAAATCCGAATATCTGCTTGTCTTATCTGACGCAGAAAAAGGAGATTACTGATCAAGAGATTGGATTGTTAAAGGGAAATGTATTTGGATGTGATTTCTGTCAGCTGAAATGTCCATACAATGAAAAGGCAAAGAAGGGAAGTCTTTTAGAATTTGCAACTTTGTCCTATATGAATGAAGACGCAGCTGTGTATGCCCGAATGGACAATAAATATTTTAAAAAGAATATGAGTAAGACCTCCTGTGGATGGAGAGGAAAGAACGTGTTAAGACGTAATGCGATTCTTACACTTCATAAAAGGGGAGAGGATGTATCCTCCTATATAGGTGACTCCGAATATATCAATGGTTATATTCGCCGCCTGACAAAAGAATAGTAAAAAAGGGATAGCCCACTAAGTTTTCGTTAGTAGGCTGTCCCTTTTTATTATTCTTTTGCTCTTGCTTTATCTTTCTTTCGAACCATGAACATACATAGATAGATGCTGATTTGATATAAGATAATCATTGGCCCTGCTAATAGGCATTGTGAGATAATATCTGGTGGTGTAATGATTGCACCTAACACAAAGATAGCAACAATGGCAGCAGGTCTTGCTTTGGTCATCCATTCAGGTCTTAAAAATCCCATTTGGGTAAGGATTACAGTGATGACTGGGAGCTCAAATACAATACCAAAGATTAAAAATACCATAAGTAACATGCCGATATAGTTTTCTATTGTGATAGAAGATGAAATATCTGAGTTTGTATTGATCTTATAGAAGAAATCTAACATAAACGGTATGGTAATCTTTAATGCAAATACTACACCAACGATGAAAAATATAAATCCAAAGATAATAGAAAACATCATGACAATATTTTCGCTCTTTTTAAGTCCAGGAGCAATAAATCTGGCAATCTGAAAAATGATTATTGGAGAAGCCAGGCATAAGGCACCGATAAATCCTACTTTCATATACTGCACAAATAATTCTTGCGCTGATATGTATACGAAGTGATAGCCGATGGAAGCCCCTAAGGAGGTTAAGTATTGAATAATTTCATCAGAGAACTGAAATACTGCGATAAATCCAACTACTAAGGAGAGAAGGGAGATAATTACTCGATTTCTCAGCTCCTTAAGATGGCCACGCAGATTCATAGCCCCTTCTTTTGGTTTCTTCTTTTTAGATTTCAAGTTCATCATCATTCGTATTGTTTACTCCATCTTTGAAGTTACGTACTGTCTTGCCAAACATTTTGCTTAATTTAGGGATTTGGCGTGGTCCAAAGATAATTACAACGATTGCTAAAATAATTAATAACTCTTGCATACTGATTTTCATAATATAAGATACCTCTTTCTTCTTATTAAATGTTTCTTCTTATTGAAGCTTTATTCTTTTCCGATGTCATTGATGGACTTTGTCACATCATTTAACGATTCTTTTACTTCTTTTTGAATTTCGGTAAGTGGTTCCACTGCATCCTTTAATGGTTTTGCAGCTTCGTTTAATGGTTCCACCATGTTTTCTTTAATATCATTGGTTAAATCGCTAGTCACTTTTTTGAACTCTTTCAGTCCCACACCTAGCTTGTGAGCGTAGATTGGAAGCTTATCTGGTCCAAGAACAACAAGTGCTACAATGCAGATCACCATGATTTCCATGAAGCTAATATTCATATTTACTACCTCTGTGAAAAAATTTTGCTAACATAATATAGCGATATAATATATGAAAAAAATAGTGATAATTTTTTATCAAGTAAATGTTTTACGATTTATTTTGGAAAAAATATCAAAATTTAATCAAAAATTATAAGATGATGATATCATAGTTGTATATCATTTTCAACAAAATTCTACAAAATAAAAAAGAAATTGACAAAATTATGCCTTATCTAGTATGATATGGATACATATGTTACTAATTTAACATTCCTGTTATGAAATTAACATAAGATAACATAAGAAAATTAACCCAAGGAGGAAGTTAACATGAGTATTTCTCGTCGTGACTTTTTAAAAGGTACAGCAGCAGGTGCCTTAAGTTTAACAACAATGGGACTTTTAGCTGGATGTTCTTCTAATGATGAAGCAACAACAAAAACACCTGAAAGTACTAATAATGCAAATAATGCAGGGCAAACTACAACTACAGGAACAACAGATTGGTTAGGAGAAGCGCCAGCAGTAAAAGCAAGCGATATCAAAGATACTTGGAAAACAGATCTTTTAATCGTAGGTGCTGGTAACGGTGGTTTAATGGCAGCTGTTAAAGCGGCTGACTTAGGAATTGATTTCCGTTTAGTAGAACAAAACCCAGTAATCTGTGATACTAGAAAATGGTATGCAGCAGTTAACTCTGAAGATTGTAAAAAAGCTGGATTAAGCGTTGACGTACCTAGATTACGTAGTGAATTCTCTCGTTATGCATCAGGTAAGATTGATCAGAGAGTATTAAACGTATTCATTAATGAATCAGCAGCAATGCATGATTACGTAGCACCAATCTTAAAAGAATATGACTTTGAATGTGATTTCACAACTGATACAGGTCATGATGCTGAAGGTACTACAACATACTACCGTCCAGCAGTAGAACATTACTGGCATCCAAAGAAAGACTCCAAGTACGCAGACTGGAGCCGTAATAAAGTATTCGAAGATGTAATCACAAAAAAAGGATACGGAATTGATTTTGGATATGCTTTAGTAGAATTAGTAAAAGAAAATGAAAAAATCACAGGAGCTATCTTCCAAAACGTTGAAACTGAAGAATACGTGAAAGTGGAAGCAAACGCTGTATTATTAGCAACTGGTGGTTATGCTGGTAACCCAGACATGATTGAACAAATCGCTCCAACAACTGCAGCTTGTGTAACAGCAGTAAGTTACCACCCATCTAACCGTGGTCAAGGTATCAAAGCAGCTATGTGGGCTGGTGCAGCAAAAGATATCGAAAGTGCTCCAATGATCTTCGATCGTGGTCTTGTAGATCCAGGTGTAGATGCTGGTTACGAAGTAGATGCTAACGGAAACAAAGCATTCCGTGGTAAAGTTCGTCAGTTCAACCCAGGTACTCAACCATTTATGAAAGTAAACCGTGACGGTGTACGTTTCGCAAGTGAATATTGTCCATATAACGATATTTCCTTCGCTGCTGCATCTCAAAAAGGTGGCGTATATGCTCAAATCTTTGATAGCAATATCTTAGAAGATGTTCAACGTTTTAATACATTAGGATGTTCTGCACAAACTCGTATGCGTGGAGCTCAAATCATGGAAGAAGACGGATACATTGGTCAAAATGTAAAAGACGGATACCTTAAAAAAGCTGATACAATCGAAGAATTAGCTGATTTATTAGGATTTGAAGGCGATGCGAAAAAAGCATTCTTAAAATCTGTTGAAACTTACAACAAATATTATGATAATCAATGTGATGAAGAGTTCGGTAAACCAGCTTACACTTTATCTGCAATCAGAAAAGGCCCATTCTACGGTGGCTGGTTAGGCGGAAGCTTACTTACTACATGTGATGGTATTCGTATCAATGATGATATGCAGGCAATGAAAGCAGATGGCGAAGTTTTAGAAGGTTTATATGTAACAGGTGACTGTTCAGGTTCTATGTTTGCAAACAACTATCCTGAATTAATGCCTGGTATCGCATGTGGACGTACATTAACATTTGCTATCCATGCAGTAAATAAATTAGTTGAAGATGGTACAGTTAAGACAGGTGTTGGTTCTAGCACTACTCCAGCTGCAACAAAAGAAGATGAGTCTATGACTGCTGAAGGATTAAAGGATGGTACTTACACTGCTTCTGCAAAAGGTATTGAAGGAGACATCCCTGTTTCTGTAACAATCAAAGGCGGAAAGATCACTAACATCGATGCTGATTACTCTAAAGAAACTCCATCAATCGGTGGTGTTCATGGTAAAACGATCGTTGATAACATCATTGCTGCTAATGGTACAAAAGGTGTAGATGCAATCTCTGGTGCAACAATCACTACAGATGCAATTATGAAAGCCGTTAACAAATGTCTTGCTCAAGCTAAATAGTTAGGCTGGCGCAAGGTTGGTAGACTGAAAGGTTTATCATTAAAATAGTGTAGATTTACGATAAAAAAATATGAGTTCCCATAACAACATTATTGTTCTTCCGCTGTCTCTACAGTAGCTTTCGAATATTCGCTATGGTCAGACACCGTTGGTGTTTGCCCCTATCGGATATTCGGAAGCTCCAGTAACGGCAGAGGAAGTACAAGTAATTGTTGTTAGGGACTCATATTTTTTTACTGTAGGTTGAGAAAATTTTAATGATAAACCTTGCTTTAGTTTACGAAGCGCCAGCCGTGATGGAAGGCATGAAAGGACTGCCTTTTCAAAAAAGATGAGTTTCCTAAGGGCGAAAGTAAAAGAGAGATAAAAAAACAAGGTCATCTTAAGATGGCCTTGCTTTTTTTGAGTTTAAACTAAGCTATAGTTACGTTTACAGCTTGTTCTCCACGGTTACCGTCGACGATGTCAAAAGTAACTTTTTGGTTTTCTTCTAAAGATTTGTATCCTTCAGAAACAATACCAGTGAAGTGTACAAAGATGTCCTCGTTTGTTGCATCGTTAGTGATGAAACCAAAACCTTTTTCAGAGTTAAACCATTTAACAGTACCTTTGTTCATAGATAAGATACCTCCATTAATAAAAATATAGATTAGTGAGTATGACGTACCCAGCTAAAACTACAAAGGATGCTATTTATACTAGCATTCATTATTAAGTTTAACAAATAGTTTGGCTTTTATTCAGATTTACGAAAAGTAAAAGAAGGATAAGAAGTAAGAGATTGGATTATTAGTGCACAAAAAAAAGCAAGTTTATCAAAAGATAAACTTGCTCAGACTGTAGACAACTAACCACACCATTTTGGTGTGATTAGTTGTCTTTTTTCT
>JAUNJY010000112.1 GCA_030535455.1 bacterium
CCTAGGATTTTCATTTTATCTATATTATCATTTACTTATGGTACGGTTCACCGTTCCATTAGCACGTGATAACCTGTAATTAATTACCTATCTTTATTAAAGGTTGGGGCACTATAAAATCATTGACATTAGGAATATAAATATAATTACCACCTAACTCTGAAAGACTGTAATTTATTGCCCCATCTAATAAAAATTGATTCTGTAGGTTTTCTATTTTCTTTCCTTTTACTATAAATTTATATAGCTTTTTACCCATCCAATCACATAATAATTCAATATCTTTACCTAGATTTTGTGCCGTAATTATTTTTGTAATTAGACTATTAGCAATTTCTTGGGTTATTTGTTCTTTCTTAACTAACTCCTGTATTCTTTTCATACATCTACTATAGCTATCGCCAAAAATAGTTAATACATATTGATATTTTCCCTGTAATATTGGATTAATTATATTTTTCATCTCTCCTTGTGTAATTGCTTTAATTTGAAAGCCTCCTACAACCTCATCTCTCATAGCCAACCGATTTTTTACTATAAATATAATATCATTTGAACAGGATGGACAATATTCTTGTGGCTCTTGATACTTAGTAAAATTACCTCCTTTACAGATAACTTTTATTGAAAATAATAATTCATTAATATCTTTATATCCCTTTCCTGAGTATACCTCTTCCTGAGTATATGCTTGTTCTGTGCACCAATTAAATACCTTCCATCTTAACCAAAAATCTTGCCTTAATGCATGTGCAATTAGGCTTTCATATACAAATCCTAATACAACTGAAGGGCGTGCTTTACTAGTTAAGCATAACCTTTCTCCCCTTATCTCAAAGCATCCCGAGTCTAACATTGCTGCAAGTGCTGACTTTCTTAATGTTTCATAGCCTAAAATTTGTATAAGTTCTTCTAATCCTCCTTGATTATCTATAGTTTGTTGATTTGTTGATAGACTATTCAATTGCATCTCCCCTTATTTTCATAGATATTTTTTACAACACTAGCTACATCTTGAATTTAGTAATACTACATTTCACCCATATTTTCATATAAATTCTTATATACTATTTATTATACCCTATTTATATTAGTATGCATTTTCATTTTTAAATCATAATTATAAAATTATAGCTTGTCATCAACGCAAAAACAGAAGTATCCTTATTAGATACTTCTGCCGATTGATTTATAAATTTTATTAGGTTATCTGTTAACTTTAGCTGTATGCTTTCAATGTCACGATTAGCATTAATAGTAATCTTCTCAATTAACATATGTAGCAATCGTTTTCTTTGCTCTTGTGTTTCACAATTACTAATTACCTTTTCAAAATTACCCAAAATCTGTTGAACTACTTGATATGGTATGGGGTCATTTACACCATCTTGAATAACTTCCTTACAATTATACATTGCCACCTTCAGGTTTTCCTCATCTTCTCTTAGTAAACTAATTCGATTAAGGAATTCTTCCTTTGTAATCAAGTCTTCTTCATACATTTCCTGTACTTTAACTTTTTTACGCTTAACTTGTTCCATTTTCTTTACTAAACGATTTAATTCCTGTTGTGATGGTACTACTTTTTGCTTAGTCTCCTTATTAATGTTATTAACTACTTGCTTAATTAATTTCTCATTAGAAATAAACTCACTTAATCTGCCATAAACATGTTCATGTACTTTATCTGTTCTAATAGCATTTGAATTACAGGCTTGTGTTCCTTTACTTTTCCATGCTCCACAAGCATAGTAACTAATTCTATGTACACTACCATCTTTACGTTTTTTACTAGCTCTGTTAATAACCATTCCTGCACCACATACCGGACACTTTAGAATACCTGTTAAAGGAAACTCTCCATCATATATTCTTGTAGGTTTCCCTTGGCTTTGTTTCAGATTATATTGCACCTTCTTCCAAGTTTCATTATCAATAATGGCTTCATGTTCACCCTCTACTAAAATAGGATTAGGATTAATCTTCTTTCTTCTCTTCTCATTCCACTCCTGTCTAACATTGTATCTAATCATTCCAATATAAACTGGATTTAGAAGAATTTCCTTAATACCACAAACTGAAAAGAGGTTACCTTTTTTAGTTCTGTAATCTAAAGTGTTAATATGACTTACAATTGCCTTATAACCCTTACCTTCAGCATACATCTTAAAAATTAATTTAACTGCCTCAGCTTCTTTAGGGTTAATTACTAACTTTGACCCTTTACCTTTCTGTTTAATCTCTCCTTCTATTCTTGCTATGTCATAGCCAAGAACTGCTCCACCATTCCATTTACCTTCTCTGGCTCTAGCTAACAGTCCCATCTTTACATTTTCTGAGATTGTACCTCTTTCAAATTCTCCTAATGCTGCTAGCATATGAAATTGTAATTTACCTTGTGGTGTTGTTGTGTCAATTACTTCTGAATATGATTTAATACCTACATTATACTTTTCTAGTAAGTTAACCATTTCAAGTAAATCAAATAAATTCCTTGCTAATCGATTAATCTTCCAACAGAAAACAACATCAAATTTATTTTCCTTTGCTTCCTTAAGCATTCGTTGCATTTCAGGTCTTCCTGTAATATTCTTACCACTAATTCCCCTATCACAGTACACATCAACAACTGTATAACCTAATCTGTTACACGCTATCCTTAATAATCTTTCTTGTTCATCTAAGCTATATCCCATTATAGCTTGTTCTTCTGTGCTTACCCTACAGTAAATAGCACATCTTATATTTATAGAACCATTTAATCCAAATTGATTATTTACTAGCATGATTTTTTCTCTCCTTTTGTAGTGTTTTGAGTATGTTTAATAATTAATTCGCTAAGCATTTCAATTAGTGCATTAATAT
>JAUNJY010000069.1 GCA_030535455.1 bacterium
TCAAATGAGCCTTTTTTCTCAAATGATTGTTTCTTATCAAATGATCTTTTTTTCGATGTTGATTTATTTTCTACTGTCTTCACTGTCATTTTCCTTCATTTTTTGTTCTTTTCTTAAGTATATCCGCTTTCTGCGTATTCAACAAGCAAAATATCACTTTTATACGCCTTCGTAATCAAACGAAGGGATAAAACTCTCGTCTGCCGTCTCGCCCTCTTGGATAAATCCATTTTCCACACCGATGGTTATTGCGTAATCTACTAATTTGTCATACTCCCTGTCGGTCAGCTTTCGATTTATCTCAGGATAGTCTTTTACCCCTTCTAGCGGTGTATACTGGTTCATAATACTAATATAAATCTTATTTTTATAGGTCTCATATAAATAACGGATAATTGCCTTTGAGTCAGCCTCTGCACCTGGAAGTGCAAGATGCCTTACAATTACGCCTTTTTTCATTATGCCTCGCTGATCAAAGAGTGGCTCACCCACCTGGTTTACCATTTCTTCTATTGCTTCCTTGGCATATTTACTATAGCCTGCTGCATTGGAATATCGTTTTGCCAAAGAATCATCCATGTATTTAAAATCAGGAAGATAAATGTCAACTTTACCTGCCAGCATACGGATGGTCTCTACTTTTTCATATCCACTGCTATTATATATGATAGGAAGTGTAAGTCCCTGTTCCTTTGCAAGCTCTAAAGCCTTCACAATCTGCACCACATAATGGCTTGGCGTTACCAGATTAATGTTATTGGCCCCTTTTTGCTGTAACTCCATAAATATATCTGCAAGTCGTTCTATGCTGATCTCTTTTCCTATGGTTCCATCTGAAATCAAATGGTTCTGACAAAAGACACAACGCATGGCACAACCGGAAAAAAATACTGCGCCTGAGCCTTCTTCCCCTGAAATACATGGCTCTTCCCACATATGAAGGGCCGCCCTGGAAACAAAGATGCTGCTTGCCTCCTTGCAATATCCTGCCTTGCCTTGATTACGGTTGACCTTACATTGTCTTGGACAAATCTTGCACTCCTCTAAAAGTTCAAGGCTTAGATTATTTACATTTTCCATATTATTGATCACTATTCCTTTTTGTAACTATGCAAAATCCTTATAATGATACATAATATAAGATTTTATATCAAGTGTTTTTGTATATTTCTCACTTACTTTCCAGATATTTTTGTATTCCTTTGGACATGCCATCCACCAGCTTTTTCTGATACTCCTCGGATACTAAGGCATTGTCTTCTTTCTTATTTGACATAAACCCCATTTCTATAATTGTGACCGGAACCTGGCACCAATTGATCCCCGACATGGTATCCGTCTGCATAATGCCCCTGCTATTTGCTTCTGTGCTGTCAATCACATTATCCAGCACGTATTTTGATAATGAATAGCACTCCTTATAAATAGAGGCACAGTTTGGATTATTCTTGGTTGGACAGATGGTAAATATGCCATTAACACTATGGTCTTCCGAGCCATCACAGTGAATTCGGATAAATGCATCTGCCTTTGCTTTATTTGCAATCTCTGCACGTTCAATATTGCTGATATCCACATCGTTGGTCTCTCTTGTCATAATGACCGTATAGCCAAGCGCTTCAAGAGCATCCCTTAACTTAAGGCTTACCTCTAGATTTACCTGATATTCAGCAACTCCCGTATAAGTTCCTTCTGTGCCTGAAGAAACTTTCTTCTTTGTCTCTTTTGAGCCTGGAGCAACTGCCTCTTGAGCTGAATTTTGCTTGCTTTGATGGCCAGGGTCGATTACGACTACAAATTGTCTCTTAGAGGATTTTAGTGGCGATGGGCTTGGACTATTTGTTGCTGGAGCTATAGTAGCCTCAGGCTTCTTTGTTGGATTACTGGTTGGTTTGTCGACCGGCTTTTTAGTAACATTGACATCTGGCATCTCTGCTTTCTCCATTGTTGGCGTTAATGACACCTGCTCATTCTCTTCCTGCACCTTCTGTGTCAGTACTGCATCTGTGGAGCTTGCCGTGGCTTCCACGGTCCCCTTTGGTGTCTTGTCATTCCTTGAGTGATAGGCTGCTGCTGCAATTGCACCTGCAAAACAAAGCACACATACTAGAGTAATCAGAACTGTCTTCTTTTTTACGACCATAAGCTTTACCTTCCCATTCTTTTTAGTTTGACTCATTTTACTATCCTTCTTCCCAAAACTTATCTCGTTAACATTAAGTATGTACTATAAACTGTGGGTTTTATGCCACAGCGCTGGTTTTTACCTTAGTTTACTACGTTAAACCCACAATTACAATGTTACAAACAAATAAGAGCCTTTGACACGCGAAAGTATCAAAGACCCTTTAATTTCTATTTAGTTGAAACGGTTATTTCTACAATTTCTGATTTACTTCCTACTCTCATTGGAAATCCCCATGTTCCAACACCTGAACTGACGATCGTATGGAGACTCTCTTGCTGTTCATAGCCATAACCAGATTCATTTCCCAATAAAATAATATAGTTGCCTGGATACAATTGTCCGTTATGGGTATGGCCGGACAGCATCAGGTCCACCCCTGCTTCCTTGGCTTCCTCATATTGCTCTGGCTGATGATCTAGCAGGATAACCGGTTTTGTTGTATCTACGCCTTTTAATAACTGCTGCACGGTCTTTCTCTTTCCGCCTTCGCGAACAAGATCATAATCCAGCCGGCCAGCAATATAAAACTTATTGTCTACCAAATACGTCTGGTCTAACAGTGGGATAATACCATACTTCTTAAACCCTTTTGCAATCTGCAGATAATTCTGTTCCATATATAGCTCATGATTTCCTATGACAAAAAAGGTTCCGTATTTGCTTTCTAAACGACCAAACGCCTGATATGCATACTCAATCAGTCCTTCTGGAGAATTCTCATCCACAATATCTCCCACAAGACATACCAAATCCGGCTTTCTACTATTGACCTTTTCCACCAGCTCATCAATCTGCTTCTCCTTTATGGCTGTCCCCACATGAGTGTCACTAATCATTATGATCTTTAACTCTTCCTGCAACGGCTGTTTCTCTTCAATTGAAACGCTATACTCTGTTACCCTTGTATTTACGGAATTATAGTATCCATAGACTGTGACCAATAGGCTTAAAAACAGTACAAGCAGGCCATGTAAATAACATCTCTCAAGCCAGACATAGGCATTTTTATTAACCCGCTTTACAATTATGGCACATACATCATACACCACAAATAAAATAAATACATAGATGATATATCCAAATACAATGGAATGCAGTTCGGAAGCTGTCAGAATAACAATTCCTATCACAATCCAGCAGATATATGGCTTAATATTTCTTCTTTTCACCATCGGGACATCTGCAAGCTTATTCCCCATATAGATCGAGATTAGTGCAATTGCCGCAAATGATAGAATTGTCATTAGTGACATAGTCTTCCTCCAACATTTCCTTTATTATAAGGTTACTTTCTTTGTTAATACTAATACTATTCCAGAATTGGAAATAATAATACAACCAAAAAAGGAACTGCGTGAGGCACCAGTTCCTTCTTTTCCATTCAAGGAGACACGTAGCGTATAATCGTAGTGTCCATCGCTAACGTCCATCTCTTTGTCTCTGATCTTTTTTAATGCGATCATAAGAGAACACTAACTCCCCTGCGTCTGAACCGTATCCGTCGTATCAATCTCCAGTTCCTCTTTCTTATTGGCTCCAGAGAAAAGGATTAAAAAAATTAATACAGCACAAAGGATTGCCACAATAATTGCAATCGTTCGCTGCTTTCTTGCCTTCTCCAATGCTTGTTCAAGATTATGGTTTAGGGCTTTCTGCTCCCTGGCACGTTGTAATTGTTCCTCATTTCTTTGACTGACAGGCTTTGTAATCAGATTGATTTCAGCTTCCTTTGGTCTTTCCCTGATTATTTCATCAAACACCAAAGACTGGCTAGATGTAATTTGTTCTAAATACTCGTTTTGGATCCTTTTTGCTTCCTCTTCATCTTTGGCCCATTCTTTGCTAAATTTATAATTCGTATCAACACGATCTTTTTGGAAATCTTCGTTTAGCTCCTTCACGGTCCTGTCCCCCCAAAACGAATCATCGATACTTCTACTGATTAATAATATCGCTTACTGTCTTATACACATATTGAGCATCGTTTGCGCTCACTGTCTTACTGCCCGTTCCACCTGCAGATACAAAGAAATAGGTTTCCTTATTGATTGTGGCTGCACTTGCAAGGCAAAAACCTGCCTCATCCGTATAGCCTGTCTTTCCACCAAGCAAGGTGATTCCCTGCATATCTAACTTTGAAAACTTAGGATACACTGTACTATAAAATGTAAATCCTTTTTTATGTATATTGGTCTTGCCCACATCATGTTTCTTTTCTGATAAGATCTTCTTAATCTGCTCATTTTCCATGCATTTTTGTAGCAGGATTGCCATGTCTTTTGCTGATGAATAATGATTTTTCTCCGTAAGGCCGGTACTATTCATAAAATGGGTGTTGGTCATGCCAATTTCTTTTGCTTTTTCATTCATCAAATCCACAAATGCCTGATCGGAACCTGCCACATATTGTCCTAATGTTATACAACACTCCGCTCCGGAAGGAAGCAATACTCCATATAATAAATCAATTAACTTGGCCTTTTCTCCAACTTCAAATCCAGCTACGGATGCATTCTGTGTTAATGTAAAATTAATTGTATCCTGTGCAATGGTTGCTTTTTTATTAAAGTCAGTCACGTTATTTACAATTACTAATGCTGTCATTAGTTTTGTCATGCTGGCAGGATTCATCTTCTTATCTGCATCCTTGCTATAAACCACGTCTCCATTGCTGCTAACAAGGCATGCATACTTACTACTGATATTCTTAGCATTCTTTTTCAGATCCTTGGTAACCAAGGCAAGTTTTGGATTAACCTGCGCTGCCGCTTCCACAGACGCTTCTTCAGAAGTTTTATCAGCATCCTGCTCCTTCACAGCAGAATCCGTAGCTGCAGGTGATGCCGTTGCTAGATTGGTCATCATCTGATTATCCATCTTCTGTGAAGGTTTCTTAGTAAGCATCTTATATCCTACAAATGTCCCCGATAAAACAACTAAGAACAAGGCAATCAGAAGGACGTGTAATACCCTCTTTCTCTTACGACGTCCTAAATACCCGTTCCTCTCACTAAAAACTCTTCTTTTTTGAAAACTATCCATACCTGTGGCTCCTTTTTCACCGTCAATTATTGTTTTAGTTTTGGTAATCTGATTGTAAAACAAGTTTCTTCTTCATTACTTGTAACTACAATTTCTCCATCGTGTGCTAATACAATTTCTTTCGCTATTGCCAGGCCAAGGCCAGCCCCGCCTGTGTTGGTTGATCTAGCTTCATCCAATCGGTAGAATTTATCAAATATCATCTTTAAGTTTTCTTTTGGAATCATCGTTCCCTTATCTTTTATTGTGACTACAACTGACGCTCCTTCTTCAAATCCCTTAATTCCAATGGAAGTATCCTTATAACTGTACGCAATTGCATTTTTTATAATATTGTTGAATACCCTTGCTATCTTATCAGGATCTGCCTCCACATATAACTGGCTTACTACGTCCACATCGATGGTATGTCCGCTTTTCTCTAACATTGGATAAAATTCATCTGCCATTTGTTCTAACATAAACTGCAAATCTATCTTTTCCTTCTGCAAAGGAATGGTGGATAGATTAAATCTGGTAATCTCGAAGAATTCATTGATCAGCTGTTCTACTCGGCATGCCTTATCCAGCGTAATCTTTGTATATTTCTTTTTCTGCTCGTCCGGCATATCGATCGCCTCATCTAGCAGGCTGAGATAGCCAATTACAGAAGATAGTGGTGTCTTGATATCATGTGCCAGGTAAGCAATCAAGTCATTTTTACGTTGCACCTCTAGCTGAGCAAGCTGTTCATTTCGCATATTTTCAAGCTTCAGCTCATTAAACCCAACTTCTATGTCCTTAAACTCTTCATCCAGCTCAAGAAGGGTTGTATCTTTTTTAAACAGACAATCCATTTCCTTAAAGACACGTCCCAATTTTTTGATTGCACGAATTTCTACAATGCAGTATCCAATCAGGATGATGCCGAATCCAAAACAGATGATTAATGTCTTCTTGCTGATAATCAGATTAATTGCCACCTCGTAGCCAAATGTATCCGTTACAAAATCAATAAAACGGCCATTAAACAGATTATCCTGTACATAAAATAAGGCAACCATGATCAGTAATGAGATTGCAGCTATCATTATATGGGTCTTAATGAGGCCGCGATGATACTTCTGCATAAAGTTTAATTTGCGTTTTCCATTTGTATCCTTACTCAACTTTATAACCTACTCCCCATACCGTTTTGATATACTTTGGATTTTCAGAAGTCTCATGCATCTTTTCGCGAATATGTCGAATATGGACCATGATCGTGTTGTTGCTATTGGAGAAATACTTGTCTCCCCAGATTTCTTCAAATAACTTATCTGCGCTCAATACATTTCCTCGGTTTGCACAAAGGATCCAAAGCAGCTTGAATTCTGTTGGTGTAAGATTAATCTCCTCTTCATTTAGCGTGCATTCATGAGTTTCCTTATTTAGAACTAATCCGGAAAATGCAATGATATTCTGGTCAGCTTCCATTTCCTCTTCCGGCGTATTGTTATATTTGGTAACCCTTCTTAGCTGTGCCTTTACTCTGGCGATCAGCTCAAGTGGACGAAATGGTTTCGTCACATAATCATCCGCACCAAGGGTAAGGCCAGTAATCTTGTCGATTTCTTCTTCCTTTGCCGTCACCATGATAATTGGGAAATTGTATTTTTCTCTGATTTTCTTACAAATCGTAAATCCATCTACATCTGGAAGCATTACATCTAAAATGGCAAGGTCATACTTTACCTGATCAATGCTGTCCAATGCCTCTTTTCCCGTATAGTATTTATATACTTCATAATTTTCATTTTGTAGGTACAATTCTACTAAATCTGCTATTTCTTTTTCATCATCTACTACTAAAACTTTCATACCCTAACCTCTTTATCTTATTTTACTTTTGTCTATTCCTTAAATAAAAGATTGCAAGCTGAGTTCGATCTCTCACTTTAAGTTTGTCTAAAATGTTGCTTAAATAATTACGTATCGTACCCTCACTTAAAAATACTTTTTCACTTATCTCTTTATTATTGAGTCCATCTGCAACCAGTGCAATGATCTCCAACTCTTTGTCGCTAATGTTAGCGCTTTTATAATTAAAACCAGATGACGTGTTTAATATGGATGGAAGCTTTGATACTATCTCTCCTCCAAATACACTCTGTCCCTTTTCCACCGCCTGGATGGCTGGAACAATGCTGTCAAAATCTTGTTTTAATATGTACCCCTTAGCGCCGATCGTCAATGCCTGAATAATGTATTCGTCATCAGAAAATGTGGTTAGAAACAGGATCTTTGCCGACTTATTGGTCTTTAGGATCTTAGTTGCGGCTTCTAACCCTGTCATATCATCCATACGGATGTCCATTAATAAGACGTCCGGTTTAAACAACTCATACATCTTGATTGCATCTTTTCCATTGTTCCCAACTCCGACGACATGAATTCCTTCCTTTGCCTCTAAAATAGTCTTAAGTGATAATGAAACGATATGGTCGTCATCTACAATTAAAACGTTCATAGTTTAACCCTTTCTGCTTGTATTGTCTTGTTTTGGAATTGAAATATAGATTTGAAATCCATCCCGATAGGTTGCCTGAAAAACCCCATTCAATGCCTGTGTCCGCTCCTGCATATTGGTAAGCCCGATTCCATCGCTTATAATGCCTGGCTTTTTTGTGCCATTGTCTTTTATGGTTAACTGGTAGGTATTGTTGGTTTCATACATATACACCACAACTTTCGTTGCATTGCTATGTTTTACCACGTTTGTAAATGCCTCTTTGACCGTCGCTAAAAAGCAATATTTTGCATTCTTTTCGACTTCATCCTCCATATTATATTCAAGCTCAATTTCATACATTTGATATTCATGGATTAACTTCTGAACTTCTTCTTTTAAATCAATCGAGTCATTATGTAAATCATGTACGCTCTCTCTTATGTTATTCATCGCCGTATCCAGCGTATTTTTTAATTCTGCTAACAGTGTATTCACACTTTTGTTCTGATTAACCGCAAGCAATGCCCCTGTCTGTAATAATGCTCTGGATAACATATGTCCGACATGGTCATGGATTTCGCGGGAAATTCGATTTCTCTCTTTCAAGGTTGCAACATGTACTTCGTATTCTGCATGTTCAATCAGAGCCCTATTCTTATCCTTTAAAAGAGTCGTTACCTCTTCTGACGTATCGCGCAGCTCTTTGCATCTTTGCTCTAATATCTCTCGTCTTTTTGTCTCCCTCTGCATATAAAATGCCAGCAGCATGGATGGTACAAGAAACAGTTTCGCAATGACAGGTGCATTAGCGAAAAACAATATCTCCATTGGCAAGGATGCCCCGACCAAGATGGGATAGTCATATTGCAGGCAGCTATAGAATAGAACCGGCAGGTAGTAACAGCACAATGGCTCTAACATTGCAATTATAAAATAGAGAACAACTAGAACACAAGTTGATTTTTGATTATCTATAAGGTAAATCATTCCTATTACGATAATGGTAATAAGCATTGTCCCGATAGATGCGTAGGAGATTTCTTTGCACAATAAAAGAGTGCTGATAATCATATACAGCATTGCCTGGTCTTTTAATTGGTTCATATCAATCCTCCCATGCTCTCTCATACAGTCTATTATAACAAAACTTAGCAAAAAATAACATTACTTTTTCCGTATTACATTTGTCACATCAAGTCCTTACATCGTTCACTGTTCGTTTTCGAGATATGAGAATAAGATAATAGTATCAAAACAAGAAATCACATTGTTTCGGGAGGGATCTTATGAATAATTCAGTTGTTCGAATTGAAAATCTGGTAAAACGCTATAAAGACCTTATTGCTGTTGACCATTTAAATCTAGATATTAAAGAAGGCGAAATTTTCGGTCTGCTTGGTCCAAATGGCTCTGGCAAGACGACCACCATAAACTGCCTTCTATCACTGCTTACTTTTGACAAAGGAACCATCGAGCTGTTTGGTGAAAAGATGGCCCCAAACCGCTATGACATAAAACGAAATATTGGCGTGGTCCTTCAAAACGTTGCCGTATTTGACGAATTGACTGTTTATGATAACATCGATTATTTTTGCAGCCTCTATGTTACTGATAAAGCAAGACGCAAGGAGCTTGTCAAAGAGGCCATTGCCTTTGTTGGACTTGAGGAGTTTACCAAGTTTGTTCCAAAAAAATTATCCGGCGGCCTGTTAAGACGTCTAAACATTGCCTGTGGCATTGCACATAAGCCTAAACTGATCATTTTAGATGAACCAACAGTAGCTGTTGATCCTCAAAGCCGCAATAACATTCTTGAAGGCATCGTAAAACTAAACCAAGAAGGTGCAACCATTATCTACACCTCTCACTATATGGAAGAGGTAGAGCAGATCTGCACAAGAATTGCCATTATGGATAAGGGCAAAAATCTGGCACTTGGCACCACAGAAGAATTAAGGCTTATGATCAAGACTGAAGAGACCATTATGATCGAAGCAAGCAACCTGAGTACACAGGCTTTGGAAGAATTACGACAGATCAAACATGTTTTCCATGTTTCCTATGATGGCAAGCAGATAAAGATCAAATGCTCTGGCGGAAAGCATAATGTCATCCGTATCCTGTCCTATTTACAGGAGCATAATATCAGCTTTGGCCGTGTATTCTCAGAACTTCCTACATTAAATGATGTATTCTTAGAGATTACCGGAAAAGAATTGAGAGATTAGGGGGGGAAGTGCTATGTTTATACAACTACTGAAATATCGAATAAAATCATTTCTTAAACCTTCGCAGGAACTTTTTTGGAGCGTTGCCTTTCCTTTTATTCTAGGAACACTGTTTTATCTTGCCTTAAGCAATGTAATGAAAGGATCGGAAACATTCTCTCCAATCGATGTTGTCATCGTGGAAGAGACAAAGATGGATACTTATTTTACCGAGTTTATCCACTCTATTGATCAAACAAGTAAATCTCATCTTATCAATGTGACCATCTGCTCCAAAGACGATGCTGCAAATAAATTAAATAATGACGAGGTTAGCGGAGTACTCACAGTAAATAAAGAGCTTTCACTTACGGTAATGAAAGAAGGGTATGACCAAAGCATCTTAAAGTCTATCTTTGATGAGTATCAGCGTACTGCTGCCATGGTAGAGTCTATTGCAAGGACCAACCATGATAAGGTCCAGGATGCCTTAGCTACAGTTTCAGCTTCTTTGGATGCCAATACAGAAATTTCATTAAGCAAGCATACCAATACTGATCCTATGACCTGGTATTATTATTCCTTGATTGCAATGGCATGCTTATTCTCTTCTATGTTTGGCTTTCGAGCAACCATTAACTCTCAAGCTAATTTAAGTTCCCTTGCAGCAAGAAAAGCCGTTTCTCCAGCACATCGCCTTTGTGTGATTACAACTGATTTCCTTGGCTCATTACTTGTCCAGTTTGCATCAATTTGTCTTTTGATCTGCTACCTTGCCTTTGTACTTAACGTAAACTTTGGTGACCGGCTTCCATTCGTCTTCCTTACCGCACTAGTTGGCTGCGTTATTGGAATTTCACTTGGTATCTTTATTACCTCCATTGGTAATTTTTCGGCAGTACTAAAACTATCCATACTGATTGCCGTAAGCCTTTTCCTTTGTTTTTTAAGTGGGCTGATGGTTTCCAATATAAAGGATTTGATTGATCGTAACTGTCCAATTATTAATCGTATCAATCCGGCCGCCTTAATAAATGACGCCCTGTATAGCCTGTCCATCTTTGATGACTATAGCCGCTATACCAGAAACATGGTGACTTTAGTAATTATGGCTGTCGTACTCTGCTTCGCCAGCTTCATAGTGACAAGGAGGGAACGTTATGCAAGTATTTAAAACTTTTTTTAAAGTAGTAAAACACTATATCTGGTCTGTCCTCATTTATTTTGTCGTATTCTTTGTACTATGCTTTCTGTTAGCTGGGAGCCGTTCGACAGATGAATCTGATGTATTTTCGTCGAAGAAAGCAGATATGGCAGTTATTGACCGGGATCAGACTTCGCTTAGCAAAGACCTTACTTCCTACCTTTCCTCTTTGCAAAACATCAAGGAGATGGAAGATAATACACAGACCATGCAAAATGATCTATATCAGCGAAATGTAGACTATATTCTCTTTATTCCTAAGGGATATGAAGAGAATATTAAAAAAGGGGAATTTCAAAATCTCCTTCAAAACACAAAGGTACCGGATTCGTTTTCAGGAACTTATATTGACTCTCAGATCAATCAGTATCTTAAGACGCTAAGGACCTATATAAGCGCCGGCTCTTCCATAGAGGATGCCGTCTTACAGACAAAGTCGGTATTAGATATTTCCACCAATGTTACACTGCAAGGAAAGCAGAGTTCTGCTTCTTCAGTAAACATTCTATATTTTTATCAATACCTTGTGTATGTTTTGATCTGCGTGATTCTTTGCAGTCTTGGCCCAATCTTAGTACGCTTTAATGATAGAGACTTGACTTCAAGAATGAATGCATCTTCCCTTACATTAAGAAAAAAGAACGTCTCCTTAATCCTAAGCAGTTCTCTGTTTTCTCTTATTTGCTGGTTAATCTTTATGACACTTGCAGCCATTTTCTATAGGGATGCCTTCTTTAGTAAAATCGGACTTTTATGCTCAATCAACAGCTTTCTGTTCCTTGTAATCGTGGTAGCATTTACATTCTTAATCAGCAGCCTTATCTCCAATGCCGACATATTCAATATGATTGCTAATACAGTGGGACTTGGAATGAGTTTTCTGTGCGGAATTTTTGTACCTGCAAGTGTAATGAATGCAAATGTATTAAAGGTGGCAAGAGTACTTCCTGCCTACTGGTATATGGATGCACATAACCGATTTACATCCTACGTTACTTCTTCTGAGGGACTTTCAGTTATTGTAAGAGACTTTGGAATACAGGCTCTATTTGCAGTCTCTATGTTTATCATTGCATTAGTTGTCACAAAGGTAAAACGCACCACCTCCTAGTACTAGAAGAAACACACTTTGCGAGTTTCTCTGGTTATCGCGACAGTCGCCAAGGTTATGTTCACATGACTTTCGCTCGATGTTCGCGTAAAATAAAAAGAAAGGACTGTCTTATGAAACGACAGTCCTTTCTTTTTATCTTCTATTCTGTATTATGTACTTACTCAATCAAATGCTTATTTATAGAGAGGGCCATAATGTTTGCATGCTGCAAAATCGGCTGCCTCTAAATCATTGGTGCCAAATCCATTAAAGGAATGTGGGCGGAAAATACGTTCTTTTTCTACATTATGCATGCTGACAGGAATTCGAAGCATACTTGCAAGGGTAATCAACTCTGCTCCAATATGTCCGTATACAGTTACACCATGGTTTGCTCCCCATTTTGACATTACTTCATATACGCTTGTAAAAGCTCCTTCTCCCGTTAACTCTGGCACAAACCAAGTGGTTGGCCAAGTTGGATCGGTTCGTTTGTCTAAGGTATCATGTACCTTTGGATCCAAAACGACTGTCTTTCCTTCTGCAAGCTGAAGAACAGGGCCTACACCGTCCACAATATTGACACGGATCATGGTTACAGGCATCTCTCCTACATTCTTAAAGTGGCTTGAGAAGCCGCCTCCTCTAAAATATTCATAATCGGCACGACACCAGTCAGTTGCATTCAGACAGGAAGTGATATCTTCCTTGGTCATATCCCAGAACGGCTTCATACATGGGTTTCCGTCTTTATCCTTGCTTGCACCAGTACCGTCCAGTGCAGTGGCTCCAGAATTGATCAAATGGATAAATCCATCTTTTGCATTTCCCTCTGGAGTTACGCCTGTTACTCTCTCTACCGCTTCTTTGCTCCAATATGTACGAACATCATGGAAACATGGTGCAGAGTTGGTAAGCAGTGTACCAAATAGCATGGCAATACCATTTAGCGTATCATTTTCAGTCGCAAATGGAGTTGGCGCCTTAGGGCCATTCCAGTCAAAACTGGATGCCATGATTGCCTCCATAAAGTCACCATTAGGAAGCCAGTCCGTCCATTGTCTCTGACCTTGGAAGCCTGCAACAATACCGTTTCGACCAAGTGCTTCTTCATGCCATCCCATGTCATCAAGCTTTGGATTACCATAAATAATATCCCTTACTACTAACGTCTGCTTAATAATAAACTCCCAGTCTTTTTCCGGAGGCACTACTTTGGATTTTGTCACTACATCTGGAAGGTTCTTTCCTGCATTCTTATCAAAGCCTTCTTTGCAGTTCTCTTTTGCCCAGGAAAGTGCTTTCTCATATTCCTCATGATCGTAGATACCAAGGGTAATTCTTCTTAAGATCTCAGTCATATCCACCCATTCAGGACGTAAGCCTAAATACTTTTGCATAAAGTCTGCTTCACAATAAGAGCCTGCAATTCCCATTGCAACCCCGCCAACGTTGACATATGCTTTATTTCGCATAAGGCTTGCTGCCATGGCACAACGGGCAAATGTGAGTATCTTCTCTGCTACGTCTTTTGGAATGCTTCGATCCTCCAGGTCTTTTACATCTTTACCATAGATTGAAAATGCAGGCAGGCCTTTTTGCGCATGTGCTGCCATAACTGCTGCAAGGTATACAGCTCCTGGTCGTTCTGTTCCGTTAAATCCCCAGACAGCCTTTATTGTATGTGGATCCATATCAAAGGTCTCACTTCCGTAACACCAACAGCAAGTCACAGTCAGGGTAGCTGTTACATTTTCTTTTCTAAACTTGTCTGCACATGCTGCAGCTTCCGCTCCGCCTCCAATGGTTGTGTCTGCAATCACGCAGTCAACAGGAGTTCCATCAGGATATCTTAAATTCTCGCTGATTAATCTGGCTGCACCTGTAGCCATTCCCATTACCTGATCCTCCAGGCTTTCGCGAACTCCGCCCCAGCGTCCGTCAATGGTTGGACGAATACCAATTTTAGGGTATGATAGTTTCATATTCTTTTCCTCCTTCTTATTGCTCGTCTTCGGTATTATATTTCTTATATCCAGGATGTCGTCCTGTTACTTTATAGCCTTCCCTCATGCTGATCAAACGGTCAATATTCTCTCTGGAAATCTCTTTTGCTCCACCAAGTAATGTTGCATTCAAGTTAATCTTTGCAAATAACTCCAAGGTTTCCATTCGGTAATATGCTGTGATTACATCACACCCAACCGTCAGTGCTCCATGGTTTGCAAGCAGGACTGCATCATGTTCTCCAAGATATGGGGCAATTGCATCTGGGACTTCATAGGTAGATGGCGTGCCATATGGGGTTACTGGAATGGAACCTAATGCAATGACTGTCTCGATCATATTGTAGCTATCAAGTGATTTATGAGCTACGGCATATCCGGTTGCTGTTGGTGGATGTGCATGAACCACTGCCCCTACGTCTTCTCTTTCCTTATAGCAACGTAAATGCATCTTGATCTCGCTGGATGGCTTATATCCTGGTAATCCCTCTAACACATTGCCTTCAGCATCAATCTTTACTAATTTCTCTGGTGTAATAAAGCTCTTGCTAATTCCTGTAGGTGTTGCAAGAAAGTTCCCATCTGGAAGTTTTACTGATACATTCCCATCATTTGCTGCTACCCAGCCTAATTGCCACATCTTATGACAAACATCGCAGATTTCATCTTTTAACCTTGCTTCATAGTCCAAATTATCCATTATGTATCTCCTTTTATTTAAATTGTCTTATAATTTATGGTATTCCCACAAATCTCTATACAAATAGTATAGTGAACCCGTGCATTTTCGTCTATATTTGGCACAAACATTGAACAATTTGATAACTAGTGTTATGATAGTAATCAAAACTAATCATTTTTGCTCAAAGGAGGATAAAATGCTAGGATATGAACGTCAACAACAAATTCTTGAGTTGCTGAATGAGGAACGCTTTGTTACAGTGTCGTTTTTATGTAACAAGCTTTATACTAGCGGAGCAACCATTCGACGTGATCTTACTGAAATGGATCAAAAAGGACTTTTACGCAGAGTCCGAGGAGGAGCCACCTGTATTCAGGGCAGCAGTGAAGATGCACCTCTTTTGCTTCGCACAAAGACTGAGATTGAAAAAAAGCAGAAAATTGCCTTATTAGCTTTACAGTACATACAAGAAGGAGACAGCTTATTTTTTGACTCTTCTTCTACCGTTTCCACTTTAGCGGAACACCTCTCCGATTTTCATAATTTAACCGTCGTTACCAATGGATTTACAACTGCAAGCATTCTAAATGACATGCCACGACATAAAGTATTTCTTTGTGGCGGAAGGTTGCTAAAACAGTCTTCCATGATTGGTCCAATGGCAGAAGATGCCATTCGCAAATTTTCAGCTAACAAAGTATTCTTTTCCTGCTGCGGTCTGTCAATTCAGTCCGGCATTACGGAGGCAAATGAAGAAAATGCTACCATCAAACGGCTTATGCTTAATAACTCGACAAAGCGAATTCTCCTTTGTGACAGTACAAAGTTTGATACTACTTATTTTTGTAAGACTTGTGATCTTGCAGAAATTGATGTGCTGATTACCGACTGCCTTCCTAATCTGGAATTTTTAAAGTATTTAAACAAACTAGACCATAAAGTGCAAGTTATCTACCCTCTTATGTAATGTGCCTTGCTTTTGATGCATACCTTATACTATCAGGATGCATACGAAATAAGGAGAAGATACATATGAATGGGCTTCATAAACTTTATCTAGTAGAGGGACTCCCTGGGGTCGATAAAGCGACTTATACCTCTGCTTTGAAAGATGAATTAGAAAACCAAGGGAAAACTGTAATTTTCTACAAAGAGGGAGACCTTCATCCTGTTGACATGGCATGGAGTGCCTATTTAACAATGGAGGAGTTTAATGAATTTATAGAAAATATCCTTATGATTTGGGAGAAAAACAAGACAATAGAAAAAGAGGAGCTTTTAGATCGAATACAAAAAGAGATGTGCTATGAAGATTCACATGTCATTATCGCATATACCAAACTCCATTTTCCTGATAAATGTTACGATTGCCTTTATGAAGACTTGGCTGCCAGAGTTATCTATGATGGGCGCTTGCCCTTGCAAGAGTTTACCTTGCTTTTGCTAAAAAGATGGCGCCATTTTTCCAAACAGGCACTTAATACGACCAATACCGTATATATTTTCGAGTGTGCTTTCCTACAAAACCAGATCTTTGAGTTGATGGGATTTTACGATATGGAAGACAACGACATTATAAACTATTTAGCCGACCTAATTGGTACTGTATCTGCACTAAATCCTAAGTTGATTTATCTTGAGCCCTATGATATTGATTGCTTAATTGATGATCCTGCTAAAGATTGGATGCAGCACATGATTTACTATGTAGAAAAATCCAATTATGGAAGGATTCATGGACTTAAGGGTACCAACGGTGTACAACAATTCCTTAGCAACCGATATCGACTAGACCAGCTTGCTCTAGATTTACTTCCTTCTTTTGTTTCCTCCCTATCGGTTTCGAGACAGTGACTACAAAGTATACAAGGCAAAAAGAACTGTTCAAAGTTCCTTTTGCCTTGTATGTTTTTATAAAATATCCTTTTGGGGTGGCTTTGCCTTTATATAAAAATTAATGATGTCATCCTCGGATAATGTTGCTAAGAAAATATCTTTTGGATTGGTGATTTTATACTGGGCAATCTGTTTGTCTAGCCAAGTCTGATTTTTTCCCATTCGTTTTAAATTATCCTTACATACTTCACCATCCAGTATGATATTGGCAAGGATGGTTTCCTGTTTTGGCATAATGTTTATGTCGGCTGCTACTACCGGCTTTTCATCAGAAATGGGTATAATGCTTACCTGTCCGGTTGTCTCTAAAATTGCTGAATCTATCTTTTGCATATCGAAATATCCCTGAAATCTGGCAATGGCCTGAAATTCTTCGATTTCCAAATGGGCTTTCTTGAAGTTCTTAAAATAGTATTTTCCCTTTTCGACAAGGACGATTGGATGCCCCACTAACAGCTTTCGGCAGCTCTTTGATTTTTCTGATATAATTGCACTTACATAGGTCAAAACTCCATATAGTACCATAGCAATCAGATTATGGACAATCTCATCTTCCTGTGCAATTGATAATTGTGCTGCAATCGAGCCAATGGCAATGCTGTTGATATAGTCAAACATGCTCATGGATGCAATGGTACGGCAGCCTAATATTTTAGATAGTAGAAATAATACAATAAAACTTAATATCGTAGTCAAAGGGATAAACCAATATTGCACTTGCATTTTTTCACCTCATAGCTGATTTATTTACAAGTAGTGTCTACAGATTTTCTATTTGTATGCAAAAATAGGCCTTCTATGTCCGTCAAGATCATAGAAGGCCACTTTTCTATTTATTTAATTAATCGTTATCCTCTTCCCAAGTTCTAATATAAGATCTACGCATTGGCTTTGCGAAACAGCCTTTATACATTCCTGTACAATACTCTGTATAATCTACATCATATACATCTGCTTTTTCACAAGTTTTGTTGCATTGTTTCTTGCATGGGCAATCCGTCATATCATCTGCCATATTGTCATAATCGTCTGGCCTTACATATCTTTTCATTCTTCTAGGTGCACGTTTTACATATGGAGTTCCACGATACATTTCTTCATACATGTCATCATACATTCCGTCATTATCATAGTCATAATATCTTGCATATCTTTCTTCTACCATAGGTCTGTTATTGGTCTGGTAGCCATAGTATTTTGCAATTCTTCCATCCATATCATCTGCATATCCATCATCCATTCTATAACCATCATCCATAACGTAACCACAGGTTCTCTTTTCTCTAAAGGATGGCATGATTTCCTCATAACAAGGCTTCTTCGTCTTGCAGCATTCCTTCTCTTCATAGCAAGGTTT
>JAUNJY010000011.1:0-59652 GCA_030535455.1 bacterium
TGTGTGAACGATGTGAACTATGCGATCTGTGTGCAGCATATGCATCATCCCCATATAATAAAACACTCAGAACAACCACAACAGATCCTATAGCTAATACTTTTGACCTCGAAATATTTCCTTCTTCTTCTGTAATAAAGTCCTCTATATTTCTTTTTATCATTGGAAATAACTCTTTATCCATGCTACCTACTCCTCTAAACTTGTAATTTTAGTACATTTTCCATTCTTCCATGTACCTTCATAAATAGAACCATTCTTTGTTACATATTTGGCACTTCCATTTAATTTGCCCTTTTCCCAGGTTCCATCATAATATGAGCCATCTTTAAACGTATATACACCCTCTCCATCATATGTATCATACTCCCAATCGCCTACATATTTATCCCCATTCTTGAATACCATAGTGCCTGTTCCAAACTTCTTATCATTATTAATTTCTCCGGTGTACACATCTCCATTACTGTAAGTTATTTCTACCTCTCCATTAAGAGCATCTTGGCTCCAAGTCCCTTTTATAATAGTTCCTTTTTTATGATAATAAATACCTGCTCCTGAACGTTCATTTTGTTCAAAACTCCCAGTAAAATAATCTCCATCAGAATAAGTTAATACCCCCGTACCATCTGGAAATCCATCTTTAAATTGTCCTTTATACTTATTACCATTTGAATAAGAGATTTCGCCATCTCCCGAAGCTGCTCCCCCTTCAAATGTTCCTTTATAAATATCCCCACACGTATATTCTAAAGTTCCTTTTCCTTCTGGAACCCCATTAGTAAATACACCTTTATACTTGTTACCATTTGAATAACTTAATTTCCCATTTCCGTTAGCTACGCCCTCTTTAAACGTACCTGTATAAATATCCCCAGACTCATATTGTAAAGTTCCTTCTCCTTCTTCAATATAGTCATGTGTAAGTGGTCCTACATAAGTTTTTTTTCCTAATCCATCACTATAATGAATTACTGCATTCCCTGACATTTCACCACTTATTATAGTTCCACTTATTTTTCTATCACTAATCAGTGCTTCTTCTGCAATACCATCTATAAAAACTACTTTTTCATCTACTAATTTATAGGAGCCCTTATAGCTTCCAGCTGTATTATAATGAATTTCTCCTATATACTGAGAATTCCCATCTACAGTCATACCTTCATAATTATAATTATCTTCATAACACTTAACATATTTTTGATAGGTTGTACGTTTTTTCGCTTCACTTATCTTTATATTATTAGTAGAAGAGCAACCCTGAACCCAAATACATCCTAAAAATATTACTAAAAACGCAACTATCTTACTATTAATTCGTTTCATTTTTTCTCCTTTTAGTACACCCAATCATACAATACTTTCATTGTTGATTCATCATTTTCTAAAATAAGTTCAAATAATATATCTAAAATACCTTGATAAACTCTGCATCTAAAATCTTCTTTTAGATCTGGGAATATTGTTCCATACAATGCATAACTGATAACAGGACAGGTACCACAATATGGACTGTATACACACGTACTGCAATTTTTATGATTTTCTAAACATGAACTAACTGCAACCGTCTTACAAACAGGACTTTTCATTAATTCTTTATACGTAGATTTATATACGTTACCTAAGCAAAAACTTTTATCCCCCATCTCACCAAGCATTCTTCCTTCATCGCATGTATAAACATCACCATTATAATAATAAGCTAACTGACCAATCGCACCACCACAAGGTGATCTCAGTTCCATATAATTTATTGATTCATATTGTAATATTTTTGATAAGAAAATAGATGCATGACGCTCACTTATAAATGTACCGTTTTTACAAAGCTCAATCATATATAGTAATGAATTCTTATAAAATTCCAAAAACTCTTCTGAAGTATAACCCACAGTATCCCAGTTTTCAGCTGCATACCCTAATCTAGTTAATGGACGTATAAAAAGACTATCTAACCCGTGACTAACATAAGCATCTACTAATTCCTTATAGTTATTTAACGTATACTTCGTTGTAGTCTGAATAGCTCCTATCTCTAATTTGCTATCTTTAACTTGCTGAAACTGTTTTTCCCATTTTTCAAATACATTTAATTTTCCGGCAGGTCTATTTCTATTATGAAGACACTCATCTCCATCCAATGATGTACTTATACTCACATTATTCTTCACAAAAAACTCAAGCATTTCTTCTGTAAGTAATAATAAGTTTGAAACAAGAACAAACTCTACATTCTTTTCTACATTAACTTCTTTAGTGTATTCAACAATATATTTAATTGTTTCAAAATTTAATAATGGCTCTCCACCCTGAAATTCAAATGTTAGATATTTACCTGGGGCACATAATGCCAAATCAACCGCTCTCTTTGCAGTTTCATTATCCATTTTTTCTAGTTTTTCATTATTTGCAGATGCCTGACAATAGATACAATGTTGATTACAATTTTTTGTTACAACAAATATATGAAGAGATGTTCCCTGAAATAAATATCGTTTATATTCTCTAAGCTCACTTCCAGCTTTTAAAGAAAATATCTCCTTGGGTTCCTTATAAACAAAGTACTTTTCTGTCAACTCCGTATATTTTTCTAATGGTAATTTACTTTCATTTTCATTTAATAACTGAAACTCTTCATCAGATAAAAATACAGATCTTCCCAAATCATTTGTAATTAAATAACTGTCATTTATTTTTTTATAATTATAATAATTTTTCATTTATTCATTCCTTCTAAAAGGCTTAACCTTAAATTCTGTATTTGCAATAGTCGATGCAAAAAAACCACCACAGTAACTTTTCAATTCACATGCATCGCAAGCTTCTTGATAACGTATTTTACTTGGTGTAATACTTTTTCTATAGCACGCCCAGTACTTTTTACCAATTGCACACAATGGGAAATTATATAATCTTGTTTCTATACCATTGCGAATCGCTTTCTCAATTGTTTGTTCTAAGACAGGCTTCAATTCTTCATATTCAATCCATACCTTATCTTTATTCTTAAAAGCATTTCCCATTACTTCCATTCCCATAATATTAACATAATGTACAAAAGGAAATTCCAAAGAGATAAAATCAATTAACTCGCTCAACTGATATGCATTTAATTTACTAACAACTATCCTTATTCCAACCTCTATTCCCACGTTATGTAGGTTTTTAATTCCTTTAATTGTCTGTTTAAAGCTTCCAATATCACCTGAAATTAGATCATGTCTGGCTTCCCAATGACTATGCATTGGAATTTCAATTCGCATTGATTTATTATTAAATTGTGAGAAGTGCTCAGTATAAGTTTTATCTGCAAAACTTCGTCCATTCGATAATGCTAGTAATTCTACATCCGGATATTTTTCAAATATTTGTGCTAATAATTCCGGGAACATTTCTTTCAATAAAGTTGGTTCTCCTCCTGTGACATCAACTGAATAAATATTTTGAGGAAATAATTTAATTCTTTCAACTAATCCCTGATATGTTATTGTATTATGAATACGCCTTACATTTTCTGAATCAGGGCACATAATACAATTTGAATTGCACTGATTAGTGACAAATAATGTCATATGAGTATTGTCACCTTTATGAATAATCCTAATTTCTCCATCTCTTGGATAAAATATGTCATCTATATCAAGAAGATTATCGTTATCTGAAATAGTCTGAACGTTCCCGTCCATATTAATAATTTCTACATTCTCATTTTCTTTATTATTTACTCTATATAAACTTCCTTTTAGTTCTGTAATATCTACCATACTACCTCCCGTATAATGTAAAAAATCAATCCTAATAAAAAGAAAATAGCAAAGGGGAGATGCTCAACAATTATAACCTTACTCTCACCATACTTTGATTTTTCCCATCGTCTTATTGCCTCTGCTTCTTCATCACTTATACGGCTTTTTGTTGTTTCATCAGTGTATGTTGGAAGCCCTTTCACACGCGATTTATTAAACATTAATATCATGCCATAAGAAAGTATCATTCCTTTTTTCACACTACTAGTACATACCTCTTTATAGTTAAATACTCCCGCAACACTTCGAATTAATATAGACGAAAATACAATGATAATAGAAAACAAAAGTTGTCTAATGTTAATGATTGTAGTATTACTATAAGAATATAAAATACTTATATGAAGACATAGGCATACGAATGAAATAATCTTTTTTTTCTTCAACGAAATAGTTGCAATATAGCTTGCAAGTATTAAACCAATAATCATAAAAAATATTCTGTTATACATATAATATAGACTAAAAATATGTGCACATATATTATAAAATATATATACAATAAAAGAATTAAGTAGTATCTCGATAATATTTTTATCTTTCAATATATCCCCATCTTTTTTCTTGATTTTTAATTTATTTGGATTCAGTATAAACTTCACTAGGGTCTCTAGTAATACATATACATATGCTATTAAAAAAATATAAACAAAAATTCTCATACTTGGAAATAACTCATACTCTAACTTACTATATCTTGCGTAAGGGAAAATAATAGTTATAACGATCCATAACTTACTATCTCCAGCACCCCATATCTTCTGTACAAAAAAAACATATCCAATAAAAATAACAATTGCTAAATTAATAATATATTGAACAAATAATTCACTATTCTGGATGTAGTAACTCACCACAAGTACACCACTTATTAAAAGAAAAAAAGATAATACTTTATTAAATACTTTACCATGTAATATATCTGTAATACCTGCAATACCGCATAAGAATACACATAGCATTATTAAACATATTTCTAATATCATTATCTGCATCCCATTATACCAATCAGATAATTCATATACTCTTTCTTTATTAAATCTACTTCTGCTTTTTCATTTTTAACAAGAACAATATAGTATTTATCTGTTTCCTTTGTAATACACATATTAGCCACCTGATCATATGCTGCATTTGCTATTTCTAAAACATTTCTACTATATATCTCTTTATTTACTTTAAACTCACTCATGCTCAAACCAATCCCTTGCAATATCATTTATTGAGAACTCTTTTGTTTCTTCTTCACTTATTTCATCCTCTGTTTCCTCAAAATACGTTGAGTATAAAGCTCTTGTTAATATGAGCTCTCGAACATTACTTGTTTCTTTAGAAATCTTTTCTCTAACATTCTGATTAACTAGTTCATTTCTAAATTCAGACTCAATACTTATATTGTTATTTTTTTCTTTTGCTGAGATGCTAATAATAAAATATTCGTTTTCTTTATCAATTTCTATGTAATAATCATCGATAAACTCAAAGCTAGCTTTTATTACATTCTCTTTACTAAATACATTTTCATTTACTTTTATCTTCATTTTAATTTCCTTATATATACTTATTTTGCACCATAAATATTAATTATAAAGCAGAATAGGAATAAGTCAATGTTAGTTCTTTCCTTAATAAATAATTATTCTATACATCCCTATTTCTAAATACCATAATATTCATTTCAAGATACATATGCTCTAAATATTGCTCTAACATTTTATATTCATCAAAAAGCTAGAGCAATACCGACACCTCTTTTATCTAGATTTACATCTTCCCTCTAACAACATCCACAACTTCAACATCCGCAGCCAGCCATTCCACGCTATCAAGTTCATCTAACCCAAGCCACTTCGCATCTTCATGTTCCAACAACTCAAGCTCGCCACTAACAACCTCACACCAATAGCAATGCATTGTTAGATGGAACTTAGGATAATCATACTCTACAGTACAAAGATAATCTCCGACTTCAATCTCTGTCGCTAACTCTTCCTTAATTTCTCTTTTTAACGCCTCTTCCTTCTCTTCCCCAGCTTCCATTTTCCCACCTGGGAACTCCCAGCCATCTTTAAACTCGCCGTAGCCACGTTGTGTGGCAAATATTTTTGTTTGACCTTGCTCAGTCTTGTTAATTACTGCTGCAACAACCTCTATTTTCTTCATTTGCTTATTCCTCTATTTCTTATCTTTCTAATTTTTCATATTATCAAACAGTTGCTATTGAGTAATATATTGATAAATATCCTCACGAACCGGAGTCTCTAATTCATACATAATTTCAACCGCTTTTTTATTTGCTTTCTCCATAATAAATGGAATTGGTTCACCAATTGTGTGCATTCTACCTAAATAGTAGAATTCTTTGGACATCTTATCATCCTTATTTTTACGCACAAACAACTCTATATCTACCCCTAATTCCTTTGCATGGTATGCCGTTACGATATCTTCTGACTCAGGGGTTCTACCTGACTTTGAGATTGCAATCAGTTTTGTTTCACTTAGAAAACGATCTTCATAGGCAATCGAGTCACTAATATCTTCCCCTTTTTCGTAATTAATAAATACAGGGTAGGTTTTGGTCGCTTTATCAAATTTATAACCACCAATATTCAAGGCCACTTCGCCCTTCTCCCACTCAAGAAGTCTACAAACATCTTCATACGTATATTTGCTATATAATTGCAAACTTGTGTCTTTGTAACGATTACTATAGAATTTCTTATTTCGATGCAACCCAAACTCTATCAGTTCCATTACAATTTGATAAAAGTCATCATTCTTTAACATCTCTGAAAAGCTTTCTGTGATCTTATAATCCGACTTGTCTTTCTCGATAAAGATACAGTCTTCATATGTTTTCTTATTGGAGCCAGTTGCAAATTCATTGGTCATAAGATTCGCTAAATTGGTTACTGTCTTTTCTTTCATTTGAATGCCATATTCTTTTTCTAATGTATCCTTACAAAGCTTCATAACATTGTGTTTATATGTGATTAGACGTTGTAATAAAATCAATTCATGCACACGTTTCCCTGAGGCAAATTTCTTTGAAATATACTCCACATATTTTTCTTGTGATTCTGATAGCTTCACAGTATATTCTTTTTCATATTTATCTAAAAACTTATGATATGAACCTAAAGACTTATTTTCAAATATTCTGGTCACATCAATAGAACCATATTCGTCAAAATCTAATAACTTTGGTATTCTACCTAGCTTAAATTTTAAGTCTTGGTAGCTATCTTTAATTAACTTAATATCATTGAAATTAGCACTATCAATGGAAGCATAAATTCGTTTTCTTGATACTTCATCAAAATGAATAGTTGAGCTTCCAGGAATAACTCGATTACCCTCTGCAACGTATTTTCGAATGGTATCCTTGTTAAAGGAGCGATCTCCGGATAGAGCAATTGGAATTAAAAAGTTCTTTGTATAATTTCCAATAAAATCGATGATTACTACATACTCTTTATCTTCCATTTTACGTAATCCACGGCCTAACTGTTGAATAAACACAATGGAAGACTCGGTTGGGCGAAGCATAATTACTTGATTTACACATGGAATATCAACACCTTCATTGAAAATATCTACGGTAAAGATATAATCTAGGCCGCCTTCTCTTTCGTCTTGCTCTAATCGTTCAATTGCCTCTTCTCTTACCGCTTGTGAGTCCGTACCTGACAACGCTGTTGTATAATATCCTTTGTGATTAAATAGTCTTGATAATTCTGCGGCTTCCTTTGTGCTACTACAGAAGATTAATCCTTTCACACGATCGCCGGAATATCCAAAATACTCAGCCTTTTCGATAATATGGTCCACACGATCTGTAGATATTAAATAACTAAATTCTGTAGTATCATCTATTTCTTGTCCATCTATCACTAACTCAGTTACTCCAAAATAATGAAACGGGCAAAGTAAATTCTCTTGAAGAGCATGCTGCAAACGGATTTCATATGCAATATTATGATCAAATAACTGATAGATATCGAAGCCATCAGTTCTTTCTGGACTTGCTGTCATGCCTAGCCAAAAACTTGGTTCAAAATATTGAAATACCTTATTATAAGTATTGGCACCTGCACGATGAACCTCATCAATTACAATAATATCGAACTCTTCTTTCTCAAATCTTGTATATACATCTTCTCGAGACATCATTTGTACGGTCGAAAATAGAAAATCTACATCGTATTCTTTGGAATTTCCTGATAATAATCCCATTTTCTTTGTATCACCAAACACATTTTGATAGCTTTTCAATGCTTGCTTTGCAATCTGTTCCCTATGAACTAAAAACAAAACTTTCTTAGGTTTTAAGGAACGTAAGGCAAATGCTGAGGCATAGGTCTTTCCCGTTCCTGTTGCAGAAATTAAAAGTGCTCTTGTTCCACCCTCTTCAATAATCTTCTTTAAATTATTCGTAAATGCAACCTGCATCGTATTAGGTTCTAATCTTGCCTGAGCGATTGTAGGCAATTTAGTTGCTTTTGTTATTCTTTTCTGTTCGTTGTAAATCTCTGTGTATGTATCAATCCAAGACTCTAATGGCCTTGCTTGACCCCATAATGTGTTAAACTCTTTTATTGCTTCTTTTGCAAACTCCCCTTGCTCTGTAGAAACAACTTTTGTATTCCATTCTTTATTTTTTGTAAGTGCACTTAGTGTCATATTGGCACTACCAATAATGATTCGATACACTTCTTCTTGCTTAAACATATATCCCTTTGTGTGGAAACCAACATTCTCTTCTTCCACACAGTACATTTTAAGCTCTATATTTTTTAAGGACGCTAATTTCATCAAGGCTTTCGGCTCACTAAATGTTAAATAATCCGTTGTCATAATCTTGCCTGGAATACCACGTTCTTCTAATTCTTTTAATGTTTGCAATAATGGTGTAATACCACTCTCTGTAATAAATGCAACGCTAATAAAGAATTCATCGCATTGCTTTAATTCTTGTTCAATTGAAGTAAGAATTTTCTTACCTTGTTTATGATCATTCGTCACAAACTGTGGACGATATGCTAAGTTGGAATTCGTTCTATAGTCGATAAATGCAGTTTCACATCCTGCTTGTATTGCTTCTGTATTCATTGTATATCCTCCAAAATTATGCCTTATCTTAACGCTATCATATAAAAAAGCACCTGCATTACTTGCTGCTGGTGCTTTTCATTTCAAACAATGCTATATAGTATAATTCTATATAAATTCAATCAACTTATTGTCCAAACATAATTGATAACTTAATGTTTTTTTATCACCTGCAAAATTCACTGTAAGTATTCCATCTTTGAGTGCTGCAATTGTTCCAGTACCATACGCTTTATGATTTATCTTTTTCCCCTTTAAAGTGTTGCCACTAGAAGATGCTCTTTTCTTTGGTTTTTTAAGTTTTAATTTATCGTATTCAGCGTCCGCATTCTTACCATGAAGTCTATAGTCTTCCATACTTTCAAACACTAAACCTTCTGGTTTTCTTACGTCATTATCTGGAACTGGTCTAACTGGGAACATCCAAACTTCTCTTTCTTTTCCCTCTTCACCTAGTTGAATTTCTTTATATGGTTCCTCCACAAGCATTACTCGTCCACAGTAAATATATTCACCTGGATCCATCACCTCGAAGAGATGAACACCTACGCCATTAGTACTGGATTTTGCAAGAGTTGCATTTTGAGACCATTGAATATCTTGATTCCCCGTCTTTCCCATACCTGTGTAGTGTAACACTCCATTGATCCATTTATCATGATATAATCCTTTTGTGTAATCTGAAACAATTACTAACGTATTGGTCCTGTGGGAACGGCGCATTCCTCCCATATTTCCACATGCAAATCTACTTACGATTTCTGCATTTGATACTATCTGTCCTATCTCGTATTCTGGATCAAACTTCATCCTTTTCTCCTATCCATCTCAAGGCATAATGCCTATTTATATAACGATCTAATAAGTTTCATTAAATTAACCTATCAGTAATTATCAACCTCATACCACTTTAACATCTACCGAGTAGAATACTATATGTATAATGATACAACTCCATAAAAAGATACTTTAACTAAATATCTTTCCTGCAAAGCTCATTCATTAATCTTATTTTATTGTGAACTCTATTTATGTCAAAAGAATACTTTGCTAACTCTATTTTTGATCGTAACATATAAAACGACATCTTTCAACAATCAATACTTGGATAACTTCTTTAGATCTTCTACTTCCAATAGTATTTCTTTACAATTTCCACTCTGCTCTTTTGCAAACGAAATCCTCTAAGCTCTTTATAAATTGCAGTTTCCTCGATTGGTCCTTCTATTGATTAAACAATTCCTGTTTGTTCTTTATTATTCAGCCGATACTTTTCATATTTTTTTGTATAATCTTTTATCCTTGGCTTATGTAATTTTAAATAGGACATTGCCCACTCATACAGTTCATTATCAGAACATCCATACTCTTTTGATTTCTTATTCATCTCTTTCATATAAGTAATCAATTGATCTGCACGAATTACTTTCTCTTTTATCTCTTTCTTAGCAAACCTTGAATTTAGAACAGTCTTTGGATTCGCCAACACTACCACAGGCTTATTAAAACCTTCAAAATATTTTTCTCCAAAGAACTTTAATATCCTATTGTTTTTCGACTCCATCCTTACCTTCTTCATTACTTCTAAATGCCTCTGGTTCTGTGTAATCGGTGAATAAACCCCTTCCTTTTTCGTTCTACCTCCAAACGTCATCGAACGAACAAAATCACCTGTATTATTTATTTCAATATTTCCATAAAGATTTTTACACTCTATTACAAAACAGATTTTTTTCGTAAATACAAGATAATCAATTTGAGCTCCTCTAATTGTATTTCCGCATTACTGCTTTCTTTCAAAAATACTGGTTCTTTTAATCGATTAAATAATCCCATATGTATATTCTCCTCTTGTCTTTCATCGTATTATATAAAATTATAACTCCCCCCTTAATTGCCTATAACTAAAAAAGAGCCTAATTCCTTCACAAAAGAATTTCGACTCTTACCTAACAAATAGTCGTACTCACCTATCTATTTTTAATTTCTTTCATATGCTCTTTTGCCTTTTTCCCAATTCCATAGATGTCCTTGCCATCCACTCCTGGCTCATTATATCTTCCACGGTGCATATTTTTTACTTCTTCATCTTTTCCTAACTTCATGTTCATACTTATTCTCCTTCATCTCAACTTACTCAATAATTCGATCCTTAATCTTTTCCATTCTTGCATCTAGTTTTGCACTGGCGTCTGCACAGTATTTCAGCTCTGCTGCCAAATCGTCTGATAGCCGCTCGCCAATCTCTTTCTTATAACGCATGCGGTGCTCTAGACTGGCCCAGAAGTCCATGGCTATGGTACGAAACTGGATTTCTACCTTCATCATCTTCTTCTCATTTTGCAGAAAGATGGGGGTCTCCACGATTAGATGGAGACTGCGATAGCCATTCTCCTTTGGATGCTTGATATAGTCCTTGATTTCGACCATGTAAATGTCATCCTGTTCCAAGAGACAGTTTGCCACCAGATAAATGTCGGTTATAAACGGACAGATGACTCGAATACCGGCCACATCGTTAAGCTCACGCTCGATTACTTCCACTTCTACTGGAAGATTTCTTCGCTGCAGCTTGCCTACGATGCTTTCCGGCGACTTTAGACGGGTCTTAATTGTCTCGATTGGATTATAGCTTTGCTGTAAAGAAAATTGTTGGTTTAAGACTTTGAATTTGGTCTCCACTTCCATAAGGGCACAACAATAATAGGCCATCAGCCTCTTGCCATCACCAATCTTCTTATGAAAAATAGCTAGCATTTCTTGTGATACACTTAGTGGTAGTACTCTTTTATCCTCTAACATTTTCTTTTTCTCCATCTATTCTCAAAACTTTTGCTCCTGTTATTTTTCTCATTTTTTATAACAGCTATGCATGTAATGATCGTAGCATGGATTTAAGCTATTGTATCATTTGCATCATGGAAGTTCCAGTGTACTTTCTTCCATAAATGGATATCTATTGGGCACAGCTCTGACTTCAAGACATTGTCTCAAATATTTAAACTAGAGGCTGACCTTTTCGCCTTTTCTGGTATACACAAGATACCAAATCGTAAAGAACACAATTCCATAAACAGAAGCCAGCGGAACTGCTACTCCAATATCAGTCAAGTTGGCCCCATCTTTCAAGCTAAACAGATAGGATAATGGCACACGGACCAAGAAGGATGCACTGATGCCTTGCAGCATAACTGGCAGCGTCTTGCCATGACCATTGAAATATCCTATGTAACTAAACACGATACAGGTCAGAATTGCTTCCGGACTAAATCCTTTTAGATATTCTGCAGAACGGGCAATATAGGAAGCATCCGAAGTAAACAAACGGGATGGCACGTTGCCAAAGAAAAATGCCATGGAGAAGATTAGGATGCCTAGTCCTCCGCCGATTACCATGCCTGTATGCATTGCCTTACGAGAACGAAGTTCTTGTCCTGCCCCCACATTCTGGGCAACAAAGGCATACATAGACTGCATTAGGGACGATGGAATTAACATAACGAAAGCAACTACCTTCTGGGCAATGCCATAACCGGATGACGCCTCTAAACCAATGCCATTTACAATTGCACATAGGATTAAGAAGGATAAGTTTGTAAGGAATTCCTGCAACGCAATTGGAGCTCCTACCTTAAAAAATGAACCGATTTCTGAGTTAAATCGAATGTCTTGTCTATGCATGTGAAATGGAAGCGACTGTTTTCTTATGATCAAGATGGATAAGACTACGCTGACTGCCTGAGCAAGAATTGTTGCAAGGGCTGCACCTGCCACATCCATTTTACATACTGCAACAAATAACAGGTCCCCTACAATATTGACCACGCAGGCAATGGCAACAAAGATAAGAGGCAATGTGGAGTTTCCCAGTCCCCTGAAGATGCCACTGATTACATTATAGGCAATGACAAATACAATACCTGCCCCACAAATACGGACGTAGGTTACCGTCAGATCAAACGCCTCTGCTGGTGCATTTAAAAGTCCTGCAAAAGTTGGAGCAAATACTAAAAGCACCACCATGATAACTGCTGCAAATAGTAGAAAGAAGCAGATGGCACCTCCAATGACAGCACCAATCCTTTCATTGTGCTTTTCCCCCAGATAGCGGCTGATCACCACTGTTACACCCATGGTCAGCGCTGTTATTACAAAGGTAACCAAATTGATGATATTACCGCCTGTTGCTACTGCAGAAATCCCTGCACTTGTTCCAAACTGACCAATCACTAACAAATCGACTGCACCATACATTGCCTGTAAGACCAACGCCCCAAGCACAGGTATCATAAACTTTAGTAACTTTACCGCGATATTTCCCTGTGTAAAATCGCCGGATAACTTATTTGTTTCTTTCATAGCTGTTCTCCTCATCCTTTCCTCCCTTGATGCCGGCAAATAGCCATGGACGACATCGCCCATGGCTAAATACTTCTTTTACTTTTAATTACGCTTTCTTTCTTATTGGTATCCATAGTTCTGCAAACAACCCTGGTTCTCCTTGTTCAGGGTAAATTTCAAAATCGCAGGCATCCATCATTTCATATCCTGTCTGTGGCAAGAACTCCTTATAGAACCTGCTCCACATCTGACTAATGCAGTCGCCATCCTGTCCGAAGCACTTTAACACCACGTAAGTACATGCAGGGACCTCCCAAAACTTATAACCATTTGTTCTTACTGTTTCTTCTTTAAATGGTTTTGTATCTTGGTCCAGCTTAATACCAATTCCATAATCGAATGTGCTCTCTCCATTTTTTGTGGGGGTACCTAAGCCAAATAAGTCTTTTTTCCCCTCTGGCCTAAGTTCCCTTAAAGGCTCCACAAGGTTGTTCTTATGACACTCTGTCCAAAAATCAGGAATTTCTCGGTTCCCCTGCTCATTTATGCTTTCATTACGAAAGGCTCTGACAAGTGCTAAAAATACCAGTTTCTCAGCTTCTTCAATTCTGTAGTCCATACTCTTTCCACCCTCCATTGATATTTTAATAACCAAAGGATTAAAAAGACAAAGCTCGGTTCCTCTTTGCTTAGCGTATTTAGGCGCAACTCCATGGAACCTTGTAAATGCCTTAGTAAAACTTTCTGGAGTGTCATAACCGAACTTTAGGGCAACATCAATGACCTTGGCATTGCTCTCTTGCAGCTCCTGCCCTGCCAGGGACAGCCTGCGGTTACGGATATATTCGTTTGCCGTCATGCCCGCCATAAAGCTAAACGTCCTATGAAAATTATAGTTTAACATATGTAAATAGTGTGCCACATCTTCGTAGTTCACATCTTCTAGCAAATGCGCTTCCATATAGTTGATTGCCTTCTGTAAAAGCTCCGTCCACTCCATGTCTTACACTTCCTTTCGTTATGGCTTTAGTATAGATGGTTTTTGTATGGTTTCCTTTCTTGCCTTGCTGACTTTTGTCAGGATTATACTCCCTGCTGCTACTGCAATAACTGCATAATACCATTTTCCTGTTTGTTTGCCTGGGAAAGCATTGCTTGTGTTGCCTGTATTAATATACTGCTGGTTGAGTATTTCACCATCTCTCGCGCCATATCCGCATCACGTATCCTGCTCTCTGCTGTGGACGTATTTTCTGAAGATATGGAGGCAATTGCATGTGCGTGTTCCAATCGGTTCTCAAATGCTCCAAAAGTACTTCGTTGGGAAAGTACTTTCTTATTTGCCTCATCAATACTTTGGATTGCTGTCTGACTGTCCTCTTGCGTATCAATTTTCATTTCTTCAATCCCTAGCTGAAATAAATCAAATGCTTTATAAGATACTTCAATAGACTGGCCACTGTTGGCACCTGATTGTATCTGCAATCGATTAGTAGCTTCAAAAATAGGAGAATCAAACTCCACCTTTTTAATACTTCCCATGCTGCTATATGTTGAAGAGGAGGCCTCACTGGTAGAGGGATTACCCGCATAAATATCTAATCCATCTAAAGAACTTAACTTTTTCATAACCGTATCCACTGTATCAGTTTCAGTCACGTGGATTTTCATAGTCAAATTTCCAATGGAAGTATATTTACTGCCACCCACATAATATTCACCACTATCTGGCGTAAGGGCAAAGTTCATTACAATATAGCCTCCGTTCTGGGTATCATCTACTAAATTAACGCCCTTTGAATTATTAAGTGCATCGAGTACAGAACTGATGCTTCCATTGTTTGGTTCTGGATAAAATGACTTTGCATAATCGTATCCATAAGAACTGGTATACCACCATTTCTGATCTGGATCCTTCCAATCACTGTAGTAATAGGCACTTTCAGATTTAGCTGTAATGCCGCCTACTCCCTGCATGTCAAACTTGAAAATCCATTGTTCTGAGGATGCAGTAGTGGAAGTTGGATCATTCACCAAATTGCTAATACTGCTTGGTTCAATAAACTTCGTATCATACGTCTCAAAGTCCTTCCCTGAAGCCAGCAGTGCACTATAATTAAAACTTGTAGAAAATGAAATATCTGAATTATCTATCCCTGTATCAAAGGATGGCTTTGCTGTCTCACTGCAATATTCATAACAAGAAACAGTACAGCCATTGATTGAATCAATGACATCATCTAATGATGCATAGTCTGCCACAGAATATGTATAGGTAAAGTCAATTCCTTGTAATTCTGGATGCATTGTCTTATCAACATAATCTGATAATTTAAATGAATGTGTATTATGTAAGTTGTCTGGCCATCCAATTACAGATGACGTATATGCGGTTCCATTATATCCCGTCCATGAAACGGTAATTCCCTCTTCTGTGGCCAAAAGGTCATATTTACCATTGGCTGGGACAGCGAATTTATTTGTATTTGTAAGTGTGCCACTATAATAAGGCCTGTCAGATGTAACTGCCGTGACCTTTTCTGTACCAATTTGTGTTCGATCCGTGGAATTTAAATCCCATATCTTTCTTCCATTGAATTCAGTGGATCGAAAGATCGATGTAACTTCCTGTTTTAATGCTACCACTTCTTCATTTAGTGCCCGACGGTCATCGTTCGTATTAGTATCATTGGCCGACTGCACTGCCAGCTCTCGCATCCGATTAAAAATGGAATTCACTTCATTTAGTGCGCCATCTGCCACTTCACAATAGCTAATTCCATCCATAATATTCTTCTTTGCCCTGTCAAGGCCACGAATTTGAGCACGCATCTTATGAGAGATGCTTAATCCTGCTGCATCATCTGCAGCCATATTAATTCGATAACCGGACGAAAGATTTCTTGTTGTCTTCCCTAATTTAACTGTTTCCCTTTTTAAATGGCTATTTGCAAATTGTGCAACCATATTATGTTGTATAACCACTTTTTTCTCCTTTGTCTCAATCGTATAAAATTTGTGTCGTTGCAATTATAGCAATTCCCCTACTTTGATACAAGTCAAGTAAAAAAAAGTGTAGGTAATTAATCCAAGTTTTCTTATTCTTGGATACAATTCCTACACTTTTTCCTACACTCTGCATTATTCTCTTTCTATTCCTGTCGTCTCATAGTACTCTTCAGAAAATGGAATCAAATTATAGTCAAACTTTTCTTGTATGCTGTGAATGATGTCAAATAGATTATCTTCTGGCTTAAGTTCAAGCTCAGTCGTCATCTCGTCAATGACTTCTTTCATCTCTGCACTTGCTTCCACTTCCTCCATAAATAAATCATATTTCTTACGGTCCATAGCCCCTGCCTGCTCTAATACACCTGCATCTCCACAGGCAATAACCATCTCCAGAAACTCTTTAAGATTATTTGCTACCGGCTTAACGTACTGATCAGGAGCCATTGGATTTACTGCATATACCATTCCCTGCTCAAGAGAACGATCCGGCTGCAGGCTTGGTATGAAACAAAAATGAATTCCATCCACCCCAAGTCTTGCAAATACTTCAGCCCCTACAGGTGTACAAAAATAACCATCGTTTGTTTCCTGCTTTGCTAATCCAAGTAGTCCCGTGTCACTGTTTAAATGGTAAAACTTCTGTAGCAGGCTGGCTTCCGCTCTTTGTGCCTCTTGTGCTTTAGAAGAACAGGATTGTATTGAAAAAACAGCAGCCATCCCTGCCATAAAAATTAAGCTGTTGATTAGTGTAAATATATTGCTTTTCATATTTTATTTCCTATTATTAATCATAGATTGATTTCTTTAAGTATTGTTAAGCCTCTAGTGCTGCTCCACCTCAACTTTGACTAAGTTTTAGGGACACTCTGCTTTTTGCTAACGAAAAAAGAAGGATATAGATATCCTATACCCTCCTTCTTTGCTAGCATTTTAAATGTAATCCTATCGATCCATTTCCGCTTGTTGTCCAACTGTATTATGGTCTTTGATAATACGATTGATTTCACGAAGATCAGATGATGGCATATCGCCTGGAATTGTGTTCTTAGTAGAACTAGTTGCATTACCGTATTCTAATGCCATTTGACAATCTCCGTCGTGAGCTAATAATCCGTATAATACACCTGAGATATAAGCATCACCACTACCAATTCTATCTACAACGTCAATGTTTTCATAAGGAGCTTCTTCATAGTAAACATCCTCTTTTGCATTGTAAATAACAGATCCAAAGCTATGAACTTTTGGACTATGAACTGTACGTTGTGTTGCAGCAACGATTGAGATTGGGTAGTCTTCTGTAAAGCTCTTCATGATTTCACGAACATTTCCTTCTTTTAAGAAAGTTAAACGTGCAGTATCTTCAGAACAGAAGAATACGTCAACATATGGAAGGATTTCTTCGATACAAGCCTTTGCTTCTGCACCTGTCCATAAGTTTCCTCTAAAGTTAACATCGAAAGAAATTAATACGCCATGTTCTTTGAAACGCTTCATCATTTCGATCGTAGTCTTTCTTGCCTGTTCACTTAATGCTAATGTAATTCCTGTTGTATGGAAGCATCTTGTAGAGGAATAGATTTCTTCTGGGAAATCATCAACACTGATTTTATTGATTGAAGTATACATACGGTCATATACGATGCCTGGCTTTCTTGGGTATGCACCATTTTCATAGTAATACACGCCAAGTCTTGCATCCTTTTCATTGTCATATACTAAATAATCATCACTAACGCCTGCATAACGAATTTTATTCTTTGCAAATGTTCCAACTGCATTGGCTGGAAGTTTGGAAATCATACCTGTTCTAAGACCAAGTAAAGAAACACCGGATACTACGTTTAATTCTGCGCCCCCAACTTGCTTTTCAAACATGTCTCCACGTACAATTCTTTCATTGTTTGGTGGTGACAATCTTAATAAAACTTCTCCTAATGATAATAGGTCAAACTGCTTATTCATGCCTAATCCTCCTAAAACTTCTCATCATTCGCATACTCATTTCTTATTTATAGTTACAGTGAATACGCTATTTCTTCTATTCAAAGCCTAATTACTAGAGACACCAGGGTAATCCCCCTTTATCCAGAAACGGTTTTCAATTATATATGTAGATTGGTCTACTTAAAATAAAGTTTTCCTCTAGCTGTCTCGTTTTTAATCTAGCTTCTCATATTATAAGCTAGTAAATCGAGATATTGCAAGTGTTTTACCTCGAAAATGGTCGGTTTTCCTTTGAAGATTTGCTTTTTTGTTATTTATGCATAAAACTATGTCGAAACATTCAGTAATTATTTCGACTACATCTTCTACCATAATTTTCATTTTGTAGTTTTCTTTGGAATATGGTACAATCCATTAGTATTTTTGTCGAACTTACGTTCGCAAGAAAGTGGAGGAATTTTTATGAACTTAGACATACTGAATTCACCTGAATTTCAAAAAGATTTAACCGAAGTCATTCAAAAGATTAATAAGCAGCATAATCTATCCATTAAATGCGGCCAGATTTGTTGTGATAAAGAGCTTTTCACTATTTATATTGAGGATGAGGAAGCTTACAAATAAGTGCATATCTCATGCCCTGTTTTTTTGGGATGCTATAGGCTTTCTATTTTTAGAAAGCCTTTTATATTTTTATTCTATCTTTGATTATGTACCTTCTACTGTCGCATCTGTTCCTTCATCATATGTAATACATTTGATTTTTCCATTACTAAAGTAATAACTATTGCAATAATTGTGCCTCCACATGTACTGACCATAAACGGGAACACGAATGTGAAGACTGCAGCTGTACTGTTTCCCATTACAAATACTGCAATCGGATAGGATAAGATACCTCCGAGTATCCCCGTTCCAATGATTTCACCAAGATATGCATATGGTAATTTCTTGCCCCATTGATACATAAGCCCTGCAAAAAATGCTCCACACATACTTCCGGGAAATGCAAGTAGGGTTCCTAGTCCTAATAGGTTACGGATGATGCTGGAGATGCCCGCTGCTGCCACACCATACCATGGTCCTAATAAGATTGCACACAGAATATTTACCACATGCTGTACCGGCGCACATTTTGCTCCTAATACCGGAAATGAAAACAAGGATCCAACTACTGCCATTGCCGCAAGTAATGCGGTTAACGTTAGTTTTTTACTATTTGTTCTTTTCACTATAACGTCCTCTTTTCTTTTATTTACCTTTGGTTTAGAACAAGTAACCTAATATGGCTAAGTTCGAAGAGAAGTTTCCTATGTATTAAAAAAGGTGAATACACCAAATTGGCATATTCACCTAGTATCCTCACACTCTCTACTAGCAAAAGTAATATCCCTACGTTGGCATTATCCAAATCAGGTTACGGGTCTAGACAATTCAGTCTACTCTCAGCCAACTTTAGTCAGCTCCCCTTTTTTGTTTATAGCGATTATATCATGTTTTACCAAATTATTCTATATTGTTCTATAAAAGCTTAAAATAACATAGTGTAAAGCCATTCTATTTGTAATTATTGAGAGATCTTTTTCGTTCTTTCAGAATCAGCATTGATGTTTTTATGTCTTTGTTGAACTTTACCTACACCAATTTTCTTTTCGCCATGAAAGAAACTTCCTTTTTTCTTCTCTTCAATGATTTTTTTTAATCTTTCCATATCTTTTGGATCCATTTTTATATTCCTCCATCTATTGTTACAATAAATTACTTTATTTCTATTGTATCATTAATTCGTCCATCTGTCATTCGACAATTTTCGTTTCCGCAAACAAGACATCGTTATCCTACTTCAAGGATTGTCTTTTTCTCCAATTAATATACATTTCCACCTGGTTATTCATGTACTTGTAAATATTCAATTCCTACCATGCTTTTCCTCCGGCAGACCACAGCAATATCACCTTCGTTCATGTCATGATACAGGGCAGAAGAGACCTTCATCTCCCTAATATCTCCCCGCTTCCTGTGAATATCTTTTTTCTTTTGTAAATTATTTAGTCTATTAAATCATTTTGAAATCTGGATAGATGCTCATAAGGCAGAATCAGTCTGCCACGGTATAAGCCACAGCCGTCATTGATCAAACTATTATCCATGGCGGAAAACATATTTACATCCAAGTCTTTCAGTTCCAGCTGCTGCAACAGCATTCCCCTCTCATAGGCCTGATCGAAATAAATACATTCTCCCACAGGAATTGCATCCCTTCTGGCACGTTCATTTTCCTGGCGCTTTTCGTATCCTAAGTGATTTGCAGGCCCTATCTCCGCATAATCATCCATATCTTTTGTACGCAGCTGTACCTCAAAATAAGAGCGGGCACTGCTATCATAAAAGGTAATATGAAGGGAACGGTAACCATAAGGACTTGCATTGGTAATATAGTCCCTGTAATAAGGCTGTACTGCTTTTTTCAAGCTAGAAGACTTCTTTTCCTCTGTAATCCCTGATATCTCAGCACTAAAGCCACGCTCCTCAAGAAACTCGGGAAGATGGTTTGCAATCTTATATAAATACTTAATTTCCTCCGCTTCTCGGTCCTCCTCGTTTTTCAGATGGCATCTTGGCATGGAAATCACAATTCGATAGGCAATAAGGTCCCTGAAACAATTTAGCTTGTTCTTTAACTCAGCAACTGTTGGATATGTGCCATGCTCCTTATAATAGTTATAGATATATTCTACAATGTAGCCATTAAATTTCTCCTCTGCTCGAATTAAAGACTTAATCCGTCCCTTAAAGGTAAATGCAAGATACGGATATTCATTTGCCATATATTTATAGAAATCGCGAATACGCTGGGACTGAGACGTTAAAAAGTCATTGTGTTCCAGCATGCTTGTAATCTGAATTAGAAAATTACAATGTACCAAATCAATCTGGTTATGGGTCTGAATTGCCGACTCTCTAAGATCCTCTATGTATTTATATAAAATTTTTAGCACGGTATCACCAGAATACAAATAATCATTTAATTTTATCATCGTTTCGTACCTCTTTGCATTTGACTTAGTATAAATATAATAATTATAACTTTTCATGTAAAAAAATACAAACAAAATGGTTCCAGATGGCAACCGATTGACTTTTTATTTATGAGCTGATAAAATTTTAGACATATCGGAGGGTGACTAACGGTTAATGTTAAGAGCTGGATAAGATATCGGGTGAGATTCCCGGTTACTTATCCAGCTCTTTTTTTTACGTCAACTCCACAAATCATTTCATTTCTTATATCAATTTGCATAATAATAAGTAAAAAGGAGAGAAAAAAATGAAAAAACAAAGTTTGACTCAAGGACATATCTTGCGTTCCTTAATGACCTTTGCTTTTCCAGTCCTGCTTGCATTGTTTCTGCAGGCTATGTACGGCGCAGTAGACTTATTTGTTGTAGGTAAGTTTGCAGGCACCAATGAACAATCCGGAGTAGCTTCCGGTAGCCAGCTTTTCAATATGGTGACAATGATTATTACAGGACTTACCATGGGGGTGACTGTCTTTGTCGGTGAAGCAATTGGAGCCGGGGACAAAAAGAAAGCGGGGCAGGGAATTGGCTCCGGCATCTGTATCTTTGCCATTGTGGCTTGTGTAATCACATTATTTCTAGTAACTTGCAGTACTCCACTTACAAGCATGTTCCATGCTCCGCAAGAGGCATTTTCCCAAACAAGCAGCTATCTTCGCATCTGTGGAATTGGTACTGTCTTTATCGTCTTTTACAATGTAATTGGCGCAGTCTTTCGTGGAATTGGAGACTCAAAAACTCCTCTGATTACAGTTGCAATTGCCTGCGTAATCAACATTGTGGGAGACTTGCTCTTAATTGGCGTATTTGGTCTGGGGGCTGCAGGTGCTGCAATCGCAACCGTATGTGCACAGGCAATCAGCGTACTGATTTCCCTTGGCTTTATCCTAAAGAAAGAGCTTCCATTTGAATTCTCCCGACATAACATCCGGCTAGAAAAAGAGTATGTCAAAAAGATACTGCTTGTAGGCGTGCCGATTGCCACACAGGAAATGCTAGTGCAGTTTTCCTTCCTGTTCATTCAAGTCATTGTAAATAAAATGGGAGTTACAGCATCTGCAGCTGTAGGTGTTGCTGAAAAAGTATGTGTATTCTTAATGCTCGTTGCCTCCGCCTATATGCAGTCTATTTCTGCTTTTGTTGCCCAAAATAACGGAGCAGGACAATATGAGCGTTCCAAAAAGGCATTATTCTATGGAATGGGAACAGCTTTTGTTGCTGGACTGACCATGGGTATCCTTGCATTCTTTGGTGGTGATAAACTGGCAGCTATCTTTTCCAATGAACCAGCGGTAATCTCTGCTGCTCATGACTATTTAAAAGCATATGCCATTGACTCCTTGCTGACTGCCATCCTATTCTGTTTTATCGGCTACTATAACGGCTGTGAAAAAACAGTATTTGTCATGGTACAAGGAATTATCGGTGCATTCTGTATAAGGATCCCCGTAGTATATGCTATGAGCAAGCTGGATGGTGCCTCATTATTTCACATTGGCCTCGGAACCCCTGCCTCATCAATGGTTCAGATCATCCTGTGTTTAATTGCGTATCGGGTATATCATAAACGGAAATTGTAGACACTTTGTCTGCACCAAATCAGGTCACGTAAGCGACACCTTCCTTTCTGATGAGTGCGTATCCTATTAATGAAAAAAAGAGATAAGTTCACAAACCTACCATTTGGGAACTTATCTCTTTTTTATAATTTCATACTTTTATTTATTTCACTTTTTTAAGCAGACAAACCGTCTCAACATGAACTGTTTGTGGGAACATATCCACTGCTACCACTTTTTCTACTTTGTATCCTCTTTCTTGAAGAGTCACAAGGTCACGAGCTAATGAGGTTGGCTTACAGCTGATGTAAACCATACGGTCTACGCCATAATCGATAATCTTATCAAGAGCCTTTGGATGAATACCATCACGTGGTGGGTCAAGCATGATAAAGTCTGGTCTTACTTCGATTGTATCAAGCATCTTAAGAACATCACCTGCGATAAATTCACAGTTTGTAAGTCCGTTAAGTTTTGCATTTTCTTTTGCAGCTTCAACGGCTTCTTCGATGATCTCAACACCAATTACTTTCTTCGCTACAGGTGCAAGGATTTGAGCAATCGTACCTGTTCCTGAGTAAAGATCGAAGATAAGCTTGTCTTTTGTTTCCCCAACATATTCTCTTGCTGTGCTGTATAATACTTCTGCACCAAGGGAGTTAGTCTGGAAGAAACTGAATGTGCTGATTTTGAATTTAAGTCCAAGGATTTCTTCATAGAAATAATCTTGACCATATAAAACTTCCATAGAATCTGCCTTAACGACATCTGCTAGGCTGTCATTGATTACATGGCTGATACCAACGATCTTACCGTTTAAGTCTAATGCTAATAACGCATCTACTAATGGCTGTAAGTCTACCGTTGCTTGAGAGCTTGTTACAAGCGCGATTAACATTTCTCCTGTTTTTACAGCACGACGTACTAATAAATGACGAAGATATCCTTCATGTCTCATTTTGTGATAGAAGCTTACATCTTTATCAGCAAAGAAATCTAATACCGTACGTAATACTTTGTTATAATCTTCATCAACAATTTGGCAGGCATCTGTCGTTACGATATCATGGAAGCTTCCTTTTTTATGCATACCAAGGGCAAGAGGACCGTCTTTTACTTCATCGCCAAAAGAGAATTCCATCTTGTTACGGTAACCATGTTCTACTGGGCTTCCTTTAATTCCTTCGAATTCGTAGTCATCGCAAACGCCGTCGATTAGTTCTTTTACCCAGTTAGCTTTTAGCTTTAACTGTTCTTCATATGGAAGAGATTGAAGGGAACATCCACCGCATGTACCAAAGCTTTTACATACTGCTTCACGTGACTCCTGTGGAGAGCGTTCTACAACTTCAAGAAGACGTCCTTCACATTTGCCTTTTCTCTTCTTATTAATTTGTGCCTTTACTGTCTGACCAGCAAGTGCATTTTTTACGACAACTTTTTCATCTTCTATATACATAATTCCCTTGTTTGGGAAATCTACTTTTTCGATTCTACCTTCTACGATTTGACCTTTTTTCATCGTAACCTCCAGATATTTTATTCGCGTCCGTTCGACACCATTTACAACCTTATGATTTTAACCGATTATTATTGTTTTTTCAACCTATTTCGCAATCGTTTTATAATAAAGTATGATGTTTTTCTACTTTTGCTTTCCATTTACAAGTGGGTCAATTACATTTGGAATTAGATAAGATAATACCGGTCCTACTCCTAATGCAATAATGATGGTACCAATACCAACTACACTTCCCATAAAGTATCCCAATACGATAAGTGTGATATCAACGATAATCTTAGCATATTGAAGTTTTAATTTACCGTGAGTTAAATCGCATAAGATAAATCCCATTGCATCATATTGGCTAATCCCTAATTTTGCACAGCTATACATTGCAATTCCTGTACTCGTTACAAGAATTCCTGTACATACAATGATCAAGCGCACGAATAGATTAAATGAGGATCCATCAATTGGAAGAATATATAATACAAAGTCTGAAATATATCCGACTAATACCATCGCCAAAACAGTACCTACGCTAAAATATTTAAATCCTGGGTATAAAAGTACCAATGTGAGTACAATATTTACAAGTAATTGAGCGGTACCAAAGGATAATCCTGTTACATTTGCCACTCCCAGATTGAAGCAGGAAAATGGGTCTGTTCCAATATTCGCTAAACGGAATAAGGATACTGCAGTACTGATTAATGCAATTCCTAATATGGAATAGCCTAGTTTTTTTAGGGAAATATTTTTCATGTAGTCCCATATGTTTTTAAAGTAATTGTTCTTCATCGTTATTTCCTTCTCTTTTATTTTTACAACATCCGACATTTTATCACATCTTTTATCAATTTTTCAATAGAATATAATTGGTTAGCTCTTTCTTATAGTATGCCTAATTATTATGCATATATATCCACTTGCATTTTAAATATTTCGCATATATAATAGATTCCGTATTTTTATATTTAATTTTAATATTGACAAAATAGTCTTTTTACAAAGGAAGGATCCAATATGAAAATTGCTTTAGATACTCATACGCATACTCTTGCAAGTGGTCATGCTTATAATACAATCAATGAAATGGCTGAAGCTGCTAGTGAGCTTGGTCTTGAAATTCTTGCAATAACAGAACATGCAATGGCTATGCCAGGTACATGCCACCAATTCTACTTTGAGAATTTAAAAGTAGTTCCAAGAGAAATGCATGGCGTTCGTTTAATGATGGGAACGGAAGCAAATATTATTAACCTGAATGGTGAACTTGACATGCCTGATTACCTGCTTGCCAAGATGGACCTTGTAATCGCTAGCATGCATTTACCATGTGTTACACCTGGTACTGCAAAAGAGAACACCGATGCAGTGATTGCTGCAATGAAGCATCCTGCTGTCAGTATCATCGGACATCCGGATGACGCCCGCATTCCTATGCTTTACGAACCACTCGTTAAGGCTGCAAAGGAATACAATGTATTATTAGAGCTTAACAATTCATCTTTAAATCCAAATGGATTTCGATTAAATGCCAGGGACAATGATATCGAAATGCTTAAGCTTTGCAAGGAATATGGTGTTTCCATCACTCTAGGCAGCGATGCTCATTTTTCCACTGATATTGCAAACTATAACTATGCTTTTGATGTATTAGAGGAAGTAGATTTCCCTGAAGAATTAATTGCCAATACTGATGTAGAGAAATTCTTAAACTTATTACGTCGTAAAAGAAGCGATGTCTAAAGCAACCAGGTATAAGTCCCTTTATTTATCACTTTACTTTAATACTTTATTGTGGTAAAATGTTGTAGTGAATTTAGATTACTTACTACTGAATATAAAAGACTTTTAAATAAATACAGTAACCTAGGAGGGACTATTAATGAACAAAAAGATCAAAACACCTGCGGTTGATTACTTATTCGATGCTATTTTAAGCTTGAAAGACCGCGAGGAATGTTATGTATTCTTTGAAGACATTTGTACGATTAATGAATTACTTTCACTATCTCAACGTTGTGAAGTAGCAAAAATGTTGCGTGAGCATAAGACATATTTAGAAATTGCTGAAAAGACTGGGGCTTCTACTGCCACAATCAGCCGTGTAAACCGTTCCTTAAATTATGGAAATGATGGGTATGACATGGTCTTTAGCCGCGTTCAAATGGAAGAACAAGAAGACATTTCTGAATAAGAACCATGTGTCTTCGACACACTCAGCTTTTCATTCATAAAAAAAGAACCCTCTCGTAAGAGAGGGTTCTTTTTTTATGAGCTATTTGACAATAAACTTACTGACAGCCTGGGTTAACACTTCGGACTCTTCTTCTAATGTCCTAATCTTTTCACGAAGCCTTCCCACATTATCCATCTGATTGATCGCCGTTGCAGTGATCTCTTCCGTTACAGCACTAGTTTCCTGCGCATAACTAGAGATATTCTGAACGCTTGTAAGGGTCTCATTCTTCGCCCCTTCAATCAGCTCAACTCCATCGGTAATATTCTTTAACTGTTCCACCAATAGGTCGAATTGCTCTTTGATATGTCCAAACATGGCAACCGTCTGAGCCAGTGATTGTTCCTGAATATTTACATATTCCTCTGTCTTCTTTGCTACCGTTACGGTCTCTTTCGTCTTAGTCTGAATTGAATTAACAATCTTTCCAATTTCAACGACCTGTCTAACTGACTGATCTGCAAGCTTTCGAACTTCATCTGCAACAACTACAAATCCTCTGCCTGCATCCCCTGCTCTTGCTGCTTCAATTGATGCATTTAACGATAACAGGTTTGTCTCTTCTGCAATTGCATTGATCACATCTACGATTTTCTCAATATTTTTAGACTGAACTGCTAAATTCTCAACATTTTGAATTACTACTTTTGTCATATCGGATGAGTCCTTCATATTAGAAGAAAGCTTATCAACCACTGTTATTCCCCGTTCTACAACTTGGTTGGTTTCTTCGCTGATCTGTCCAATCTTAGTTGTCCCCTCAAACACTTCCTGTACCTGTCTAGAGAGCTGGTTCATCTGTGACAGACAGTTATCTGCATCGTTTGCCTGATTCACCACATCTGTCGCAACTTCCTGCAATGCCGTAGAAATTTCACTAGAAGAGGTAGCAAACTCGTCTGCAACACCGGTTACATACTTGGCAGAATCATTTACCTGTTCATTCATGCTTTTCATATTGGTAATTAGGTCTCTTAAGTTAAATACCGTATCTCCCACTTTGTTAGCAATCATTCCAAACTCATCTTGATATTTTGATCCAAAGTCAATTGTAAAATCACCTTGGGCAACCATATCTAGCTTTTTATCCAGCTCATCCATGCCATATTTCATTCTACGAGAAATGTAAAGTCCAAATATGATCGTTACGATTATGATAAATCCCGAAATCAAAATGGTCGTGATCTTAATAGATGTTGCCTGGTTTACTACCACGCCTTTAGGAATTAATGCTGTAATCGCTGTCTTTGTATCCCCAATCTTGCTATAGATAAATAAATATTTTTCACCATGGAAGGTTACATATTTACTGTCATGATCTACATCACTTTCCATCGCTTCCTTGTAGAATTTCTCTCCGGCAATGGTTCCGCTTCCTACTACGGCATCCTTAATGACTTCATTTTCTTTGTCACCAGACTGTCCGTAGAACTCTTTTTTCTCATCTGTAACAAATGATAAAATGCCTCGTTCTCCAATGGAAAATTCATTTAGATAACTTTTCACTGCATCTGCGCTGATATCCATCAAAAGGAAGCCTTCTGCCGTTTGTAACGGTATTCCATAAACAGCTGCATATGAATTTGGATCTGTTCCCTCAATTTCATCAATGGCAGGATGTTGGCTAAACCAAATATTTGAATTCCCCTGTTGTTCAAATATTTCTTTTATCTCATTATACACATTCCCTGCTTCATTTTGCTGTTCTGCAGATACCACCCTGGAATTTTCAGAAACACTATAAATGTTGCTGCACATTTCATCAACGGAGGTAATGTCAGAATATTGTTTTCGAATATTTAAAATTGTATTTCTTTCCACTAAATCATCATAGTAGTAATATCCATTATGATATTTGTTAATCGTATCGTCGCTATATAATTGAACCGCCTGTGTCCTAATGTTCGACATTCCAAGATTGAAATAATCTGAAATTGCTACTATTGTAGATGACGTGCTTGCTATGTAACTTTCTGAAAGCGCATTGGATGCCCTCTCGTAGGAAATAACTCCAAGTAAGATGGTTAATATCAGCGATGTTACCAATAATGCGCCAATCTGTCTTTTAATACTTGATAAAAATCCTTTGTCCCTTTTTTCCCCACCTTGTCTGATGCGTATCTTTTCCCTTATACGCCGTACGTCTCGTTTTGTCTTATCCATTCAGTTCCCTCCAAATAAATCCACTAAATACATATTATGTATTTTAGACATTATATCATAAAATATGGCATTTTAAAACATATTTTTCGTCATCATTTTCTAATATCGATGTATTTTCGACTTTTTTTGGTCACTTATGTAGATAAGATTGTATCCTGTTTTTCTAGCTTTGGAACAAAGTGTCTTCGACACTTTGCCGCGCCGAACCTGGTCGTGTAAACGACAGCCTCCTTTCCGGTGAGTGCGCATTGTTCGCCCTGTATTTTAGAACTTTGCATTACATAAAAAAAGCTCCTATACTATTGTTTCGTATAGGAGCTTTAAAAGTTATTCTTCTGATTTTTTCTTATCTTTTTTTTCTTTTTTCTCTTTTTCTTTCTCTGCTTGTTCTGCCTTACGCTTTGGTCCGTTGATTTCCTGATCAATGATGCGCTCAATAATCATCTTCTTCACATAAACATCAAAACTTAACATGCAGATACAGGAGAATGTCTGTAAAAACTCACGATCTTTTTCATCCTCTACTTGAGAAAATGTATCTTTTGATTTTGTATATTTTCGAATCACGTCTTTTGTCAAGGATTCCATCTGATCCTGTTCAAAACTGAACACTTCCTTGTAGATATCCTCTAAGTCGACCTGATTTTCTTTGTCATAAAATTTCTCTGTCAGCGGTCCAAAGATGCTTTGAATATCGCTAATGGAAAGAAAACTCTTCATATAATAGATAAATATTAAAAGCAGCATATGCTCTTTCGAATATTTCTTCTTATTTGGTGATGGTAATAAATTATTTTTCGTATAATTGTTAATCATAGTCTTTGTAAGCATTTTATCATCCTCAAAACGCTTGCAAAGTGCCAAGTGACTATCCATAAATGTCGTAACTTGGTCCATATATAAATCAATATTTGGAATTTCATCCGGTTTTATATAATCAATTTTTTTAAGTTCATTAATAATTCTCTTTATATAAACTTCATTGGTATTTTCCACGATAATCACCTCATTGTTATATTATATAGTATTCATTACTACATGTAAATAGTCATTTGACATTTGTCTCTTTTTTTTCTTGACGGAATTTATTGAAACACATGTTCTTAGATGATATAATAGCGAGTAATGATTTTGAAAAAGGTGGTAACAAAATGAGTATATATGATTCTTTAAATCCTGAACAGCGTAGAGCCGTAGAACATGTCAACGGACCACTACTTTTGCTTGCAGGAGCTGGTTCTGGTAAAACAAGAGTGCTCACTCATCGTATTGCATATTTAATCGATGAAGTTGGCGTAAACCCTTGGAACATTTTAGCGATTACCTTCACGAACAAGGCCGCTAAGGAAATGCGTGAACGTGTGGATAAGATTGTTGGCTATGGTTCCGAAAATATTTGGGTCAGTACATTCCATTCCACCTGCGTGCGTATTTTAAGACGTCACATTGAAAAGTTAGGCTATGAAAAAAGTTTTACCATATATGACAGCGATGATCAAAAGAGTTTGATGAAAGACGTTATCAAATATCTTGATCTTGATCCAAAAAACTGGAAAGAAAAAGCTTGTCTTGGCGCTATTTCTTCCGCAAAAGATGACCTTCTTTCTCCTGACGAATTTGAACGTGAAGCTGGTGCCGACTATAAGGCACGTAAGACGGCAGAAATCTATCGTGAATATCAAAAGCGTCTTAAAGCAAATAATGCGTTAGACTTTGATGATTTAATCGTATTAACCTGTGAATTATTCCGTACCTGTCCTGACGTGCTTCATTTATACCGTCAGCGCTTCCGCTATATCATGGTGGATGAATATCAAGATACCAACACGGCTCAGTTCAAGCTGATTGAATATCTTGCTACTTCTACCAATGAAGACGGAGATATCGAGCATAATATCTGTGTAGTTGGTGATGATGACCAGTCCATTTACAAGTTCCGTGGTGCAAACATCCATAACATCCTAAACTTCGAAAAGGTATATGCCAATACGGAAGTAATCAAGTTAGAGCAAAACTACCGTTCTACACAAAATATCTTAAATGCAGCCAATGAAGTAATTGCAAATAACTTTGGCCGTAAAGATAAAACTCTCTGGACCTCCAATCCAGAAGGAAACTTGGTAAAATTCACGCAGTATGAAAATGAATATGAAGAAGCTGATCAAATCGTTTCTGACATTTATAATAAGATTAACAATGATGGCGTGGAATATAAGGACTTTGCAATCCTTTACCGTACCAATGCGCAGTCCCGTATCTTCGAAGAAAAATTAATCCGTAACAACATTCCTTACAAGATTGTCGGAGCCGTAAACTTCTACCAACGTAAGGAAATCAAGGATTTACTTTGCTATTTAAAAACAATTGACAATGGTGCTGATGATATTTCTGTAAAACGTATCATTAACGTTCCAAGACGTGGTATCGGCCTTACTACCATCGACCGTGTGTTAGAATACTCCATGAATAATGACATCAGCTTTTATGATGCATTAAAACATGCGGAGGTAGTTCCTGGACTTGCCCGTGCCATTGCTAAGATTTCACCATTTGTAAGTATGATTGAAATCTTAAAGCAAAAGTCAAATGATCCAAAATACAGTCTTGAAGACTTGATTAATGAAGTATTAGAAGCAACTGGATATCTTGCTGACCTTGAGGCAGAGGATACAGAAGAAGCCAAAGGAAGAATTGAAAACATTCAAGAATTAATCAACAAGGTGATTGCATATGAAGCAAACTGTGATGACATTCCAACACTTAGCGGTTTCTTAGAAGAAGTTGCTTTGGTTGCAGATATTGATAATTTAGAGGAAAGCAATGACGTAGTTGTCTTAATGACATTACACAGTGCAAAAGGACTTGAATTCCCTTATGTTTACCTTTGCGGTATGGAAGATGGCTTATTCCCAAGCTATATGTCCATCAATGGAGATGATCCAACGGAAGTTGAAGAAGAACGTCGTTTATGCTACGTTGGTATCACTCGTGCAATGAAGGAACTCTCCTTAAGCTGTGCACGAAGCCGTATGGTGCGCGGGGAAACTCAGTTTAACAAGCCATCCCGTTTTATTCGTGAAATTCCAAGACATTTAATTCAAGAAAGCATGAGTTCTAAATCTCGTAATGCTTATGGAAGCAAGTTTGGAACTTCCTCCTCTTCAACTTTCAGACCAACACAAATGGAAAGCTCCATGCCTAGAGCAAGAAGCAATGATCCAAACAATATCTTTGCAAATAATCCATTTATCAGTAAAGGATTTGGAAGCAGCTCTCCTTCTATGAATGTCTTTGATAAACCGACACCTGGTAAACGAGAGGAAAGCACAAGCGTTAACTATGCTGTAGGAGATACTGTAAAGCATATTAAATTTGGTACAGGCGTGGTTAAGACCTTAATTGCCAAAGGTACTGATTATGAAGTTACCGTTGAGTTTGAAAACAGTGGTCTTAAAAAGATGCTGGCATCCTTTGCTCGTCTTAAAAAAGTTCAATAATTGTAATTATTAACTTATTTATTTGTAGTAAAATTATGAGTTAGGTGTTATAATAATAACATTAACGTAAGAAAGGTCGTGGGAGAAAAATGAATAAGTTTGAAGAGCTTTTCAACGCTATGAAACTTGGCGAATTAATGGGACAAAAACAAGAAGAAGAAAAAAAATCTTGCCCAGTTGTAATGATTTTTGCAATTATTGGTGCTGTTGCTGCTGTTGCTGCAATCGCGTATGCAGTATATAAACATTTCACACCTGATTATCTTGAAGACTTCGATGAAGACGAATATGATGATTATGATGATGAAGATTTCGATGATGATGTGGTAGAATTCTCTACAACAGACGACGAAACAGAAGAATAGGATGTGAGTCAAGACGAACTTTCCTAGTCACTAAAATAGAGTTTTCAAGTAAAACTCTTTGCACCGAACCTGGTCGCATCTGCGACATTTTCCTTTCAGGTGAGTGTGCCTCATGGCTTTCTGTTCTTTAGAAAGCCTTTTTAGTGATTAGGGATGTGAGTCAAGACGAACTTCCCTAATCACTAAAAAAGAAGTCCCCCTCTATTAAGGGTAGAGGGGGACTTCTTTTTTATGTCTATGTTTATTTCACTGCATTTATGGAGTAATCAGTTACTACCAGGTCTTCATAAGGAATATCCTTTTCCAATTGTCCTGCACTCTTTAAGATGTCTTTTAACAGTTCAAAACTCTCTTTCTCAAATACTGTGTTCTCTTTCCATGTTCCTTGCTCATAATATCTGGTTACAATATTAATGATTGCTTGCATGTCTGTTTCCCTAAACTGAGGACTAATTACCTGAGCAATTTCCTCTGGAGTGTGGGTCTGTACATAGTCCATTCCTTGCTGAATTGCATTGGTAAATCTACGAATGATATCCTGATTTTCTTCAATATAGCTCTTCTTTGCGCAGAATGAAGTATAAGGAACATTACCACTTTCTACTCCCAGACTTGCTACTACTTTACCTTTTCCTGCAACTTCCAGTGCATTGGCACTTGGCTCAAACTCTACCGTATAGTCGCCCTGACCGGAAGTAAATGCTTCTGCAGTGTGCCCAAAGTCAATATTCTGTACTATGTTCAAATCATTCTTTGGGTCAATGCCTTTCTGCTTCAAAATGTATTCAAATACCATTTCTGGCATTCCGCCTTCTCTTCCACCAAGAACTGTCTTATTCTTTAATGTATTCCAATCAAACTCTTCTGCTGCATTGTCACTCCTTGCTACCAAGAAGTTTCCTGCACGCTGGGTCAGCTGTGCAAAACTTTGTACATAATCCTTTTTACCCTGCTGGTATACATAAATTGTAGTTTCGGAACCCATAAATCCAATATCTGCTTCCCCAGACAAAACGGCTGTCATCGTCTTATCGGCTCCTAGCCCATTTACTAGTGTTAAATCGATTCCTTGTTCTTCAAAGTATCCAAGTTCAATTGCTGCATACATAGGGGCATAAAAAATCGAGTGTGCAACTTCATTTAAGGTAACTTTCTCTACGTCACTACTTCCGCCACATCCAGAAAGACTAACTAACAGAAGCATTAACATAATTCCAATGGCAACGATTCTTCGTTTCATAAGAAATCCCCCTTTTCGAACATATTAACACTACTATATCCGTATATATATATTCAAAAAGAGGGAAGTTATGCTTTACTCTCGATATCCAAATTCAATATTAAATTGTTCAGCAAGTTCTTTTCGATCCCAAAGGGTAATTCCACTGGCCTCTGCCAATTCTTTGGCAGCCTTCGTATAATAACTGTTGGTGATCACCATGCCATTTTCAATTCCATAATACTCCTTAGCACCAATAATCTCCTGAACCGCCTTAATCCCTACCGATCCAGAATACCGTTTTGCCTGCACCACATATTTTTTTCTTCTTCGTTTCAAAATAAGGTCTGCACCAAAATCTCCTGATACAGGTGTTAACTGTACCCGGTACCCCTTTTTCTTGAAATGAAGCATTAAATATTCTTCAAACTTGACCCCATCCATTTGATCTATCTTCTTAAACGAACTATGGAACAAGCGCTGTTTCTTTGTATGGCGAATTAAAAAGATAATAAGCAGCAAGCCGCCAATAATAAGACCATACTCGATTTCTGTCACTACTTGATTTATTACTACAATAATTCCTACGATATAAGCAAACGCAATTATAATGAAGCCTCGAAGCAACTTTTTCATATCTCTATCCTTTGTAGTCTATTATTAACGACGATCCTGCCATAATTCCAACTGTGACACCACGTCTGTAAATACTTTCATATGGTCAGCCTCATTCAGGATTTCATGACGCATCCCTTTGTAAGTTTTATGAGAGACATTTTCATATCCAACATTCTTAAGATGTTCCACAGCTTCCATAAACTTCTTATCTGACCCTCTGCATGGATCTTCTTTTCCGGAAATAAACCAGATTGGAAGTTCTGGCTTATTCATATGCCAATTGTCCTTCTCATATACTGTCTTTACCAGTTTACAGAGATTTTCCATGCCATTATAAGTAAAGATAAATCCGCAAAGATCATCATTGTCATACTCTTCAACCACGCTGTCTGTTGCGCAGATCCAAGAATTCACTGACTTTGGATTTTCAATGTCATCATTGTTATGCTTAAACATAATATCCGAAATCATAACTGCCCTTTTCTTCTTGCCTAATATCATTCCGCCTGCTTTTGATAACTGTATGCCAAGTCCACTTAACTTGTTATTACTTGGACTTCCACAAACGATGAGCCCGTCTAGCACCCTGTCATATTTTTTTATATATGCCCTTGCTACCAATGATCCCATGCTATGTCCTAACATATATAACGGTATATTTGGAAATTGCTTTCTTGCAATACGATTAATCTGGTTTGCATCCTCCACAATGGCTTTTGCTCCATTTTCGTACATAAATCCTAAATCATCCTTATGTCTTACACTTTCTCCGTGTCCCCTGTGGTCATGAATTATGGATGCAAATCCATGTTCTGCAAGAAACTCCATAAATGTAAGATATCTTTCCTTATGTTCACACATGCCATGAAGAATCTGCACTACTGCTTTTGGCTCTCCGTCTGGTTTTACCAATATTCCACCAATATTTAGCTCGTCCATATGTGATTTCACACTAAAGCGTTCTATTTGCATAAAATTCTCCTTCTTTTAATGTCATATCATCTATTATAGTCTATTTTTACACAAAATAAAATTAATTTTGCATACAATTTCCACTTTACCGCGCAAACCAGGTTTGTATAAACGACATCTTCCCTTCCGCTAAGTGCCATTGTTCATCCAGTCTTCTAGGAGGAACAAAGTGTTTTGCTTGCAAAACACTCCGCGCCGAACGCGATCACGAAGTGATAAACTCCTTCCGCGTAAGTGCGCATCTTGGCTTTCTGGTTTTTAGAAAGCCTTTGTTAATACATAGGAGGCTTCTCGAAGAGAAGTTTCCTATGTATTAACAAAAGAGCGCCGCTTCTGGCGACACCCCTTCATTATTCTGGCATATAGTTCTCAAATATCTTTAAATAAAGACCTGTATTAACAAAAGCACTTACTCCAAACCCAATTATAAGATAAATCATAAGTATTGCTGGAATAGTTGATGTATTTGTAAAAACCAGTAAAACTGGAGCAAGTGTTACAATTGCAAGTAAAACAGTATATCCAATATGTCTAAGACTCATAATAAATGCATTCTTATATGTATTTATTATAGTATTGTCGAACTGTGCCAACAGTGGAAACGTATACATGATCGTAATGATGAATACTAGGCCAATCATCAAGATTGTCATATGAAGTACGGACCGTGCACCACTTTGTAATGCTCCCACCAAGACCAAATCTAACCCAATCAGTGCAAACAGCAGTACATCCGCTACCCACATAAAGGTTGCCTGCTTTAGGTTCTCCCTGAATGCATGAAAATACATTCGGGTAATTGGGCCTTCTTCATGACGCTTCATTTTTATTACAGTGTAATAAAGCGCTGTCCAGGCTGCTCCAATTGTCACAATCGGAATACAGCATAAAAGGAAGCAAAAATTAACTATTACTAAATCAGCAAGCCGGTTAAAAAAATTCCACATTGGACTATCTAGTCCAAAAAATTTACTCATGCCTTACACCTCTCTATATTGGCTAAGTCAAACACTGGCTTTTCTTCCTTCCATTCTATTCTCATACAATATGCATGGCGGTTTGGATCATAGAGCGGATCTCCTTCAACCTCATCATACTGCCTTGCATGAAAGATCATCATGTCACTTCTTCCATCCTCTGACTTAACAAATGAATTATGGCCCGGTCCATAAATTCCTTTTTCTGCATCACTTTTAAGTACAGGCTCCTTGCTTTTTGACCAAGAAGCTGGATCTAAAAGGTCCGAACCATACTGTGCACTTAACAAGCCCACACAGTAACATGCACCTGTTGCACTGGCCGAATATGTCAGATATACCTTGTCCTCATGTTGCAAAAAGGCAGGACCTTCATTGACCCAGAAACCAACTCGTTCCCAATCATAATCCGGTGTGGTAAGCAATACCTGCTCCGTAGAAAGCTTCCAAGGTGTTTCCATCTTTGCAATATATAGATTTGATATCTTCTGTCCTACACTTACCTTTTCTGCCCAAACACAATACCATTCCTGCATATATTCAAACACTGTCATGTCCAGAGAAAAATCACGAAAAGAAAACAGATCATTTTTAGCATTCTGCATCTTTCCTAGTTCCCGAAATGTTCCTTGCAGCGGATCTTTACTGTCACAGGTCAGAACATACGGACGTATTGCCCAGATATCCTCAGCTTCACCTGCTGCAAAATATATGTACCAGGCTCCTTCAATAAAATGCAATTCTGGAGCCCATATATGCTTACTCATTATGCCATTCTCATGCTTTTTCCATACTGTCACTTCTTCTGCTGTAGCAAGCCCTTCGATTGTATCTGCCCTTCTAAGCACGATACGATCATATTCAGGAACTGATGCAGTAAAGTAATACATTCCGTCCGTATGCTTATACACGTAAGGATCCGCACGCTGTGGAATTAGCGGTTCATTATATGGAGTATGTTCAAACTTATTCTTGTTCATTCTAATCCCTCTTTTATATCGTTTTTTTCTTCAGACGAATTACATTCCAGGATGCCTTATGAAGCATACTGATTACATTTCCCTCTTCAATGCGGGATTGATTTACATGTTTTGGTGTTACCTCAGGTCTGCCAAAACTGTTTTTAGCTTTTAAGTCCTCATGCTCTAACACGATATGCTCTGCTAGCTCGTATCCTTCAAAACTTCGAATGTCTGCTGTTAACTCCATGTCATTTCCTAAATCACGGTTAACTGCAAAAATCGTCACTTCTTCTTTTTCTGGATTATATACTGCTACGGCTTCAACTGCAGTAATTTCCTCATGGGTAGATGTTGCTACCTTTGGAGTACTGATTACTGGAAGCAGGGCGATGCCACGTCCATATAGAGATGCATGCATAAATGGATAAAAGATCGTCTGTTTCCAAGCACCACCTCCATTTGCATCTGTCATAATCGGTGCAATGACATTTACTAACTGTGCAAGACAAGCCATCTTGACACGATCTGCATGTTTTAAAAGCGTAATCAGCATTAATCCCACTAACAATGCATCTTCAAAAGTATACTGGTCCTCCAACAAAGAAGGTGCCACCTGCCATGGGTGATTTTCCATACTCTCGTCATCTGCAGTGTTTGAGTGGAACCATACATTCCATTCATCAAAACTTAAATTTATATTCTTTTTACCTCGTTTTTTCGCCTTCACATAATCACAAGTTGCAATGACTGTCTTGATAAATTCCTCCATATCGTCAGAATCTGCCAAGTAATCCTGACTGTCCCCACTACGATTTCCATAGTATTGATGTAAGGAAACAAAATCAACGTAGTCATAGGTCTCTTCCAACGTTGTTGACTCCCACTTTGGAAATGTTGGCATATTCAAGGCAGAGCTACCACAGGATACCAGCTGTATAGATGGATCTATAATTTTCATTGCCTTGGCTGTCTCTGCTGCCAGACGCCCGTATTCCTCCATGGTCTTATGTCCAATCTGCCAAGGTCCATCCATTTCATTTCCAAGACACCAAGTCTTAATGTTATGTGGCTTCTCATATCCATGCTTTCTTCTAAGATCACTGTACTTTGTTCCACCTGGATGATTACAGTATTCCAGTAAATTGCAGGCATCTGCCAAACCACGAGTTCCAAGATTGACCGCCATCATGACCTCTGAATTTACATCCTTTGCCCATGCAGTAAACTCATTTAATCCAACTTTATTTTCCTCAAGGCTTTTCCATGCCAGATCAAGTCGTTTCGGACGCTCATTTACAGGACCAACACTGTCTTCCCAGAAGAAGTTAGAGACAAAGTTTCCACCTGGATAACGGATAATTGGTACATTAAGCTCCTTTACCATCTCCATTACGTCAGTACGAAATCCAAGTTCATTTGCTGTTTCATGAGCAGGGCAGTAAATTCCATCATACACTGCCCTTCCTAGATGTTCTATAAATGATCCAAAGATACGGTTGTCCACTTCTGCAATTTGAAATGCCTGGTCTACAACCATCTTTACTTTATTTTTCTTCATATCGCCTCTCCTTTTTACCATTAACCTTTTACTGCTCCTGCTGTCATTCCTTCAATAAAGTATTTCTGGAAGGAAACAAACAAGATAAAAATTGGAATTACTGAAAAACAGGACCCAACAATTAATAGGCTATAATTATCACCATAAGGGTTGATCAATGTGTTCAGACCTAATGTTAATGTATATTTGGAAGAAGAACGAATTACCAACAGTGGCCATAAGTAATTGTTCCATGCATTCATACCATTTAAGATTGCCATTGCGGAAAATGCAGGTTTCATAATTGGCATTACCAGTCGAAAGAAGATCCCGTATTCGGTTGCACCATCAATTCTGCCGGCCTCCAAAATAGATTTTGGAATTCCAATCAGGTATTGGCGGAAAAAGAAAATTGTAGATGCATGTGCAACAAATGGAAGTACGACTGCAACATAGCTGTCCATCAGTCCCCAATTTGACATTTGCTTATATAAAGGAAGCATAACTACTTCTAAAGGAATGGATAAGATAATCAGTACAATGATAAACATGACTTTCTTTCCTTTAAATTCATATACTGCAAATCCATATCCTACAAATGCACTGACTAATAATGTAGATACTACTGTAACAAATGTTAATATAATACTGTTAAAGAACCAAGTCCAATAGTCATGGTCTCCAGTAAACAATAAGTTAAAGTTATCCAGGCTAAATCTGGACAAATTAATATCTAGGTTCAATCCATACTGTAAAAGATCTGATCCTGGCTTAAAGCTTGCTACAAAGAGTATCCAGATTGGAAGTATGATCAGAAAAGCCAGCAGGATAAATAGAATAAGCATTCCGATGACTGCTCTTCTATTCTTTGTTGATGATTTTGTAGTCTTTACTTCTGTTTTTCCCATTCTTACTCACTCTCCTCATCCAGTGTTCCTGTAACTTTCAACTGTATAATATTCACTATCATGATAATGACCAAAAGCAGAAGGCCAACTGCACAAGCATAGCCCATTGCACGTTTTTCAACACCTTGGCGATACAAATATCCAACTATGGTAAGTCCGATATTATTTGGAGAGTTATTTCCCTTAAACAACATATTGCTTTCAAGGAACATTGACAAGCCTGCATAAATACTGATTGTCAATACATATACGGTGGTTGGCTTTAACAGAGGTATGGAAATGCTCTTAAACTGCTGCCACTTGCTTCCTCCATCGATTGCTGCTGCCTCATATAGCTCCGTTGGAATACTCTGTAATCCAGCAAGGAAGTATAGGATATTTACTCCTGTCCATCTCCAGCATGCCAAAAGGAAAAGGGCAAAATAACTGGTTCCTGCACTTTTCAGCCATTTTATTGGTGATAAGCCAAAGAAGCCAATTACTTGGTTCGCCAAAGAACTTTCTGCCTCACCAAACATCAAACGGAAAATGGTACCTGCTACAACTACGGAAGTTAACGCTGGTAAGAAGTAAACTGATTTAAATAGTCCAGGTCGCTTCATCAGCTTGCTATTTAATAATGTTGCAAATAACATAGGGAAGGGAATTAAAAGAATCAAGGTCCCCACCATATATTTAAAACTATTCATAACTGCCTTAAAAAAGATCTTATCTGAAATGAGCCTCTCATAATTATTGAGTCCTACCCACTGATTTTTCAAAACATCCTGGAAACTTAACAATACACCATTGCAAATTGGTGCGATCCAAAATAACAATACAGTCAGTACAAATGGACATATAAAAACATAGGGAGCTATTTTTTTAGAGTAAAACAGCTTTTTCATTGTACACTTTCCCCTTTCTTATTTTCTCTGTGACGAGTTGTCCTCGTAAACGAAATACATGCAACGGCAAACTGATGACGTTGCATGTATCAATTCCATTTCTTTTAATCCGTTCTATTTAAATTCATTTTCTAATGTTTCTTGTGACTTTTTCAGTGTCTCAGTAACATCTGCACCATCTTCAAAAATACTGTTTAACGTAGTCGTACAGAACTCATTATTGATGGATGGATATTTAGAATCTGTATAGGATTTTAATGTACCAATGCTGTCTTTTACTTGATTTAAAGCATCAAATGGAGGATTCATAAAATATTTAACAAATTGGTTATCTTTGTTTTCTGTTAATGTCTTATCTGACCATACGGATGTATTTACAGGGTCAAATCCAAGAACGTTCCAAACTTCTTCGTTAGCTTCTGGAGAAAGTTTGATAAATGCCATTACTTCTGCTGCTAAATCTGCATTTTCACCAGATGCAATAACTGCAGTACCTGTACCGCCACCACCAATAGTAGCTACTTCGCCATCACTTTCACTCCATACTGGAACTGGAGCAATTGCAACTTTTCCACTTAAGTCTTTCATGTAGTTTACATATCTTGAAGTCTGCCAGAAAGGCATGATCTGTACTGCGTAGTCTCCGGAGTTATAAGAAGGGTATGCTTCTTCATTGTCTGGTTGTCCACCAGGAACTGTAGCAAATGCACCTGTCTTTTGCATATCTTTTATGTATTGAAGTACTTCTGTCATTTCTTTGCTTGTAAGATTTAAGTTACCACTTGCATCGATGTAGTCTCCGCCTTTTTGTGCAAGCATCAGGTTGATCATCCATTGTGCGGAAGTTTCTACACATGCAAAGTATTTTCCAGTCTTCTTGAAATATTTTTCGCCAGCTTCTTTAAACTGATCCCAAGTCTTGATTGTCTTATAGTCGATATCAGCTTTTTTCAATAATTCATCATTATAAAATGCTACTGTTGTTCCAACATGGGTAGGAAGTCCATAAATCTTGCCATCTTTTGAATACAGGTCTAATCTGGACTGTACGATATTTTCCTGATATGGTTTTACCGCATCTGATAAGTCCTTAAGTCCGATTGTACCATTTGTAAATGCAGGGAATTTACCTAATTCGATATCAACGATATCTGGAGCTCCTTTTCCAGATTCCAAAGCAAGGGATAATTTATTATGCATATCGTCATATTGCATATTGCTAAGAACCAGCTTTACCTTCTTGTCTGGATTTTTCTCATTCCATTTTTCAGCCATATTTACATAGAAGTCTTGATGCATTTCGATAAATGTCCATACATTCAGCGTAGTTACGCTATCCCCTTCAACTTTCATTTCCTGTTTTGAAGTATTGGAATTACTGTTGCTGCTCTCTTTTGATGACTTTCCACATCCGGTCATCATTGTAGCAACCATGGCTACTGATAAAAATGCTGCTAGAAACTTTCTTCTCATTTTTTCTCCTCCTAAATCTACTTGTCTCACACCTGATAAGTTACAGGCATCTATCAACATAGATGTTCTCATCTATATGATATTCAGTCACAAAAACTCTTTGATCCATACTAGCATTTCTCCAGGTTGTCGGTTTGCCCATACATGATATGGCACGGCTTTTAGAGAAACTGCTTCCCTTAGTACCTTTCTTTCACTATACAACTCTTCCTCTTTCCAGTTTTCCTTAAGCTTCTCTCCTTGAAATGTAAGCGTCACCACTCCACCAAGAAGGTTTTCCTCATACTGTTCTTTAAGTTTCTGTGCCGAATCCACATAAATAGACGGCAGGTTTCTTCCGTTATCTAGCTCTTCAATGCAATATACCATAGGCCCCCTTATTATGGCCACTTTTCCAATATTCTCACTTACTTTAGGATTTGCCCGTACAAATACTGCCGGCTGCTCAAATGTAATTGTTATCTCCGTCTCCTTAAATCGTCCGGTAAGATATGCATATCCATCTTTTTCTATATAATCTTTAACTGTCTCTCCATCTTTTTCTACTTTAAAATGTCTAGCATAAGAAGGAATTCGAAGGGCTATCGTAAGGTCAGCTTCCTTCTCTGTAGCAATATGAAGTCTGGATTTCCCTTCAATCGGAAGTTTTGTATCCAGTTCCACATTCCATTCGTTCCCTGCTATTGTTTCAGACATCTTATTACCAATATATAGATTGACATAGAGAGCATCGTCACCTGCAAAATACAGGTATTGTCCCAAGGACGCCAATGTTCTTGCAATATTAGGCGGACAGCATGCTACACCAAACCATTTCTGACGCTGAAACTTCACATGTTCCCGGTAAGTCCTTGAGATGCATTTATCCGGGTTTACTTCTAGCGGATTTACATAAAAGAAACTGGTTCCATCAAGGGAAATGCCTGATAGCACGTTGTTATAAAGCTCCTTTTCCACAATATCCATATATGAGGCATCCTTCGTAATCTCTGCCATTCGTTTTCCAAACAGTGCCATTCCAATGGATGCACATGTTTCCGAATAGTTGCAGTCGTTTGGCAAATCGTAATCTGTAGTAAAACGTTCTAGCATTCCGGATGATCCAATTCCTCCTGTTATGTACATTCGCTTATTTACGACGTTATTCCATAGCTTCTTGCATGCTGTAAGCAATTCTTTATCCTGATATTCATAAGATAAGTCTGCCATTGCACAATACATATACATTGCTCGAACTGCATGTCCCTCTGCAGTCTCTTGTTCTCTTACTGGAAGATGGGATTGGGAATACTTTGGATCATACCCTTTAAACTCTGGGAAAATATGTCCTTCCCTTTGTTTTTCTTCCTCAAGAAAGTAGTTGCTTCCCACTCCACGCTGATCAATAAAATATTTGGCTAGTGTAAGGTACTTCTTTCTTTTAGTGACGCGAAATAACTTAACTAAGGCAAGCTCGATTTCCTGATGGCCTGGATATCCATGACGTTTTCCCTCTTCTGTTCCAAATGTCTCACAGATCAAATCTGCAAATCTGGATACGATGGAAAGAAACTTGTCTTTGCCGGTTGCATTATAATAGGCCACTGCAGCCTCGATCATATGCCCTGCCGTATAAAGTTCATGTCCCTCTTCTAGATTTTTAAAGCGTCCTTCTGGCTCCTTAATTGTAAAATATGTATTTAAATAGCCATCTTTCTGTTGTGCACGTCCAATCAATTCAATTGTTTCATCTGCCAGCCGTTCAAGCTCTGGATCCGGATTGCATTCCAAAGAATAAGCTACTGCCTCCAGCCACTTTGCCACATCTGTATCCTGGAAGACAGCCCCTTCAAACTCTCCTTCTAGCTCACCCGCTGCAATTTTAAAATTATGAATGCAGTGGCTTGGTTCCACATCTTTTACTAAATCGTTTAATATCTTCCATTGGTATGGAATGATACTCTCTTTAACCAGTTTTATGTACTTATTCCAGAATTCATCTTGAATCTGTATTTTTCTTAGTGGTATACTCTCTAACTTTTCACCCATCCCTTTTCACACCTCATTTTTTCCCGTGCGATATTTTGTTAGTGAAGTCTACGCTTCATTTTATCCTCAAAATATGTAGTTGAAACTTGTAGTATTACACTATTTTTTAATGCTTTTCCTTTTTTTTACTGTAAATAAATACTAACATATTATTTTCTTGATGTAAAGTATTTTTGTATAATTTTTACATTTTCTAAATCGTTTAACCTCGTCATTTTTACCATATTTTTTGGCATAATTGCCGAACCATGCCATATTTTCGCTATATTGTTCACTATTAAGTGTTTATCCTATATAGAACGTTTTACTTACTCATAAGGATGTTCACTGATTTTCTTATATTCTTATTGCATTCTACGGTGCAGATCTGCTCCTGCGCCTCCAGTTCCTTCCCCTCTAACATCTCAATCATGATTTCACTTGCCCGATATCCAATATCATGTAGTGGAAGGGATATGGTTGTAAGCGGTGGCTTATAGTAATTGGATAGCTCTCGATTATCATATCCAACCACCGAAAGATCCTTTCCAACCTCCATATGTAATTCATCCAGCCGGTCATATACTCCGCCTGCCATCAGGTCGTTCATGCAAAAGACAGCCGTTATGCCCTTTTCCAGCAGAAAATCAACATATTGATATGCTGACTCTCTCGTCCAATCCCCATTACAGACTAACTCTGGATCATATAAAATTCGTTCATCATACAGCGCTTTTTGATATCCCTCTAAACGTGCCTGAGTATGAAGACTGTATTTTTTACCTGTAATTACACCAATCTTTCTATGTCCACATTCAAGCAAGTATTTGACTACCTCATAGGCTCCATGAGTATCATCTACCACCACGGATGGCACTTGCTCGTTTTCTGAGTATCCATATGCCATTACAACTGGGAACTTCAAATCTTTTGGAACTACTCGTATTACACGTTCATGAGCAGCTACATAAATAATTCCTTCCACTTGTTTTTCACGTAATTTCCGCATCTCGTCCCTTACCAGCCCATAGTAGTCTTCTCTGTCATAATATGTATCGTTATATTTTTTAAAAAGGCGTAAATTTGTTAAAAGAATTTGATATTCTACCTCTTCGCAATGCTCTGTAATGCCATCAACAATATCTGGGATACTGAAAATCGTCATATCTTCTACAATGACCCCTATGCTTCTTGTCTTCTGCATTTTAAGGTTTTTAGCAAGCACATTGGGCGTGTACTGCATCTTTTCAACCATTTCAAGGACTTTCTTTCTAGTCTTTTCACTTGTGCCAGGCTTCTGATTAATAATATTGGATACGGTTGCAACAGATACCCCACATGCTTTAGCCACTTCCTTTATTGTAGCCATAATGTCACCTCCATTTTGCTGTACTAATTAAAGCTTAAACGTTTCAAATACATTTTAACCCATTTTTTTCCTTTCTTCAAGTCCCCCCTTCTGCATAAAACACTCCGCGCCGAACGCGATCACGAAGTGATAAACGCCTTCCGCGTAAGTACGCATCTTGGCTTTCTGGTTTTTAGAAAGCCTTTTTAATACATAGGAGGTTGCTCAAAGAGAAATTTCCTATATATTAAAAAAAGACGGCAGACTTATTGTCCGCCGCCTTTAAAGGAGATGTTTCTATCGAAATTTAGTTGTTTTGACCATAATAGTAATAGTAAGGATTTTGGCTGCTGCTTCCGCCATTTGAGCCTCTTCCTGAACTAGAGCCTGATCCGGAATTAGAGCCGGAATTGGAGCTTGAGTCTTGGCTTGATTGATAATCTGATTTCTTACCAAGTGTTACTTTTACTGTAGTTTCTTTATAAGAATTGCCTTCTCCTCTTTGAAGAGTAAATGTTACTTCAGTGTTTGCTGCCTTTGTACCTAATACTTCTTGGAATGCTGAAGATGTTGTACAAGTTGCCCCATCAATTGCAGTAATTACATCGCCTGCTTGAAGACCACCTTTATCAGCTGGGCTGCCGCTAACTACAGATGTTACATATACGCCTTCTGGAATGCCAAATGCAGAAGAATATGCCTGTTCTACTTCATAGAAACGTACACCTAAGTATCCTTTATCTTCATCCGCAATCTTTTCAGTACTAATTAACTGGTTAATAATTGGGATTGCATAAGAGATTGGAATTGCATATCCAATACCCTCAACTTCTGTTGAAGAATATTTTACAGAGTTAATACCAATTACTTGTCCAGATGCATTTAATAAAGCGCCACCACTGTTACCAGGATTGATTGCAGCATCTGTCTGTAATAATTTCATTGTATAGTCATCTGTTTGAACTTCACGATCCTTTGCACTTAAGTAACCAACAGTAACAGATTGACCGTATCCTAATGCATTACCAATGGCAACTACCATTTCACCAACTTTAGAGTCATCTGAACTTCCTAATGTTGCAACACGGATTGTTGACTTAGTAGCATCACTTAAATCTGATAAGTTACATTGAACAACTGCTAAATCACTGCTTGACATGGTACCTCTCACTTCAGCATCTACTGTTGAGTCATCTGAAAATGTTAATTTTACAGAGTTAGCACCACTTACTACATGGTTATTAGTTGCGATATATAATTTTTCTGAGTCCTGGCTTACGATAATTCCTGTGCCGGCACTTACTGCTTCTTGGCTTTGTGACTGTCCGAAATAGTCAGAAGCTGTTGTTGTAGAATTACATGTAATTGATACGATGGATGGCATTACTTCACTTGCCACGCCACTTACGTCATCTATGGAAGCTGTTGTTACATTGCTTGTATTTAAAATTGCTGCACTATTTGTGCTGTTATTTCCAACCAATGTATCACTGGATGCTTCGCTTTGATTTGGTGTCTGTGTAGAAACAACTTTTGTGTTATTCAAACGATACACATAAGAAGCTCCTCCAAATGTTCCCCCTGCTGCTAAGCCAAAGATCAAAGTATAAGCAATTCCTCTTACTACCTTATTGCTTTTCTTTTTTGGTTTTTCAGGCTTTCCTTCGTTGTTATTTCCCATATTGTTGTCTACATTGTAGTTTTCCATATTAAAGTTATCGTAATTATTATTCATAATATCCACTCCATTCTTAGTTTTATCTATGTCTCGATTTATTTGTGTAAATCTATTGCTTATCTTTATCATGGCTTTATGATATCAACTAATTATGAAGTAATTGTGTTCTATTTTCAAAGAATATGTGAAGATGGTTCACAATTTAGACAGTCTTAAAATTTCCTAGTATCTTCATACTCGAAGCCTCTTCATTTATGCCGATTAATGCGTTTTTGACGCCTGGGTCCTTAAGATTTCCCTCAAATTCTACAAAGAAACGATACTCCCAAGTATGTCCGCTAATTGGTCTGGACTCAATCTTTGTCATATTTAATCCATTATAAATGATATGGCTAAGCATTGTGTAAAGACTTCCGCTCTCATGAGGAATTTCAAAACATATGCTGACCTTATTTGCATTTTCATTGTAAATCTTCTTATTAGTAATAATGATAAATCTAGTGCTATTCTTTTCCTCTTGGTTAACACCTTGCTTAATGATTTCTAAATCATAGCACTTCGCTGCACGAGTGCTTGCAATGGCGCCAATACTCTTATCTTGCTTTTCACTCACATACTTGGCTGCTGCAGATGTGCTTTCTGTACATGGCTTAAGGCTGATCCATTCCTTGTCTTCAAAATACTCCCTGCATTGAAGCAGTCCCTGTGGATGGGAATATACCACTTTCAGATCTTCTTCGGTTGCTCCTTTTACTGCCATAAGTGCATGGTCGATTTTCACATAATGCTCTCCGATAATGGTATTTCCATATTCAAATAATAAATCGAAAATATCTGTAATGCCACCGGTGGAAGAGTTTTCAATAGGAAGAACTCCAAACTCCACATCGCCGTTCTTCACCATTTCCATTACCTGTTTAAAGTTACACACGCTAATCCCGTCAATATTTTCTCCAAAGAAGTCAATCATTGCCTGTTCTGTATAACTTCCAATTTCCCCAAAGAATGCAACTTTCGTCTGGCTGTTAAATGCCAGTTCATCGTAAGCTTCATATCCAATATTGGAATTAGATGCGATATATCCATACTGCCATTTTCGGCTCATTGACATTATCTGAGTAAATAGTTCATTTACTGCATGGGCATTAAATGGATTGCTTGCTAAAGAAGATAGGACTTCTAATTTCTGCTGCTCACGTTCCTTATCTAACACTTTTTTCCCGGTATTTATCTTATACTCTGCAACATCTTGTGTAATCTTCATACGTTGCTCAAATAGCTCTAATATTTGTCGATCAATGCTATCAATCTTGTCTCTGCTTTCAATTAAGTCTATCATGGCTGTCCTCCTGTTACTCTTTTCTAATGTAAAGTGCTAAATTGCATATTTTCTCTATTATATCGTTGTGCAAATAAAATAGCAAGTCTAGTCATATATTGTAATTATAGAGTATAAATAGTAAAAAGCCACTGGCTATGTTGCAGTGGCTTCTTACTATTTATACTGTTTTTCCGGCGATATCTGCAAGAAAGCTTAATGATCCAAAACATAGGATATAATCATCTTCCATAGCCATTTGTTTTGCAATGACCATGCCGTTTTCGATGGTCTTAGCATCGATTACATGGTTACAGTACTGCTTTGCTACCCGCTTTAGCTTGTCGCTTGGTAGTGCTCGTTCAGACTTTGTTGTTACTGTTATGATCATTTTTGCATATTTTGATGTCCTCTTCAGGATTTCCTCATATTCCTTATCTTGAAAGACTCCCACAACGAAGATGCCCTTTTTGGTTCCAAAATATTGTTCTACTGCCCTGCACAACATATTTGCTGCATCAATATTATGGGCGCCGTCTACGATTACATAAGGATTGTGCTCAATTACGCTAAAACGACCAAACCATCTTGTATTTGCAAGACCAAGTCGGATATTTTCTTCGTTGATTACAAATCCCTGTTCCTGTAACACCCTGGCTGCTGTCATAGCTACATAAGCATTGTATACTTGGTGCTCACCAAGCAGTGGAATATAATATGGCTCCTCTTGCTCTTGTTCAAGCAGGAAAGTCGTGCCATTAATCGTCATTGTCTTAATCGAAACATCCTTCTTATGTAGCATATATAGTCTGCTTCCTGTTTCTTTACAACGCTCGTTAATTACCTTCTTTGCCTCTTCCTGCTGCTCATAGGAAACAACGGGAACTCCTTGTTTGATGATACCAGCCTTTTCACTTGCAATTTCTGTTAGCGTATTTCCTAAAAACTGCATATGGTCCATACTGATAGAAGTCATAATGCTTACTAATACATTATTTATTACATTGGTAGCATCTAATCTTCCGCCGAGTCCTACTTCTAGTATGACAATATCCACCTTCTGCTCGATGAATTCTAAAAATGCCATAACCGTTTCTATTTCAAATGCTGTCGGAGAGGTCAATCCCTCTTCCACCATTTCATCACAAATTCCTTTTATTTTGGTCAAATGCTTTGCAATGTGTTCTTTCCTTATATATGCTTTAAGTGCCGGCTGATCTTTTCTTATTACTTGGATACACTCTTCATATGCCACAACCACTGGTGAAATATATCTTCCCACCGTATAGTCTGCCTCTGCAAGTATGGATGCCAGATAGGCACTTGTTGATCCTTTTCCATTGGTTCCGGCCACATGAACGAATTTCAGCTCATTTTCCGGATGATCTAATCGTTTCAAAAGTTCCTGAATGGACTCTAATCCAAGCTTGCCTCCATAGCAGCTGACTTCTTTTAAATAATCCATCGCTTCATTATAATTCATTCTATCACCCATCTATCTATATTTTCTTCTATCTTTCTATATTTCGTTCGCATCTAAATTTTTCGTCGTTAATCATCCCTAATTGTATTCCTCTGTTCTTACACGGTCAAGCTGCAATAAGTAAAAATACAAAATAAACATAACTTATTCACTCTTTTTTCATATTTTTACGATAAAGTAACACCATGACAACAATGCAAGGAGGAATTTAAATGCATAATATAAAACGATTTTTAGGAAAACGTGCTGCCATGGCGCTTCTTTTATTTACATTCGGAAGCACTGCCATTATGGGATGCAGCAATAATAACAATACAAATGAAACTACACAGACAGAACAGCCAGCTACTGCAACGGCGTCTCCAAGTACTGAAACTGCTGATTATTCTAATACGATCAAAGGCAGTGAGATCTCTGTAAACTATAAGGATGAGGATACTAATACAGATTACAAATCTTCTTCCTATGAAACCATTACATTATCAGACAGTGGAATTGAATACTCTGGTTCCAATGCAAAAGTTTCTGGTCAAACAATCACCATTACTTCTGCTGGTGTCTACTATGTAACAGGTTCCATTAAAGATGGACAGATTATTGTAGAGGCAACTAAAAATGACTTAGTTCATATTGTCTTAGACAACGCATCCATTACAAGTTCCACAGGAGCTGCCATTTATGCAAAACAATCCGATAAACTTGTAATTACCTTGGCCGAAGGCTCAACAAACACACTTACAGATGGAACAAGCTATTCTTACTCTGATACAGAAAATGCTCCAAATGCCTGCCTTTACAGTGCAGATGATATTTCCATCAATGGTACCGGAACATTAAATGTGACTGGAAACTACAAAGATGGTATTGCTACAAAAAATGACCTTAAGATTGTAAGTGGTATAATCAATGTTACTGCTGCTGATGATGGCATTCGCGGAAAAGATTCCATTGCAGTAAAAGATGGTACCATTACCGTGACTGCCGGCTCAGATGGACTCAAATCTACTAATACAACAGAAGACGACAAAGGCTATCTCTTACTTGAAGCAGGTACTTTTACAATCACTGCCGGAAATGATGCTATTCAGGCAGAAAAAAGCCTTTGTGTAAAAGGCGGAACTTATACGCTTACAACCAACAATGGCAGTACCAATGCACAGAAAACACACGAGGAAATGATGAGCGGAGGAATGAATGGCGGATTTGGAAATCGTAATAACCAAGCTTCCCAAACAACTGAGGCTACAATAGCTCCTGAAACAACCGCTTCTTCTACTACAGAAACTACAACAAGTACCAGCTATAAAGCAATGAAAGCCGGAAACGACATTTATGTTACAGGCGGTACCTTTACCATTGATAGCTGTGATGATGCCATTCATTCTAACAATACGGTGACGATTGATGATGGTACTTTTAAAATCAAGGCCGGTGATGATGCCATCCATGCAGATGCTGATTTAACCATTAATAATGGTACTATTGCAATTGACGCAAGTTATGAAGGTCTAGAAGCTTCTAATATCACAATAAATGATGGAACAATCACTGTTGTTGCAAGCGATGACGGTATCAATGCTGGTGGCGGAACTGACTCCTCCCAAGGCAATTCAGCCTTTGGTGGAGATCCATTTGCCAATACGGGAGACTACTCCATTAATTTTAATGGTGGAACTGTTACCGTAACTTCAGAAGGAGATGGCATCGATTCCAATGGATCCATCTACCAAAAAGGTGGCACGATCTATGTAAATGGTACGACAAATGGAGGAAATGGCAGTTTAGATTACGATACTTCCTATGAGATTTCAGGTGGTACTCTAATTGCAGCCGGTTCAACTGGAATGGCACAAACTACTTCTGATACCTCCTCTCAGGCATCCATCTTTGTTCAATACACAGATGTTAAAAATGCTAACACTCCGATTACGTTAAAAGACTCCTCTGGTAAAACTGTAATTACCTATGCACCAACTACTAATTACCAATGTGTAGTCTTAAGTTCCACTGATATCAAGACAAATGAAACGTATAGTCTTTACTCTGGTGAAACCAAGTTATGTGACATCAAGCCTACTAGCGTAGTTACTTGCGTTACAGACTCTGGCGAAACAACGACGATTTCCCAACATGGAGGCGGCGGTGGACGCGGTGGCAATGGCGATGGCGGAAAATTCAATAACGATGGCACCGGCACACGTCCAGAACGTCCAGATGGCGCTATGGATCCTGCTCAAACTCCATCTGCTTAAGGATACTGCTCCTAACCAAAAAGCTCTTACAAGCACTTGCTTGTAGGAGCTTTTTTTCTGTTCTTACAGACTGTACATTATCAACGGATCAATGGACTAATTATACAATGTTTCATACTCGATTATTTCTTTCACTTTTGACGATTGCCTGATCGATTGTTTCTTCACTAAAGAAATCCTATAGACCCATATTACTATTACTTATTTAAGCCTTCTCTAGTCCCTTCTCAGCTATGAAAAACATGTTAACATATTTTTTTTAACTAGACACAAAAGTCCCCCTTATTTCCTTCTTTGTTGCATTCTACTTCAATAATGGCTATCCCATAAAACTGGATATGCTTATTTTAGATGAGATACTCACCAACATATGAATGTGGTCTGGCATAAGATGTCCTTTAAGAATTTCTCCTCCTTTGTAAGAACACAACTGTTTCAGAATATCGCGAATATCTGTACTTTGGCTCATTGTTTATGTAAATAAAAAAATCCCGAAACAATTTTCATTGCTCGGGATCTTTCTTTACTCTTTTTATTTACTATGAATTATTAATGTCAGACACTATAGTTCTTCACGATTTACCATTGGTCTTCCGCTTAATACTGTAAGGTTGCCATTTCTGCAGCGAATTGCATCAATTAACTCCTTCTCTTTTGCAGAGTCTTTTAAGGAGATTGTATAAGTAAGTTCATATAAACTACCCATGTTTGTTGTCTTTACTCGATCTAAGGATACTTTTTTAGTGTATGTTTCAAATAAATCATCAAAGATATTAGTATAGTCAAGATTTTCTGGGATAACGATTTTTAATGCTTTTTCAGTATTCTTTCTCTCTCCAAAGCTTGCTTTTGTAAGGATCACCATTAAAAGGCAAACGATTGCTGTAAATACCACAGCATAAAGAAGTAAGCCTACACCAGCAGCAAGACCGGCAGCCATTGCTAAAAATACAGCGCTGATTTCTTTGGATGTACCAGGTACAGAACGAAATCTTACTAAACCAAATGCTCCTAAGATTGCAACACTAGTACCAAGGTTACCATTTACCAATATGATGACCGCTTGTACCATTACCGGCAATACAGTAAGTGTGAATACAAAGTTTTTAGAATAATCTGTTGTTAACATGTAAGTTGTTGAAATGATGAAGCCAAGTAAGATGGCCACCCCTAAGCAAATGAATAAGTCGGTAGCTGATACGCTCCCCGTTGTATTTAGTATTGAATTAAACATATAATATTCCTCCTTTAGTTTCTTCTAGTCTCTTCTTATATATGTTTCCGTACTTTGAAAATGAAGTAGGATAAATCTCTAGTTCATTTAGTAATGCTGAAAGCCATAAAGGCATAGCCCCTGCAATCTTTATTTCCATAAGATGATAATTTTCATCTAAGAGAGGCTCACCATAATCTCCATATTCTAATCCCAAGTCATAATCTCGGCTTCTGATATTGCTGTCAAAGGTAATTCTGACTTCCGAATCTTCTTTTCCAAACATGGCAAAACGATCATAAGCAATGAATAACTTAGGTACCGGCTGGTAAAACTCCATGAAATACGTAAGCTCATTTCCAATCTGAGTAGTTTCTCTTAGCGGAATGCCTTCCTCTGTAAACTCTTTGGCTGTCTTTAGGTCCATAACCATTCTTCTCTTATAAACAATACCCTTGAATTTCTTCTTTATCTCTAAAAACACATTACTCTCTAAGGATGGCACTCCATAACTTCTTAAACGTAACTTTTCCTTATAGAGTGGCTTGTCTAAAGAGTTCCTTATTAGTTCATCATGCTCTGTATCATAATATATGTTACAAATCGTATGGACACCGTAATCATCCATTATCATATGTTCATTTAGTGCACTGAGCAGTGCATCATACTTCTCTTCAGTTACCATATATTTTTTTTCAAATCGTTTAAATACCGATTGAACTTTTGACATTATCGATCACTCCTCTCGCTCATCTTGTACTCTTATTAAACCAACTGAGTGTGTTTACTTTTTGAATAGAATGTGATAAAAGAGTGAACAAAGTAAATTTTAGCAGAAATCAATGTAAATAATTTCTAGTATAACTATTGGCTCTGTTTTAAATACTATTTATATGAAACGAAATCTATTTACTAATTTTATTATTTGTGGCTGCATCGGCTGGTGCTTTGAATGCTTCTTTAGCGGCCTATGCGCGATTATAAATCATAAAGATCCAAAACTTGTATGCCATTCTTCCGTCTGGATGTTTCCTATTTATGGACTGGCTGCTTTTATTTCTCCGATAAGTAAGAGAATTCAACACCTGAATATATGGTTTCGAGGAGGGATTTATACTATAGGTATTTTTTTCGTTGAATTTCTGACCGGAGTACTCTTAAAGAAAAAACATTGTTGTCCATGGGACTATAGTAAAGCAAAATGCAATGTACTTGGTGTTATTCGTTTAGATTATGCTCCACTTTGGTTTATCGTCGGATTACTTTATGAACGACTTAATTCTTTAACACTGGAAAGTGGTCAATAAAAAATCTTTCAATTTACTAACGCTTTAATCCGTTAAATTCAGTTCTTTCAAGGGGTATTCACCCCTTCTTTTTGTGCAACTCTCACAACTCTTTTTCCATAATTATCAATATATTCATTTTATATCCATTGCTGGCAGATTTATGGTATTGTAATATTGACTAAAATCGACAAAAATGGATATAGACAAAAATTTAAAAGGAATGGAATGGATATTTATGAAAAAGCAAAATTCAGAAGAAACAAAAAAAGTATCTCTGATTGAACGAATTGGTTCCAAAATTCCTGATCCAGTAATTATCTTTATCGGTTTATTTGCAATCGTTATGATTATTACTGCATTTATGGGTGGAACAGAATTTATTACGAAACAAGTTGTTGATGGTGTTGAAAGTGATCAAGTGAACACAATCCAAAATATGTTCTCAACTGAAAACCTTCGCTGGTTATTCGATAATATGATCCTTACAAACTGGTTAGCATATTCACACGGTATCTTAGGAACAATCTTAATTGTTATGTTCGGTATTGGTATTGCTGAAGAATCCGGATTATTCTCTGCCTTAATTCGTAAAGTTGGTAGAAATATTCCTGAAACTTTATTACCATACTTATTAGTATTTTTAGGTATTATGAGTAACCTTGCATCTGATGCTGGTTATATCGTATTAATACCACTTGCAGGTTTATTATACTTAGGGTTAAAGAAAAACCCATTAATCGGTATGTTTGCTGCTTTCGCTGGTGTTTCTGCAGGTTTCAGTGCCAACTTAATTCCAGCAACTATCATTGATGTTATCATCGGTAAAAATGCACAAGGGTTTGCTGAAAGTGCTTCAGTTCCTTTCAAAGGATACTTAGGACAAGATCTTAACCCATATACAATGCACTACTACTTCATGTTAGCATCTACATTTATGCTTGTATTACTTGGTGGTTTCATCACAAACAGATTTATCAAGCCTAAATTTGACAAGATTTCTTACACAGTACCAGAAGATATGGCTCTTACTGATTTCGGTATTAGCGAAACAGAAAAGAAAGGCTTACGTTGGGCTGGTATTGGTTTTGTATTATCTTTAGCATTTGTAATCTTCTTAGCTATGGGACCTTTAGCTCCATATACAGCAGAAGACGGTTCTTCTGTAACTCCATACCTAGATAACATCATTATCTTAATCACAATCGTATTCTTTACTAGTGGTGCTTTCTACGGTTATGCAACAAAGAAATTTGCAAAATCTCAAGATTTAATCAGTGCAATGTCTAAGCAAATTGGAAGCATGGGTTATACAATCGTATTAACATTCTTCAGTTACAATTTCTTAGCTGTATTATCTTATACAGGACTTGGAACTTACATCACTTACTTAGGTGCAAAAGCACTTGAAGCAATTGGTGCATCCAACTCCGCAACAATTTTAATTATCGGATTTATTTTAATTACTGCAGTTATCAACCTTTTCGTTGGTGGTTTAACATCCAAATGGTTATTACTTGGACCAGTATTTATTCCAATGTTATACCAAGCAAATCCAAACATGACTCCAGACGTTGTTGCTGCTGCTTACCGTTTAGCAGACTCTTCAACAAACATCATTACTCCTCTTATGACTTACGCTGGTGTAATCTTAGTTTACATGAGAAAGTACAAGAAAGAGTTCTCTGTTGGTGATTTAATTGGTGCAATGTTCCCTTACTCAGCATCATTCTTAGTAGCATGGACATTATTATTACTTGGATTTATCGGTTTCGGAATTCCATTAGGTTTCTAATTAATAGATCTAACAAAAAAGCCTTCCCTTCCAGGAAGGCTTTTTTACTTATAGGTTCCAGAACTTCATTCTTTGGGCAACAATATCCCAATGTATGTTCTCCATAAATGCCTCAATATATGCTACTTTATTTTGTGCATACTGTAAGAAGTACGCATGTTCATATACATCCATCACTAGTAATGGCAAACCTAGAACGATTGGTCCAACATCATGAGCATCCAGACTTATATTACGCAGCCGTTTTGTTCTCTGATCCCAAAATAAAACTGCCCAGCCCCTGCTTGCTTTTCCAGTTGCTATAAAATCTTGTTTCCAGTTCTCAAAACAGCCAAAATACTTATCTATTGCACATTTCACAAAATCCTTTGGCTCTTTATTACAGCCTCCAATATTTCTAAAATATAATTCATGAAGGATTACTCCATCTAACGCAAAGGTTTCTCCTCGTTTAAGTCCCCTGTAAAAACCATTCGTCGTATTGGCCTCTTCCACATTCTCCTTACATAATGTCTGCAGCTGATTAGTAATTTCATTAATGCTGTTTACATACCCTACGTATAAGCTATAATGCGCTTCATACTGCTTAACATTTACAACAGTAATATCCGGCGTATGAGTGAACTCAATGGCATTAATCATGCATTTACCTCATTTCTACGAAATTTTTACAATATGGACAAACTTCGCAATTCTACTTACTTAATTGTATTGTTTTACCCTCAAAAAAATGCTATTATATTAAAAAATTGAAACGAGGATTTTATATGTTAAAAGCTGTCATTTTCGACATGGATGGCGTTATTGTCGATACCGAACCTCAACACACCAGAGCACTGATCCGAGCTGGTGAAGCATTTCATGCCACTCTTTCAACTGAATATTGCGAGCAATTTATCGGTAAGCATATGGATGACCTAGTACTTACTTTGCAAAGAGACTATCCACAGATTACTGATGGCCAGGCTTTTGCTGATAAATATAATGAATATAAGATTATCATTCATGAAGAAGAAGGCCTAATTCCTATCGAAGGCACTCTGAATTTAATGCGTTCATTACATGGCCATGGAATCAAAGTCGCTATTGCGTCCTCTTCTGAGCCTTATGAAATCAACAATGTAGTAAAGACCTTTTCTCTAGAGTCTTATGTAGACGAAGCAGTTAGTGGGTCCATGGTGGCCCACTCTAAACCAGCACCCGATATCTTCCTTCTGGCGGCAGAACGATTAGGCGTCAAGCCAGAAGAATGCATTATTATTGAAGACTCTATGAATGGCAGTATTGCAGCCTCAAGAGCAAACATTACGTGTATTGGCTATCAAAATAAAAGTTCGGGCAAACAGGATCTTTCAAGAACCTGCTGTATCTATGAGGATATGATGTCTCTAGATTATGAAGCTGTGTTAGAAGAATACAATCGCGCCCATGGCCTACCTGTTGATATTCTTACCACCAAACGACTACAAATCAAAGAATTAGCAGTTTCTGATATTAAGGAACTCTATAAAATCTATCAGCAGCCAGGAGTAACCGACTTTCTCCCACCTCTTCTCTCTTTAGAGGAAGAAGAAGAAAAACATGCTGCCTATATCAAACACAGCTATAATTTCTATCGTTTTGGATTATGGGGTATCTTCCTAAAGGATAGTAACACGTTAATTGGACGCGCCGGCTTACAATGTATCGACATCCATGAAACTCCTGAAATAGAACTTGGCTACTTAATCTCTCCACAATATCAGCGCCAAGGATATGCTTCAGAATGCATAGGGGCAATTATCCAATATGCAAAAGAATATCTTGAACTACCTTCCTTAGTCGCTGTCATTCATCCTGAAAATTTAGCTTCTATAACTCTCGCCGAAAAATATGGGTTTCAATTAGAGAGTACAATTACAAAAAATACGGGTAAATATTCAATCTATCGTCTTTTCCTATCATAGGGGAGTTGAAAAACAGTATAATATCATTTAAAATGGTTAGGGTAATACTAAGAAAATATAATGTAGGTATCTTATGTTAAAGAAAAAAATTGTAAGAAAACATCCAGTCAAAGACAAAAGTCCGATGGATGAAAACAAAAGAATAAATGCTACCAAGACAGTGAAGCAGTTATTTGATCAAAACCCAGATACCAGCGTTTATTCAAAGCGCTATCAATATAAGCAAACTGACCATACGGAGGACTAGAATATGGATGAAATTTATGCAATGATCGAAAGTAAAATTAAAGAAAGCGGTTTTACCGGAGAAGTAAACGGTTTTGAAATCTATAATGAACTCTGTGACTTTGTGGATGAAAAAGAAAATGGAAGCTATATCTTCCTTTCCAAAAAGACAGATGACATTATCTTCGAATATAAGGTAGATATCAACAATGATGATTTTAACCTTTCTTATGTAGATATTAAAGAAAAGGATCATTCATATCATATTGATTTTGATGCATAGGGGGGCATCCAATTGCAAAACCAACGTAACACAAAACAAAAGCAACATATTTTAAATATCCTAAGCACGGCGAAACGACCGATGTCAATCAATGAAATTTATAACTGCTGCATTGAGACCTATCCTAAAATAGCGAAATCCACCATTTATAGAACGATTGATTCTCTTTTAAAACAGGACTTGATTGATAAGTACTTCTTATCTGATAATGAAATGTTTTATCAGATCAAAAATAATCAAACAGGACATAAACATTATGTGATCTGCAACTGTTGCAAAAAGATTTTTGATTTGCCATACTGTCCAATCCATGATATCCAGGATAGTTTAAATGAGTATGGCTTTAGTGTGACGGACCACTATATTCAAATCAGCGGAATATGTAATGAATGTAAAAACCATACCCACAAATGCGTGGAGTGTATCAGCGACACCGACAGCCAATGTGCTGTTATAAAGAAAAACCAGAGCAAACTATTCTAATAGTTTCTCTGGTTTTTTCTTTAGGTACATTAATTTGCTGGACTTGCTGTAACCATATCATTAGCATTGTTTGTATTAACAGTACCAGCATCATTAGTTGGAACAACATCCTTGTTGTTATTATTTGCATTATTATTATTTG
>JAUNJY010000011.1:59662-82767 GCA_030535455.1 bacterium
AAGCAAATCACATAGCATATCATCATATTTATCATTATTATTATTTGCATTATCACTACCAAGAATGTCTTCTACGCCATCCTTAACATCATCTCCAGCTTTTTCTGCATCATCCTTAACGTCGTCGCCGGCCTTTTCAATATCTTTGCCTGCATCATCAACGCCCTTTTCTACATCATCCAAGATATCTGTTGGACTAGTAGTGTTTTTATTAGCGCGATCATCAGTTGCAGAGTTATTATTTTTACCATCAGATGAACATGCTGTTATGGACAAAAGGCTTATACATATTACTGCCATCATTGCAATAACTTTCTTTTTCATGGAATTCCCTCCTTCTATAGATTACGAAGATAGTATTCCACTTCAATTTATTTTTATACAATTCTCTTTACTTTCTTTTTCGTTTCCTGATTTCCTCTTTTTCCTCATCCGCTACCCGATAGGACTCTATAATCTTTTGAAGGGCCTTATTATAGGTAAAATCGTCTAACTTATTATTGTAAAGATACTGGTTTGTCATGTCTTTCTCTTTTATATAGCAAATACTGACTAACCATGCAATGGCCATCTGCACATAATACTCCTTAAGTTTGCACTGATCACAATATGAAAAGATTTCAGGCAAGTACTCCTCTTCAATAAAGTAAGTAAGGTACATGACAAATGCAAATCTAGCCTGGTACTCCCCCTTGCTGACAGCATATGGCCTTAAAGCTTCAAACATCTCCGACTTATGTCTTTTTGTAATCTTTAATGCACTACAAAACGTATCACATACTGACCAGTTAGTAATATACGGGATAAACTCCTTTATATAGGCCATAATCTCCTCATAGGGCACCTGCTTCTCCTTTAAGCCACCGATTACCATGCCACGGATCATATTCTCCTCATTATACCTATTCTCAACCACATTAAGAAACTCTCTTGCATTTCCCTTAAGGATTTCTTTTGCAATTAGACGAAGCTTTGGAGAACGTATTCCAAGTATGTTGTCTGAACCAGGATTTAGCTTGCTATGAAATTTGGCAAACTCCTCTTCTCTCATCCCTTCTAACTCATCTACAAATTGTCTATAGTCCTCTTTTGTCCATTGTTCTCGAGCTAATTCCATAATTTCTCCTCCCACCGTCTACCATTTTCACTCTTGTACGGTCGCTTTACTTTTTTGAAAACTCCGGCATGAATTCACGATAACGAAGCGGACATAAATTCTGCTGCAGTTTCAAATTCTCCCTCTCTTTTATGCTGATATTTTTGATAAATGCATTCCAGGCTCCCTTCATTTGCTCTTCTTTTTGTGTTTCTTCCTTTAATACTTCCTGATCCATAAGTTCCGTTGATATAATGAACCATTTCTTATGAGCCGGATGGACAACCGCTATATTTCTTGCCTCATCTATTATCATAAAATTCTCTATTGTAAATCGATCAGAAAAGTGGTTTGCAATAAGCGGAAGTATGTTGTTATCTGGTCTTATCCTGCTTACAAGAATATTGCCAGATATCTCACTAAACCGAATAAAACCTTTATAATGATGTCCTTCCATGCTAACCCTCTTATAGGTCTTCGCCATAATGCTAACCGTGTCATTACTAAGATAATCTAACACTTTGGGCCCATAATGAAGTCCTAAAATAATAAAGCGATAGATATGATCTGCTTTCTCTTTCAAGTTAGAAACTGCCATATAATATATTAATCGATACGCTTCATTCCCTATTTTTGTCTTTACTGTATTCGTCACCTTATCCGCTTTTGAAAGGTCCGGCTTTACCTCAATATACTCGCTAAAGAGCCTTAACTCCTGAGTTCCTTCCATCTGAAGATAATTATTCACATGGCCATATCCACTTGCCCACGCATCATAAACGGAAGTGAAAATTCCTTCTATGCTATCTTCACAAATATAAATATGCTTTGTTACATTATCCATCCTTGCCTTCCTCTTTTACTGAATATTCCATTGATAATTGGTATCAAACAAGGACAACTGCTTATAGGTATTTACTTCTTTCAGCTGTTCTGGGAGTTTTTCCTTTACCTCTAACATCTGCCTTGTAATATAGTCTTCCTCTATCTTTACTGGATACATCATTTTCCCACCACATGTAATAAAATACAATGCCCGCTTCAATACAACTCCTATTTTCTTTAGATCATCAAATGTAAGCATTGCCATCTTTCTTGCGCGGACAATTCTTCTTGCTGAATTCACTCCAATTCCTGGAACACGAAGCAGTGTATAGTAATCCGCATGATTTATCTCCACTGGAAATTGTTCTAGATGCTTCAAGGCCCAGTTACACTTTGGATCTAATAATACATTAAAATAAGGATTTTCATCATTTAATATCTCATTTGCCTCAAAACCATAAAAACGTAGCAGCCAGTCTGCCTGATACAGACGATGCTCTCTAAGCAGTGGTGGCTTTGCCTCTAAGCTTGGAAGCAGCTTGTCTTCATTAATTGGCACATAGGCTGAATAAAAGACCCTCTTTAGATCGAACTTCTTATATAGTGAATCGGTCACCGACAAAATCTGATAATCTGTCTCTGGAGTGGCCCCAATAATCATCTGTGTACTTTGGCCCGCTGGAACAAACTTTGTCTTTTTTGTAAAGTTCTGCTTTCGATTAACGAGAGCCAATGGATTATCATAATTCTGATCCACACCATCCATAAGCATGCTTGGCTTACTTATGGTGCTTACACTGCTTGACAGAATATTACCATCCAAACCAATAATGCCACTCTGTCCATTCAAAGGAAGACTTTTGCCTTTATTCTCATGGATACCTAACTGGATCTGCTTCATTGGCTTCAAAATGTTCTTACGGTTCTTATGTGGTGCAAGTTCTTTTAATCCTTCGCTGGTTGGTAGCTCCAGATTAATGCTCATTCGGTCTGCAAGCCATCCTGCCTTATTAATTAAATTAGGATCAGCACCGGGAATGGCCTTGACATGAATATAGCCATTAAACTTATATTGATAGCGAAGAAGTATCAACGTCTTATATATCAACTCCATTGTATAGTCTGGACTTACTAAAATACCGGAGCTTAAAAATAATCCTTCGATATAATTGCGGCGATAAAATTCCATCGTCAAGTCACATACTTCCTGTGGTGTAAAGCTGGCACGCTTCACATCATTACTTTTTCGATTAACGCAGTATTTGCAGTCAAAAATGCATTCATTGGTAAATAATATCTTCAGTAGTGATACACAACGTCCATCCTGGGAAAATGTATGGCATATCCCACATGCTGCAGCGCTCCCAATTCCATCACTATTTCCTTTACGGTCAACACCGCTGGATGTACAGGCAACATCATACTTTGCCGCGTCTGATAGAATAGAAAGTTTTTCTTCAATTGACATATTTTCCTGAATAACCATTTTCTCACCTACTTTTCCGAACATATGTTCTTATTGAAATAATAATAACACATATGCTCTATTTCATCAAGAGTAAATCCCTTATAATTCATTCTTTGGTTGACAATACGATTATCTACGATATAATTGCTTTACACAATTACAAAGGAGACTATTTTACATGATTCAGCTAGACCTAACGGAAGGAAATATTAAGAAACTCTTTCTGAAATATTTACTTCCCTCCATCAGTGCAACTCTTGTTACCTCGATCTATATTCTAGTCGACACCATCATCATCGGAAAAGGGATTGGCGAACAAGCCGTTGCAGCCCTTAACATCATCCTTCCATTATTTAATTTGTTCTTTGGAATTGGCTTATTATTTGGTGTCGGTGGCTCCGTGCTCTTTTCAGTAAGCAAAGGAGAAGGCAATGTGGAAAAAGGAAACCATTACTTCTCCTATTCCTTATTTTCTATGATTGCAACAGTGCTGGTAACCATGGGGATCTGTTTCTTTGCTTATGAACCACTCATCAGATTTTTAGGTAGTTCCGAAGCAACAGAACCTTATATTCAGACCTATGCCCCATATATTATTTTTGGTGCACCTGTATTCGCCTGTTCAGCCTTCTTTCAGGCATTTGTACGAAATGATGCAGATCCAAATCGAAGCATGGTAGCTGTCATTAGCGGCGGTGTTATGAATATCATAATGGACTTGCTATTAGTTTTCGGCTTCCATATGGGAATGGCTGGTGCAGCAATTGCATCTGTCATTGGTGTTACACTTACTTGTCTAATCTTAGTATCCCATTTCTTTAGTCCAAAAAACACACTAAAGCTGTCATTACATGGTAAGCCACTTAGCATACTATATAAAATTATTATTACTGGTTTCCCAAGCTTTCTAATTGAAATTGCAGGCGGAATCGTGATCCTATGCTTTAATGTTCAATTGCTCAAATATAGCTCCGTAAATGGAATAACTGCATATAGTATCATTTCCAATACTGCAATTATTGTAACTTCCTTAAGCAATGGCGTATCACAGGCTGCCCAGCCAATTTTAGCAACCAACTATGGTGCCGGTAAATTTAAACGTGTCGCTAAGACATTCCGCTTTACCATCATTACTGCAGGAATAATCAGTTCTTTATTCTTTGTTATTTCCTGCTTTATACCGGATTTATTCATCTACATCTATATCAATCCGACTGAGGAAGTGCTTTCCCTTGCTAGAACAGCTCTACGTATCTATGGCATCGGCTTCCTTTTATCCGCAGTGAATACGATCATCTGCAATTACTTCCAAGCAACCCTTGAACAGTATTATTCCCTATTGGTATGCTTGTTAAGGAGCCTTATTTTAACCTTGCTATTCATCTATACCTTGCCAGTATTTCTTGGTATCAATGGTATCTGGATGACTGTTCCGATTGTTGAAATACTCACCCTCCTGATTGCCTGCCTATTACTAAAGAAATGCCATGCAAAGCGCACTGATTAAATAACAAAACAAAAGAAGAGTCAAGGAAATACAAAATGTATTGCCTGGCTCTTCTTTTCTTCTTCTCTATATCTTCTGTAGAAACTTCTTTTTAATCGGATCTCCTACGATAATATAAAAGCTTCCATTCTCATATATTATGATTGCGTCTCGTTCTAAATGCTGCACCATTCCTTCTAGCTTCTTTCCAATCTCTGAAACTGTAAGACCCTCTGGCAGCAAGTAGCGATATCTTATAATGTTGTGATTATTCCTATAAAAACTTTCTATTGAATCGGATTCATCCAGTGGACTAACCAGTGTAGCCTTCTCTCCATCACCATCTGCCTGTCCGTCTCCCAATTCCTTTCCATATATCCACCTTGGATCTGGAACTGTTCTACCCCGATACCTGGGATATCCATTCATCCCCTCTAATTTATAATAGTAAAACATCTCTCTTAATTTTCTTGCATTATGATCAAGATATACGAACAAGTATAGCAAGACTCCTACTATTCCCAAAGCGCATCCGTAGCATCCCATTCTTAAGTAAAAAATCCCTTCTGTCCAGTAAGGGGATAATACCCTTGCCATTTCTTTTAGAAAAAACAAAATAATAAATAAGGACGACAAATCATACATGACCTTCATCTCTGGACGTTTTCCCTTTGTCATAAGTCTCACCTCTCTTTAGGGAATTTTATGCAAGGCTCGTACCGGATAGAACATCATTGTATTAAATACCGTCATCGTTTGTACAAATAAATTCTTGTAAATCAGAAGAAATACGCTTTACGAGTTTCTCTGGTTACCAAGACAGTTGCCAAGGTCATGTTTACATGACTTTGGCTCGTACGTTATATTCCTATCAATAAAAAAAACACTATACCGGGCAGATGGCATAGTGTTTTATGAGGGGAGTATAAATAATTAATAAGGGGTTGTACTTTATGTACTCATATACTATACCACCTTAAATAAAATGAAACAATGTATTATCTTTTCATGTATCTTGTAACTTTAACGCGAAAAAGGCTATATCTTGTTGCTTTTTCAAGGTATATTATGTATATTACAGTTATTATTTTACATAATTTGTAATGCGGATATATGATTAATGGTCTATTTTAGACATATTTAAGACTAAATATTGCAAAATTCGATAGTTTATTTCTAATTTTATAAAATATTCTACAATTTTTAGTTCTTTTCAAACAGATAGTACTGTTATTCCTATGGACCTATAATATAATACATATTGTATAAGATAATACATTTTCAAACACGGATTCTTATGATTTACCATCTTAAATCTACATTTTTATTTGTCATCTATTTAGATTTTATTCTACATACTTTTCCTGCGCCTAACCTGGTTGCACAATCGATATCTGTAATTTTCATATAAACTTTTTTTACATAACAAAAGCCGCAATCCTTTATATAAGGATTGCGGCTTAAGAGCTTCCAATCGGATTTGAACCGATGACCCCTTCATTACGAGTGAAGTGCACTACCGACTGTGCTATGGAAGCATTTTATTTAAAATGACTATGTACTAACCTTTAAATATATTACAAAATTTAAAGGCACTTGTCAAGGCATAATACCAAATAATTGTAATTTTATTAACGGAATAGCCTATAAACAGGCTATTCCTGACATGTTTTTACTTCATATTCTACAAACTGATTTATTTGTCTTTTTCACGGTGAAGTACTTCAATGTAAGCAAGGATTAAAGGTGCAACCCCTTTAGCTTCATTTTTAACTACTGGTTCGCTCATGTAGTATTCGAAAGTACCATCTCTCATATCTTTACCACCAAGACCAGCAACTAAACAGATGCCATCTAATTGAAGTTCTCCATTTTCTTCGGAAAGATATTTCTTGCAAGTTCCGTCAAATGCTTTTTTACCATATGCAAAGTATTCTTCTGGTAAGAAGCCTAAACGAACACTCTTCATAATTGCATAAGCAAAGATTGCTGTACCACTTGTTTCAAGATAATTTGGCTTTTGATCGCCTTTATCGACAACTTGATACCACATTCCGCTTTCATCTTGATATTTAACCATCGCATCAATTAAGTCTTTGTAAATGTCACCTAAGCTAGCTTTTTCAGCAGCCATTTGCTCTGGCATAACTTCCATTGTATCAATAAGAGCCATTGCATACCAGCCAAGAGCACGAAGCCAGAAGTTCTTGCTAAGTCCTGTCGTTTTATCACACCAGAACATTTCTCTGGAAGAGTCATATGCATGATAGTATAATCTTGTTTTTTCGTCGCGTAAGTACTTATGTACATTTAAAAACTGTTTGTAACTATCCATACAGTTTTCACAATTGTTGTACTCCACTTCGTATTGCATATAGAATGGTTGTCCCATGTAAAGGCCATCTAACCATACTTGATTTGGATAAATCATTTTGTGCCAGAAGTTTCCTTCTTTTGTACGAGGTTGTTCTTTTACCTGGCTGTAGATTGTATCGATTGCTTTACGATATTTTTCTTTACCAGTAAGTTTATATAAGTCGAATAATGTCTTACCTGCATTTACATTATCAATGTTATATTCTTTTGGATCATAAGAATGAATAGTTCCATCTTCTTTTACAAAGTAATCGATAAAGTTGTCTGCAAATTCAAGATATTTTTCTTCTTTTGTAATTGCATATAATTCTAAGATTGCTTTGATCATACATCCATCGATATAATTCCAAGAGGATGCTTCGCCACTTACGATTTTTTCAATGTTCCAGATTGGAGCTTGTGGCGTACTTTTTTCTAAAAGTTCATTAATGTAACGTTTTAAAATTTCCATATTAATCTCCTGTATTACTTTTGTTTTCCTTAAGTATAACCCAATTTGAAGGCCTTGCAAACTTTTTCATAAAATTTCGTATACTTCACTAAATTTACGACAATCTTTTTATGAGAATTTGCTAAGAGTTATTATTGGTACTTTTTCTTTATTTCACCTTACTACAGACATCCTTCTTCCTATTACTTTAATTCTAACTCTGCTGCATTTATATGTACAACCTTGGTGCTAGTACTTCTCCTGTCACAGGATCTTTATAGAACATTGAAAATAAATAGTTTTCATTGTGGTCTCTTGAGGCATTCATGACCCAATACCTTTTATCATCCGAGGAAATATTTCTAATCACTTCACCTGTATTTGTGTCATTATCAAAATAGAACTTCTTCAAACTATTCATTATCTTTGTTTCTGTATCATATTCTTGTAGTTCACATCCGTCAGATAAAAACTCTGTCATCAATAGCCGGTTTCCTGCTCCTGACATTGGACTATATAGAAATCCTTGTTCCTGTGAATACACTTCTATCATCGTATTTGCATTTAAATTTATCTCAAAAAGACTAAGTATACTATCTTCTACATTCTCTAAACCTGATGTAATCAGTATGTATAAATGATTATTAATTAAAACTTTATCCTCCGCATGACATGACCATTTTTCTCTGATTCATCCACTTTACTTTCTATTCGTTCTAATTCTTCTAAAGAAAGACTTTCTAAACAAGCCTCTTCATTTTCGGTAGATGGAATAAATCCGCCGATGGTCATTTGGTTTTCTCCATTGTTAATTCACCTAGTCTTACGAGAACTTATAAAATATAAAAGAGGCATACGAGAGCAACCATTCTGCTCGTCTATGCCTCTTTCTCTCTTATCTATTATTATATTTTTTCTCAATCCATGTTAATACTTTATATAAAATCGTTGCAAGAATACATAGAATTACAATCGACATTATTACCCAATCCAGGCGGAATACCTGACTACCATATATAATCAGATAGCCAAGTCCCGCTTTCGCAGCTAAAAATTCACCAATAATTACACCGACTAAGGATAAACCAATATTTACTTTCATAACACTGATAATTACAGGAATATTACTTGGGAGTATTACCTTGAATAAAATATCTTTCTTTGTTCCACCTAACGTTCGAATTAGTTTTAACTTATCTTCTTCCACCTCTTTAAAGTTCGTATATAACGTGATGATGCTGCCAAATACGGCAACTGATACTGCTGCCACGATAATGGTTTTCATATTGGCTCCCAGCCATACGATAAAGACGGGAGCAAGTGCTGACTTTGGCAGACTGTTTAGTACAACCAGATAAGGTTCAAATACCCTTGAAACCTTTTCGTTCCACCATAGCAACACGGCAACCAAGATACCAATCACAATTACTAAGGCAAAGCTGATAAATGTCTCTGCCAAAGTAATGCCAATATGATAGAAAATCTCACCATCCTTAGCCATTTCTAAAAAACAATTCACTACTTTTGTCGGACTACTAAATACAAAGGAATCAATAATGTTTAACCTGGTCGTGATTTCCCATGTTGCCAAAAAGATAACCAGGATTAAAAACTGTATGATTTTGACGGTCCGAAGCATCGACAGGTAATTCTTTATATATGTCCGTTGCGCCACTGAGACATTAGTATCTGAAACAACAAGCTTTAGACTACGCTTGGATTGCTTCATTCGTATTCAGTTCCTTCCAAATCTGATTGAAATACGAAGAGAACTCTGGTGCGCTTCTTGCACGCAATGGAGTCCTGATACCATCAATCGTCAAATTGATCTCTATTTCAGCTTTTATTGTCGCTGGGCGCTCTGATAATACAAATACCCTGTCTGCCATACTGATTGCCTCACCAATGTCATGTGTGATTAAAATTGCTGTCTTTTTCTCTTTGTGAATAATTCCCCATATATCGTCAGCCACCTCTAATCTTGTTTGATAATCCAATGCCGAAAATGGTTCATCCAGCAATAAAATATCCGGTTCTAACAACAGCGTACGGATTAGCGCTGCCCTTTGCCTCATTCCACCGGATAACTCCGATGGCTTTGCATATTGAAAATTAATCAAGCCATAGGTACTCAACATCTCATTTATCATTACGTAACTGTTTTTCGAAAGCTTATTCTGGATTTCTAAACCTAGTGTCAAATTCTTTAGTGTGGTCCTCCAATCTAAAAGATGATCCTTTTGCAACATGTACCCAATATTCTTTCCTGCCTCTTTTGCTTCTTGACCATTTATTAGAATGCTGCCACTCCCAGGAGTGATCAGGCCTGCAATCAGTGATAACAATGTTGACTTACCACAACCGCTAGGACCTACAAATGCAACAAATTCGCCTTCATATACACTAAAGGATAAATCCGAAATTGCTTGCGTTTCACCGTTCAGGCTATGATATGAATAGTTAAGACGGTCAATCTTAAGCATTTCTTTCATTATGACTCCTCCTAACATCGCTATAGAATATTATATGTAATGAAGACACAACGGTTACGGGATTTATTCGCATAATGTGAAGATAACGTGTAAATATGTGATAGATTGTAACTATTAGGAAAAATAAATTAATTTTCGGATAAAAAATTTGAATTTATGGTTATTTATTCACAGAAAATGTCGAAATTAATGATAGGAGTTTTATTAATCTCCTTTTTTAATACCAAGGAGGAATATTCATTGAAGCAAGTACTAGTACATAATTTGGTCCCAGGTATGACCGTGGGAAAAGATGTCTATGCAGAAAATGATTTACTGTTGACGCCTGCAGGAGCCAAATTAACCAACCATACAATTTCTAGTTTACTATTACATTCAATTCTTAGCGTTTATATAAAAGAAGAACCTGTTTCTGAGAAAAGAGAACCTGTAAAGAAGCCAAATATGCAAAAATCTTCTTTAGCGTTCACAGAAACGAAAGAGTTTCAGCGCTTTTCTAAGAACTTTAAAAACACTACGGAAAGTCTTAAAGGACAAATCAACGATGTAGTAACGAAGAATGCTTCATTTTCGCCAGACCTGCTTCTTACTCAGACATCAGAACTATTTAGCCAGGACATGACAACAATCTGTCTATTTGATATGCTTCACCATATGCGTCACTATGACGACTCCACTTATGTTCACTGTATCAATGTAGCATTGATTTGTAATGTATTTGGAAAATGGCTTGAACTTCCGCAGAAAGAGATCGAAGTATTGACCCTCTGCGGTTTACTACACGATATCGGAAAACTAGACATTCCCGACTCAATTGTTAAAAAGGCCGGCAAACTAACCCCTGATGAATACAAGGTAATTCAGAGACATCCCTATAAGGGATACCTGCTTTTAAAGGATCATGCTGAATTGGATCCTAGAATTGCCCAGGCTGCCTTGCTCCACCATGAACGTTGTGATGGTACTGGATATCCAACCGGATGTTCTCGTAATCGCATCACTGACTTTGCACTTATTGTCTCAATTGCAGATGTTTATGATGCAATGACAAGTGAGCGAGTTTATCGTGAGGCATTAAGTCCATTTAAGGTAATTAAGATTTTACAAGATGAAGGCGTACAAAAATATGATACCCATTATTTTTTAACATTCCTTCACCAGATTGTAAATTCCTATGTAAATTCAGACGTTCTGCTAAGTGATGGTACAAAGGCGCATGTAATCTACATCAATAAAATGGACTTATCCCGTCCGGTAGTAAAGACCGCCTCCTCCATCATCGATTTATCTAAGGAAAGAACATTAGAAATCGAAGCAATGCTATAAAGTCTTTTCCCGCTGAGGCATTTAAGAGTAATTACCTTTAAGAACAAAGTGTTTTGCTTGCAAAACATTCCGCGCCGAACGCGATCACGAAGTGATAAACTCCTTCCGTGTAAGTGCGCATCTTGGCTTTCCTATGTATCAAAAAAGAGCTGTAACACTATTTTGACTCTAGTGTTACAGCTCTTTTTTATTTTATTAATAGCTTACCACGATTCCACCATCGTTAGCATATAGGGTACTAACGCCGGCTGTTCCTGTTATGATACAGTCCTTAAATGGTACTCTTTTTAAGATTTCTTCTTTTACAAGCAATGCACGTTCATAGTTGTTACAGTGTGCGATACCCACTGTCTTTTCTGTTGGATTAATAGCATCTTTCTCAATAATGTCTGCCATTAATTTAAGAGCCTTATTAACACCTCTTGCCTGCTCTAATTTTTGGATCTGACCATCTGGTGTGGATCCCATTACTGGTTTAATATTTAAAGCAGTTGCAATCAAAGCCTTAACGCCTGTCAAACGGCCATTTTTACGTAATGCGTCTAAAGACTCTAATACAAACTTTGTTTGCATCTCATCTCTATATTTCGTAATGATTGGCACGATTTCATCAAATGATTTGCCTTGCTCTGCTAATTCTTTTATTTTCTTTACTAATAGACCTTGACCTACTGATGCAGAACAAGAATCTAAAACTAATATATTTTTATCTTCATGATCTTCAAGATATAGTCTCTTAGCAAGCTCCGCACTATTGTAAGAACCACTTAAATTAGAGGATAAGGTAATCACGTAAACGTCACCATCACAATCAAATAAGTTCATATAGCTCTCTGGTGCTGGACATGAGGATTTCGGACAATTTGGACTTGCCGCTACTGCCTTTAAAAACTCTTGTTGATCAAAGTCATCATTATCTTCAAAAATCTTTCCGTCCACATCAAGAGATAATGGCACGATATATATATGTTCATCTTTTTTTAACTCTTCTGTTAAATCAGTACAACTATCACCAATAATTCTGTATTTCATTTCGTCCTCCATGTTACAAACAAACTAAGATTTTGCATGTAGTTTTCATTACTAGATATGATAGCATAATATACGAAATTTGAAAAGGGATTTTCTGCAATATCCTAATATTTTTTTATATTTTTTTAATAATTGACTCTAAATAGTGTAACAAGGTATGTGTTTTACATATTTTATCAGCCCAAACCGGTCACTAAGTGGTCTTACTGATGAAACAACAAAACGCCTGGATATGATTAGTATAACCATATCCAGGCGTTCATTCTAACTATTATATATTTTTATTATTTTGCTAAAAGCATCATGATTTCATTACTTCTTTGAATGAATTTAGTCATTGCTTCTGCGCTTAATTGTTTATGGCTGATTAATGCTAAGTCATAAAGTTGTTCGCAGATGATATTTACTCCATCTTCATCTTTGTGGTCAAATACATATTGAACAAGGTTATTATTTGCATTTAATACAAGTGTTTCCCCAGTTTCAAACATATCAGTACCCATGTTCATTCCGTTCATGCTGTACATTCTCATCATGTCCTGCATTCTGCGGCTTTCTTCAGATAATGTGATCATGGAAGATACATTCTCATTCTTTAATTTTTCCACTTTGACTTCTAATTTTTCTTTGCCAAGGACAGCTCTGAATTTCTCAGTTAAAGCATCTGTCTTTGTCTTTAATGTTTCTTCATCTTCTTTGCTCACTTCTTCTTTAAATCCTTCTGTTAAGTCAGCATCGATACGCATGAATTTTACATGTTCTAAGCTTTGTTCTAATTGAGAAATGAAAGGCTGGTCAATGTTATGAGTTAAAATCAATGCATCCATACCTGCTTCTTTGAACATATTGATGTATTGGCTTTGTTGTACCTCATCTGTTACATAGTAAACAGAGTCTTTCTTTTCTTCTTTATTTTCAGCTGTTTCTGTAGTTTCAACTGTTGCATCTTCTACAACATCTTTCTTTGTAGCTTCGATATATTCAGGAAGAGTGATATATTTTCCTTCAAGGTTTTTGAAGATTACGAAATCTTTCATTTTTTCTCTGAATTTATCATCTTTTAAACAGCCATATTTGATAAATGGATTGATGTCATCCCAATATTTTTCATAGTTTTCACGTTCCACTTTGTACATTCCAGAAAGCTTGTCTGCAACTTTCTTAGTGATGTAATCGCTGATTTTCTTAACGAATCCATCATTTTGAAGAGCACTTCTTGATACGTTAAGTGGTAAGTCTGGACAATCAATTACACCTTTAAGAAGCATTAAGAATTCTGGAATAACTTCCTTGATGTTATCTGCGATAAATACTTGGTTGTTGTAAAGTTTGATTGTTCCTTCAATCGAATCATATTCTGTGTTGATCTTAGGGAAGTATAGAATACCTTTTAAGTTGAATGGGTAATCCATATTAAGGTGGATCCAGAATAATGGCTCTTTATAATCTTTGAATACGTGGCGATAGAATTCTTTGTATTCATCCTCTGTACAGTCATTAGGATGTTTAGCCCATAATGGTGTTGGATTATTGATTGGTTCTGGTTTCTTTTCTTCTTTCTTTTCTTCTGTAGCATTTCCGTCTTCATCTACAGTTGCATCGATTACATCATCTGCTTTTTCTTCTTCCACAGGTGCATTTGCATTTGTGAAATAGATTTCAACTGGCATGAAGGAACAGTATTTTTCAAGTACCTCTTTCACACGGTATTCATTGCAGAATTCATAACTGTCTTCGTTAAGGTATAAGGTAATTGTTGTACCTAATGTTTCTTTGCTGCTTTCTTCCATTTCAAAGTCAACGCCGCCTTCGCTTTCCCAGTGAACTGCTTTTGCGTCTTCTTTAAATGATTTTGTTTCGATTGTTACTTTGTCAGCTACCATGAATGTAGAGTAGAAGCCTAAACCAAAGTGACCAATGATCTGATCTTCATTTGTCTTATCTTTGTATTGTTTTAAGAATGCTTCTGCACCAGAAAATGCAATCTGGTTAATGTATTCTTTTACTTCGTCTTCTGTCATACCGATACCGTTATCAGCAAATGTAATTGTTTTTTCTTCAGGGTTAACAATTACGTCAACACGACCTTTATAATCATCTGCTAAGCTAACTTCACCCATGACATCTAATTTTTTAAGTTTCGTAATTGCATCACATGCATTGGAAACTACTTCACGGATAAAAATATCATGATCTGAATATAACCATTTCTTAATAATTGGGAAAATATTATCGGAATTAATAGAAAGACTTCCTTGTTGTTTTGTCATAATTGTATCGCTCCTTTATTAATAATCAATCATTCGTTTTATTTATCTAATATAATAATACTAGTATTTTTAAAAGTCAATACAAAATTAGCACTCATTGCAAAAGAGTGCTAACAGTATCCAAAAACCTCAGTATCTATGTACCTTCCCCCAATTATAAAATCTTTCTAAACCCATTCAACTTAATTCTTTTTCCCCACTTTTTTTGTATCTCTCGTTTTTTTCATCTCTTGCGTTTTCTATGTCTCTGTTTTTCCGTTCTTATGAAGCCAGTCTTTTCTATCAGGTATTTTAATACCTGACCGCCGCGGCTGTCGCTCGATAAACTAAAAAAGGGGTTTGCATTAAAATATTCACAGCCTACAGCAAAAACAAATGGGAGTTCCTAACAATCTACTTGTACTTCCTCTACCGTTACTGTGGTGCTAGAATATCCACTGAGGGCAAACACCGCAGGTGTCTGACAGCAGTGGATATTCTAGTAACACTGTAGAGGTAGCGGAAGTACAATAGATTGCTATGAAATCTCCCATTTGTTTTTTCGTAACTCTACAAATATTTTAATGCAAAACCCATTCTCAGCCTAACTAGCGACAGCCTAAGCTTCCACAGCCGCAATCTGGTATTTCTTCATCATAAGCTTCACGGTATCATCCCAATAGTACTCTAGGGACTTATCCATGCTAAATACCTTGATACTGCTGCCTGTAATGACCGTTAATCCATTTTTATCAAACTTTACATGAATATAAAGTCCACTCACGTCTGTTGGCTTAAAGCTGCTTCCACTGCGTTCTACTAATTTTGTCAGCTGTGTCTCGTTCAGTTCAAAGATCATCTTAAAGGCAAGCGGTGTACGTTTTCCTTTAATCATTTCAAATGCTAAAGGCTTGATTTCCTTCCACTTTGTCAATCTTCTTCCCTCAAACGCTTCTAACTCCTCGTTTGTGTACCAATCTTTATTGATTGTTCCATCTATATGAATGGATTGCGCCATGGCAATATCCATTTCAGACATTAAGAACTCGTCAAACATCTCATGAACAAATAGCTCTGACGTAAACTTCTTAACATCTTGAATATTCAGTGCAATCATAATTTCCTACCTTTCTGCTATCCAATTTACTATCCAGTTGGCAACTGCCCATGCAATAAATAGTAAATCCCAACAAGTACAAGAATGTGGAGCGGATAAAAAATATAGAATAAGTATTTTATCTTTGGCCCACGTTCTCCATTATATAATGCAGTAAACAATACTGCAAAACCTGCAAAATTCTGTTTGATCATATGGCCCTGCACATAGATGCCGCCATAGAAATAAATCGTAATAATCTCCAAACATAAGAATATAAATAAATGTCTTCCACGATATAAGTAAAAAATTACGATATAAAATACACCTATCACGTTATAATCCGTCTTTAATAGGTTCGCAATAGTACAAAATACAATTGCAATCAATATATTTACAATGGATTTAATAAAGAACTCCATTGGATATTTTAGATCTACCAAATGCATCAGATAAATTGCGACAAGACCTAGAAATAATGTAAAGAATATATTCTGGTCCTCCATGTAGAATCCAGCTCTATTTACCATCAAATCGAAGGGATACTCGGAAATAACTGCAAAGAGAAGTAATCTGCCCATATATTTTTTTACATTAGATGTATGGTAAAATCCCTCTACCAATAGGAAACAGAAAATTGGAAATGCCAATCTTCCTATATATCGAAACACTCCGACTTCTGGAAAAAAGACAAGTCCAATATGGTCAATCAACATGCAAAACATTGCGATGACCTTTAGGCTAAAACTATTTAGTTTTAAATGCTTCATAAAAGTAGCAAACTCCTTTTCGCATGTCGTTTTATTCTATTTATTTATTTTGAAACAAGGACAACAATTGAGCGTGGTTTTACTTGCAAGCGTTTGTTTTCCAGCTGCTTCTTCACCTTATCTGTCATTTCTCTCTGTTCCATTATCTGTTCATACTCCTCACTTGTATCAATCAGCACATTCCATTCCATATTTTCAGGAAGGTTTGGCAGATCAAAATTGTGATTCTCCCAGTGCATATTGTATGCAAAATAGAAATAATTATCGTTATTTTCTCGGTCAATCTTTACATACTTACCACATAACAGTATCCCAAGGACACGGCTATAATTAGAGTAATCTGGATACCATGCCTTTGTTCCATGGAAGGATAAGTCTGGATATCCACAAGAGATATAATCCATGACCTTAAACTCTTCCTCCATATGAAGGATCATATGTTTTTTTCGAAGGGCGATCAGCCACTTCACATAGTTAAACAAGGCTTCATTATTTTTTAATTGATGCCAGTTTAAATAGGATAACTCATTATCCTGGCAATATGCATTATTATTTCCATGCTGGCTGTTTCCAAATTCATCTCCAGCTAAGATCAAAGGAGTTCCCTGACACATTAGAAGCGTCGTAAATGCATTGCGTATCTGCTTTTGTCTTAGTTCAAGCACTCGCTTGCTCCTAGTCGCTCCTTCTTTTCCACAGTTCCAGCTATAATTATAGTCTGTCCCGTCATGGTTCTCTTCTCCATTTTGGGAATTATGCTTTACGTCATAAGAATACAAATCCGCCAAAGTAAAGCCATTGGTGTTGGTAATGTAATTGACTCTGGCAATTTTAGCAGGATTACATTTAAAATGCATGCCAAATCTGCTTGTCATTTCTTCGTCGCCTTTTAGGAAACGGCGTATATCCATTTGGAATCCATCGTTGTACTCTGCAAGATTTTTAAACTTCGGACTGCTCTCTTTATACAAATCATATGTATTCCAATTGGTACACATTAATTTAATTTTTCCGAGATATGGATCTGTCCCAAGGAACTTGACCGGTACAACCTCATTGTTAAAACGGAATCCGTCAATATGATACTCTCGTACCCAGTAGCGTAAGCATTCAGACACAAACATAGGATTGATCTCATCCATAAAATAAAACTCCATATAGACTTCGATGTTCTCCGCATGACATGCCTGTACCAATTCTTTCAGCTCATTGATTGGATTTTTTGTTGCTGCGTAAGACGCCTTTGGAGCATAGTAATAGGCATCCTTTGTATATCCCCAGTAATTCAGCTTAAACTCTGGCTCTAAATCGAGTTTTTCCTGACGTAAAAACTCACGATACCCGCTATATCCAAATGGCGTTGACTTTGACTCCACGATTTCGTTAAATTCATAAATTGGCATTAACTCAATGGCATTTACACCCAGCTCTTTTAAATAGGATATTTTTTCAGTAATTCCTTTAAATGTTCCTTTATGCCTTACTTTGGAGGAACTGTGCTTTGTAAATCCTCTTGGATGTAATCGATAAATAATTAAATCTTTATATTCGGTATGAGGATGCTTGTCCCCTTTCCAATTAAACTTTGGAAAAGAAAGACATCCTCGAACTAACTTCTTATCTTTGGGCTGAATATACTTTCCAAATAACTCACGGCCAGATACTTTGGGAGCCTGAGGATCCACAAACTCGTGGCCCTTTACTTCATACATATATTCCAGCTCTTCATTATTTGGCAAATTCTCAATAGCCAGTGCATAGATATTCCCTGTCTTATATTCACTGGTAAGCTCCACACAAAGCAGTTTCTTTATATCACCTTTTTTATATATATTTAAAAAGCAACCATCATCTTCATCGATTGCAACAGAAAAGTACGTTGTATTCTTCTCTTTTGTAATACCAAGCGGCAATGGTCTGCCATATTTAATTTGATACACTTCAGGATTTAAATTTGTCACCATTAGTCCTCCAGATTGATTTCCTATTTGCTTTGATTATTAATCTTTTCAGCTAAATCATTTAAATAAACCCAACGGTCCATTTTTTCCTCGTATAATTGCTCTAATCTAGACTTTTCTTCCATTAATTCATTTAACTTCGTAAAATTGGTTGCTTGTTTCCCAATTTCTTCTTCCGTATTACTGATTTTTTCTTCAATATCAGCAATTACTTGATCTATTTCATTATACTCCTTTTGCTCATTGTAAGTAAACTTAAGTTTCGTCGTTTTTACTTTTACTGCCTGCGTTTTCTTTTCAATTTCGACAGGTTTCATTTCTTCTAAAAACTCACGAGCAACCGCTTTATAATCATTATAGTTTCCTTCATATTGAGTCACCTTGCCCATACCTTCAAATGCGAAAATACGTGTTACGATTTTATTTAAGAAATAACGATCATGGGATACAGTAATTACAATACCGTCAAAAGTCATAAGATATTCTTCTAAAATCGATAATGTCTGAATATCTAAATCATTGGTAGGTTCATCTAGGATTAATACGTTTGGTGCTTCCATCAATACCATTAACAGATAGAGTCTTCTCTTTTCACCACCACTTAAGCGGCCGATTTCTGTATATTGCATCGCAGAATCAAATAAGAAGCGTTCACACATCTTGGATGCTGTAATTTTTCCTTCTGGAGTCTCTAAATACTCTCCTACTTCTTTTACACAATCAATTACTTTCTGATTTGGATTTAATGCCTGGTTTTCCTGAGCAAAGTATCCAATCTTCACTGTCTGTCCAATTTCAATGCTACCACTGTCCGGAGTCAGCTTGCTCGTAATGATATTTAATAAAGTTGACTTACCACAGCCATTTGGCCCAATAATACCGATACGGTCATTTTTTAAGAAGATATAGGAAAAATCATTAATTAGCGTACGTTCTCCAAATGATTTTCTGATATGCTCTAGTTCAATTGTCTTTTTACCCAATCTGGATGCCATAGATGACATTTCTACTGATTGTTCTTCTTCTATTGGTTTTCTGTCCTTTAGCTCTTCAAAACGCTCAATTCTTGCTTTTTGCTTTGTAGAACGTGCTCTTGCACCACGTTTGATCCACTCTAGCTCCATGCGGTATAAGCTTTTATTTTTACGTTCTGTTGCTTGTTCCATCTCTTCACGCTGTGCCTTTAGTTCAAGAAATCCTGAATAATTTGCATCATACGTATAGATGTTTCCTTTATCTATTTCAACAATTTTATTTGTAACTTTATCTAAGAAATATCGATCATGGGTTACCATAAGTAACGCACCACGGTATTTACGTAAATAGTCCTCTAACCATTCTACCATTTCGTTGTCTAAATGGTTGGTAGGTTCATCTAATACTAAGATATCTGCTGGAGTAAGCAAGGTACGTACAAGGGCTGCACGTTTTCTCTGTCCACCACTTAAAATACTAGGCTTACATGTAAAATCATTGATTTTTAACTTTGTAAGCATTGCCTTTGCATCGCTTTCGATGGTCCAACGATCCGTATGAACATCCTTTCCTTCACAGATATTCTCGAGTAATGTTTTATTATCATCAAATTCCGGAACCTGTGGTAAATATTCTATATGAATCTGATTTCCTTTTACAACTTGTCCTTCATCTGGTTCGACAAGTCCTGCTATGATTTTTAATAAAGTTGATTTACCAGTTCCATTTATACCAATCACACCCATTTTATCGTTTTCATTGATACCAAGAGATGCATTTTCTAATAGCATTCTCTGTGTATAACTATGTGTGACATTTTGCATTGTTAATAAATTCATACGTAACTCCTTATTAGCATATATATACCAGTCGTGTTTGTTTTCGTCCTACCGAATATTATATACAAAATGAAAAACTTAAACAAGCTAAATTTCCTATTTCATACATCGTTCCCAGTAGGAAACAATAGAAAAGGCTTGCAAATTTCTAGGTTTAATGTAAAATAGGAATGACTATTGTCTATAATAAGGCATAGAATGATTACGTTAATAATAAAAGATTAGAATAGAGAGGTTGTTTATAATATGATTCAAGCTGCTAATGTCACGCTAAGACTTGGTAAACGTGCACTTTTTGAGGACGTTAACATCAAATTTACAGAAGGTAACTGCTACGGTTTAATCGGAGCTAACGGTGCTGGTAAATCTACATTCCTTAAGATTTTATCTGGACAAATCGAACCAACAAATGGAGATATCATCATCACTCCTGGTCAACGTTTATCCTTCTTACAACAGGATCACTTCAAATACGATGAATTCGACGTATTAAACACTGTTATCATGGGTAACCAAAAACTTTATGATATCATGAAAGAAAAAGATGCGATCTATGCAAAAGAAGACTTCACAGAAGAAGACGGTATCCGTTCTGCTGAACTTGAAGGACAATTTGCTGAAATGGATGGATGGAATGCTGAAAGTGATGCTGCTATGTTACTTAACGGTTTAGGTATCGAAACAGATCTTCACTACAAATTAATGAGCGAACTTGACGGTGGGGAAAAAGTCAAAGTATTACTTGCTCAAGCATTATTCGGTAACCCAGACATCTTACTTCTAGATGAACCTACAAACCATTTAGATATGGAAGCAATCCGTTGGTTAGAAGAATTCTTAATTAACTTCGAAAACACTGTAATCGTAGTATCCCATGATCGTTACTTCTTAAATAAAGTTTGTACTCATACTGCTGATATCGATTATGCTAAAATCCAGTTATATGCTGGTAACTATGACTTCTGGTATGAATCAAGCCAGTTAATGGTAAAACAAATGAAAGATGCAAACAAGAAGAAAGAAGAAAAGATCAAAGAATTACAAGACTTTATCCAACGCTTCTCTGCAAATGCATCCAAATCCAAACAAGCAACTTCCAGAAAGAAAGCGCTTGATAAAATCGAACTTGATGACATCCGTCCATCAAGCCGTAAATACCCATACATCAACTTCAAAGGTAACCGTGAAATCGGTAACGAAGTTCTTACTGTTGAAGGTATTTCCAAAACAATCGATGGCGTAAAAGTTCTTGATAACGTTTCCTTCATCGTAAACCGCGAAGACAAAATTGGTTTCGTTGGTCCTAACACAGTAGCTACAACTACTTTATTCAAGATCATTTCCGGCGAAATGGAACCAGACGAAGGTTCTTACAAATGGGGTGTTACAACTACTCATGGTTACTTCCCTAAAGATAATACAAAAGACTTTGACTGTGAAGACACAATCGTTGACTGGTTAATGCCTTACTCTCCTGAAAAAGACGTAACTTATGTTCGTGGTTTCATGGGAAGAATGTTATTTGCTGGTGAAGAAGGTTCTAAGAAAGTTAATGTTCTTTCCGGTGGTGAAAAAGTACGTGTAATGTTATCCAAGATGATGATCATGGGGGCTAACGTATTAATCTTAGATGAGCCAACTGCCCATTTAGATATGGAATCTATCACTGCTCTTAACAATGGTGTTTCCTCATTCAACGGCGTTGTATTATTCGAATCTCAAGATCACCAATTCGTTCAAACAGTTGCAAACCGTATTATCGAAATTACTCCAAACGGTATCATCGATAAGATCGGAACTTACGATGATTATCTTGACAACGACGAATTAGCTCGTAAACGTCAAGTTATGCACATGGTAACGGAAGACTAATCATATTGCAAAAAGTGTTCTAGGAATTTACTTCTAGAACACTTTTTTTATTTATATTTATTCTACATAATTACCTAATCTGTACTACATTTATAGTAGCAGAAGATATACATACTCCTTGACATGAAAGGTTTACTAAAGATATGACTCCCTCTCCTTGTGGAGGCTGCGTTACAATTACGCTTGCAGTCAGTACACTCCCTCCACTCCTGCCATTTTCTTGTGTACAGATTGATCCTGGATAAACCTGTTCATTGTATAATAGTCCGGTAGTAACTACACTTTCCCCTTTTGTATTATTCACACTCTCTATATTCACAACATAGGTCACAAAATATGCTCTCCCACTCACTAATCTAATAGCAAATGAATTGGCAAGATAGAAGATACTAGCTCCTGACTTGGTAATTTCATTTCCCAATCCTATCATCTGCATTGATTGTACATATTGCCTGCTGCTCTCAGTTACTTGTATATAATTTTCGATAAATGCTGATGCCGCTGGTCCGGTCGGACCAGTAGGACCGGTTGGACCGGTTGGGCCTCCAGGTGTTCCTGCTGGACCAGTTGGACCTACTATTCCTCTAGGCCCTGTTGGACCAGTTGCCCCGGTTGGACCAGTTGGACCGGTTGAGCCAACTCCTATTGGACCTGTCGGCCCTGTTGGGCCAGTTGGACCAGTTGGACCTTGAATACCACTAAAGCCTGTACGTCCTGTTGGACCTGTCGGACCGGTTGGACCAGTTCTACCAATTGGACCGGTCGGACCACGTTGACCAGTTGCTCCTGTTGGGCCGGTTGGACCAATTGCT
>JAUNJY010000113.1 GCA_030535455.1 bacterium
CTAAGTTTTCAGCTGCCTTTTTAAATTCTTCATTATTTGCCCATGAATGTCTTGGATTTGTACATATTACCCATAAAGCTTTTATTTCCCCTGAAATAGCTCTTTCAATTATCTTGCTATATGGAATTGTTGGTTTTGTTGCAAGTACGCTTGCATCAACACCCATAGCTTCTGATACCGCTTTTCTTCTTGCTTCATTATCGAAGTCTCCTCCACCATAAAGTCCTGCAGTATTACTAAATGCTCTTGACCCCATAGCATTACTTTGTCCAGTTAAAGAGTTTGCACCTGTACCTGGTCTTCCCATATTTCCTGTCATTACTGCTAAATTAATTATTGCTTGAGCTGTTCTAACCGCTTGGTATCCTTGATTAACACCCATTGTCCACCAGAATGATACTCTTTCACCATTATGAATTATTTCAGCTAATTCAAGTACTCTTTCTGATGAAATTCCTGTTTCTGCTTCTACATTTTCTAAAGTAAATTTAGCTGCATGTTCTCTAAATCCATCAAAACCTTCTGAATACTTTTCAATATAATCTCTATCTATCCAATTATTTTGAATTAGTACATTAGCTAATGTATATAAAAGTACTAAATCTGCTTTTGGCTTAATATCTACCCAAATATCAGAGTTTAAAGCTGTTTCTGATCTTCTTGGATCAATTGTGATTATCTTAGCTTCTGTATTAGCTTTTACTCTTCCCCAGAATACTGGATGTGCAATAACAGGATTTGCTCCAATAAACACTATAGTATCTGAAAGCTCTGCATCCTTTAAAGTATATGGAGGAGCATCAAAACCAAAGCTTTGCTTATGTGCAACAACTGATGTAGCCATACAAAGTCTTGTATTTCCATCCCCATTTATCCCCATATAATTTCTTCCTACATGACCTAAAAGCGCCATATCTTCAGTAGTCATTTGACCTGTACTTATGAATGCAACACTTTCTTTGCCATATTTTTCTTGAATGTCTGTCATTCTTTTAGCAAAAACTTCAAATCCTTCTTCCCATGAAATTTCTTGCATATTTCCTTTTTCATCTTTTAATAATGGTGATTTTCTTGCTTTAACCTTAGTTTGTTGTTTATCTAAATTTAACCCCTTTATACAGCAGAATCCTTGATTTACTGGATAATCTACTGTTGGTGTTACTTTTGCTATTTTTCCATCTTCAACATGGAAGTCTATATTACATGCAAGTGCACATAAATTACAAGTAGATTGAATCTTTTTCATTAATACCATCCTCACTTTTTCTAAATATAAATTAAGAATTATGAATAATGAACTTTATTAAGATTTTACTCTCACTTTATCATTCATCACTCATAATTCAGTATTTACTTAAATTTCTTTTTTGTAGCTTCTAACTAACATTCTAGCAAAATTATAAAGTACAAAACCAATAATAACTGTTGTTATATATATTTGAATTCCTGAAATTTCTTTTATTATATTTCCGAAAACTTCATACCCTTGACCTGTTAAGTATGCAGCCATCTTTGTTGAGGCAACTATTCCTATTGCCATTGGGAAAGTTAATCCTGCAAAACCTGGGTTAAAAGTGAATCCAAAGAATTTAGGCATTTTTACTAAAATAAATACTAATGCAATAAATACTAGTAGATATAAAGCATATACAACTATTTTATTTGGGTTTTCTATAAAGTTTAAGTAACTTACTAAACAAAGACTTGAAGGTGCAAGTACTATAGCTTGTGTATGATACATAGCATCTTTAATAGAATGTTTAGCTAATCTATATACCATAAATGGCATTATTATACATAATATTGTTATTCCATAATAAACTACTATCTTACCTATAGTAGGTTCGTTCATAACGCCGCCAACTACTGTAGCTACCATAATTCCGTTATATGTAACAAACCAACTTGGAACAAATGTATCTTTATTTATTCCTTTAAATACATTTTTAAAGGTAAATATGCAAATATGTATAGCATGAAGTATTAATCCTATAAACCACAACCCTTTACCGATAGTCTCATTATAAGTAAATATATAACTACCCACTATCATAGTAACCATTGTTAACCCTGCATAAAGACTAGCAGGAACTGTATTACCATACTCTGCTTTAACAGCATCAAAGTGGAATATTATTTTTCCTAAGTATGATAATACTATTAAAGCCGCAACCCAAATAGTTATGTGTCTAATCCAAGTAAAACCTAGTCCTTGATAAACATTAGCCAATGTTGCTGCCCCTACCATAGTAGGTAGTATTGCTACTGGCATATTCCTTAGCTTATTTTTAAAATTATTTTCCATTAATAATTTTCTCCTTTGCTTTAGTATAAATTAATTAGTTAATATTATTGATTATCTACTGAGTTAAAATTTATTCCATCCCAATAAACATTTTCTTTAACTATTACTTTATCTCCTAAGGTAACACCATCTAATGCCCATTTCTTAAATTCATGGAATCCTACTCTATCAACGATATAACCAACGTGTTCTTTTCCACCTGGTGCATCCTTTGCAATATATTCTTTAGTAAATTTATAAGTATTAGCTATTATCTTAATGATACTTTCTTCATCAGCCCAAATTAAGAAATCTTGTCCTAGTCTTGGATTTTTCTTACCTGTTCTACCCATGATAGTAAGTTTATAATACTTCTCTTTACTTCTAGTAAATGCTCTTGTTGGACATTTTTCAGCACATACACCACATCCTATACACTTTTCAGTATTTCTTACTATCTTATAGTTTTCCATACTTAAAGCTCCTACAGATAA
>JAUNJY010000114.1 GCA_030535455.1 bacterium
TACTACTGCCGTTGTCATCAGAAGAATCATAGGCAGCCTAAAGAAGGCTGGTTTAGTGGAGGTACACTCTGGAGTTGGAAAAACCACATTAACTAGACCCCCAGATGAAATCACTTTGCTAGACATCTATATGGCAGTAAAGCCTGATTCTTGCGATTGGGTTTTTAATCTTCATAGAAATCCAAATACTGAGTGTTATATAGGTGCTCGTATATTTGAAGCGATAACACCTCCTTTACAGGATGCACAAAAAGCATTGGAAGATAAATTATCATCTTTTACTCTTAAAGATATTGTTAATAAAGTAATGGAAATGGAATAAAAGGGCATGGTATTTACTGTGCCATTTTTTACCACAGTGCTGTAACTTTTATTGATACAGCTTGAGAAAAACAAATATTTTTTTTACATCCCATTGGCACTCACTATAAAAGAGTGCTAATAAAACTAAGGAGGACTAATATGTTAATTATCCCAGTTTATAATACTATTATTTTACCAAATGTGACCTATAACCTATCCTTTAATTTTCTAAGTAAGGAAGACATCCGCGCTTTAGAAAAGGAAGAATATGCTCTTGTTTTACCTTTAAAAGAAAATATAGATCGTGATAACTTAACTAAAGAATCATTTTATGATTTAGGAGTAATGGCACGAATTGTATATATAAAAGAAACCGAAAAGCAAAATTACATTACTGTAACTACCGAGGAAAGAGCAGATGTACTAGAATTAATGATTACTCCTTCCAGAATGGAAGCCACTATTCAACATAGACACTACAAAGATTATGAAGTTTTTGAAGATGAACAACTTATCCTTGAAGAAATGAAACATCATTTTACTGAAATGATAAAACCATATCCTTGGGGTGACTATGGTAAATCATATATAAATGAGTGGATTAGTGTAAATCAAGCAATAAGTCTAGTAAATCCCTATTTACAATTGACACCTGAAGAAAAATTCAAAATTATTACTATAGATTATGTAAAAGAAAAAAATAATCATATTATTGATATTGTTCGTAAGATTAGAGAAACACAGGAAATAAAGTTAGATGTGAAAGAGAAATATGAACGTCAGCAAAAAGAAGCTTATAGAGAGGCAGCTCTTCGTAATCAAATTAATCTTCTTCAAAAAGAGTTAGATAGTTTACACCCTGATTCTGTGCCTGATGAAAATAAATTTGCAGATTTAATAGAGTCATCTGCAATGCCAGAAGCTGTAAAACAGGAGGTAAAACGAGTACTACAGAAGTTTAAACAAGAAGGCGAAAATGGACATGAATACAGAAGTTTATATGATTATTTAGATTTTATGACAAGCCTTAAATGGAGCAGCAAAAGATCAAAAAAAATCAATATAACAAAGGCTAGAGAAATATTAAATAAAGATCACTATGGTCTTACAAAGGTTAAGGATAGAATCTTACAGCAGCTTGCAGTAATGGCATTAAATAAAAAACAGACTGGATCCATACTTTTATTAGTTGGCCCTCCAGGAACCGGAAAGACAAGCATGGGAAAGAGCATTGCAAAAGCCCTTGGCAGAGAATATGTAAGAATCAGCTTAGGTGGTGTCAGTGATGAAGCAGAAATACGTGGTCATAGAAGAACTTATGTAGGAGCTATGCCTGGAAGAATCATGGACGGAATTAAAAGAAGTGGCAGAATGAATCCTGTTATGGTTCTAGATGAGATTGACAAGCTGTCTAACTCATATAACGGTGATCCTGCAAGTGCATTACTAGAAGTATTAGATCCAGAACAAAATAATACATTTAGAGATCACTATATGAATGTACCATATGATCTTTCAAAGGTATTCTTTGTATGTACTGCTAACTCTCTGGATACAATTCCAAGACCATTACTTGATAGAATGGAAGTAATTAATTTAACTGGCTATACACCATTAGAAAAAGTAGAAATTGCGAAAAAATATTTAATACCAAACGCATTAAAGGACGTTGGAATTAAAGAAGATGATATATTAATGGACGATGCTATTGTCAAAAAAATTGTTCAGGATTATACAAGAGAGGCTGGAGTACGTGGACTTAAGAAGCAATTCACAAAACTCTTTAGATCTGTTGCTTTACAAAAGGTTGAGAGTAACATAGAACATGTTACTATTGAAGAACAACAATTATCCTCAATTCTTGGCAGAGCTGTGGCTAGTCACGAAAAATCATTAGACACACCAGTCACTGGTGTTGTTACTGGTCTTGCATGGACAGCAGTGGGCGGAGAAATTCTTATGATTGAAACTTCTAAGATTCCTGGTAGTGGACAAGTTAAAATTACTGGACAGCTTGGTGATGTTATGAAAGAATCCGTTAGTATTGCTCTAAGCACAGTAAAAGCACGATTTCCAGAGAAAGTTGAAAGTCTAAAAACTGAAGACATTCATATCCACGTTCCAGCAGGTGCAGTACCAAAGGATGGTCCCTCAGCAGGAATTACCTTGTTTACAGCACTAGCTTCCTTAGTTACTGGAGTAACGGTTGATAGCAAATTAGCCATGACAGGAGAATTGTCTTTAAGAGGTGCAGTGCTACCTATTGGTGGTTTGCCTGAAAAATTAATGGCTGCAGAAAGAGCTGGTATTACCAAAGTATTAATTCCAGAAGAAAACAAACTGGATTTAGAAGATGTCCCACAAGAAATCAAAGATAAACTTACTATTATTCCTGTTTCTGATGTAACTCAAGTTATGAAACATGCAT
>JAUNJY010000070.1 GCA_030535455.1 bacterium
TTATTGTTGTATTTTGTACAATGAAAACTAAATAAGGAGGTGCTCCTGTGCCAGAGAATATATCATTTCCAATATTTCTAGTAGTGGCCTTGGTACTCGTGATCCTTACCGCTTTTGTTTCTTGGACGTTAGCGATTGCACACCGCAAAAAGATTGTGGAAGCAAAAATTGGCAGCGCAGAAGAGAAATCAAGAGAAATCATAGATGAAGCATTGAAAACAGCTGAAACTAAGAAAAGGGAAGCTTTACTCGAAGCAAAAGAAGAGTCATTAAAGACTAAGAATGAGCTTGAGAAAGAAACTAAGGAACGCAGAGCTGAGCTCCAACGCTATGAAAAAAGGGTTCTAACTAAAGAAGAAACTTTAGATAGAAAAACTGAAGCACTTGAAAAGAAAGAATCTAAACTAGCTATTAAGGAGTCTGAACTTGAAAAAGTCAGAACCGAAGTAGAAAGCCTTCATGAAAAGCAAACACATGAACTAGAAAAGATTTCTGGACTTACCTCCGAACAAGCAAAAGATTATCTTTTAAAAACTGTTGAAGATGAAGTAAAACATGAAACTGCGAAGTTAGTAAAAGAACTTGAGAACAGAGCAAAAGAAGAAGCAGACAAAAAAGCAAAAGATTATGTTGTTACAGCAATTCAAAGATGTGCAGCTGACCATGTAGCAGAAACTACAATTTCTGTTGTTCAGCTACCTAATGATGAAATGAAAGGTCGTATTATCGGTCGTGAAGGTCGAAACATTCGTACATTAGAAACACTTACTGGCGTTGACTTAATTATTGATGATACTCCAGAAGCAGTAATTTTATCAGGATTTGATCCTATTCGAAGAGAAGTTGCTCGTATTGCATTAGAGAAGCTAATCGTGGATGGAAGAATTCATCCAGCTAGAATAGAAGAAATGGTTGAAAAAGCGCAAAAAGAAGTTGAAGTAATGATTCGTGAAGAAGGTGAAGCAGCAACTCTTGAGGTTGGTGTTCACGGAATTCATCCAGAACTTGTTAAGTTACTTGGACGAATGAAATTCAGAACAAGTTATGGTCAAAATGCTTTGAAACATTCTATAGAAGTTGCTCATTTATCTGGTTTACTTGCTGGAGAAATCGGTGTTGACGTTCGTATGGCGAAACGTGCGGGCTTATTACACGATATCGGTAAGTCAGTAGATCATGATATGGAAGGATCTCATATTCAAATTGGTGTTGATTTATGTAGAAAATATAAAGAGTCACCAATCGTTATAAATGCAGTGGAATCTCATCATGGTGATGTAGAACCTGAATCATTAATCGCTTGCATCGTACAAGCTGCTGATACTATTTCAGCTGCAAGACCAGGTGCCAGAAGAGAAACGTTAGAAACATATACAAACAGATTAAAACAATTAGAAGATATAACTACAAGCTTTAAAGGGGTAGACAAGTCTTTCGCAATTCAAGCAGGTAGAGAAGTTAGAGTTATGGTATTACCAGAACAAATCTCTGATGACGATATGGTTTTATTAGCAAGAGATGTATCTAAACAAATCGAAGCTGAATTGGAATATCCAGGACAAATTAAAGTTAACGTTATTCGTGAATCAAGATGTACTGATTATGCGAAGTAGTATTTAAGTAGATTTTTTAAATGCCTGTAACTTAAGTGAATTTATTTCACTTGGTTATAGGCTTTTTTTAAATTGATAGGAAAGTTCTCTTCGAGAAGCCTCCTATCAATTAAGAAAAGCTTTCTAAAAACCAGAAAGCCCAAATGCACACTTACGCGGAAGGAGTTTATCAGAAGTGTACGATCATGTAGAAAAAGATTACGGAGTTCTTCAGGAATAGTAAAAACACAATGTCTGTGATTACAGCCAACAAGTTTAGAAGAAATACGAAAAGAACATTTTTAATTATACATGTTTCCACAATCAGGGCAGCCCCGAGTTTCGAAGCCACTTTGTTCTTAAGGAGAAGTGCATGCTTTCGTAATCGGTAAAATTATCTTAGCGTCTTTAAAATGCAGGAAAATTATTAGAGTCTGATTAAAAGGATTGCATACGAGTTTTAATGGTGTAGTCTAAGGGGAGAAGTCTTAATGAGGGAGGTTATTTTATGAAATCAAAAGAAAGAGAGCAGTACTTTACCAATTATTTAGCATCCAATGGAGGAGCAATGAAACGCACAAAGTTTATGTCACAGCTTCTTCGTGTTGGTGTAATTAGCGGGCAGAATGATTTTGAACGATTATTAGGAAAAATGATCAAGGACGGATATGTAACTCTAGAAGACGATACAGTCACCTGTTTAAAGACAAAGCCAGCCAGTCCAAGCTTAGAAGATATCTATATTAATCAAGCTTCTAATGTTAAGGGGGAGGTTATTCTTACACCAAATGCAATTAATAAAAATCCTCCACTTTTACCATAACCGTTTAGTTAAGATAGTTTAATTATTAGAATACGATTAGAACACTTGTATTTTGTCAAAGCATCCGTTATTATGTAGCTATAAGTCATAAACAAGGAGGCTGTATATGAAAACAAGTGAAAAGCAGCAATATATTACAAACTTTGTAGCAACCAATGGGGGAAGAATTCAGAAGGAAAGACTTATGGCTGAACTTTTTCGTCTCGGTGTAGTTAGTGGTCAAAATGATTTTGATGGCTTAGTCGAGAAGTTAGTAAAACACGGATATTTAAAGTTTGAGGAAGAGCATGTAGTTTATGTTAAGACAAAGAAAGCAATTCCATCATTTGAGGATATGTTTATCAATAAGGGATCTAAGGTTAAGGGAGATGTTTCACTTCCACCAAATGGAGTAAATAGTAATCCGACACTTTTACCATAGTACATATAATAAGGAGACAGGTTTTGGAAATAAAACCTGTCTCCTCAGCTTGTCGACAAAGTCGCCAAGCTTTGGATGAAATCAGGATTTCATCCAGTGCCGCGAAGGAAACGATTAGTGCTCACTCGTGCAAGTCCTTATGAAACAGGACCTATTCGCACTAATCCAATATCCGAAAAGCGCGGTTTCCGGATATTGATTTTAATGAAAACCTACGGTTTTCAAACTTTCCTCTAAGCAGTGCTCTGGAGTGAATGTAAGATTTCATTTGTCTACAGTCTGAGGAGACAGGTTTTAGAAATAAAACCTGTCTCCTTTCATGTTTACATTTATAAAGTGAAGAAGTATAATACAAAAAGGGAAAAAATAACAGAATAAGGAAAGGTGAATACATAATGAATGATATGAAAGTAGAAGAAATTAAAAGAATTGATAGAACATTAGAGCATAAGGGCGCAATTGTAGATTTTTATTCAGATACAATGCAATTACCAGGAGAAAAAACAGCAAAGTGGGATTTTATTGCACATAAAGGGGCTGCAGCCATTGTTCCTGTAGATGAAAATGGAAACATTATTATGGTACGTCAGTATCGTAATGCCATTGAAAAATATACCCTTGAAATTCCTGCAGGTGCGTTAAATCCGGGAGAAGACCGTGAGACGGCAGCTATTCGTGAGTGTGAAGAAGAAATTGGATATAAGGCTAAAAATGTATTCCATTTACTAGACCTGTATACAACAGTTGCATTTTGTAATGAGAAGATTGGAATTTATTGTTCCATGGAACTAGAAGAGAGCAAGCAGCATTTGGATGACGATGAATATCTGAATATTGAGAGGCATTCCCTGGATAGCTTAGTTGATATGATTTTAACTGGTAAAATCGAGGATGCAAAGACGATTAGTGCAATTCTGGCATACAAAACAAAGATGGGTTTATAAAGGTTTTATACATGTTTCCTAGGATTTCTTCATAGGTATATCGTAAGCGAGTTATCGTATACCAAGAGTAATCTTAGGAGGGAGTTTTGTGAAAAAGCTATCTATCTTTACAAGTAAATTAGGAGTTCGACAAATACTGCTTATCTGTTTACTCTTTGGGGTAGGATTAGGAACCATATTTGCCAATATATCGAAAGAATTTTATTTAGACCGTTTGTTTTTGTTTAATGATAGTTTTACAAAAACATTTGAAACCATGGACCTGGATAAGTTCATGATTACACAGATGGCATTTGTTGATTATATAAAGGAATTTGGGCTATTAATCTTATTAAGTACTACGATACTTGGAAAGCCTTATATATTCATTCACTGTACCTATAAGGGGTTTACTCTGGGGTTTATCCTTTCAACAGCAGTGATGCGTTATGGATTGAAGGGCATTTTGTTCTTTATCTGCTATATTTCGCCACAATATCTTATTTATCTTCCTCTGCTTGTTTGGACATACCTAAAAGGGTACGAGGTCAATTGCAAGCTGGTAGGGAGAAGAGAGGGCGACCACTTCCGAATTAAGTCTTATGTGCCGAATCTATTTTTCTTGCTTATTATGATTATATTGATAAGTCTGCTTGAAGGTTATGTCAATACTAGCTTATTGCATATGATTATGCTAAAATTAATGTCATAAAGACAGCATTTGCTAATTTAAAGTGGTAGGAGAGATCATGATAGAGCAGACGATAGAAGAGTTTATAGATTATTTAAAGAATGTGAAGGAAGCATCGGAGAATACAATTCTCTCTTATAGCCAAGACTTGGAGAAGTTTCGAATTTATATAACTGAACATAAGATTACGGCATTTGATCAGGTCACAGAGACGTTCCTGACTTCTTATGTACTTTTTCTTGAAAAGAATTTAAAGAGTGCTACGGTCGCACGTAATTTGGTGACGATCAAAGCATTCTTTTTATACCTTATAAAGAAGCATTTAATTGAAGAAGATCCAACAGAGCGTATCAAGCCTCCAAAGGTCATAAAGAAGCCGCCGGTCAATCTGACAATTGCCCAGGTGGAGACATTGTTAAATGCGCCGCAGGAGGGTAATTGGATTGGAATGCGTGATAAGGCAATGTTTGAGGTACTTTATGCGACTGGTATTAAGTCAACGGAGTTAATTCAGCTGACCATTCATGACATTAATATGCAGTATAATATATTGACCTGTGTAGGTGCCAAAAAGAACCGTGTCATTCCATTTGGAGAAAATGCAAAGACTGCATTGGAAAAGTATCTATTTTCTTCACGAGAAGAGCTGATGGGAGAAAAAGAGCATGAATACTTGTTTGTAAATCGCAGCGGTGATCCTCTTACAAGACAAGGATTTTGGAAGATCATAAAAAAATATGCAATGGAGAACGGGATTGAGAACGTGACTCCTCAGTCACTGCGTAATTCTTTTGCAGCACATTTAATTGCAAATGGTGCCAATGTGACATCAGTAGGTGATATGCTGGGGTATAGCAATAGTTCCATGGCATATATCTATGCTGATAACAATGAGGCAAGAATTCGAGATGAATATATGAAAGCCCATCCAAGGGCATAAAATTAGCAACAATAAAAGGCCCGTCCAGTTCGATTATAGAATTGGGAGGGCCTTTATTAATTTTATGCTCGTTCAGCAATTTCGTAAATTAAACGTTCTGTAGTGTCCCATCCGATGCAGGCATCTGTAATGGATTTACCATAAGTCTTTTCATGGATTGATTGATTACCTTCTTCAATATAGCTTTCAATCATGACACCCTTTACTAATTTTTCGATTTCAGGATTTACTGTACGATTATGTAAAATCTCTTTTACAATACGTGGCTGTTCATAGTAGCATTTGCTTGAGTTGGCATGGTTAGCATCTACAATTACTGCTGGGTTGGCCAAATCTCGTTCATTATATAGATTAAGGAGTAAAAGCAAGTCTTCATAGTGGTAATTGGATATATTCTGTCCATGTTTATTAGTTGCACCACGTAAGATTGCATGGGCAAGTGGATTGCCATCAGTATTTACTTCAGAACCACGATAAAGGAATGTATGTTTTGCCTGTGCAGCAACGCAGGAATTCAGCATTACGGACATATCGCCACTGGTTGGATTTTTCATACCGGCAGGAACGTCGAAGCCACTTACTGTAAGACGATGCTGCTGGTCTTCTACGGAACGGGCTCCAATTGCTACGTAGGATAAAATATCTTCTACATATGGCCAGTTTTCAGGATAAAGCATTTCGTCAGCAGCGGTAAGATGAGACTCTTTGATTGCACGGATATGCATCTTTCTCATGGCAATCAAGCCTTCAGATAAGTCAGGCTTACCTTCAGGGTCTGGCTGATGTACGATACCTTTATAGCCTTCTCCGGTTGTTCTTGGCTTATTTGTATATATTCTAGGAATTAGTATTAATCGATCATCTACTTTTTCTTGCACTTTTGCAAGTCGATTTACATAATCGACAACGGCATCTTCATTGTCCGCAGAACATGGACCAATAATTACAAGGAATTTATCACTATCCCCTGTAAAAACTTTCTTAATCTCGTTGTCACGTCTTTCTTTAATTGCCTTTAGGTCTGCTGTTAATGGATATTTTTCTCTTAATTCAGCAGGAGACATTACCTCTTTAATATAATGGAAACTCATATGTATTCTCCCTTTCTGCGTGTGGTTATGCAAAAATCTGCATATCTTATGTATAGTTAGTAAGTATTCTATACGTTTTATTTTAGAAAGTCAAATAGTACATGCAGTAATATTGACAGTTATTTTAATTTTTAGTATAATTTAACACAATAAAGCATTAATGCGTTTAAGTGTGAAAACAAATTGCACAAAAATAAAATGAATGGAGTGTATGGATGGAGTATATTTTAAGTCTGGTTGTTTATCTGGTTATTATGATTGGTGTCACCCTGTATTCAAAGAAAAAGATCAAATCTGTTGATGACTATGCATTGGGTGGACGACAAATTCCATCATGGATGTCTGCATTTTCCTATGGAACAGCATATTTTTCAGCTGTAATCCTGGTTGGTCACGCAGGGAAGAATGGCTGGACCTATGGGCTGGCAGCATTTTGGGTTGTAGTAGGTAATTCCTTTTTAGGAACTTATCTGGCATGGAAGGTACTTGGAAAACGAACAAGAGAGATGACAAGAAGACTGAATGCTTCTACAATGCCACAATTTTTAGGTACTCGATATAATGACTCTAAGCTGCGATACATAACGGCATTTATTATCTTTATCTTTTTAGTTCCTTATGCTGCCAGTGTGTATAAAGGGCTTGGCGCATTGTTTGAAATTACATTTCATATTAACGAAAACTACATTATGCTTTTTATGACTGTCGTCACTGCGGTTTATTTATTAGCAGGAGGATTTTTGGCAGCTTCCATTGCGGACTTCATTCAAGGATGCATTATGATTGTTGGTGTAGGGCTGCTTATTATCTATATCGTTAAGGACCCTAATGTGGGTGGTGTAGTAAACGGGGTACAGAGCCTGAAGGCAATTGATCCAAAGTTAGTAATGCCATTTACCAGAGATACGATTGTTCCGTTACTGTCTCTTGTAGTTATGACCAGCCTTGGTACCTGGGGACTTCCTCAGATGGTAAGTCGTTTTTACACAATTAAAAACGAAAAATCAATTCCTGTAGCAAAAATAGTTTCGACAATCTTTGCAATCATCATAACAACAGGGGCCTATACCATGGGCGGATTTAGCAGGCTTTTAATCTCTAGTAATGGCGACAAGCCGGCAATCATGGCAAATGGGACACTAACCACAATCACCTTTGATCAGATTGTGCCAAATATATTAAATAATACACTGCCTAAGATTTTACTTGCCTTATTGTTAGTTGTTATTTTAGCAGCGTCCATGTCCACATTATCAAGTATTGTGCTGGCATCTAGTACTACATTTGTGATGGACTTAATCAAGCCATTAAGAAAAGAAAAGATTTCGGAAAAACAAACAATGATCCTGTTACGTGCATGCTGTTTATTATTTATTATTGCTGCATATCTGTTAGCAATTGGTGACAGTCCGATCCTTAACTTGAATGCACTTAGCTGGGGAGTTGTTGCAGGAGTGCTTCTGGCACCATACCTGATTGGCCTATACTGGAAGAAGGCAACGAGAAAGGGCGTATATGCATCCATAATTTCGGCGGCAGCCATCATGGGCTTTGGAGTGTTGAATTATGGGGTTAATAGTGCTATGATTACAACAGTGAGTGCATGTGCAATTGTATTCCCTAACTTAGTTTTAGTCGCTGTTAGCCTGGTGACTTCCAAGTTGGAACAAACCCATTTAAGTTACATATTTAACAGCTGTGAAACGAAGATAAATGAAATAAAATAGAGAAAGGTGGATTTTTGTGTCAAACAAAGTAATTATGCTTGGCAATGAAGCATTTGCAAGAGGGGCATATGAAGCAGGAGTTAAGGTTTCTGCAGCATATCCTGGAACACCAAGTACAGAAATTAGTGAGAACTTAGTAAAGTATGACGGAGTATATGCAGAATGGTCTCCAAATGAGAAAGTAGCAATGGAAGTAGCAATTGGAGCATCTGTCAGCGGTGTACGTGCATTAGCATCTATGAAACACGTTGGTGTCAATGTTGCAGCAGACCCTTTGTATTCCATTGCCTATTCAGGAGTAAATGGCGGTCTGGTATTGGTTGCAGCAGATGACCCTGGATTATACAGCTCACAAAATGAGCAAGACTCTAGAATGGTTGCAAGAGCAGCAAATGTGCCTGTGATTGAACCATCTGATAGTGCAGAAGCAAAAGAATTTATCAAGTTTGCATTTGATTTAAGTGAAACATATGATACACCAGTCATGGTGCGTACAACGACAAGACTTTCCCATTCCCAAGGATTAGTTGAATTAAATGATCGTGTTGAGCCAGAAGATAAGCCATATGAACGTAATATGCCAAAGAATGTCATGATGCCAGGAAATGCTAAGTTACGCCATGTGGTGGTAGAAGAGAGAAATAAGAAGCTTGCGCTTGATGCAGCAGAGTTTCCAATTAACAAAGTGGAATACAATGACCAGAAAATAGGTATTATTACTTCCGGTATTCCTTATCAATACGTAAAAGAAGTCTTGCCAAATGCTTCTGTGTTAAAGCTTGGCTTAGTAAATCCATTACCAAGAACATTGATTGAAGAGTTTGCAAGAAGCGTAGAAAAATTGTACATAGTAGAAGAATTAGAGCCAGTAATTGAAGAACAAGTAAAATCTTGGGGAATTAAAGCGACTGGAAAAGAAATCTTCACAATCCAAGGCGAATATAGTGCCAATTTACTTCGTAAAGCTTTATTAAAAGAAGAACTTGACTTGGCAGAGCCTGCAAAAATCCCAAACAGACCACCAATCCTATGTCCAGGATGTCCTCATAGAAGCGTATATTCTGTCCTTAACAAATTAAAAATCCATGCAGCAGGCGATATCGGGTGTTATACATTAGGCGCAGTAGCACCTCTTAGTGTGGTTGATACTACTGTTTGTATGGGATCTAGTATCTCCATGTTACATGGTATGGAAAAAGCAAAAGGAAGAGAGTTTATCAAAAACTGGGTCGCAGTAATTGGTGATTCTACCTTTATGCATACCGGTGTCAACTCCCTGATGAATATGGTGTATAACAAGGCAACAGGTACTGTTATGATCCTTGATAACTCCACAACAGGAATGACAGGCCATCAGGACCATGCAGCAACAGGTAAGACATTGGCAGGTGAACCAACTTATGCAATCAATATTTATCATCTTTGCAAGGCAATTGGCATTGAACATGTATATGAAGTAAATGCATTTGACGTGGTTACTTTGGAAGAAACCATTAAACGGGAAGTGGATCGCGAGGCAATCAGCGTAATCATCACAAAGGCTCCATGTGCCTTATTAAATAAAGAACCAATCAAGTTCCAGTACACAATTAACACAGAGACATGTAAGAAGTGTGGAAACTGTTTAAAACCAGGATGTCCAGCAATTACGAAATGTGAAGATGGAACAATTAAGATTAATGATACCATGTGTAATGGCTGTGGCTTATGTGAGTCAAAATGTAAATTTGGTGCCATTTCAAAAGTAGAAATATAGGAGGAAGCTAACATGACTAAAAATATTATGATTGTAGGTGTTGGCGGACAGGGCACCTTATTAACAAGTAGAATTCTAGGAAAATTAATGCTCCATGTGGGATATGATGTAAAGATCAGTGAAGTACATGGTATGGCACAGCGTGGCGGTTCTGTAGTTACGTTCGTACGTTATGGAGAAAAGGTTGCTGAGCCAATCGTGGAAGAAGGTACTGCAGACGTATTGATAGCGTTTGAACGTTTAGAAGCACTTCGTTACGCACATTTCCTTAAAAAAGATGGCGTACTTATTGTAAACGATCAGCGTATCGATCCAATGCCTGTCGTAATCGGAGCTGCCAAGTATCCGGATAACATTATCGAGGGCTTAGAGGAAACCTATAAAGTATTAAAGGTTGATGCCATGGAGGAAGCCAAAAAGTTAGGAAATACCCGTGTATTCAATAACGTGGTATTAGGGATTGCGGCAAAACATATGGAGATTGACTATAACGACTGGATTACGGTAATTGAACAGACCGTTCCACCTAAAACAATCGATATCAATAAGAAGGCATTTGATATAGGATATAATCTTCATAACTAAATAGGACTGGGGAGGAGTTACTTATGATATGGAATGAAACAAAGGAGTGCATGAGCAGAGACCAACTGGAAGCTCTTCAAAGTGCAAGACTAAAGAAAATGGTTTCCAGAGTGTATCACAATGTGGAGTTTTATCGCAAGAAGATGCAGCAGCTTGGAATTGAACCAGGAGATATTCGTGGTATTGAGGATTTAAACAAACTGCCATTTACAACAAAGACAGATCTTAGAGATAATTATCCATTTGGCCTGTTTGCCATTCCACAGTCTGAAGTGGTGCGTATTCATGCATCCTCTGGTACAACAGGGAAGGCAACTGTTGTAGGATATTCAAGAAAGGATATTGAAATCTGGCAGGAATGTGTTGCAAGGGCACTTTGCATGGCAGGCATAGGCGCACAGGATAAGATACAGATTTCTTATGGATATGGTATGTTTACCGGCGGACTTGGTGTACACTATGGTGCTGAAAATCTTGGTGCTACAGTTGTTCCAATGTCTGTCGGAAATACAAAGAAACAGATTACCATGATGCAGGATTTTGGAGTGACGGCAATTGCCTGTACTCCATCCTACCTTCTTCATATTGCGGAAGCATTAGAAGATGCAGATGCAATTAAAAATATCAAACTAAAGAAGGCAATCTGTGGTGCGGAACCATGGACAGAAAATATGCGTCGTGAAATCGAGCATAAGCTAAACATTACTTGCCATGATATTTATGGATTAAGTGAAATAATGGGACCTGGCGTGGCAGCAGACTGTGAATGCCATAACGGCTTACATATTTGGGAAGATCATTTCTTGCCAGAAGTAATCAATCCGGAAACATGCAAGCCATGTGCTCCTGGAGAAACGGGTGAATTGGTATTTACAACATTGACCAAGGAAGCACTTCCTTTATTCCGTTACCGTACCAAGGATTTAACAAGCATCACATATGAAAAATGTGAATGTGGACGTACATTTGCCAGAATTTCCAGATTTAAAGGCCGTTCGGATGATATGCTGATTATCCGTGGTGTCAATGTGTTCCCTTCCCAGGTAGAGAGTGCCCTTCTAGAAATGGGTGAGACAAGCCCTCATTATCAATTAATCGTAGACCGTATCGATAATCTGGATACACTAGAAGTGCTAGTAGAAGTGGAAGAACGTTTCTTCTCTGATGAAATCCGTAAATTAGAAGGACTTACAAATAAGATTGCACATACACTGCAGCAGGCATTAGGTATTGCGGCCAAAGTAAAGCTTGTGGAACCTAAGACCATTGAGCGTAGTGAAGGGAAAGCAAAACGTGTCATTGATAAACGTAAGCTTATATAGCAAATGGAAGTTAAAGATTGGAGAGTGATTGCATGGTGATTAAACAATTATCAGTATTTATTGAAAACCGTGAAGGACGTCTTGAGAAAGTAACAGAGACCCTTGCCAAGAATGAGATTAATATTGTGTCTTTAAGTCTTGCGGATACTGCAGAATATGGCGTGCTTCGATTGATCGTTTCCGATCCGATAAAGGGAAAGCAAGTACTAAAGGACGCAGAGTTTTCTGCAATGCTTACCGATGTCATTGCAATTAAGCTGCCTCACAAGATTGGTCAGTTAAAGAACGTGTTAAATGACATCGTGGCAGCTGATTTATCAGTAGAATATATGTATACTCTTGCAACCGGAGAAAATGCATCTTTGATTGTTAAGACAAGCGATACTGAAAAAGCAGTAAATACTTTGGTTAACAATGGTTATGAGCTGTTTAAGGCGGAGGATGCATATCAGATTAACTGCGAATAAATTAAAATTATAAGAAATAGGAGATTTTGATACGGCAGAGCCATGTCGATTAAAATCTCCTATTTTAATTGGTAGCAGGTTTAAAAGACGGAAAACTAACAGGTGTATTTACTTTGATTTGAATGTGAAAAGGAGAAATAACAAGATGAAGAGAAAAGTAGTGATAGTATTGTTATCTGCAAGCTGTTTGATGTTTAGTGCATGTAGCAAATATAGTGAACCAGCGGTGGAAACAAAAGTGGAATTACAGGAAGAGATAACGGTGCAGCTAGTGACAGCTGGTATTTAGTTTTGACAAACAGAAAAGATATCACATTCCACGAGGTATCCTGGAGCCTGTTAAGCAGTCAAAGTTCGGACTGGCTTGACGAAAAAGACACTGTGATTGTGAGCATGGATCTAGAACAATAATAATGCATAAAAAAGTAGTCTTATATTTGGCATAAATCCGTTATAAATTAGCTTACAAGCAATTGTAAAATAATCCCTTATGAAATATAATTAATTTAACTTGGTTATTACTTAAATTAATTGACACAAATAACAAATTAATTAATTATTTAAGTTAAAGAAGGGAGAGGACGTATGAAAAAAGTAATACGTAAACGTATGATTGCAATGGGGCTTGCAACTGTACTCACAGTATCTTACACCTTTACAGATTACCCAGGACTGAATTCACCAACAGTGGTCTATGCGGCACAAGAAAGTCTTGTATGGGAAAGTAAAGAAAGTGTATCCACTACTGAATTGGCATTTGGAGAAGGAGAGGACTGGAATACTCCGGGGCAGGTTTCTTTTGCAGGAGACCAAAGCAAGATACCGGCTGATTCTAAACTGTCATTTACCATGACAATTACCAAACAGGGTTATGAGTCATTAAAAGATGGGTATATCAAGCTGGAGGCAGATCAATTCCAGCAGGAGAATAACTGGGATACTTTGATAAAGGCTGGCTGGCCACAGTTTTCTCAAGCAGACTTTACTGAAAATGGTGATGGAACCTATTCGTCAAAGGCAACTCTTACCTTTGATCAAGAGGGAAGTATGCAGTCTCTCTTACTCCGTGCAGTAGGAGCAAAATTTACAGGGGCTATTACATTTAGTGAAGTAAAGATTACGAAGGAACAAGAGGCTATTTTAACACCACAGGATCCAACCGTAGTAGGTGCCTTTGCAACTGATTTAGAAGGATGGGAAGCTGAAGCAGGCTATGAGTACTCCAATGGTAATGCAAATTCACAAACAAGGGCTGAAAAGCCAGAGGTGTCTTATGACCAAGAGGGAAAGAGCCTGGCATTAAAATTAGATTACTCTGCAAATGCCACGACGGGCTGGAGTGAAGCAAAGATTAAGAAGAGTTTCGAGCAGGGAATTGATGTAAGTAACTACAATGTGATCTCCTTCCGTATTACATATCCTGAAACGTTTGCTTTTGCTGCCAAGGTGTTTGGAGCATCAGAGGATTCTTCTGAAATTATAAATAAGCAGGCAGAACTTGTGACAAGCTCCATAGAGTCGTTAGGAAATGGGAATAAGTCAGCAATCGTTAAAGTAGCATTTAAGCCAGATGAGAAACCATTATCATCTTTGACACTTGGAATTGTCGGTCAAAATACTGATTTTAAAGGAACTGTCTATATTGACGATATCACCATATCCCAGGCAGATGCTACCGAAAATTATGTAAAGATTACATCTAAGGCAAAGGATACTACAGATACTGCAGACATTTCTGACATGGTTAGCAAGGTAAAGCTGGTTGATGGTAAGGCTACTGGTGAGACTACGGCATTGGCATCTTACTTAAAATCCTTAATGGAAAATGATCAGGTGTTATTTGGACATCAGAATGCAACATTCCGTTCAGTACGTGATAATGGAACGACGTCTGACGTACAAGACATGGTAGGGACTTTGCCTGCAATCGTAGGAATTGACAGTTTGGCACTCTCTGGATGCGAGACAAGTGCAAAAACACAAAAAGAGGCACTGGAATTATCGGTTGCTGCATCCAAGAAGGGTTATGAAAATGGAGCAATAGTAACACTTTCGGCCCATATGCCAAACTTTACAAATAAAAAGATTGTAAAGAATGCAGATGGAACTTATGATTTTACGGCATGTGACTTTTCAGAGTCTAAAGACTGCTCCAATAATTGCGCAGATCAGATCTTAGAAGGCGGTGCTTATAACGATGTCTATAATGCATACCTTGATATGATTGCAGATTATGCGTTGGAACTTCAAAATGAAAATGTACCTATATTATTCCGCCCATTTCATGAGAATAATGGAAGCTGGTTCTGGTGGGGATCTACGACCAGTGTGGAATCTTATAAAGCAATCTATCGCTATATGGTGGATTATCTAGAAGAAAAAGGCGTACATAATCTGTTATACGTGTATTCTCCAAATGGGCCGCTTGCTTCAGAAGAAGAGTATTTGGAGAGATATCCTGGCGATGAATATATCGATATTGTTGCCTTTGATTATTATGACGATTACAACAGCTATCCTGCAGAGTTTAATGCAGACTTCTTTAATAATTTAGAGCAGAGCTGCAATGTGGTTGCAAACATTGCAAAGAGTCATGATAAGATACCTGCCATTTCAGAAACCGGTTGTCGAGTAACTAGATCCAATGGTGATTTTAATGGCCTTGCAATTACAGAAAATCCAATTGCAGGTCATGACTGGTATACAAAGGTAATGGAGGTAGCAAAGAAGACCAATATGCCATATTACATGGTTTGGGCAAACTTTGATGACTCAAATTTCTTCGTGCCTTATAAATATAATGATACGTTAGGCCAACAGCTGATCAATGACTTTATTGATTTCTATAATGATGAAGCTTCAATCTTTGCCAACGGAACTAATTTTTATGGGGAGAACGGAGCTGCAAGTAAGAAGGTAGATGAAGAGTCTTATGCAAATCCAAGCGGTTATCTTGTTACGCCAAAGGATTACGCAGTCATTTTGGCTCCTACCACGTTAAAAGCAAATATCAAGAATGCAAAGCAAGTGCAGTTTGTAATTAAGGCATCGGATACATCTAAAGCAATTACGTTAAATGCAACAAAGGGCAGCAGTGGTCTGTATGAGTCTGCACTTGACGCTACTACGTTAAATACGATTGGAAAGACAGATGTGGGCATTATTTCTGTAGTTGCAGATGGAGTTATTATTACCAATGCTCAGTTTATCAGCTTTAATAAGGAAAAGGATGTTGCACCAGCGTATAGCATTGATGATTTTGAGTTTTATCATGGAAATGATGCACTGCTGTCAAGCACCTATGGAACACCAAATTCTGCAGCAAACTGTACCTGCTCCTTTAATCTTGACAGTAGTAATAAAATAAGCGGCTCTTATGGCGGTGCATTTAATTATACCCTTAGCTATAAAGGAACAGAAGTATGGACAGGCGTAGGAAAGGCTCTTACCAATACCAATTATTCTGCTTACAATGCATTCTCTATGTGGGTGAAACCTGATGGAAATGGACAGAAACTGGTACTTCAGTTTGTGTCAAACGGAGAAGAGTTTGAAGCATATTTGACGGATTTTGTAAAAGGAACAAAGGCTCAGTATGTTACTATTCCATTTTCCTCCTTTAAGGGAAAGCAAAATGGAACGTTTGATCCAAGTAATATTACCAAATTTGCAGTTTGGTGCAATTCTGTTCCTGATAACTATACAGGACAGAAAGAAGAGGATGGCAGCTACAAAGTAAGTGGAAGCGTAACATTTGACGAGATTAAGACAGTAAAGCTCAGCGATGCAGATCTAAAGAAGGTGGATCAAAATGGGCAGATCATCAGTGCCTCGCCATTGAAGGATTTAAGCACAGCAACAGAGGATACAGATAAGACGGTTGCCGTGGCAAAAGTAACTTTAAATAAGACAAGTGCAACCTTGACAAAAGGAAAGATGGTTAAATTAACCGCTTCTATTTTGCCAGTCAATGCAACAAATAAGAATGTGACTTGGACTACAAGCAATAAAAAAGTTGCAACTGTTAAGGATGGACTTGTTACGGCAGTTGCACCAGGAACAGCTATAATTACAGTTATAACGAAGGACGGAAACAAGAAAGCAACATGCAAGGTTACTGTTAATACGATAAAGGTGAAAACAATCAAATTAAATCAGACAAAGGTCACTTTAGTAAATGGAAAAACTAAGACGTTAAAAGTTACTTCTATTACGCCGAAGGATGCAACGGTTAAATCCGTTACTTGGAAGAGTAGCAATAGCAAGGTTGCCAAAGTTTCTTCAAACGGCAAGGTAACAGCTGTAGGTGCTGGCAAAGCTTATATTTATGCAGTTGCCAAAGATGGAAGCAAAGTTAGCGCAAAATGTGCTGTAATCGTAACGCCTAAGAAAGTAACCAGTGTAAAGGCAAACAGCATTAAAAAGACATCTTTAAAATTATCTTGGAAGAAGCAGAGCGGAGTTACCGGTTATAAGGTATACCGTTATGACAGCAAGAAGAAAGGTTATAAACTATATAAGACGGTTAGAAATAACCAAGTTACGCTTACTAAGTTAAGTAAGAATAAGACTTATAAATTTAAAGTTATGGCTTACAAGAAGATTGATGGTAAAACATATAATGGAGAAATGTCTTCTGTAAAAAGTGTGAAGACAAAGAAAAAATAAAAAGTAAGAGAAAGAAGGCATCCTTTTTAGGGATGCCTTTGCAGCTTGTCGACAAAGTCGCCAAGCTTTGGATGAAATCAGGCTTTCATCCAGTGCCGAAGGAAACGATTAGTGCTCACTCGTGCAAGTCCTTAAAAATAAGGACCTATTCGCACTAATCCAATATCCGAAAAGCGCGGTTTCCGGATATTGATTTTAATGAAAACCTACGGTTTTCAAACTTTCCTCTAAGCAGTGCGCTGGAGTGAATGTAAGATTTCATTTG
>JAUNJY010000071.1 GCA_030535455.1 bacterium
TGATATTTAATCCTTTTAAGGTTAACATTGGGTCATAAATATCAATTTCTTCCACTTCATCTGAAATCATCTTGCCAAGTCCGCCAGTTGCAACTACTTTCATATCAGAAATTCCTGCTTCTTCCTTCATCTTACGGATAATATACTCTGTCTGGCCAATATATCCATACACTAAGCCTGCCTGCATACTTGTAATTGTATCCTTTGCAAGTATTGTATCTGGCTTTTTAATTTCGATTTCTGGTAAAGAGGCAGTATCTTTCCATAATGCATTGGCAGAAATTCTAATTCCCGGACTTGTAACACCTGCAATAAATGCACCGTCTTCTGTAATCAGGTCATAGGTCGTTGCAGTACCAAAATCAATGACTAATACAGGGCCTCCATAAAGGTTGTACGCGCCAACTGCATCAACAATACGGTCTGGACCGGCTTCTTTTGGATTAGCAATCTGAATCTTAATTCCTGTCTTTGTACCTGCTCCAACTAAAAGAGGTTTCTTGCCAATATATTTAATAATGCCATTTTGGAAGCTATAGTTTATATTCGGTACAACTGAAGAAATCAGTACCTGCTCAATTTCTTCAATATGAATATTGTTCACTCGAAGTAATTCACAGATAAATACACCGTATTCATCCGATGTCCTTTGTAATTTTGTAGTCAATCGAAAGGTTGTCTTAAGATCGTCCCCTTCAAATACACCACATGTTATATTTGTATTTCCTATATCAATTACAAGTACCATATCTCTATCCTCTTATATCTCGTAGTCTACGCACGCTCTGCTTAAGCGCACTCGTCCTATAAATGCCGCCACCTCTAAATGTTCTGGATGAACTGCATAAGTATCTAAGTCATCAAAGCTGTCAAAGTCTGCTGTCAGACATAAGGTATAGTTTGTTTCATCTGCCTCGCCATCATTAATTCCAACTTCCAAACGGCGAATAAAACCAATCTTTTCTTTTAGAGCTAATAACTTGTCCTTTGCAATTACTGCATTCTGTGTGGCAGTTTTTCCTTCTGCCTCTTTTAAGAACTCAAACATTACGATGTGACGTACCATAGTAAACTACTCCCTTTCTTTGTTTATTACATGTTGGATATCCTCATTTAAATAAAATGCTTTATAAAATAGTTCTAAAGCTTCTAATAATTCTACTTTTTCAAGCTGAAGCTTTTTCACTTTAAGCGCGCTTCCGATTTCATCATATAATAAATCACCTTCATCGCTGGATACATTAAATAGTAATGTGCCATCTTCATCAAATACTAATTCCAGAACACCACCTACATCCTCTGTGAACAGTACACACATGATTTTCAGTTCATCTTTAATGGATGCCGGTAATTGTGCAAACTCCTGATTGAAATAATATTTTTGCTCATAAGAGCTAGATGCGCATAACACTACATTTTCTTGATTCATAAATTACCTCTTTCTATACATAGCCATATATTCCACGTACTGATACTTCTCCTGAAATCACTTCTTTTAGTGTTCCATCGCTTAGACGAACAAGCAGACTTCCTTTTTTATTAATGCCTTCTGCTACACCATCTAAGGTATCTGTACCATTTATAATTTTAACCTGGTGTCCGTTGTGAACCAAAAACGAATTGTATTGGTCCATCATGCTGGTAAGGTCCTCTGTTTCTAAAAACAGCTTGTAATACTTCTCAAATGCCTTTATTACTCCAACAACAATTGCTGCACGGTCCACTTTTTCTTCTCCTTGCAAAAACAAGGAAGTAGCAATCTCTTTTATTTCTTCCGGGAATTCTTCTCCATTCACATTTATGCCAATTCCAACAACGACATAGTGAATAAAGTCAGACTCGCTACTCATTTCTGTTAAAATGCCACAGACCTTATGTCCATTAATAACGATATCATTTGGCCATTTAATCTTTGCCTCTAATCCGGTCACTTGTCTTATAGTTTCTACAAGCGCCAATGCCGCAACTAAGGTAATTCTAGATGCATTCTGTGGCGCAATTTCTGGATGAAGCTTGTAACTCATGGCAATATTGGTTCCCTTTGGGTTGGACCAGCTTCGCCCTCTTCGTCCCCTGCCAGCAGTCTGCACGTCCGCAAGTAATAAAAGCTGTCTTTGATCGCCTTCATTTCCTAATTGCTTTGCCTTATTGTTGGTAGAGTCGATTTCCTCATAGTATAGAAGTTCGTCAATTATGCCTAAGGATAACAGCCTGCTCTTCACTTCATAATCCGTAATCGTATTGGGGCTTCCCATCAAGCAATACCCTTTATTGGAAATTGCCTCTATAGTATACCCTTCCTCTTTCAACTGATGCATACATTTCCATATTGCAGTCCTAGAAACGCCTAATTCTTCACACATTTCCTGACCAGATACATAAGATTTACACATTCTTAACATTTTTAAAATCTGAGTTTTCATTTGTGTCGCACTCCCGTACAATATTTTTTAGATTATACCACAATTCTTCAAAAAAAGATACCTATACCAACCGATGTTGACATAGGTATCGTTTTTTTATTTTCTATTATTCAACTCCATATATTCTTGATGTGGAGCCACACTTTTATATGCTGGACGAATAATCTTACCACAGTTAATCAGTTCTTCTAATCGATGCGCACTCCATCCGGCGATACGTGCAATGGCAAAAATCGGAGTATATAGTTCCAATGGAAGGTCTAACATACTATATACAAATCCACTATAGAAATCCACATTGGCGCTAACGCCTTTGTAAATTCTTCGTTCCTCTGCAATTACTTGTGGGGCTAATCGTTCCACTAAAGAATACAATTTATATTCCTTCTGGAATCCCTTCTCTTCGGATAATGATGCTACATAGCTTCGAAGCACGCTTGCTCTAGGATCTGAAATGGAGTAAACTGCATGCCCCATTCCGTAAATCAGTCCTGCCTTGTCAAATGCTTTCTTATTAAGCAGGTCGACCAGATACTGTCTTACTTCATCCTCATTCTCCCAATCCTTTACGCTCTTTTTCATATCATCAAACATCTTAACAACTTTGATATTGGCACCACCATGTTTTGGTCCTTTTAAGGAACCTAGGCTAGCAGCAATAACTGAATATGTATCTGTTCCTGAACTGGATACGACATGGGTTGTAAAACTAGAATTATTACCACCACCATGCTCTGCATGCAATACCAATGCAAGATCTAAAATTTTTGCCTCTAACTTTGTAAATTGGCTATCCGGTCTTAATATATGTAATATGTTTTCTGCCGTTGATAGCTCTGGTTTTGGGCTATGTATAAATAAACTATTGCCATCGTGATAATGGCTATATGCTTGATATCCATATACGGATAGTAATGGAAACAGCGCAATTAACTGCAAGCATTGACGAAGAACATTGGGAATCGACGTATCGTCTGCCTTATCATCGTAAGAATATAAGGTCAGTACGCTTCTTGCTAATGTATTCATCATATCTGGACTTGGTGCTTTTAAAATAATATCCCGTACAAAGCTTGTAGGAAGTTCTCGATAAGTAGCCAAAATCTCTTGTAAGGATTCTAGCTGTTCTTTATTAGGTAACTTTCCAAATAGCAATAAATATACGGTCTCTTCAAATCCAAAACGGTCTTCTTTGATAAATCCTTTTACCAAATCCTCGATATCAACACCTTGATAAAATAACTTTCCTTCGCAAGGGATCATATCACTATCCACAATAGAATAGGAACGAATTTCTGAAATCTCTGTAAGTCCTGTTAATACACCCTTACCGCTAATATCACGAAGTCCCCGTTTTACCTCATATTTTTCATATAGGCTTTGATCAATCTTAAAATTCTTTTGGCACTTATCTGCCAGATCTAAAATGTGATGATCAATCTTTACATTACTCTCTGTCATATACACTCTTCCTTTCTTTCTATGTATTGTAAGATCATTTCATAGTTAATTTGAACACTACTACTAATACCAATGAAAAGTTAATTATGAAATTGCCTCACTTTAACAGTATATCACAAAAATTCCAATATTAGGTTCTTTTCATATAAATTTAATAGTAATTTCAAAAAGAGCCAGGAACTCATATCTTTCCTAGCTCTTTGTTTTTATTCACTTTACAATCTTATTTAGATTAACTCTTTATTTCCTAAGGTCGCTACCATAACAGCCTTAATGGTATGCATACGATTCTCTGCTTCATCAAAGACAACATCTGCATGTTCCTCAAAGACTTCTTCCGTTACTTCATTTCCTTTTACTGCTGGAAGGCAGTGCATAAAGATGGTTTCTGTTTTCCCTGTCTTATTCATTAACTGTTTATTTACTTGATATGGTTTTAATAACGCAACACGTTCTGCAGCCTTATCCTCTTCCCCCATAGAACACCAAACATCAGTATAAATAACATCTGCTCCCTTTACTGCTTCCACATCATCACTAATTGTAACTGTGGCATTAGAGTCTTTTGCATACTGCTTGCATTCATTTACAAGCGCATCCTCTGGCCATAGACTCTTAGGTGCAAGGATCGTAATGTTGACACCGACTTTTGAACATCCAATCATAAGACTATTGCCCATATTATTTCTTCCGTCTCCAACATACACAAAGTTAAGCCCTTTCAGTCTTCCGAAATGTTCTTCCATCGTTAGCAAATCAGCTAAAATCTGTGTTGGATGATATGTATCTGTAAGTCCATTCCATACAGGAACTTTACTGTATTCTGCTAACTTTTCAACATGCTCCTGCTTAAATCCCCTAAACTCAATTCCATCGAACATTCTGCCAAGGACACGCGCAGTATCTTCCACACTTTCTTTCTTCCCAAGCTGAATATCCCCTTTTCCTAAATACTCTGGATGAGCGCCTTCATCAACACATCCTACCGTAAAAGAACAGCGGGTTCTTGTTGATGGTTTTTCAAAAATAAGTGCAATATTCTTTCCAGCTAACGTATTGTGCGTAATTCCCTTTTTCTTATCCGCCTTTAGTTTTGCTGCCAATTCCAAGAAATAGTTAATTTCTTCTGGTGTAAAATCCTTTAAAGTCAAAAAACTTCTGCCCTTTAAATTCATATTTACACTTCCTTTCTATGTAAGTATATTTATTCATATATGTGACTATTTATACATTAACTCTAAATTTTGGTTTTGTCAACCGTTTCATAAAAAATCATTCTAGTCCCCTTAATGATTGTAGATATTTTCTCTAAAAACACAAAACAGCCAGTATGAATATACATACTGGCTATTTGACTATAGACAAATAATCACTTTCATTTACTTCAGCGCACTACTTAAAGGAAAGTTTGAAAACCTAGGTTTTCATTGGAATCGATATTCGGAAACCGCGCTTTTCGGATATCGGATTAGCGCGAATAGGTCCTGTTTCATAAGGACTTGCACGAATGAGCACTAATCATCTCCTTCGACACTGGATGAAATCCTGATTTCATCCAAAGCTTGTCGACTATGTCGACAAGCTAACAGCCAGTATGAATATACATACTGGCTGTTAATATCATGAATTCTAATCTAAAGTATCTACTGGATAATTTGTCTCTGTTGGCTCAGTCTCTTCCTCGTCCTTCTTGATTGTCTTATTATGATCAAACATAGAAGCCATTAAATCATTTTTTAAGATATACTGAGACGAGTCTTTTAACTTAATTGCCTGCTTGTAATCATCCTCATAATCCGAGATATCTAATTCTTCCCCGGTATCTATATTCCAAGCCCGGCTTCCATCGAATAGTTTCTCTCTGGATATTTCAAACATTACATTGTTCTTTACAAAGGAGCCTTCAAATAAATATACGGTAAAGGCTACAAATCCATCTTTTGAATTTAACAAATCTCGTCCTAAAATGTAAGGCTGAGGAATGTTTATATCGAATAAGTTCGCAATTGTTGGTAAGAAATCAATCTGTCCACCTGTCATGCTTACTGTTTTTTCAAGATCACTTCCAGGAACATGAATGATCAATGGGACTTTAAACATCTCATCAAAATCATACTCTTTTCCTAAGAACTCTGTCATACGTGTCTTATTTTCACTCATTGTTGCATTAAGGCCATGATGATCACCATAAAGTGCGATTACTGTATTATCGTAAATACCTTTGGCTTTTAGATCCTCAATGAACTCACCGATTGCTGCATCTGTATATGCAACCGTTTCTAAATATCTGCCAAACATAGTTCCTTCATCTTCTTCATCTAACTCAAGCAGATATTCTGACTCATCTAATTCATATGGATGATGATTCGTAAGTGTATTTAAAAATGCAAAGAATGGTTCATCTTGTTCTACAATAATGTCTGCTGCCTGTGCAAACATCGACTTATCACTTATACCAAGACCGATTTGTTCTGTGCTATCTAAATCTTCCTCACTATAGAACTGTTGGAACCCTTGGTATGGATATGCATTCTCACGATTCCAAAAGCTTCCGTAGTATCCATGTACAGCAAAGGAGTAATACCCTTGTTCACGCATTAACCAAGGTAATCCGTTATAAGTATTATCTTCATATAAGCTATAACATTCTCGATCAATTACAGGATAAAGACTGTTTAATGTAGAAAACTCTGCATCTACTGTATTACCTTTACCAATATTCGAATAATAGTGATCGAAATATAAGGAATCTGTTCCGATTAACTTATTTAAATTTGGCGTAATTTCTTTTCCATTGTATTTTGCACCGATTACAAAATTCTGTAATGACTCAACCTGAATTACAATAAGGTTTTTGCCCTTTGCGATGCCTTTATAGTTTGTACTGCTGCTGTTTTCAGCAACTTGGTTTACTTCCTGCATAACTTCTTCTTCATCAACACTTGAAGCGCTTACATCCTTCATTACGGAACAAACCAGATCGTTCACATGGTTAGTAAAGAACTCTACCGTGTTAATTTTAATAAAGTTATGAGCACCTAATGGATTAATTGCAATTAAAAGCATTAGGGACACGATTGCATAACGGCATCTTTTTACCAGCTTGCGAGTAATCTTATACTTTTCAATCCATACTGCACTATATTTGCGGAAATAATGAAATACAAATGGGATTTCTAATAATAAGATAAAACTTGCTGGAATTAATGTTGCAATAAAGCTACTTGGTACCTTAGCTACATTACTAGCCTGCCAAAGCTGCTTTACTGATACGGTCTGATTGTAATAGTTAAAATACATGGTATCAGAAAACATAAGTATTGTGAAACCGGTATATAATATCAAAAACAGAATAGATTTATGCTTCAGCTTACTAGTTGCAAAATCAAAGAACAGTAATAATAAAATCAGTATACTTCCAAGTGCAAGGAAGTTCCTTGTCAATGTAACATCGATTAAGCTGTAGTAGGTTACCAGTTTGATAGTCATAAACACAATCAGCATAAGTGGTGATTGTATTAACTTTTTTACCTTCTGCATGCTTCTTACCCTTTCATAATGATCAAATACTTATGTGAAACTATTTGATCAATTTATATTTTTCTCTTCTATAGATATACTCTATCATGTTGCATTGCTATTATAACTACTTTTCTTTAGATTATCTAGTGTCAAAATGATTAATTTTTTCTAAAATATAGAAAATAAGTAGGGCAGATTACCGTATTTATAACCCATCCTACTTACTTCTTATTATTTTCACTCTAATTCAATTTTATTCGACACTTCTTATTTATCCTTACCAACCTCAGTAATTGATTTTACAAGACCAGCAATGCCTTGGATTTCGGAAGGGATAATAATTTTTGTAGCCTGACCATCTGCAGCTTTTACAAATGCTTCTAAGCTCTTTAATTGTAAAACCTCTCCTGTTGGTTCTGCATCATTTAAGAAACGAATACCATCTGCGTTTGCTTTTTGAATTGACATGATAGCTTCTGCCTGACCTTCAGCTTCGCGGATTGTAGCTTCTTTCTTAGCTTGAGCACGAAGGATTGCAGCTTCTTTTTCTGCTTCCGCTTCCAGAATTGCAGATTGTTTCTTACCTTCTGCACGAAGGATTGCAGATTTCTTTTCACCTTCTGCAATAAGGATTGCTTCACGACGTTCACGTTCTGCCTTCATCTGTTTCTCCATTGCATCCTGGATAGCTGCTGGTGGAATGATGTTCTTAAGTTCAACACGGTTAACTTTAATACCCCAAGGATCTGTTGCAACATCAAGGGAAACTCTCATCTTTGTATTGATGATTTCACGAGAAGTAAGTGTTTCATCTAACTCCAGATCACCAATGATATTTCTTAATGTAGTTGCTGTTAAGTTTTCAATTGCCATAATAGGATTTTCTACACCATAAGCAAATAACTTAGGGTCTGTAATCTGGAAGAATACTACCGTATCAATTCTCATTGTTACGTTATCCTTTGTAATTACTGGCTGTGGCGCAAAGTCAACTACTTGTTCTTTTAATAGCACCTTCTTTGCAACACGGTCAATTAATGGAATCCTAATATGAAGACCAACACCCCATGTTGACTGATATCCTCCAAGTCGCTCAAGAATATATGCTTGAGCTTGTGGTACTACCTTTACACAAGTTGCTAAAAGTAATAATATAATTGCTACAAATACGATTAAAATAATTACTGGTACTGATGGCATAATCTAATCATCCTCCTAATTTTGGTTTTCATTATTCTCTTGTTTCTCTTTATGTTCAATCTCAACGATTGCCTTAACGCCTGTAATCTTTACAATCCTTACAATGCTTCCTACAGGTATAATTTGATTGTCTGCGCTTCTAGCCGTCCAATCAAGTCCATTTAAGTTAACAACACCAGCATTGTCAATGTTATTGATTGTCTCTACAACTTTAGCCTCTGCTCCAATCAAGCTTTCTGTGTTAGTAGCTACACGACTTTTATTAAAGTAGTTTACTGCCAATGGCCTTGTAAACACTAAAAGTATAATAGATAAGACAAAGAAAATTATAATTTGCACGACCACGTTCAGTCCACATACTGCAGCAATAAATGCTACTAATGCTCCTCCAGCAAACCATATTGTTGTAAGGCCTAAGGTCGCAATCTCAATAAGTAAGAATAGACATAGCAAAATGAGCCACGCAATTGATTCAGCTTCCATACAATTTCCCCTTTCTACTTATCACCATATCCCGCAGATGTTCCTTCTGTGCAAATGGATTACAAGTTCTTCTAAACTCAATTGTAACAGATAAACCTGTAAATTCAATGGTTTTGGGTTTTTCTAAGATGATTCTAATATTTCTTTAAGCTTACTTAATTATTCCCAATACAATGGATACTTAATCGCAAGAGGACTAGGAACTCCCCACTAAGGGAATGCCTAGTCCTCTTTGTAAATACCTTTTAGTTTCTTCTTTGCCTTGCTACTTCAAACATAAGGATTGAAGCTGCCATTGCTGCATTTAAAGATTCTACTTTTCCGGCCATTGGAATCTTTACTAAGCAGTCTGCCTCTTTTGATATTTCATCAGATAAACCATTAGCTTCATTTCCAATCAAGAAACCACAAGATTTCTCATAGTCAAAGGCTTCGTAATTATCTGTTCCTTTTAAATGGGCAGCATATAATGTAATGCCGTTTTGTTTCATTTCTCCAATTACTGAGGCCAAATCTTCCACATAACAGAATGGCACTCTAAAGATGGAGCCCATTGTAGAACGGATTACCTTTGGATTAAATATATCTACAGATTCTTTAGAAAGAATTACGCCTGTCACGCCGGCACCTTCTCCTGAACGTAAAATCGTACCAAGGTTTCCAGGATCACGTAAATTCTCCAATACCATCACATGAGCATGTTCAGATTTAATAATGTCATCAACCTGATAGGAAGGCATCTTTACAACGGCAAGGATGCCTTGTGGTGTAATGGTATCGCTCATTTCAGCAAATACCTTGTCTGCCACTAACTCATAGTCTAACTTATTTAAAAAGCTTCCATGGGCCTTCTTTAATTCCTCTTCGGCACTTTCTGATACATAAGCTTCTAAGATGCCATACTCATATGCTTCTTCAACCATCTTAATTCCTTCTACAAGAAAGGCACCCTTTTCTTTTCTAGCCTTACCTTTCTTCTTTAAAAGGACTACTTGCTTTACTTTTGCATTACTGCTGCTACTAATCATCTCTATATACTCTCAATCTAAACTAGGATTATAAACTACTCTTTTGGCTTGCTAACTTATTTAACACTTCATTATTACCAATTACCACTAACGTATCATTTTCAGTTAATAACTCATCAGGGTCCATATTGATATCTACTTTGCCATTATGCTTTAAGCCAATTACATTGACCTTATAACTTTGACGAAGGTTAAGCTCTCTTAGAGAATGTCCGCCCCAGCTCGCAGGAACATCGACTTCCATAATAGAAGTTGTCTCTGAGAGTTCTGTTGCATTAAATAGATTGCCCTGTACTAAGTTATTGGCAATGCGGATACCTGTTTCTTTTTCAGGAAATACGATACGATCTGCGCCCACTTTCTTAAGCACTTTTGCATGAATTTCATTTCTTGCTTTGGCTAATACAAAAGGTACTCCCAATTCTTTTGCTAAAATGGTGATCATAACGCTTGCTTCAAGACTTTGTCCAATTGCAACAATGGCTGCGTCATAGTTTCCAATTCCTAATGAGGCAATTGTCTCACTGTCACAAACATCTGCTTGTACCGCATAGGTTACGATATCTGCCAGTTCCTGAATTTTTTCCTCATCTTTATCTACTACTAAGACTTCGCTTCCGCTTTCCGCTAATGCTTTTGCTACGGATCCACCAAATCTACCTAAACCAAATACGACAAATTCTTTCTTCTGCATACTCTTTCCTCACTATCCTACTAATATCTTATCTGCCGGTAACTTTCTTGAGTTACAAACATCCTTTTTACGTGCGTTAAATGCAAGTGCCAATGTAATCGGACCAATACGTCCCAAATACATGGTGAAAATGATAATGACCTTACCAATTTCAGTTAATTGAGGCGTAACACCACGTGTTAGACCAACGGTTGCAATTGCTGATGTACTTTCATAAATAATATCTAGAAAGTCCGCCTGCTCGGTAATACATAGTAAAAGGGTTCCTGTAAACAATACAAATAAACTGATTCCTGTTACTGTAATTGCCTTTCTTACATAATTATCTGGTATTCTTCTATGAAATGCTTCTACGTCCTGTTTATTCTTTATGCTTGACAATAATGATAGAAATAATACGATTACGGTAACCGTCTTAATACCGCCTGCCGTACCACTAGGAGAACCTCCAATAAACATAAAGATCAAATATAAAAAGCTGCTGCCTTGCTCAAAATTCTCTTGCGCAATGGTTGCAAACCCGGCAGTTCTTGTTGTTATAGATTGGAAGAACGAAGCTAATACCTTGTTTCCCATACTCATATTTCCAATCGTATTTGGATTATCAAACTCAATGGCAAATGTAAGGATTGCCCCTGATAAAATTAAAAAAATGGTCGTTGTCAGAACTAACTTTGTATGTAGTTCTAATTTACTTAGTAAGCGGTCTCTCTTAATGTTACCCGCTCTAAATTCTCCTCCCGTATGGATAATGTCCCACCATACCGGAAACCCAATACCACCAAGAATAATTAATAACATGGTATTTATATTAATTAAAACATTTGTCTGATATGGAATTAAGCTGGCATCCCCAATTAAATCGATTCCCGCATTACAAAATGCAGATATCGAAGTAAATACCGCCATTCCTGCACCCTTGACAACTCCATAATCAGGTATAAACTGAATAGCATAAAGGACTGCACCAATCCCTTCAATCAAGAATGTACCCTTTAAAATCTTAATCGTTAATTTTACCAGGCCCTGTAATGTATCAAGGTTATAGGCATCCTGAATTAACAGACGTTCCTTTAATGTAATTCTTCTTCGTAATGCCAGTAAAACAGTCGTAGTAATGGTTACAATACCAAGACCACCGAACTGGATTAAGATTAAAATTACAATCTTTCCAAATAAGCTCCAGTGCGTTGCCGTCGTCACTGTGGTAAGGCCAGTCACGCAAGTTGCTGATGTTGCCGTAAATAAGGCATCTACGTATCCCGTCCTCTGCCCATTTGCTGATGCAATCGGCAATGTCAATAATATTGAGCCGATTAAGATTGTTGCCAAGAAACCAAATGAGATCATCTGTGTTGTCGAGATATCCCATCTCTTCGTAATGAACTTTATGATTTTCTCTTTCATGACAGTTAGTTTACTGGTTTTTATATCATCCATCGTCTTATTCCTCTTGTATTTTTACATAACTAGTTTGTATTGTTTATTGGAAAACCTGCCACAATACAATATAACATTGTCATATTGTACATCAAATAATTTTAGTTTTCAAGGATTATCCTGTCACCCTTAAGTTTATCGAAAGCAATTGTTCAAGTATATCCTTAATATATCCTAATTTCAATCTGCATAAACATCTGTATGTTTTCCCTATTTTTCAGCTAATATCTTCTCCAATTCTTTGGATGCCTGCTCATATGTATCGAAAACAATTCCATTCATTCCTACTTCCTTTGCGGCTGTTATATTGACTTTTGTATCATCCAGGAATACACACTCCTCTGCTCGTAATCCATAGGTCGTAAGTAACTTCTTATAAATGGCATAGTCTGGTTTTAATAGTTTTACATAAGCCGAAACAACGCCTCCATCCATCAATGGCAAAAACTGAAATACCTTCTCCTTATGACATTCAAAAAAGGATCTTTGGTAGTTGGACAGATAGTATAAGTTGTATCCTCGTGCTTTTAGCTCATTCAGCCATTGCTGTGTATACTCAAATTGTTCAACAATTCGTTCTGCATTGGCAAAAAGCAAGTCAATTTCATGCTCTAAGCCTTCATTGTTTTCTTTCATCTTTGCAATGACCTCATCTTCTGGAAGAATGCCGCGGTCAAGCTCATTCCAAAGCTCTGTCATGATCATTCCATGTTCTAATCGTTCAATCACATCGTCTGAAAATGAAAGCTCTTCCATTAATTCTCGCCAACGGAAATACACCATCACATTTCCTATATCAAATACAATATTCCTAATCATTCTATTACCCCCTTAAATTGGTCTAACAGTATAGTAACATATATTGGATATTTTTAACAGTAAGTACTTACATTCCTATACCACTGTTTCATTTTCTCCTATAACCCCTGTATTTTAATATCATCTAATTCCTCTTGAATGATATTTTGAGAAAATGATACAACCTCTATGGTCTCTTCCACTAAATCAGCTAACCTTGGGTCAGGCAGTACTGTGCCCACATATCGCAAGGACGCTTGGTCTTATTTCGAATGCATTCAAACACCTCTCTAAAATATGTAAACCGTTGATCGTTTGGGCAATCATAATACCTTTCGTTTCTCAGCAAAGAAACAGGGCAGGGAACTCTTATAAGCTCCCTGCCCTGTTTTTCTATTTCTTATTCTTCTTCGTTCATATTAGCTAACTTCGCTGCCTGATCAGCTGCGATTAAGCTATCGATTACTTCTTGGATATCTCCATCCATGATTGCATCAAGACGGTGAAGAGTTAATTTAATTCTATGATCTGTTACACGACCTTGAGGGAAGTTGTAAGTACGGATCTTTTCAGAACGATCACCAGTACCAACTTGGCTCTTACGAGCTTCAGCTTCAGCACTATGTGCTTTTTCCATTTCTAAATCGTATAATTTGGTACGAAGTACTTTTAACGCTTTATCTTTATTCTTTAACTGAGATTTTTCATCCTGACAGGAAATAACGATACCTGTTGGGATATGTGTTAAACGAACTGCGGAATCTGTTGTATTTACACACTGACCACCGTTACCGGAAGCACGGAATACATCGAATTTACAGTCGTTCATGTTGATCTCAACGTCAACTTCTTCTGCTTCAGGCATGATTGCAACTGTTGCTGTAGAAGTATGGATACGTCCGCCAGATTCAGTTACAGGAACACGTTGTACACGGTGTACGCCGGATTCATATTTTAATTTGGAGTATGCACCTTGACCGGAGATCATGAATACAACTTCCTTGAAACCGCCGATACCATTTTCGTTCACACTCATCATGTCAACTTTCCAACGGTTACGTTCTGCATATCTTGTATATAAACGGTATAATTGAGAAGCAAATAATGCAGCTTCATCACCACCTGCACCTGCACGAATTTCAACGATAACGTTCTTATCATCGTTAGGGTCCTTAGGTAATAATAAGATCTTCATGTGTTGTTCTAATTCTGTAACACGATCTTTACATTCATTTAATTCTTCTTTTGCAAGCTCACGCATTTCTTCATCAGTTTCTTCTTCGATCATAGCTAAGCTGTCTTCGATGCCTTGTTTCATATCTTTGTATTCTTTGTAAGCATCTACGATTGGTGTTAAATCGTTTTGTTCTTTCATTAACTTACGGAATCTAGCCTGGTCATTGATAACACTTGGCTCATTTAATTCATCCATAATTTCTTGGTATCTGATTAGCAGATCTTCTAACTTGTCAAACATTATAAATCCTCCATTCAAGCACGCTACTGTAGAAGTCTACCGCTTACTACTCTGTCACGTCCTGTTAAATCTTTAATTACTTTCACATCTATATAACCGGCTTCTTTTAAAAGCGTGCTTACTGCCTCGCCTTGATCATAGCCGATTTCAAAAATAATGGTCCCATTGTCATTTAAATACTGATGGGATGCTTGAATTATTTTTCTATAAAACTCTAATCCATCTTCCGTTCCATCAAGCGCTAACATAGGCTCATGTAAACGTACTTCCGGCATCAACTCATCGATATCTTTCGTTGGGATATACGGTGGGTTAGATACAATCACATCAAAGGTACCTGTTACATTACTAAATAAATCACTTTGAAGCAATGTGACATTGGCCTCTAACAACTGCTTGTTCTTATTTGCAACCTCTAATGCCTTTTCACTAATATCTACTCCGCATGCTTTCGTTAACGTAGCGCATTTGGATAAAGTAATAATGATACAGCCTGATCCGGTGCACACGTCTAAAACACTCTTATTTTCGCATATCTTGAGCGCTTCTTCAACTAAAATTTCCGTTTCCTGTCTTGGTGTCAGTACATTTTCGTTTACATAAAACTCGAAGCCATAAAAATCCCTGCTATTCGTAATCTGACTTAATGGTATTCTCATCTTTCTCTTTTCAAGCAAAGATAGATACATCTGATACTTTTCGGGATCTGCTGCGGCATTCCTATCCATATAATACGTGGCACGAGTTACCCCAAAACAATACTCCAACAAATACCAGGCATCTAAATCTGCTTCTTCGATCAAAGCAGAAGCCAATACTTCTTTTCCTTCTCGTAACACTTGTTCTAAGGTTAACATGCCCATACCTCATTTACTACTATTATTTGCCTTTGTTATCAATCTATTCTTTATCCTTGCCAAGGAAGCTTCTCCAGTCAAAGACTGCTTCTACGGATGCAATGGCAACTTCAATCATAGAATCATCTGGCTCTCTTGTGGTCATTCCCTGTAACCATAAACCTGGTCTGGAAATTGCGGCAACCAACTTGCTTTCGCTTCTTCCTGCAAGACGGATTACTTCATAAGATACTCCTGCAATGACAGGAACCAATATTAAACGAATTAACGTCTTTAGCATTATATTATCCACACGAATGAAGATAAAGAAGATACTGCTGATGATAATTACAAATAGCAGGAAGCTTGTTCCGCATCGCTTATGTTCTCTGGACTGCACACGAACATTCTCTACGGTTAAATCATATCCATTCTCGATACAATTAATCGTCTTATGTTCCGCACCATGATACATAAACACTCTCTGGATATCTTCCATCTGTGAGATCAAGAAGATATATGCCATAAAGATTACTAAACGAAGGATCCCTTCGATTACTCCAAGTGCAAAACTGCTTTTTACAACCTTGCCAAGCAATACGGATAATCCCATCGGTAACAGGATAAATATTCCGATTGCTAATAATATGGATAGTGTAATCGTAAATGCCATAAATAATGTATCTGATTTTTCTTTTTCTTCTACTGGTGGCTTACCAGAAGCCGCACGCTTTGCAGCTTTTGCTGCTTTCTTTTCTTCTTTTTGCTTTGCCTTTGCTTTTTCCTTTTCGGACATCGCCTCTTCATCATCATAAAATGATGCCGAATATGTGATAATCTTCGTTCCAATCACTAATGACTCCACAAAGGAAACAACGCCTCGGACAATTGGAAGGCCAAAGAACTTACTTTTTTGTGTCAAACTATTGCAGTCATGGTTTACTACTTCAATTTCTTTATTGGGCTTTCTTACAGCAACTGCGTAAACATCTTTATTTCTCATCATGACGCCTTCGATTACTGCTTGCCCACCAATCCCACTTGGTCTCATATACTCATCACCCACTTTTCCTAATACTTAGAAGCTTGAACAATGCGATACTATTTCTATTTTAACTCGTACTTTCCAGCACGAACATTTTTCTTTTTTATTTGATTATATTTCAGGTCTAAGACCCGTTTCCTGGGTAACAAAAAAAAGGCTGAGATTATATAACCTCAACCTCGTTTTCATTATTAGTCTTGTTTTAAACCGTACTTACGGTTGAACTTATCAATAGCACCTTGAGCGGATGCTGCTCTTTGTTGTCCAGTGTAGAATGGATGACATTTAGAACAGATTTCAACGTGGATTTCTGGTTTTGTTGATCCTGTTACAAATTCGTTACCACAGTTACAAGTAACTTTTGCTTGGTGGTAATTTGGATGGATACCTTCTCTCATGTTTTCACCTCTTTACAAACGTAATCATATTAAA